>DATFRO010000044.1:0-106658 GCA_035263105.1 Steroidobacteraceae bacterium | reverse complement strand
AGCTGCACGAACTTCACGCAGATCGGCACGCCCACTGGCACCACCTTCAACAACAGCGGGCTGACGGCGGGCACGAGTTATCGCTACCGGGTGCGTGCCACCGATGCGGCCGCCAACCTGAGTGCCTACTCGAACATCATCGCCGTGACCACTACGGGCGGCGGTGGATCGGACACCACGCCTCCGACGGTTTCGTTCTCGGCGCCGGCCGCAGGAGCCACGCTCACCGGCAACGTGACACTGGCCGCCGTCGTGTCGGATTCGCAGAGTGCAGTGGGTGGAGTGCAGTATCAGGTCGACGGAGCCAACGTCGGCGTGTCAGTCGGCTCTCCCTATTCAACGACGCTGAGTACCGCACAGTTCGCCAATGGCGCGCACACGCTCGGCGTGTACGCCTGGGACACCGCACGGAACATATCGAGTGCAGTCACGATGTCAGTGACGTTCTCGAATGCGAGTCCCGGCAACCCGGCGCAGACCGGATTGTGGTCCGGCCTGTTCAACTGGCCGATCGTCGCAGTACACACCAACCTGATGAACACGGGCCGCATCCTTGCCTGGGACGGCCAGGAGTTCGGGCACAACGGCCGGGTCTTCGATCCACGAACCGGTGTGTTCACCGACGCCACCGTGGGGGACAACCTGTTCTGCTCCGGCCACGTCGAGCTTGCGGACGGACGCATTCTCGTGGTGGGCGGGCACATTTCCGCGCACACCGGAATCCCGGACGCCAACATCTTCAACCCGGCGACGGAGACCTGGACGAGCGTCGCGTCGATGCAGTTCCCGCGCTGGTATCCGACCGCGACGCGCCTGCCGGACGGGCGGGTGTTGGTCAATTCGGGCGAAACGAACTGCGACCGCTGCTTCGTGACGACGCCGGAGATCTACAACCCGGCAACGAACACCTGGTCGCAGTTGACCGGTGCGCAGCAGTCGCTGCCGTACTACCCGCACCTGTACGTACTCCCCGACGGCAGGCTCCTCGCGACCAGCACCTCCGAGAACCCGATCGCCAGTCGCGTGTTGAACCTCGCGACGCAGACCTGGAGCATGGTCGATCCGAGCAACACGTTCGATGGCGGCAGCTCGGCGATGTACCTGCCCGGCAAGTTCCTCAAGGCGGGAACCTCGGCCAATCCCGACAGTCCGCCGCCGTCGTCGGCGCGCACGGCATACGTGCTCGACATGACGCAGCAGGTGCCCGCGTGGCGGGCCGTTGCATCGATGCAGTTCCCGCGCACCTACGGAACACTCTCCTTGCTGCCCGATGGCAACGTCCTGATGACCGGCGGCGGCCGGACCACGAACGCCACCGACGTCGCGAATGCGGTGCTGGAGGCGGAGCTGTGGTCGCCGACCACCGAAACGTGGACGACGCTGGCAGCCATGCATGCTCCGCGGCTTTATCACTCGAACGCGCTGCTGCTGCCGGACGGGCGTTTGCTGATCGTGGGCGGCGGCCGGTTCAACAGCGGCACCGATGTCACCGATCAGCTCAACGGCGAGTACTTCTCTCCGCCGTACCTGTTCAAGGGACCGAGGCCGGTGATCACGGCCGCGCCGACGCAGCTGAGCTTCAACCAGCCCTTCACGGTGACCAGCCCCGATGCCAGCCGCATTGCCAAGGTCGTGTTGATCGCGGATCCCGATGTGACGCACACCATCAACGTGAACCAGCGCTACCTGCCGCTGACCTTTACCGCTTCGAGCGGCTCGCTCTCGGTCACGGCGCCGGTCGACGCGAACCTGGCGCCGCCGGGCTTCTACATGCTGTTCCTGGTCGACACCAACGGCGTGCCCTCGGTGGCCGTGTTCATCAAGCTCTGACCTGCGGTTTGCGCTGTAAGCCCCGGATCGCGTTCAGCCGCGTGATCGTTGGCGATGGGCGATCGCCTCCGTATTTGTCATAATCGCGCACCGCGAAAGAGGGATGCGTGGATGCGCCCGCGCGGAATGCAAAAACAACGGACGGCTCACTCTCCGCCGCGGCGAATATACGGATAATGCCGAAAAACAAGCCTTACCCGGCAATGGGGGACAGCCCGAGATGAAGATGTTCGTGACCGGCAGCGACGGCTATATCGGGTCGCGCCTGGTGCAACAGCTGGCGAAGGCCGGCCACCAGATCGTGGGTTTGGATACCGGGTACTACCGGGATGGCTGGCTGTACAGCGACCCGCGCCAGCTGGCGGTCAGCCCGCTGACGGTCATGAAGGACCTGCGCCGCATCGATGTGGCGGACCTCGAGGGCTGCGATGCGGTTGTGCACCTCGCGGAGCTGTCGAACGATCCGCTCGGGCAGAACAACCCGGACGTCACGCGCAAGATCAATCACGCCGGTTCCGTCGCGCTGGCCGAAGCGGCGCAGCAGCTCGGCATCCGGCGCTTCGTCTATACCTCCTCGTGCAGCGTGTACGGCGCTGGGACGGGCGACTTTCTCGACGAGACCGCGCCGCCGAATCCCCAGACGGCGTACGCGGAGTGCAAGGTCCGCGTCGAGACCGATGTCGGCAAGATGGCGGGCGGCAACTTCTCCCCGGTGTTCCTGCGCAACGCCACGGCCTACGGCCCCTCGCCGCGCATGCGTTTCGATATCGTGGTGAATGACCTGTGCGCGCTGGCGTGGACCACGAAGCGCATTGCGATGGTCAGCGACGGCAGCCCCTGGCGTCCCGTGGTGCACGTCGAGGACATCTGCCAGGCGATCCTCCGTTGTCTCGCTGCGCCCGAGGCGGCGATTCGCGGCCAGATCCTCAACGTCGGCGAGAACTCCGAGAACTACCGCGTTCGCGAGCTCGCGCAGATCGTGGCGGAGGAGTTCCCCGGCTGCGAAGTCAGCGTCGGTCCGCCGAGCGGCGACACGCGCAGCTATCGCGTCAACTTCGACAAGATTCACCGCGTGCTGCCGGACTTCAAGTGTCGTTACACGGCACGCGACGGCGCGCGCCAGCTGCGAGAGGTGTTCGAACGCATCCAGATGAGCCCCGAGACGCACCAGTTCCGCGCTTTCACGCGCCTGAAGCAGCTCAAGTACCTGCAATCGACGCAGCAGATCGACACGGAGTTCTACTGGCGATGAGCATCGCGCGCACCGGTGCTGCAACGCTTTCGCGGATCACATCATGAAAGTCGTGCTGTTTTGCGGTGGCCTGGGCACTCGACTGCGGGAGCACTCCGACACGATCCCGAAGTCGCTCGTGAACGTCGGCTACCGGCCGATCATGTGGCACCTGATGCGCTACTACGCGCACTTCGGGCACACGGAGTTCATCCTGTGCCTCGGTTATCGCGGTGACATGATTCGCGACTACTTCCTGCGCTACAGCGAGGCCATGACCAATGACTTCGTTCTTTCGGACGGCGGGCGCAAGGTGGAGCTGCTGAGCCGCGACCTGGAGAACTGGCGGATCACCTTCGTCGATACGGGCCTGCACAGCAACATCGGTCAGAGGCTCCTGCGCGTGCGCGAGTACCTGCGGGATGACGAGATGTTCCTCGCCAACTATTCGGACGGTCTCTCCGACCTGCCGCTCGATCGTCACATCGAGGACTTCCGCCGCAAGAACGTCGTGGCGAGCTTCGTTTCCGTGCATCCCTCGCAATCCTTCCACACCGCGCGCTCGGGCGATGACGGGCTGGTGGCGGAGATGGGGCCGATGAACGCGGGCGACATCTGGATCAACGGCGGATTCTTCGTGCTGCGCCGGGACATTTTCGACTACGTGCAGGAGGGTGAGGAGCTGGTCGACAAGCCGTTCGCTCGCCTGATCGACAAGAAACTGCTGGCGACCTACCGCTACCGCGGATTCTGGCAGGCCATGGACACGTTCAAGGACAAGATCACCTTCGACCGCATGGAGGCGCAGGGAAACTGCCCCTGGATGCTGTGGCAACGTGGCGATGCCGCCCGCTGAGTCGACGCGCGTGCTCCGGCAATGATGCAACTGGCCATTACGGGCGCGAGCGCCAGGCGCCGCGGCTCCCGCCTGGAAATTCTCTGCCTGGGCGCGCATTGCGACGACATCGATATCGGTTGCGGCGGGACGCTCCTCGCGCTGTTGCAGAAATATCCCGGCTCTCGCGTCACCTGGGTCGCGTTTGCTGGCACGGCGCTCCGCGCCGCGGAGTTGAACGCGAGCGCGGCGCGCTTCCTGCGGGCGGCGCGTCGCAGCCAGGTCGTCACCCACCAGTTTCGCGACGGCTTCTTCCCGGCGCAGTTTGCCGACATCAAGGAAGTGTTCGAGGGCTTCAAGGCCTGGCCGAACCCCGATCTCGTGTTCACGCATCACAAGGGCGACCTGCACCAGGATCACCGCGTCATTGCGGAGCTCACCTGGAACACGTTTCGCGATCACCTGGTCCTCGAGTACGAGATCCCGAAATTCGACGGTGGTCTCGTGACGCCTGGCGCCTACGTGGCGCTCACGCGCGCCCAGGTGGAGCGCAAGATCCGCATTCTCCTCGCCTGTTATCGCTCGCAGCTGCACAAGCGCTGGTTCACCGCGGAAACGTTCCGCGGCCTGATGCGTCTGCGCGGCATCGAATCCGGCGCGGCATCAGGGTGGGCGGAAGGTTTTCATGCGCCGAAGCTGCTGCTCGCCTGAGGAGAGGATGTAGTGATTTTTTCGGAAACGGAACTCAAGGGTGCCTTTGTCATCGAGCTCGAACCGCGGACCGACTCGCGTGGGTTCTTCGCGCGGGCGTTCTGCCAGAACGAGTTCGCGGCGCACGGGCTGAAGCCGGTGATCGCGCAGGCCAACCTGGCGTTCAATCATCGCCGCGGAACGCTGCGCGGCATGCACTTTCAGACGCCGCCGGCGGCGGAAACCAAGCTCGTGCGGTGCACGCGGGGGGCCATTCTCGACCAGATCGTCGATCTGCGTCCGGAGTCGCCGACCTACCTGCGGCACATCTCGGTGGAACTGACCGAGGACAATCATCGCGCGCTCTATGTCCCCGAGCGCTTCGCGCATGGCTACCAGGTGCTGGTCGACAACACCGAGACGAGCTACCAGGTCGGTGAGTTCTACAGTCCGCCCAACGAACGCGCACTGCGCTACAACGATCCGCGCCTGGGCCTCGACTGGCCGCTTCCGGTGAGTGTGATCTCGGACAAGGATCGTGACGCACCGCTCCTCGACAGCTGGGAAGCGCGGCTCAGGAAGGAAATGACGGTCGCGGGATGACCCGGAGAAGCAACGATGATCATAGTTGACACCGCGCTCAAGGCGCGCGAAGCGCAGGGCAAGCCCATTCGGGTCGGGATGATCGGCGCAGGCTTCATGGGCCGCGGCCTGGTCAACCAGATCGTGCACTCCGTACCCGGCGAACGCATGGCGGCGATCTTCAACCGCCACGTCGACAAGGCGATCGAGGCGTATCGCTATGCCGGGCTGGAGCCGGTCGTGGCCTCGACGCAGCAGCAACTCGATGCCGCGATCAGCAGCGGCAAGCCCGTGGTTACCGAAGATCCATACCTGCTCTGCAGATCGGAGCTGCTCGACTGCCTGGTCGATGTGACCGGTGCGGTCGAGTTTGGCGCACGCGTCGTGCTCGATGCATTCAAGCACGGCAAGCACATCGTACTCATGAACGCGGAGCTCGATGCGACCATAGGCCCGATCCTGCAGGTCTACGCGCGCAAGCACCGCGTGGTTCTGTCCGCCTGTGATGGCGACCAGCCCGGGGTGCAGATCAACCTGTGGCGTTACGTAAAGGGCCTCGGTCTGATCCCGCGTGTCATGGGCAACATCAAGGGACTACAGGATCGCTATCGCAATCCGACCACGCAGAAGGGATTTGCCGAGAAATGGGGCCAGAACCCATCGATGGTGACTTCGTTTGCCGATGGCTCCAAGGTGAGTTTCGAGCAGGCGATCGTGGCGAATGGCTGCGGGCTGCAGGTGAAGACGCGCGGCATGTCGCGCGGCTACGAACACCGCGAGCACGTGGACACGCTCACGAAGTATTACGACGTCGAGGAGCTGCGCCGCCTCGGAGGGATCATCGACTACGTGGTGGGTGCGCAGCCCAATCCGGGCATCTACTGCATTGCCGAGCACACGGACCCCAAGCAGCGTCACTACCTCAACCTGTACAAGCTCGGCGAGGGTCCCCTGTACAGCCTCTATACGCCCTGGCACCTGTGCCACTTCGAGGTTCCCAACACCGTGGCCCGCGTGGTCCTCTTCGGCGATGCGGACGTGCCGCTGGCCGGGCCGAGAGTCGAGGTCTGCGCGTGCGCCAAGCGGGACCTGAAAGCCGGGGAAACGCTGGACGAGTACGGCAACTACATGACCTACGGCGAAGCCGTGAACACAGACGAGATGCGCGCGCAGCGATACCTCCCCGAAGGACTGGTGGAGGGCTGCCGTCTCAAGCGTGACATTCCGAAGGATGCGGTCATCACCTACGATGACGTGACGCTTCCGCCGGGGCGGATCGCCGACGAACTGCGCGAGGAGCAGTACGCGCATTTTGGTTCGGCCGCTGCGTAGCGCTCCCGCCGATGCCGACTGGTCGCCCATCTGGTAGCGTCATCCGCCGATCGATGGCGGCCGCGATGGCGTGGATGCTCATCGTTTGCGCGGGTTGTTCGAGCCATGACGGTGATCAACGTGCAGCCGTCGACGCGCAGCCGAAGCCCCTCTATTACCGCCACCCCATGAACCCCGCCGTCACCTCGCCGGTTCCGGCGCGTGACGAAATGGGGATGGAGTACGTGCCGGTCTATGACGAGGCTGCGCAAGCTCCCGGTGAGTTGCACCTGTCGGCGGCGCTGATTCAAAAGCTGGGTGTGCGCACGGCCCCGGTGAGCGTGGGCCCGCTCAACCTCGAAGTTCGCGCCCCGGGCATCGTCCGCTATGACGAGCGCTCGCTGGCGGAGGCCTATGCGCCGACCGGCGGGCGCGTCGAAAAGCTGTCGGTGCGCGCTGTCGGCGAGCGCGTCAGTTCCGGACAGCTGCTGTTCGAGATCTACTCATCGCCCCTCGCCAGCGCCGATGCGCAGTACCTGGCTGCGGTGAACCCGGCGCGCAGCGACTCGGAAAATCCCTTCGTCGGCGCGCTGCGCGCGCTCGGACTCACCGATCAGCTGATCGCCGATCTGCGCGAAGGGCATCGAGCCGTGGGCCGGATTCCGGTGCGCGCCGGCTCGGCCGGCGTGATCACGGCGCTCAATTGCCGCACCGGCGCAGTGATCGGTGCCGGGGCACCGGTGTTGCGCTGGGCTTCTGTTGATCCGATCTGGGTGATCGCCGACGTTCCGGCCTCCCAGGCGTCGGTCGTGAAGGCAGGAGCGACGGCCAGGATCCGCGCCGGCGGTCCCGCGGGCACCGAGCGCACCGGACACGTCGATTACATCTATCCGGAAGTGGATGCCGCCACGCGCTCGACCCAGGTCCGCGTCGTGCTCTCCAATGCCGACGGCCTGCTGCGTCCGAACATGTTCGTCAGCACCGTGCTGTACTCAGCAGACGGCGCAGCAGTACTGCACGTTCCCCGCGAGGCGGTGATCCGCGATGGCGATAGCGCGCGGGTCATCGTCGCGTTGGGAGAAGGACGTTTCGCGCCGCGTCGCGTCGAACTCGGACCGGAAAGCGGAGAGCAGACCGTGGTGAGATCGGGACTCGAGGCGAGCGATCACGTGGTCACCTCGGGCATTTTCCTGCTCGATTCGGAATCGGCTCTGCGCGCCGGCCTGGCGCGCATGAATGATCCCGACGCGGCGGCGACGTCGACATCACGAGCCGCGCAACGCTAGCTTCACCACTGTGCCGCGCGGCAACCGAGGGCTGGTCGCCCGCATCATCGAACTGTCCCTGCGCCATCGCACCTGGGTGCTGAGTCTCGCAGCCCTGCTCACGGTGCTGGGCGTGTGGGCATTGCTCCGTACACCGGTCGATGCGTGGCCGGATCTCGGCGATGTGCAGGTGATCGTTCGCACGCCGTTTCCCGGGCAGGCTCCACGCATCGTGGAGGATCAGGTCACATTCCCGCTCACCAGCGCGATGCTCGGGGTGCCGTCCGCGACCGCGGTGCGCGGTTACTCACTGTTCGGCGATTCGTTCGTCTACGTGCAGTTCCGCGATGGGACGGACCCGTACTGGGCGCGATCGCGGATCATCGAACGGCTGGCGCAGGTGGCTCCAGGCCTGCCCGAGGGAGCGCGGGCCGCGCTCGGCCCGGACGCCACGAGCCTCGGCTGGGTGTATCAGTACGCGCTCACGGACCGTTCGGGGCGTCACGACATCGCACAGCTCCGCGCCCTGCAGGACTGGATGCTGAAATTCGAGCTGCAGGCGCTCCCCGGGGTCGCGGAAGTGGCGAGCGTGGGCGGAATGGTGAAGGAGTACCAGGTGGTGCTCGATCCCGAGCGTCTCAGCGCCGTGCGGGTCACGCTGCCGGATGTGCGCCAGGCGATTGAACGCGGCAACTCGGAAGCGGGCGGCTCGGTCATCGAGCTGGCCGAATCCGAGTATGTCGTGCGCTCTAGTGGCTACGTGCGCGGCGTCGACGACCTGCGCCGGATACCGGTGAAGGTCGCGGAGCAGGGCGTGCCGGTCCTGCTCGGCGACATTGCGGAGGTGCGCATCGGGCCGGAAATGCGCCGCGGCATTGCCGACCTGGATGGTGAGGGCGAGGCGGTCGGCGGCATCATCGTGATGCGCAACGGCGCCAGCGCCAGGGCCGTGATCGCTGCGGTGAAGGATCGCCTCGCGGTCATCGCCCGCTCGCTCCCCGAGGGAGTCGAGATCGTGCCCGTCTACGATCGATCCGGGCTGATTGCCCGAGCGCTCGGCAATCTCTCCCTCAAGCTGGTCGAGGAAGCTGCGGTGGTCCTGCTGATCAGCTTGCTGTTCCTCGCTCACCTGCGATCGAGCGTGGTCGTGATCGCGCTGTTGCCGCTCGGCGTCCTGGGCGCATTCCTGATCATGCGGGCGCAGGGCATTTCCGCGAACATCATGTCGCTCGGCGGAATCGCGGTCGCGGTCGGCGTGATGGTCGATGCGGCGATCGTCGTGGTGGAAAACCTGCATCGAAGACTCGACGGCGTCAGTGGACCGGCGGATGCACGGTCCGCGGCACTCGATGCGTGCACTGAGGTCGCGCCGTCGCTGGTGATTTCGCTGCTGATCGTTGCGCTCTCGTTCGTGCCGATCCTCGCGCTCTCCGGCGAAGAGGGCCGGTTGTTCGCACCGCTGGCGTACACGAAGACGTACGCGCTGCTGGTTGCGGCACTCCTTTCCATGACAGTCCTGCCCGTATTGGCATGGTGGTTGGCCGGAACTCGCGTCGCCCCGGCCCACGGCAACACGCTCAACCGGTTCTTTGCGGCGGCCTACGCGCCAGTCTTGCGGCAGACGCTCAGTCGTCCGTGGAGCATGCTGGCCGCGGCCGGTGTGCTGGTCCTGATCACGCTCTGGCCTGCGAGCCGGTTGGGAACCGAGCTGCAGCCTCCCATGGACGAAGGCGACCTGCTGTTCATGCCGACGGCACTGCCAGGCCTGTCGGCGGATGCGGCGCGCGCGCTCTTGCAGCGGAGCAATCAGCTGTTACGCAAGGTTCCGGAGGTGCAGAGCGTCTTCGGCAAGGCGGGGCGTGCGGACAGCGCCACCGATGCGGCCCCGCTCGAGATGCTCGAGACCACATTGCAGATCAAGCCGCGCGCCCAATGGCGTCCCGGCCTCACACCCGAGGCATTGAAGGCCGAGTTGCGCTCGCAGGTCGAGTTGCCGGGACTCACCAGCTACTGGAGCGGGCCGATTCGCGCCCGCATCGACATGCTGGCCACCGGCATGCGCGCGCCACTCGGCGTGAAAGTGGTGGGCGACGATCCTGCCGCCATCGATGCGATCGTCGTGCAGGTGGAGCAGGTGCTGAAAGGCGCGCCCGGTGCGGTCGCGGTCTATGCCGAGCGGTCGGGAGGCGGCCGCTACATCGACATTGATCCGGATCGTGCCGCGGCCGCGCGCTACGGCCTCAACATTGCCGACCTGCACGATGTGGTGAGCATGGCGATTGGAGGAGCACGGCTGGGTGAGACATTGGAAGGCCGCGAACGCTTTCCGATCGTCGCCCGCTATCCGAGCGCGTGGCGTGACTCGGTCGAGCGTCTCGCCCGACTGCCGATACCAATCGCGAGCGGAGCGCAGATCCTTCTCCAGGACGTCGCCCAGGTCCGCGTGCGCAGCGGGCCGTCGCTCATCAGGAGCGAGAACGGACGAGCCGCCGGCTGGATCTACGTCGATGTCGCCGACCACGACGTCGCCGCCTTCATCCGGGCCGCGCAACGCAAGATCGACGACGCGAAGATCGTGCCTGCGGGCTACACGCTGTACTGGTCCGGCGAGTACGAGCAATGGGCGCGCACGCTGGAGCAATTGAAGATCATCGTCCCCGTCGTGGTGCTGCTCATCGTGTTGCTGCTGTACGCGAATTTTCGCAGCTGGCCGCAGGTCGCGATCATCCTGGGTTCGCTGCCCGTATCGATGGTCGGTGCCGTGTGGCTCCTGTGGGCACTCGACCTGCGCGTGAGCATCGCAGTGGTCGTCGGCTTGATCGCCCTGGCGGGCCTCGCGGCGGAGACGGGAATCGTGATGCTGCTGTACCTCAACTCGGCCTGGGCAGGGCGGCGCGAGTCGGGTCAGGGAGCGACGATGGCCGAACTGGATGAAGCCATCGTCGAAGGCGCGCTGCGTCGATTGCGTCCCAAGCTGATGACGGTATTCACGATCATCCTCGGCCTGCTCCCGCTGCTGGTTGGGAGCGGCGCGGGCTCGGAGATCATGCGTCGTATCGCTGCGCCCATGGTCGGAGGGATGGTGAGCGCGGCTATATTGACCCTGGTTGTCGTGCCGGCACTCTTCAAGCTGACCTACGGCCGCTCGTTGCGCGCGACCTGAGCACGGTTGCGCCTCGAGAGGCGGTCGAGAGAGCCGCTCAGGGCCTCGATGCGGCCAATTCCCCGGCGATCTGCGATCCGATGGCAAGCGACGCCGTCAGCCCCGGCGACTCGATGCCCAGCAGGTTGACGATGCCGTCGACGCCGTGCTCGCGCGGTGTCTCGATGCGAAAGTCCGCGGCCGGTTCGTTCGGGCCGGTGAGCTTGGGCCGCACTCCGGCATAGGACGGCGTCAGCGCACCGTCGCGCAGCGAAGGCCAGTAGGTGCGGATCGCCGCATAGAACTGACTGGAGCGCGCGGCATCGACCGCGTAGTCGATCTCATCGATCCACTCGACGTCAGGCCCGAAGCGCACTTTTCCCGCGAGATCGAGCGTGGCGTGGATGCCGAGACCCGCGCTCGCCGGCATCGGGTAGACAAGCCGCCGGAAGGGTGAGGGCCCCGCGCAATCGAAGTAGTTGCCCTTGGCGAAGTGGCGTTGCGGAATCCGCGCGGCCGGGAAGCCCTCGATCCGTCGCAACACATCGACCGCGTGCAGGCCGGCAGCATTGATGAGCCAGCGGCAGTTGACGTGCGATCGTTCATGTCCCGTGCGCAATTGCGCGTGGATGCGCGTGGGCTCGACTTGCACCCGGACCAGTTCCGTGTCGAAGACGACCGATCCACGGTGCTGCTCCAGGTCGCCGTGCAACGCCGTCATGTACTCGTGCACATCGACGATGCCGGTGCTCGGGCAGAGGAGTCCGGCGTCGGCGCGCACCTGCGGCTCGAGCTCGCGAACCTGCGCGGCATCGAGCCAGGTTAGGTCGGTCACGCCGTTGAGCGCCGCCTGGCGCAGGAGCCCGCGCAGTTTCTCGGTTTCGCTCGCCTGCGCGACGATGATCTTGCCGCAGCGCCGGTGAGCGATGCCCTTCTCGGCACAGTAAGCGTAGAGGAGATCGCGTCCGCGCACGCACAAGCGCGCCTTGGCGCTCGCAGTCGGGTAATAGATGCCCGAGTGGATGACGCCGGAATTGCGCGAGGAGGTCTCTTCGCCGACGCGCTTGTGCCGCTCGACGACGATCACCTCGAGGCCCGCGAGCGCCAGCGCCCGCGCGACGCTCAGGCCGACCACGCCCGCGCCCACGACGAGAACATCGGTACTGTCGGCGGCGGGAAGAGTGGGCTCAGGGCTCATGACAGGGCGCACGAGGCCCGCGGTGTGGAGCGCCGGCGATCGCGCCCGCGCTCAACGTGCCTTGAAGTCGTCGGGTACCAGCTGGTGGCGGGCAAGGAGCTTGTAGAAGTCCGTGCGGTTGCGCTTGGCGAGGCGCGCGGCCTGGCTCACGTTGCCCGCGGTGATCTGCAGGATCTGCGCCAGGTAGCTGCGCGTGAATTCATCGCGGGCCTCATCGAAGGAGGGCAGGCGCGACGGCGACCCGCCGAGTGACTGCTGCACGAGCTCCGCGGTGATGATGGGCGTGCGCGTGAGCGCGACGTTCTGCCGCACGACGTTCGCGAGCTGGCGGATATTGCCCGGCCAGTCCGCGGTCGCCAGCAGTTCAACGGCTTCGGGTGCGTAGATCTTGCGTGCGCCGGTTTCCTGCGCGATCTGCTCGAGGAAATGGGCGACCAGCAGCGGGATGTCTTCGCGCCGCTTGGCGAGCGGTGGCATCTCGATGTGCACGACGTTGAGACGATAGTAGAGATCCTCGCGGAACGTGCCGCTCGCGAGGAGCTGCTGCAGGTCACGGTGCGTCGCCGAGATCACGCGCACATTGACCGGGATCGCCTCGGTGCTGCCCACCGGGCGCACCTGGTTTTCCTGCAGCACGCGCAGCAGCTTCACCTGCAGCCTGAGCGGCATGTCGCCGATCTCGTCCAGCAGGAGCGTCCCGCCGTCGGCCGCCTGGAACAGGCCCTTGTGCGTACGGATCGCGCCGGTGAAGGCGCCTTTCTCGTGGCCGAACAACTCGGACTCGAGCAGCTCTTCGGCCATCGCACTGCAGTTGATCGCGACGAAGGAGCGGTCGCGGCGCGCGCTCGCCTTGTGGATGGCGCGCGCGATGAGCTCCTTGCCGGTGCCGCTCTCGCCCGAGATCAGCACGCGCGCATCGCTCCCGGCCACCATGTGCGCCTGCGCGAGCTTCTCCTCGACGATCGGACTGCGGGTCACGATCTCGGCGCGCCAGTCCTCGTCCGACTGCGAGAAGCCGGAGATCTTCAGGGCCTTCTGCACCTGGTCGAGCAGTTCCTGCTTGTCGACCGGCTTGGTGAGAAAGCCGAATGCGCCGCTCTGCGTGGCGTGCACGGCGTCGGGAATGGTGCCGTGCGCCGTAAGAATGATGACGCGCAGTCCGGGCCAGCGGCTCTGCAGCTCCTTGAGCAGACCGATGCCGTCCATCTGGTCCATGCGCAAGTCGGTGATGACCAGATCCGGCCGGAAGCGCCCCGCGGCGGCTAGGGCGGCGACGCCGCTCTCGACGGCTTCGACGTCGTAGTTCTCGGCGCGCAGGCGGATCGTCAGCAGGCGCAGCAATCCCGGATCGTCGTCGACCACGAGGATGCGCGCTTTGCGTTTGGCGGGTGCTGTCAAATTGATTCGATCCGCAACGGGCGGGGCATTATAGCGAGGCCCCCTCCATTTGCGTTAACCCGCGGGGAAAACCCGCGACCGGTTCACGGTCGGGCTTTAGTGTCCGCTGTTGCCGGGGTTGCGCTCGATGATCGCCCGCTCGATGCGCGTGATCTCGTCCAGCTTGGCCTGCGCCTCGGCCAGCTGCTTGCGCAGGCGCGCGTTCTCTTCGATCTCGGTCTGCAGGCGCCGGTTGGTGGCGGCGGTTCGCTCGCGCTCCTGCAGGCTGGTCGCAGCCTGCAAGCGCTGGTTCTCGGCCTGCAGGATCAGGCGTTGATCGACGTCCTTGAGACAGATCCACGCGAGCGAACGTTCAGCGGGCAACATGGTCTCGGGCGTCGCGAGCAGTTGCGTGAGCATCTGGCGCGCGGCTTCCTCGTCCGTCTTGCCGTGACCCGGGGTTGCGAGGACCAGCGCATAGCGCAAACGGTTGCTGGTCGTCGGCGTGAGGTCCGAAGCGTCCTTGGCTCGCTGCGCGATCTCCGCCTGCTCCGCCGGCGTCGCCTTCGAGAGCCGTTCCATCAATTCCAGGTAGCTCGACATCTGGCCGAGTGAAGGATCCGACGCCTGGGTGGGTGGCGGCGGCGCGCGCTCCGGAGTCCCAGGCAGGATGCTGCAGCCGCTGAGCACGACGAGGGTGCAGCACAGTGCCGGAACGCGCATGGCGAATCGCATCCGCTCAGGCCGCATGCGCGGGTTCCTTCACTTCAATGACTGACGGACGCAGTGGCAGGCGGATGCGGAAATGCGCGCCGGCGAACTGGCCGTCGACGATCTCGATGGTGCCGCTGTGCGCGTGCACGAATTCGATCACGACCGACAAGCCGATGCCGGTGCCCTTGACGTGACCGCCCTGCGGGGTCTTGCCCTGGTAGAAGGCCTCGAAGATACGGCTGCGCTCCTCGAGCGGAATGCCGGGCCCGGTGTCGGCGACGTCGAGCACCAGCTGGTCGCGCATCGATTGCGCGTGGATGTGGATCGTGCCGCCGTGGGGCGTGAACTTGACGGCGTTCGACAGCAGGTTGTCGAGGATCAGGCGCACCTTGCTGCGATCCGCTGAGAGGGTCACGTCTTCCACGCGCACATCGAGGCGCACGCGCTGGCTGACTAGCGTCAGGCGCTGGCTCTCGAGCACGCTCTTGATGAGCGGCCGCAGCTTGAACTCGCTCAGCTCCAGGCCGACGCTCTGCGCCTGCCAGGTGCTGAAGGTGAGAAGGTTTTCGATCAGGCGCTGCAATTTCAGTCCGTTCTCGCGCAGGATCCCGGTCACCTCGCGCTGGTCGTCGGCGAGCTGGCCGACCGAGCCATCCAGCAGGAGCTCCGTGCCTTCGCGGATATTGGCGAGCGGTGTCTTGAGCTCGTGCGACATGTGTCGCAGAAAGCGGTTCTTTTCCTGCGCGAGCTCCAGCAGCCGCATGCGCAGCCATTCCAGCTGCCGTCCCAGGGCCTCCAGGTCGCTGGGCCCGCTGACCTTGATGGCGCGCGAGAACGTGCCGCGGCCCAGCTCGCTGATCACGCGGTCGATCTGCCGAATGGGGCGCCCGAGCATCAGCGTGAACACGATGGTCAGGATCAGCGTCATTGGAACCAGCGCCGCCGACTGCCAGAAGAGGTTGCGCTGTGCGCTGGCGGTGGCGCGCTGGAGCGTTTCGAGCTGCTGATCGATGCGCGTGCGGCTCGCGTCCGCCAGCGTCGTCGCGTTCTCCCACAGCCGCGAGAAATTGCTCACCGCCTGCGTGATCTCGGGAGAGCCGCGCTCGCGTTCGCTCAAGAGCCTCCAGATCGCGATGCTCTCGGTGCGCAGGCTCTCCAGCTGTACATCGCGCGGCAGGTCCTGCTGCAGGCGGGCGAGCGACTGGAGCGTGTCCTGGAAGCGCTCGTGATTCTGCCGGTAGACCTCGAGCAGCTCGCGATTGCCGATGACCTGGTAGAGCCGCGCGCTGCGCTCGAGCGAGGCGATCTGCTCGAACAGCAACTGGTTGTAGCGCGTCGCCTGCACGCCTTGCACGACCAGCGCCTCGCTCTGGCTGGCGAGGCGACGGATCTGCACGGCGGCGTTCACCACCGCGATCAGCAGGGGGATCGCCACCAGGGATAGTCCCAGCAGCATCAGCCCGCTCAGCGACCGCGGCTTGCTCAAGCGCATGGCGGGCAATTCTAGCAGTCCCCCCGGACCGCCGATCGACGGCGAAGTGGCTGTTTTGCGGGCGGATTCACACCTTCGCCGCCGGATTGCGCCAGGGCGCGGCGAGTTGCTTGCGCTCCCAGTCGAGGGAGGAGCGCACGATGGCCTCGAGGTCGTCGAGTTGCGGCTGCCAGCCGAGGACCTCGCGCACGCGGTCGGCGCGTGCGATCAGCATGGAAGGATCGCCGGGACGGCGCGGCTCTTCGCGTGTCTGGAGCCGCTTCTGCGCGACCTGTTCGACCATGCGCAGCACCTCGCGCACGCTGTAGCCGTGGCCGTAACCGCAGTTGAGCGTGATCGAGGCGCCGCCGTCGCGCAGGTAGCCGAGGGCATCGACGTGGGCGCTTGCCAGGTCCTCCACGTGTATGTAGTCGCGCACGCCCGTGCCATCGGGCGTTTCGTAGTCGGTGCCGAAGATGGCAACGCCCGGTCGCTTGCCGATCGCCGCTTCGCAGGCCACCTTCACCAGGAGCGTCGCGTTGGGCGTGCATTGCCCGATGCGTCCTTGCGGATCGGAACCCGCCACGTTGAAGTAGCGCAGCGCCACGTAGCGCAGGTCCGAGGCTCGCGCCAGGTCGCGCAGCATCCACTCGCTCATCAGTTTCGAAGTGCCGTACGCATTGATGGGTGCGAGCGGCGTCTCCTCGGATGCGACACCACCGGGAGGCAGGCCGTAGACGGCGGCGGTGGACGAGAACACGAACTGTCGCACGCCGTGCGCCGCGCAGCACTCGAGGAGACTGCGCGTGGCGCAGGTGTTGTTGCCGTAGTACTTGAGCGGCTTCGCCACCGACTCCGGCACGATCGTATGGGCGGCGAAATGCATCACCGTATCGACGTTGTGCTCGGCGAGCACGCGGTTCACCAGGTCGCGATCGCCGCTGTCGCCGACCACGAGCGTTCCGTGCAGCACCGCCTGCCGGAAACCGGTGATGAGGGTGTCGAGGATGACGACGGTCTCGCCGGCTTCACCCAACTGTCGCGCCACGTGGCTGCCGATGTACCCTGCGCCACCGGTCACGAGAATTGCAGATCGAGGCATGAGTCGGGACCCAAGAGAGGGAGTTGCGTCGCGCGTGCATGATAGCGAAAGGGACCGCGGTCCGGCGAACGACACACCGTTTGCAGGTCTTACGCCGGAAATTGTCATTGCTGCCGTCGAGGCGGCGGGCCACCCATGCGATGGGCGCGTGCTGGCGCTCAACAGCTACGAGAATCGCGTCTACCAGGTGGGCCGCGAAGACGACGAGCCGGTGGTGGTCAAGTTCTATCGGCCGCGGCGCTGGAGCGATGCGGCGATTCTCGAAGAGCACGCGTTCGCGCTGGAGCTGGAGGCGGCGGAGATCCCGGTGGTGGCGCCGCTGCGCACCGCAGCGCGCAGCCTCCTCGAGTACTCAACCTTCCGCTACGCGCTCTACCCGCGTCGCAACGGGTACTGGCCCGAGCTCGCCACCAGCGATGACCGGATCTGGATGGGTCGCTTCCTGGGACGCGTGCATGCACTCGGGCAGGCGCAGCGCTTCCAGCACCGTCCGACACTATCGCTCGCGGTCTACGGGAGCGACGCGCGCCAGGCCGTGCTCGAGAGCGGCTTTCTGCCCGACTATCTCGTCGATCGCTATGCCGAGACCACCGCGCAGCTGATCGAGCAGATCGGCCATTCGGGCCTGGAGTCGAACCGGCCCGCCTGGCATCGGATCCATGGCGATTGTCATCGCGGCAACATCCTGTGGCGCCCCGAGGGCCCGCATATCGTCGATCTCGACGATTGCATGACCGGGCCGGCAATCCAGGACCTGTGGATGCTGCTGGCCGGAAACCGCGACGAGCTGCGCGCGCAGGCCGCCGATCTCATCGAGGGCTATGCGCAGTTTGCGAATTTCAATCGCGCAGAGCTCGCGCTCATCGAGCCGCTGCGCACGCTGCGACTGATTCATTACGCCGCCTGGCTGGCACGACGCTGGAATGATCCGGCCTTCCCGCGAGCCTTTCCGTGGTTCAGCGAGCCGCGGTATTGGGAGAGCCACGTGAGCACTCTGCAGAGCCAGGTCGAGGCGCTCGACGAGGAACCGCTCACGCTTTAGACACGCGCAACGCCGCCGAATGGTCGGACTTGACCCCCTGTGTTAGTTTTACCATTCATGAGTCAATCAATGGCGGGCCTCTGCCTCACCGGCATCCTGGCGATCGTCCTCTCAGGCTGCGATCGCGAATCCACTCCAGACGAATCCTCCGGTGCCGGCTCCAAATCGGCGGCGGTCACCCCCAAGAGCCCCGAGGCGGATGCTGCGCTCAAGCGCATGGTGAGCGGCGTGAGCGCCACGAAGGATGATTCCCTCGTGGAGTTGAAGTTCGAATTGCAGGCCCGTCCGCAGATCGGTCAGTCGTTGCCGATCGAAGTCGCGCTGGTGCCCAAGAAGTCGGCCGCAAGCATGCAGGTCACCTACATCTCCGCCGATGCGCTGACACTGGAGCCGGTCAAGGTTGCAGGCGAGTTTCGCAACGTCCAGGCCGGGAACATCTATCACCACCAGGTGAGCGTGATCCCGCGCGACAGCGGCGTGTACTACGTCAGCGCCGTGGTGATGCTCGACGGGCAGGAGACGGGGAATGTCACCCGTACGTTCGCGATCCCGGTGCTGGTCGGCGCGCCGGAAACCCCCGGTTCCGAGGGCAAGGACGCCGCGCACTGATCCTTAACGCGGCGGCGAGCCGGTCCATGTGAGCCGGTACTGTGATCCGCGACGTCCCCATGTACAATGCGCGCCCTTTGAACGCAGGCCCGCTTCGTGATCGCCAGTCTCCGCAACATTGCCATCATCGCCCACGTCGATCACGGCAAGACCACGCTCGTCGACCAGTTGCTGAAGCAATCGGGCACGCTCGACGCGCGCAAGGAACTGCCGGAGCGGGTGCTCGATTCCAATGCCCTGGAGCGCGAGCGCGGCATCACGATTCTCGCCAAGAACACCGCGATCCGCTGGAACGACTATCGCATCAACATCGTCGACACGCCGGGGCACGCCGACTTCGGTGGTGAAGTCGAGCGCGTGCTGTCGATGGTGGATTCAGTGCTGCTGCTGGTCGATGCGGTCGATGGTCCGATGCCGCAGACACGCTTCGTCACCCAGAAGGCGTTCAAGCACGGGCTGAAGCCGATCGTCGTGATCAACAAGATCGATCGCGCCGAGGCACGTCCCGGCTGGGTGCTCGACCAGACCTTCGACCTGTTCGACCGCCTCGGCGCCACCGAGGCGCAGCTCGACTTCCCCGTCGTGTATGCGTCGGCACTGCAGGGCTTCGCAACGCTCGATCCGCAGCAACCCGCGACCGACATGGGCGCGCTGTTCGCAGCCGTCGTGCAGCACTGTCCGGCGCCGGACGTGGACGTCGACGGTCCGCTGCAGTTGCAGGTGAGCCTGCTCGACTACTCGAGCTATGTGGGCGCGATCGGCATCGGCCGCATCAAGCGCGGCACGTTGCGCCGGAACCAGCCGGTGAGTGTCGTCGGCGCGGACGGCAGCTCGCGCAACGAGCGCGTCGGCCAGATTCTCGGCTTCATCGGACTGACGCGCGTCGAAGTGGAGTCGGCCGAGGCGGGCGACATCGTGGCGTTCGCCGGCATCGGCGAACCAAAGATCTCCGACACCGTGTGCGACCCCGCTCAACCGGAGGCACTCGCGCCGCTCACGGTCGACGAACCGACCATCAGCATGACGTTCGAGGTCAACACGTCTCCTTTCTATGGGCGCGACGGCAAGTTCGTCACCAGCCGCCAGCTGCGCGAGCGCCTGGCGCGCGAGGCGTTGCATAACGTGGCGTTGCGTGTGGAGGAGACGGACGATCCGGACAAGTTCATTGTCTACGGACGCGGTGAGCTGCACCTCGGCGTGCTGCTCGAGAACATGCGGCGGGAAGGCTACGAAGTGGCGGTGTCCAAGCCGCGCGTTGTCATCCGCGAAATCGACGGCGTGTCTTGCGAGCCGTATGAGCTGCTCACCGTCGACATCGAAGACAGCGGCCAGGGGGCGGTGATGACTGCGCTGGGCGAGCGCGGCGCCGAGCTCAGCGCCATGCAGCCCGACGGGCGGGGGCGGGTGCGTCTGGATTACATGATTCCGTCACGCGGCCTGATCGGCTTCCAGACCGAGTTTCGCACGCTGACCTCCGGCACCGGGCTCCTGCACCACGTGTTCGATCACTACGATGCCCTCGTCACGCGCGAGCTGGGTGCGCGCACCAACGGCGTGCTGATTTCCAACGGCCAGGGACGGACGCTCGCTTATGCGCTCTTCAGTCTCCAGGACCGCGGTCGGCTGTGCGTAGGCCCCGGCGAGGAGGTGTACGAGGGGCAGATCGTCGGCATTCACAGCCGCGACAACGATCTGACCGTGAACCCGCTGAAAGCCAAGAAGCTCACCAACATCCGCGCCGCCGGGAGCGATGAAAAGCTGCTGCTGACGCCGCCGATCCGTTTCTCGCTGGAGCAGGCGATGGAGTTCATCGCCGACGACGAGCTGGTCGAGGTCACCCCCACGGCGATTCGCATGCGCAAGCGGGGGCTGACGGAGCAGGAACGCAAGCGCACGTTGCGCGCCGCCGCCGGCTGAGCGGCGCCAACGGGCTTTTTTCCGCAGGGGGAGCGCAACCCGGTGGCGGAACCGAGAGTCTGATCACACAGGGATTTTCCATAGCGTCACTAAGATGATTGTCCGCGCTGATCCCGAAGCGCGAGGTCAGGGAACGCCTTATGTCAAATTCGGGCGGAAGCACGGCTGCACCGACTCGGTTGTCCGAGCCGGGAAGCGACCCCTCAGCCACGCATCCGACCGGTTGGACGGGCATGTTCGCGACCGGCCGGCCCAGCCTGAACCGCCTGCTGCGCGAGCAGCTCCGCATCGCCGCCGCTGACGCTCCGGATGGCGTCCCGGACCTGACGCGCCTCCTCAAGCTCATCAGCCGACACTACGACACCATTGATGAAGAGCGGCGCGGCGTCGTGCGCTCGATGCAGATGATGTCGGACGAGGCGCAGGCGCTCACGCGCGAACTGCGCGAGCAGACCGCCAGCCAGCTGCAGGCGATTCTCGATCACATCAAGGACGCCATCATCACGGTCGATGAGGGCGGGCACATCGAGACCTTCAACCCGACCGGCGAGCGCATTTTCGGTTTCAGCCAGGCCGAAGTCGTCGGTCGCACGCTCGATCACATCGTGCCGGAGGCGGCGAGCCAGGGCTCCGTCGCCGACTACCTGGAACGGCTCGCCGCGCGTCTCGACGACACGCATATCGATCTCGCCGCACACGAGACCTGGGGACGCAACAAGGACGGCAACCAGTTCGCCGCGGACATCGCTGTGAGCGAGGCGCGCGTGAACCGGCGTCGCGTCTTCGTCGTCTGCCTGCGCGACATCACCGACCGGCGCAACTCCGAGCAGGCGATGCGTGAGAGCGAAGCGCGCTACCGCACGCTGGTGGAGAACGCTCCCGAAGCGATCGTGGTCCTCGACATGGACGGCGGGCGCTTCATCGACGTCAACGACAACGCGGTGCGCTTTTTCAAGATGGATCGTGCCGCGCTCCTGCAGGTCGGGCCCGAACAGGTGAGCCCGCCGGTGCAGGCGGATGGCACATCGTCCTTCGGCATGTCGCGCGGTCACCTGGAGCGCGCGCTGAACGGCGAGACGCCGGTGTTCGAATGGCTGCACCGCGATGCGCTCGGCAACGACATCCCCTGCGAAGTGCGCCTGGTGCGGCTGCCGAGCTCCACGCGCAAGCTGATTCGCGGCAGCATCACGGACATCACCGATCGCAAGCGCGCCGAGATGATCGCGGCCGGCGAGCGGCGCGTGTTCGAAAAGCTCGCCTCGCACGCGCATCTCTCCGTCGCACTCGAGGCGATCACCGAGGTGATCGAAAAGGTGTGCCCGGATGCGTACTGCGCCGTCAGCCTGCTGAACCAGCAATCGCACACCTTCCAGCAGGTCGTGGCGCCGCACCTGCCGGCCGAATTCTGCGCGGCGATGGAAGGCACACCGGTCGGTCCGCGCTTCGGCTCCTGCTCGGCCGCGGTCTTCCTCGGCCGCCAGGTCATCGTCGCCGACATCGCCAAGGATGCACTGTGGGATCAGCGCCGCGACGTCGCGCTGCGCCATGGGCTGAAGGCCTGCTGGTCGACGCCGATCCTCGGTGCGGACGGCGGCGCCCTCGGAACCACCGCGATCTATCGTCGCCAAACCGGGACGCCGGGGCGGCGCGATCTGGAGCTCATGGCGCGCATGACGCAGCTCGCCGGCATCGCCACCGAGCGGCGGCGCGCGGAAGATGCGCTGCGCTCGAGCGAGGCGAAGTTCCGCGGCCTGTTCGAGAACGTCATGGAAGGCGTGTACCAGACCAGCCGCGAAGGCCGGTTTCTCTCGGTGAATCCCGCGTTCGTGGAGCTCCTCGGTTTCGAGTCGGCTGAGGAGCTGTATGCGCTCGGGGATGCGTCGAAGCTGTACCTCGATCCCGCCGATCGGGCCGAGTTCGTGCGCCGCATCGAGGCCGATGGCGAAGTGCACAACGCCGAATACCAGCTGCGCCGTCGCGACGGCCGGCCGATCGTGGTGCTCGAAAGCGGCCGTGTGGTGCGCAACGAGCAGGGCGAGATCATCGGTTACGAAGGTACGATCGCCGACATCACCGAGCGCTGGAAGGCGGAGACCGCGATCTTCGAGGAGAAGGAGCGCGCGCAGGTCACGCTCCAGTCGATCGGCGACGGCGTCATCACCACGGATGCCGACGGCTGCGTGAACTATGTGAATCCCGTCGCCGAGAGCCTCACCGGCTGGGACACGCGCGAGGCCAATGGGCTGCCGGTCGCTGCGATCTTCCGGCTGATCAACGAGACCGACCGCGAGGCGGTGGAAAACCCGGTGGTGCGCTGCCTGCGCGAAGCGCGCGTGATCGGCCTTTCGGACCACACGGTGCTGCTCAACCGGCGCGGGCAGGAAATCGCGATCCAGAACTCGGCGGCGCCGATCCGCGATCGCGCCGGCCACGTGATTGGCGCGGTGATGGTGTTCCACGACGTGAGCCGCGAGCGGCGGCTGCGGCGCGCACTCTCATACCAGGCGAGCCACGACGCGCTCACCGGCCTCATCAACCGGCGCGAATTCGAGAGCCGCCTGAGCGAAGCGCTCGCCAGTACGCGGCGCGGCGAAGGTCCGGGCCACGTGCTCCTGTACCTGGACCTCGACCAGTTCAAGCTGGTGAATGACACCTGCGGTCATCCGGCGGGCGACCGGCTGCTGAAGCAGATCACCGGGCTCCTGCAGACACGGATCCGCGCCAGCGACACGCTGGCGCGCCTCGGCGGCGATGAGTTCGGCATCCTGCTCTCCGACTGCCAGCCGGAACAGGCGATGAAGATCGCCGATACGCTGCGCCAGGCGATCCGCGACTATCGTTTCGTGTGGCACGACGGGGCGCTCAACGTCGGCGTGAGCATCGGCATCGTCGAGATCACGCGTGATACGGAAAGCATGGCGGCGCTCATGAGCGCGGCCGACGTCGCCTGCTATGCGGCCAAGGACCAGGGGCGCAACCGCGTGCACGTCTACCAGCAGGACAACGTGCCGGAGCGGCACCGCGAGATGCAGTGGGTCTCGCGCCTCACACGCGCCTGCGAAGAGGACCGGCTCGAGCTGCATTTCCAGCCGATCGTGCCGATCGGCAATAACCGCGACCTGCGGCGTCACTTCGAGCTGATGCTGCGAATGCGCGACGAAGGCGGCGGCCTGGTGCAACCGATCGAATTCATTCCCGCGGCGGAGCGCTACAACGTGATGCCGCAGATCGATCGCTGGGTGGTGCGGCACGCGCTCAGCGTGCTGGCGCACCGCGCCAGCGATCCGCATCCGCCGTATACCATCTCCATCAATCTCTCGGGCACCTCGCTCAACGATGAGCGCTTCCTCGAGTTCCTGATCAGCGAGCTGGCACAGGAGACGCCGAGCCCCGGCGCGATCTGCTTCGAGATCACCGAGACCGCCGCGGTCGCGAACCTCGCCAACGTGGTCTACTTCATGCGCGAGCTGAAGAACCGCGGCTGCCGCTTCTCACTCGATGATTTCGGCAGCGGCCTGTCCTCGTTCATGTACTTGAAGACCCTGCCGGTCGATTACCTGAAGATCGACGGGCAGTTCATCGAGAACGTGACGCGCGATCCGATCGATCGCAGCATGGTGGAGGCGATCAGCCAGATCGGGCGTGCCATGCAGATCCAGACGATCGCCGAGCGGGTCGAATCGCCGGAAGTCCTTGCCGAGCTCGCGCGGCTCGGCGTGAGCTACGCACAGGGTTTTCACATCGCCGCGCCTGAAACGACCGCCCGGTTTCCTTTTGCCCGGCCATTGGCGGCGGACCTGCTGCGTCTCGCCTGACGGCGGGCGCGCTCATGTAGAATCGCGCTCGATGAGATCGGCCCTCGAGACCGCCTCCACAAGTCCTGACTTCCCCCTGATCGGCGCCGGCGATCCCGCGCCCTTCACGCTGCTCAACGTCAACGGCAAGGGGGCAGTGCTCCTGGTCTGCGACCACGCGAGCCGCGCCTTTCCGGCCGGGCTGGAACGGCTCGGGCTCAGCGCCGCCGACACCGCGCGCCACATCGCGTGGGATATCGGTGCGGCTTCCCTGACGCGAGTGCTCGGTCGCCTGTTCGATGCGCCCGCAGTGCTGGCGGGCTATTCGCGCCTGCTGATCGACTGCAATCGCGATCCGGCCGACGTCACCTCGATCGTCGCGACCAGCGATGGCGTGCCGGTCCCCGGCAACCAGAAGCTCGCAGAGGCCGAGCGTGGCGAGCGGCTGCACAGCTTCTTCGAGCCGTACCACCGCGCCATCGAGTTGCGGCTGGACGAGTTCCGACGCCGCGAAGTGATTCCCGCCTTCATTTCCATGCACAGCTTCACGCCGGTCATGGGGAGCGAGCCGCGCCCGTGGAACATCGGTGTGCTGTGGGACCAGGACCCACGTATCGCGGTGCCGCTGCTCGAGCGGCTGCGTGCGATCGAGGGGCTCACCGTCGGTGACAACCTGCCGTATTCCGGGCGGCATCCCGCCGACTATACGGTTGCCAGGCACGCCGAGCGTGCGAGGCTCCCGCACGTGTGCATCGAAGTGCGGCAGGACCAGATCGATACCGCGGCGGGGGTGCGGCGCTGGGCGGAGCTGCTGCACGGTGTCCTCGAGCCCATCCTGCTGGACCCGGGACTGCACCATCGATTAAAAGAGTAGGGGGCTCAAGCACCCACCGAGGCAACATGGCAGTCAAACAACCACCGTTCACGGTGGGAATCGAAGAAGAATATCTGCTGGTCAACCTCGATACCCGCGACCTGGAGATCGATCCGCCGGCAGCGATGCTCAAGGAGTGCACCGAGCTCGGCGAGGGCCAGGTGAGCCCGGAGTTCCTGCGCTGCCAGATCGAGATCGGCACGCCGGTGAGCCGCAACATGCAGGAGGCGCGCGCGCATCTCACGCGGCTGCGCAAGATCATCGTCGATGTCGGCCGGCGTTACGGGGTGGCGCCGATCGCGGCGTCGACGCATCCGTTCGCCCGCGCCATCCAGCAGAAGCACACCGACAAGGATCGCTACGTCGCGCTCGCGCGCGAAATGCAGGCGACCGCGCGGCGCATGGTGATTTGCGGCATGCACGTGCACGTGGGACTGGAAGACGACGAGCTGCGCATCGACCTGATGAAACAGCTCGCCTACTTTCTGCCGCACCTGCTGGCGTTGTCGTGCTCGTCCCCGTTCTGGGAGGGTGAGAACACCGGGCTCAAGTCATTCCGGCTCACCGTATTCAGCTCGTTGCCGCGCACCGGCATTCCCGAGAACTTCGCGAGCTACGGCGAATATCAGCGGCATATCGGCACGCTGATCCGCAACAACCTGATCCAGGACACCTCGAAGATCTGGTGGGACCTGAGGCCGAGCTGGCGCTATCCGACGCTCGAGACCCGCATCATGGACGTGTGCACCAACGTCGATGATTCGATCGCGCTCGCCTCGCTCAATGTCTGCCTGCTGCGCATGCTCTATCGGCTGCGACGCGACAACAAGCACTGGCGCGTCTACGCGGACATGCTGGTCAACGAGAATCGCTGGCGCGCGATGCGTTACAGCTTCGATGAAGGCCTGCTCGATCTCGCGAGGGGCGAGCTCGTACCCTTCGGCGAGCTGCTCGATGAGCTCCTCGACCTGGTCAAGGAAGACGCAGAGGCGATCGGTTGCGCCGCCGACATCGCGCTCGCGCGCAATATTCTCAAGCGTGGGACGAGTGCGCATCGGCAGCTCAAGGTGTTCGAGGATGCGCGCGCCCGCGGCGCGAGCGAGCGCGAGGGCTTGAACGCGGTCGTCGATTGGCTGATCCGCGAGACCGCCAGCGGGTTGAACTGACGCGACGTCCGATCGCTCAGAGAGGATCATGGCGCGCACCAGCACGATGCCGGCGAGCGTTCGGGCGACCATCAGGTATGCGGTGCCCGGCGAAACCGCGCGGTTCTATCCCACCAACCGGGCGCGCTCCTACTGGCCCGCTGAGGAACACGAGGTCGAGATCTGCAATGTCAGGCCACAGGCTGAGCGCCTGTCGCTCGAACGACAGGGATTCGTGCTCCTCAGCGAACCCACTGCCGTGCGTCATTTCAGCGATGCCCGGGAGGTTCGCGAGGTCTACTACCCGGAGATCGCGGCACTGGTTGGCCGCCTGCTGGGCGCCGAGAAGGTCATCGTGTTCGGCGAAGTGGCGCGCAGCGACTCGGCCGCTACCGGTGATGGACAGCGGCCCGCGTACGGCGCGCACGTGGACTACGGGGAGCGCTCTGTTCGGCAATTCACGCACGATCTGCTTGGCGCGCGTGAGGCGGAGTCCTGGTTGCAGCGCCGGTTCGTCCTGATGAACGTCTGGCGCCCGGTCCGTACCGTGCTCCGCACGCCGCTCGCGGTGTGCGACGCCTCCACGGTCAGGCGCAGCGAGCTCAACGACAGCGAGGTTCACGGCGGCCTGAACGATCCGAACCGTCCGACTCTGTACGGCTATACCTTGAGTTACGGAGCGCAACATCGCTGGTACTACGTTCC
Organism: Steroidobacteraceae bacterium; assembly: GCA_035263105.1. GTDB lineage: Bacteria > Pseudomonadota > Gammaproteobacteria > Steroidobacterales > Steroidobacteraceae > DATBVX01. Next base: position 79,824 of record DATFRO010000044.1, on the reverse strand, counting down.
GGCGATGGAACCGGGCGAGATCCTAGTGTTCAAGCTCTTCGATTCCGACGCCACCCGTGTACAGTGGACCGCGCACACGGCGTTCGATGATCCGAGTGCTGCGTCCGATGCGCCTGCACGCGAGAGCATCGAGATCCGCACCATTTCGTTCCTCTCCTGAGGAAGAAGGCTGCTGCTCATGCCAAGGATACTGCTGGCTCTCATGGCGCCACTGCTGCTCGGCGCCGCGGCTGCGACACAGCACGATGTGATGAGTGCCTCGGACGAATTCGATGCCGCCCAGCTGCACGGCGACCGGGCAACCCTCGAGCGTTACCTGGCTGGCGACATGATTTTCGTGCGAGGCTCCGGGAAGGTGACGGGGCGCGATGAGTTCATTGCAACGTTCACTTCACCCGGACTGAAGCTCGAGCCCTTCGAGGTCCTCGATCGGCGCTTCATCGCCCTGGGCAAGGATGCGGGCATCGTGGCCGGCGAGGCCATCCTGCGCGGCACCGAAGATGGCAAGGCCTTTGTCGAGCACATCCGCTACGCGGACACGTTCACGCGTCGCGAGGGGCGCTGGCAGGTCGTGTATGTGCAGGTCACGCCGCTGCCGACCTAGCGAGTGCCACAGCGAGAACCCACCATGGCGAGCGAGTACCTCAATGCCGACTTCACGCAACGGGTCGTGATCGACACGACCCGGCTGCCGTGGATTCCCAGTCCGTTGCCGGGTGTCGAACGGCGCATGCTGGATCGCATCGGGGGCGAAGTCGCGCGCGCCACGTCCATCGTTCGCTATGCACCGCTCAGCGTGTTCTCCGCGCACGAGCACGCGCTCGGCGAAGAGTTCCTGGTGCTCGACGGCGTGTTTTCGGACGAATCGGGCGACTTCTCCGCCGGCACTTACGTGCGCAATCCTCCGGGGAGCCGACACGCGCCCAGCTGCGCGGCCGGTTGCATCATCTTCGTCAAGTTGCGGCAGATGCCGAGCGAGGAGCGCGCGCGGGTCATCATCGCTACCGCCGAGCGCAACTGGAACACGGGTGACGTGCCAGGGCATTCGCGTGCCGTCCTCTACGAAGCGGTCGCGGGGAGCGAGCGAGTCCTGCTGGAGCGATTTGCGCCGGAGGTGTCGCTTGAACCTGCTTCGTGTCCGGGAGGTGAGGAAATCCTCGTGCTCGACGGTGAGCTCAGTGACGAGCGTGGCACCTATCCCGCAGGGACCTGGATCCGCAATCCGGATGCATACCGTCGGACGCTGCGCTCCGGGCCCGGTTGCCTGCTGTGGGTGAAGCGCGGTCACCTGCAGCGCGCCGCCTGAGATCGCACGCAATGCAGCGCACCTTCGATCGTCGAATCAGCATTGCGCCGATGATGGATTGGACCGACCGACACTGCCGGTTCTTCCTGCGCCAGTTCTCACCGCATGCGGTGCTCTATACGGAAATGATCACTGCGGCGGCGTTACTGCACGGTAATCGCGAGCGCCTGCTGGCCTTCGATCCGGCCGAGCATCCGGTCGCGCTGCAGCTCGGCGGGAGCGATCCGCTGACGCTCGCGCAAGCCGCCGCGTACGGCGAAGCCGAAGGCTACGATGAGATCAACCTCAACGTCGGCTGTCCGAGCGATCGCGTGCAGTCGGGAGCCTTCGGCGCGTGCCTGATGGCGAAACCTCTGCTGGTCGCGGAATGTGTCGCGGCGATGCAGTCGCGGGTGAGGATTCCGGTGACGGTCAAAGTGCGCATCGGCATCGAAGAGGGACCCGGCGCCGTGAGCCGCGGCCTCGAGTACACGCCCCAGGACCACGAGCGGCTGCACCAGTTCATCACCGCAGTTGCGGCGTCCGGCTGCCGCGTGTTCGCAGTGCATGCGCGCAAGGCGGTGCTGCAGGGACTGTCGCCGAAGGAGAATCGCGAAGTGCCGCCACTGCGCTATGACATCGTGCGCCAGCTGAAGCGCGACCTGCCGCAGCTCACGATCATCGCCAATGGCGGCATCCGCAATGTCGAGCAGGTCGCGGCGCTGCTCGCCGACGTTGACGGGGTGATGATCGGGCGCGAGGCGTATCACAATCCGTACCTGCTGGCGCAGATCGAGGCGCGTGTGTTTCCGGCGGCGAACCGGGCGTCAGCCTCGCGACTCGAGGTCCTGGAGCGCTTCACCGCCTACGCCGCAGAACAACTGCGCAACGGCCACACGCTGGCCGCGATGACGCGCCACATCCTCGGCCTGTTCACGGGAACTCCGGGGGCACGCAGCTGGCGGCGCTATTTCTCCGAGGCGAGCCGACGGAGCGGCGCGGATATCGAGGTCCTCAAGCGGGCCTGCGAGATGCTTCGGCAACAGGAAGCGGCCTGATCCATCCGGCGGCCGGTTTTGAGCGAAACCCTGACACCGTGAAGCGGACCGCGACGGACGTCCGGCCTTTGGCGCGTTTCGCGGGATGTGCCTCGCGCGGGCATCCCGTATAATCGCCCGGCACGGCAAATCGCCCCGGAACTTCCCGCAACTTCAAGCAGTTGCACCAGAAAGCATAAGCATGGGCAAGGATATCGAGCTCGCCATACTGTTCGCCGACGTGGTCGGGAGCACGAAGCTCTATGAGCAGATGGGCGATGCCAAGGCGCGCGACATGGTGGCGACCTGCATCGATATCATGCGCACCGCGACCGAGCAGCATAACGGCACGGTCATCAAGACGATGGGCGATGAAGTGATGTCGACCTTCCCCACGGTCGACGATGCGCTCAACGCGGCCGGGCAGATGCAGCAGGCGATCCTCGCGCACCCCGAGCTCAAGGTGGACGGTCAGCCGGTGTCGATTCGCATCGGGTGCCACTACGGTCCGGTGGTGCTGGAGAATCGCGATATCTTCGGCGCCGCAGTGCACACCGCCAATCGCATGACCAGCCAGGCGAAGGCGGGGCAGATCATCACCACCGCGACCATGGTCGATCAGCTGTCCCCCGAGTGGCGAGCCTCGGTGCGCCAGATCGATGTTGCGACGCTCAAGGGACGCTCGAGCGAAGTCGCGCTGTTCGAGGTGCTGTGGCAGACCGAGGATGTCACCAGCATGCTGCCGGCGATCGCGATGAACCAGCGCGACGGCAAGAAACTGCGCATGCGCCTGCGCTACCAGGGACAGGAAGTCGTGGTGGACGAGCAGCGCACCAACATCGCCATCGGTCGCGCCGAGGACAATGACCTGGTGGTGAAGGGCAACCTCATCTCGCGGCTGCACGCGCGCATCGAGGTCAATCGCAACAAGTTCGTGCTCATCGACCAGAGCACCAACGGCACCTTCGTGCTCTCGGCGGCGGGCGAGGAAGCGTTCGTGCGCCGCGACAGCATGCAGATCAAGGGCGAGGGCTACATCGGGCTCGGGAAACTGCCGGAGGCGAACTCGCCGCAGGCGATCCGCTTCGTATGCGAGGAATGAGCGCCGAGCGCTGAAGACTCAGCCGAGTCGTTCCAGCACCTTCTTGTGTTCTTCGAGGAGCTTCGGCGGCACGCGCGCGCCGAAGGTGCGCAGGTATTCTCCGAGGTCCTTCATCTCCTGGCGCCACAGCTGCGGATCGACCGCGACCAGGTCCTGCATCGTCTGCGGGCTGAGGTTGAGACCCGCGACGTCGATGTCCGCGGGGTGCGGCAGCATGCCGATCGGTGTCTCGGCCGCCGTGGCGCGTCCGGCGCAGCGGTCGATGATCCAGCGCAGGACACGCAGATTGTCGCCGTACCCCGGCCACAGGAACTTGCCGGCCTTGTCGCGGCGGAACCAGTTGACGTGAAAGATGTGCGGCAGCTGGTTGGCGCGGCCCGGGAAACTCAGCCAATGAGCCCAGTAGTCGGCGAAGTTGTAGCCGCAGAAAGGCTTCATGGCCATCGGGTCGCGGCGCACGACGCCGACTTCACCGACCGCGGCAGCCGTCGTCTCGGAGGCGACCGAGGCGCCGACCAGCACGCCGTGATTCCAGTCGCGTGCCTCGTACACCAGCGGCGCGAGCTCGCGGCGGCGGCCGCCGAAGATCAGCGCTGAAATCGGCACGCCGGCGGCGCTCTCCGCCAGCGGCGAATAACCGGGATTCTGTGTGGCGGCGACGGTGAAGCGCGCATTGGGATGCGCGGCTGGCCCGCGTTTCGGATCGTACGGACGCCCTTGCCAGTCGATGACCGGCTGCCCGGACTCCAGGCCTTCCCACCACGGTTGCTGATCGGCGGTCAGCGCGACGTTGGTATACAGCGTGTCGTGCTGGATCATTTCGTACGCGTTGCGATTGGTCTTGGCGTTGGTGCCCGGCACCACGCCGAAGTAGCCCGATTCCGGGTTGATCGCCCAGAGCCTTCCGTCCTTGCCCGGGTGCAGCCAGGCAATGTCGTCGCCGAGCGTCCAGATCTTCCAGCCCTTGTAGCCTTCAGGCGGGATCAGCATCGCGAGATTGGTCTTGCCGCACGCGGACGGGAATGCACACGCGAGGTAGTGCGTTTCGCCCGTCGGACTTTCGACGCCGACGATCAGCATGTGCTCGGCCAGCCAGCCTTCCTTGCGCGCCTGCCAGCTGGCGATGCGCAGCGCGTGGCATTTCTTGCCGAGCAACGCATTGCCGCCGTATCCCGAGCCGAAGCTCTGGATCGAGAGCTCCTCGGGGAAGTGCATGATGAAGCGCCGCTCGGGATTCAGATCGCCGGTCGAATGCAGCCCCTTCACGAAACTGCCATCGCGCGCGATGCGCTCGAGCGCCGCGCGGCCCATGCGCGTCATGAGGCGCATGTTGAGCACGACGTAGGCGCTGTCGGTGATCTCGACGCCGCAGCGCGAGAACGGTGATTGCAGCGGCCCCATGCAGTAGGGCACGACGTACAACGTGCGCCCGCGCATGCAATCCTTGAACAGATCGTCCATGCGCTTGTGCGCATCGGCGGGACTCAGCCAGTTGTTGTTGGGCCCGGCATCGGCCTGTGAGGTCGTGCAGACGAACGTCAGGTGCTCGACGCGGGCGACGTCGGAGGGATGCGAGCGGTAGAGGTAGCAGCCCGGGTGCGTCGCGCCGTTGAGGCCGAGCAGCTCCTTGCGATTCACGAGCTCCTGGCGCAGCGAACGGAATTCCTCATCCGAGCCATCGCACCAGTGCACGCGGTCCGGGCGGGTCTGGCGCGTTACTTCGGCGACCCAGTCGCGGACGGCCGGGCTGACCTGGCTGAGGTTCGTGACTTGCTGAGGTGCGGTCGCCATGAGTCCTTCACTTGCCGGCTTGCCGCTGCAGCCGAGAGGAGGGCGGGCAGCGGCCGGCGGCGCGGAGTTCGATTTGGCGGGATTATAACGGCTCGTTCCGTGCTTACCTGCCTGTGGGCGAAATGGCCGGCGTGAGGCTAAAGCCGGGGCGCCCGTCGAGCGGGCGCCCCGAATCCAGAGGTCCTCAGGCCGCCTTCGACGCTTTGCGCGCAGCCGCGCGCTTCTTACGACGCGGCGCCTTGCGAGCCGGGCGAACCCCGTGCACCAGTTCGGCATACGCCTCGGAGGCCAGCGCTCCGACTTCGCGGCCGGTGCTCGCAGCAAGCGCCCACGTCAGCTTGAGATCGCGTCCGAGCCGCTCGCGGCTCGCGGGATAGAGTTTCTTCTGCTCGGCGATCAGGGTGCGCAGGTCCCGTGCGCGGGCGGCGCGGTTGAGCCGCTCGCTGCCGTCTTCGATGACCCCCTCGAGCGTCTGTAGCTGCTGCTTCACCAGCTCACCGAGGTACCGATGCGATATGTCATTCAAGCGGCGCCCGGCATCCGCCATCACACGGATCGGTTCCCGGGCCGCGCAAACGCCATTAGCGGCTTGCTCGGCGGCGCGCCGGGCGGTAGCCGTCAAGGCCTGACGATAGCTCTCAATGCGGGCCTGCGCCTTCTGGCGCGCCTCGCTCACCTGCTCACGAATCTCCATGATTTCTCCGTAAAGTTTGGCACTGCGACGCAACAAATGACGCGATGCACAATAGTTCCGGTCCCTCGGTCTGTCAAGCCTTCTGGGTGAGTGGGGCAGCGAGCGCAGCCTCGGAGTTCACGGCCCCGAGGAAATCGCGGATGGGCGGGATGACCTGGTCCAGGCAATGGAGCATGAAGAGATGTCCGCCCCCCGGGATGATCAGCAGGCGGTTGTCGGGGATGAGGAGCGAAAGCAGGCGCGCATTCACCGGTGGCACGAGCGGATCATCCGAGCCCGCCATGATCAGTGTCGGCTGCCTGAGCTTGTGCAGCCAATGAATGCTGGTCCAGCCGATGCCGGCGAGGAGTTGATACACGTAACCCATGAACTGCGGCGGAATGACCCGCGCGGTGTGTGCGGTTACGAGCTCAGGTCGATCGCGCACTTCACCGCCGTAGATCGTGCCCGCGGCCTTCTGCATGAATTGCGGCGACAGGTAGCGTCGCGGCGTGGTCATTTTCATCAGCGCACTCGGGCGTCCCGGAACCATCAGCGCGCCCGCGGAGGTGGCCGCGAGGATGAGGCGCCGGCATCGATCCGGAAACTGTCGTGCGAACTGCTGCGCGACCGCGCCTCCCCACGACACTCCCGCGACATCGACGGCTCGATAGCCGAGTCGATCCAGCAGGTGACTCGTCAACTTCGAGATACCGCTGAAACGACGCGGGACCCACCACATCGGCGAGCGCCCGATGCCGGGCATGTCGAAGACGATCACTTCGCGGTCGGGCAACGCGTCGATGAACGGAAACACCAGCTCGAGATTGGCGCCGATGCCGTTGAAGAGCAGGAGCGGCGGGTCCGCGCGGCCGGAGCGGATCGCGACGCGCAGCATCACGCCGTCGACATCGATGTATTCGATCTTCGGACTCATTGACCGCTTCTTCACCGGCAACCCGCGCTCGCGACGCGATCTGGGCGTCAAGGGCGACTCTACAGGGATTCCGCCAGGCGAGCGTGCATCGAGTGCACAACCGCGGCGCAGCTCTCAGTGCTGGTGGACGTAGCGGCCGGGCGCAGGATCGCCTGCCGGGTGCTGTTCGCTCCCGAGATGCGCGGGCGTCGCGCGCTTGCCGCCGCCGCGAGCCTCGTACCACTTCAACCAATGGTCCCACCACGAGCCGGGATGCGGTGTCGCCGTCTCGAGCCACTGGTCGGCGTTGAGCGAAAGATCCGGGTTGAGGAAGTATCTGGCCTTCGGATTCCCGGGCGGATTGACGATGCTCTGGATGTGACCGCTCGAGCTGAGAACGAAGGTCATCGAGCCGCGCAGCACCTTGCGCGACTCGTAGCACGCGGGCCACGGCGTGATGTGGTCGGTGATGCCGGCGATGACATAGCTGTCGATGCTCACCTGCGACATGTCGATCGGCGTTCCCAGCACCTGCAGGCGGCCCGCATTCATCAGCGGGTTTTCCAGGTACATGCGCAACAAGTCCGCATGGAATTCCGCCGGCAAGCGCGTCGTGTCTGAGTTCCAGTAGAGGATGTCGAAGGCGGGCGGACGATTGCCCATCACCCAGTTGTTCGCGACGAACAGCCACACGAGATCGTTCGGGCGCAGCCAGGCGAACGCGCGCGCCATGTCCTCACCTTCCAGCACGCCGCGCGCGCGGGAGCGTTGAATGGCCGCCGCGATTCCGCTGCGTGAGGCGAACGTGCCGAGCAGGGTCGGCGATTCCGTGTCGAGCACCGTCACCAGGAGTGTGACGCTATGTACCCGTCGATCGCCGCTCGCCGCCAGGTGACCGAGGAGCGTTGCGAGCGTGAATCCCCCGGCACAGGCGGCCATCGTGTTGACGTCGGGGCTGCCGGAGATCTCGCTCACCACCCCGATCGCTTCCCTGCACGCCGTCAGGTAGGTCTCGAGATTCCAGTCGCGTTGCGCGGCAGTTGGATTGCGCCAGCTGATCGCGAACGCCGGCACGCCGTTGCGCGTGGCGTACTCGGCGAAGCTTCGCCCGGGGCTCAGGTCGAGCGCGTAGAACTTGTTGATCTGCGGCGGCACGATGAGGAGCGGACGCCGAAAGACCTCGCCGGTCGCGGGCTGAAACTGCAGCAGCTCGAGCACCTCGTTGCGAAACACCACGGCGCCCGGTGTCGTCGCGAGATTCTTCCCGACCTGGAACTTGCGCGCATCGACCTGGCTCGGCATGCCGCGGTTGTTGACCAGATCGTCGACGAAGTTGCGCAGGCCGAACAGCAGGCTCTTGCCGCGCGTCTGCGCAATGCGTTGCAGCGCTCCCGGGTTGCCCAGCAGCGAATTCGTGGGCGCGAAAGCCTCGGTGACCAGTGACAGCGCGAAGCGTGCGCGCTCGCGATCTTCCGGCGTGGCATTGGTCGCCTCGAGCATCTTCGTCATGCTCTCGCGCCACGCCAGGAAGCCCTGCATCAGGCGCTTGTAGTACGCGTTCTTCTGCCACACCTCGTGACTGAAGCGCCGATCTTTCGGCTCGGGCTGTTGTCGCGAAGCCCCCGTCATCACGCCGACGAGTTCGCGTGCCAGGTTGAGCTGCTCGCGCACCACGATGCCCGGCTCGAGCGCCAGCATTTTCGCGAGACGTCCGAGCCCGTCGAGGATCTCGGAGCGATCGAAACCGATCAGCGGATTCGCGCCCAGGATCTCCTCGGCGGCCTGGTTGGCGTCCGCGTGATCGAGCTCGGGCCGCGAGTGATCCGCAGGCGCAAAACCATCACTTCCGGGGGGCTGAATCTGCGCGGTTGCGGCTGATTGCGCGGCCTGCGCCGCGGTCGGACTGTCCGCGGACAAAACGTGACGCCGCCGTCGAGTTCCGGGCCCGTTTTGTGATGCAGGTCTCTCGGCTCGGCGCGTCGTGCTCATGGCGCAATAGTGCCTCATTGGGCACCGCGAACAACCGTGACAGCGGTCATTTTGGGGCCCGGGTCGCTGTGAATGTGATCACGTTGAGTTAAATCCATTGACCCTATTATCACAACCGTTTTCTGCTCAGCCCCAGGGAGCCGGTCGTCGCGCAAGCACCTGCACAGGTTCGGAAAATCCGGATCTTCGCAGCAAGGACAGCAAGCCGCTGCGCGCCGCACCAAACTCATCGGTCATCTCGCTGTAACGGACTCGCGAGCCGAGGCCCGCGGGTTGTCCGTTTTGCGGTGCGTTGAGAGCGCGCCGCTCGCAGTGAGAGCACGGTGCAGTGAGTCGGATTAAGTACTACATGGCGATCATCGCGTTCTGCGCACTGTCGACGCCGTCGGCATTCGCGGCCGGAACCGCTGCGGGCACTGCGGTCTCGAGCCAGGCCACGGTGAGCTTCGTGATCAGTGGCGTGCCGGGTTCAGCGCAATCGGGTGCCGCAACGTTCCTCGTCGATGAGATCCTCGATCTGAACATCACACGCGTGAGTTCCACCGTTTCCGTGTCGGCGGGTGACGTGAGTCGCGTGCTGCTGTTCCGTCTCACCAACACCGGCAACGGCACGGAAACTTTCCCGCTCAGCATCGACAACCTGATCGGCGGCGACAACTTCGATCCGCAGGCGGCGGCGCCCGCGATCTATTTCGACAGCGACGCCAGCGGCGACCTGTCGGCGGCTGATGTCGCCTACGTTGCCGGCAGCAACGATCCGACGCTCGCGCCGGACGCGTCGGTAGCCATCCTGCTGGTGAACAACATCCCGGCCTCCGTTGCCGATGGCTCGATCGGGCGCAGCGCGCTGCATGCGCGTGCCGCCACCGGCATCGGCGCGCCGGGCACGACGTTTCCCGGCCAGGGCACGGGCGGCACCAACGCGGTCGCCGGCGCGAAAGGCGGACAGGCTGAAGTCTTCGGCGAGTACCTGGTCGGCGACGTGCAGGTGACTCTGGCGAAAACCGTGACGGTGGTGGATCCTGCGGGCGGCGCCACGCCGGTGCCCGGTGCACGGCTCAACTACCAGATCGTGGTGAGCGTCGCGGGCAGCGGCACAGCGCACGGCTTCGTGTTCACCGATCCGGTCCCCGCGGGAACCGCCTATGCCTCAGGGTCGCTGCGCTTGAACTCGACTGCCTTGAGCGATGCCGCCGATACCGACGCCGGCGAACTGCTGGCCGGTGCACCCCAGACGATTCGAGTTGCGCTCGGCGACCTCACGCAGGCCGTCGGGCCCCAGACCATCGCATTCACTGTAACGATCAACTAGAGCTTCAGGAGCGAAGTCATGAAACGGATGAAGATCTTTGCGGCGGGAATGGTGCTGGCGTTTGCGGCCACGACGGCCATGGCGCAGCAGAAGGACTGCATTCTGCTCAAGACCGTTGCGGAGATCGAGAAAGTCGACACCAACGACCGCGGCGAAAAGACGACGCGACTGGTGCCAGCCGAGAAGATCGTGCCGGGCGATGAGGTCGTCTACACCGTGAGCGCGACCAACATCTGCGACGAGGCGGCCGACAACGTCGTCATCGACAACCCGGTCCCGGAGCACATGAAGTTCGTCGCCAACTCGGCGGTCGGCCCCGGCACCGAGGTCAGCTATTCGATCGACAGCGGGTTTCACTACGACAAGCCCGCCGCGCTCAAGGTTTCCAATCCCGACGGCTCGCAGCGTGCAGCGCGTGCCGATGAGTACACCAACATTCGCTGGGTGATGCGCAACCCATTGAAGCCCGGCTCGGTCGCGTTCGCACGCTTCCGCGCCAAGCTCGAATAACAGCGCGAATCCCTTCCACAGAGATTCCAGGGGAAACGGTGTCGCGGCCTTGCAGGGGGCCGCGGCTTCCGGTTCTGCGCCTTGCGTTTTTTCAACTGACAGGAGTATCGAAATGACGATCATCAAGCGACTGAAGGCAGCAAGCGGCCTGGCCGCGCTGCTGTCACTGTTCGCCGCAGTGCAGGTGGCTCACGCCACCGGGACGACGGCGGGCACGTCGATCAGCAATACCGCCACGGTGACTTACAACGTGGGCGGCGTGAATCAGGCCCCGATCACGAGTGCGCCCACCAGCTTCCTGGTGGACAACAAGATCGACCTGACGGTGAGCGAAGTCGGTGGCGCCGCCACCGTCGTGAGTCCGGGGCAGACTGCCGCGGTCGTCACCTTCACCGTGAGCAACACGGGTAACTCGCCCGAGGGTTACCAGCTCCAGGCGAGCAACCAGGCCAACGGCACGACGCTGTTCGGACGCAACGACAACATCGACTTCGCGCCGTTGAGCGTGTTCGTCGACAGCAATGCCAACGGGACGTACGACGCGGGCGTCGACAACGTCGCCAACATCAACACCCTGGCGAAGGACGCCACGGTGACGGTGTTCGTGGTGGTGAACATTCCCAACGGCGCGGCCAACGCGCAGGTGGCGAATGTGCGCCTGCAGGCTCGTGCGGCAACGCCGGGCAGCAACGGCGCAACGCTCGAGACCGAGACCGCCGGTGGCGACACCGCCGGTGTCGACGTCGTGTTCGCCGATGCGGGCCGGGATGCGACCGAAACTGCGGACGACCAGTACTTCGTACAGTCCGCGGCCATCGCCATCACCAAGTCCTCGGCCGTGGTCAGCGATCCGTTCAATGGCACGACCCAGCCGAAGGCGATTCCGGGTGCCGTGATGGAATACACGGTGAGCATCGCCAACACGGGCCTTGCCAGTGCGGGCGGCGTCTCGGTGACCGACACGCTCAACGCCAACCTGACCTTCGTGCAGGGTGCCTACGCGGGCGCAACTGACGTCGAAGTGCAGATCGGCGCCACGACGACGCGCTATATCGCGGAGTCGGGTGCTGATACGAATGGTGACGGCGTTACGCGCACCGGCCAGACCCTGACGGTCAACCCGACCGCGCCGATCAGCGTGGGTGCGGGTCAGACCGCCATCGTGCGCTTCCGCGCGACGATCAACTGATCGCGAGCGGAGTGAAGGATGACTGAGCAGACCGCAATGCGGTCGCTCGGTACAGCCTTCAGGCTGATGGCCGTACACCTGCAGTCGGCCGCCAGCCGGTTGCGCGACCGGGCATTCGATACTCCGGCCACAAACCGGGGCAGGGCGGACCTTCGGGTCCGCTCTGCCCCGCTGCATTTGTGGCGCGGGGTGCTCGCGTGCGCGTGCGTGCTGGCCGGTGGCGTGCAGGTGGCCGCGGCGCAATCAGCCCCGGGTACGGCGATCCGCAACACGGGTCAGGCGAGTTACACGACCAGTGGTGGTGCGGCACGTACCGTTCTCAGCAACGAAGTAGTCACTCTCGTCGAGCCGCCGGCGTCGCGCGCGGCGATCGAGCTGCTGCGACCGAGCAGCACACCGGTCGTCAGCGAACCGGCGGGACCGACTGAGTGCCTTGCAGGAAGCACCTTCCAGCCTCTTCCGAATCCCGTGCTGATCGGCGGTCAGACGATTGACCCGACGCAGCCGATCGCACTCGCAGGCACGGCGAGCTATCACGGCGGCGAACCCCTGTTCGTCCGCCTGGTGGACGCGGACCAGAACCGCGATGCCACGGTGCGCGACAGCGTCGTCGTGCAGGTGACGGCTCAGCAGACGGGCGATCGCGAGACGTTGCGCTTGACCGAGACCACGCCGACGAGCGGCATCTTCGTCGGCTACGTTCAGACGAGCGCAGGGGCGGCGACGCCCGGCGACTGCACGCTGCAGGTCGCCCGGGACGCGACGCTCAGCAGCAGTTACGTCGACCCGCGCGATGCGACCGACACGGTCGCGGCCAGTGCGGCCATCGACCCGACTGGATTGATCTTCGACTCTCACACCGGCCAACCGGTCGACGGCGTGCGCATCCGGCTCGTGGATGCCACTACGGGCGCGCCGGCGGTGGTTCGCGGCGACGATGGCGTCAGCACTTTCCCGAGCGAGATCGTCACGGGCTCGACCGTGACCGACTCGGGCGGCAGCAGTTACACCTTCGCTGCGGGTACGTTCCGCTTCCCGGTCGTGAATGCGCCGGGGAGCTACCGCTACGAGCTCACGACCCCGGTGAGCTACCGCTTCCCGTCGACCGCGGATCCGGCGACGCTGCAGACCTTGCCCAATGCGCCGTTCACGCTCAATGCCGGCTCGTTTGGCAACGCCTACACGGTGGCCGAACCCTCGACGGCGAACCTCGACGTGCCGCTGGATCCGACCGGCACGCGGCTTTTCCTGCAGAAGTCGACCCTAACGACGCTGGCGTCGCCGGGCGATTTCGTGCAGTACACCTTGATGCTCGAGAACCCCGGCACCGCCGGCACGATCACCGCGACGCACATCACGGATATTCTCCCGGCCGGCCTGCGCTATCAGCCAGGCTCGACGCGCGTCGTTCGCGATCAACTCGCCGCCGTGCGCGGCGCCGATCCGCAGATCGCGCCCGACGGCCGCACGCTGACCTTCGACAGTGGCGACCTCGGCCCGGGCCAGAAGGTCACGATACGCTATGTCGCTGCGATCACGCTCAGCGTGAAGAACGACGTGCTGACCAACCGCGCCTCGGCGACGGGCGCCGGGAACCTGGTCTCGAATCCGGCGAGCAGCATGATCCGCGTGCAGCAGGCGCTGAACAGCAATCGCGCCTTCATCATGGGCCGCGTCGTCGACGGCGGCTGCAATGCCGACGCGCTGCAGGCGCAGGGCGTCGAGGGCGTGCGCGTGTACCTCGAAGACGGTCGCTACAGCGTGACCGACAGCGAAGGCAAGTATCACTTTGAGGACGTGACGCCGGGCTCGCACGTCGTGCAGATGGATACGGACAGCATCGCCGACACGCTGGAGCCAGTGAGTTGCGGTGCTGCGAGCCGGCACGCGGATCGCGCCTACTCGCAGTTTGTCGATGTGCGCGGCGGCTCGCTGTGGCGCGCGGATTTCAACCTGACGACGCGCAAGCCTCCTGAAGGCAATGTGTCGCTCACCCTCGATCGCGACGTGGCGGCGACGGCGGACGGCACGCGGCTCAGCATCGACATGGCGGTCGAAGGGGTCGCGGTCGGCAATCTCAAGGCCCTGGTGATGCTGCCCGAGCAGTTCGCCTACGTGCCCGGCAGCGCGAGCGCCGATGGCAAGGCGATCGGTGACGCAGAGCAGTCCGGCTCGCTCCTCACGTTCCGGCTTGGCGAGGCGACGGCCCACTGGCACCAGCGGGTGAGTTTTGCGGTCCAGGCGGCGACGGCCAGCGCGGACGCGGCCGTGCGCGCCATGCTGCTGTTCGATTCGCCGACCAAGAACGGGCAGAAGACCGATACGGTGTCGCTGTCACTTGCGGGCGCCGACGGGGCGAGCGCCGCGACCACGAGCGCACAGACGCTCGGCGTGCTCGCGTTCCTCAAGGCGCCGAGGTCCATGGCAGCGGTGGACTCCAAGCCGCATGTCGATGTCGATGCCGAAGGCGGCGAAGTGGCCAACATCGAATCGCTGACGCCGGGGATCGGCTGGGAGCTGCCGCGCGAAGACTTCTTCCCGGTGATCACGAGCATTAAGGCTGCGGTCCGGCACTTGCCCGGGCAGACGGTGGAACTGCGCCTCAACGGCTCGCCGGTGAGCCCGCTCAACTTCTACGGGACGTCCGAAAATCAGGCGCGCACCGTCGCGGTCGACCTGTGGCGCGGCGTCGATATTCCGGAGGGCCCGAGCCAGCTGGTCGCCATCGTGCGTGACGCGCAGGGTGTCGAGGTCGAGCGGCTCGAGAGAGCCATTCATTTCGGCGGCGGGCCGGTGCGCGCGGAGTACGACGCCACCGCTTCCACGCTGGTGGCGGACGGCCGCACGCACCCGCTGATTCGCATCAAGGTGACCGATGCATACGGGAAGCCCGCCCGCCGCGGCACACTCGGCACGTACCAGGTCGATCCGCCGCATCGCTCGTCGTTCGAGGTGCAGGCGCTCACCGAAAACCAGCTCGTCGCCACCGGGCATCGCGAGCCCACATACGCCGTCGAGGACGGCGGTGTGGCCACGATCGAGCTCGAGCCGACCACGCAGAGCGGCCAGGTGGTCGTGCACCTCAAGTTCAGCAACGATCGCGAGCAGGAGATCCGCGCGTGGCTGACGCCGGCGGCTCGCGACTGGGTCGTCGTCGGCATCGCCGAGGGCACGGCCGCGTACCAGACCATCAGCCAGAACAGCGAAGCGGCACACGAGGACGGCATCGAAGAGGGCATGGATGAAACCGGCCGCGTCGCCTTCTTCGCGAAGGGCCGCATCCGCGGCGATTTCCTGCTCACGATGGCTTACGACTCGGCGCGCGATCGCAGCGAGGCCGAGGCGCGGTTGCAGGGTGTGATCGAGCCGAATCGCTACTACACGCTGTACGGCGATGCGACCGAGCAGCGCAACGAGGCGGCGAGCCAGCACAAGCTGTACCTGAAGCTCGAGCGCCGCCAGTTCTACGCGCTGTTCGGCGATTTCGACACCGGGCTCACGGTTACGGAGCTGTCGCGCTACAGTCGCAGCCTCAGCGGCCTGCACACGGAGTACGCCGGCAAGAACTGGAGCGCGAACGCCTTCGCGGCGGACAGCGCGCAGGGCTTCGTCAAGGACGAGCTGCGCGGCGACGGCACTTCGGGCCTGTATCACCTCTCGCATACGCCGCTGGTGATCGGCAGCGACAAGCTGCGTATCGAAGTGCGCGACCGCTTCCACACGGAGCAGATCGTCGATTCGCGCACGCTGACGCGCTTCCTCGACTACAGCCTCGACTACGAGCGCGGCGAGCTCTTCTTCAAGGAGCCGGTGCCGGATCGCGACAGCAACTTCAACCCGGTGTTCATCATCGTCGAATACGAGACCGCGGGCGCGCAGAGTGAAGCGCTGACGGCGGGCGGCCGTGCCGCGGTCAAACTCGCGGGCGACAAGGTCGAGCTCGGCGCCACCTTCGTGCACGAAGGCGCGCAGGCGGGCGATCGCCAGCTGGCGGGTGCCGACATGCAGTGGAAGATCGGCGCGGGTACCGAGGTCAAGGCGGAAGTGGCCCAGACCTCGCAGAGCGCGGTCGCCGGCAGTGACGCACACGCTTACGTCGCGGAGCTCACGCACCAGAGTGGGCGCGCCGACGCGCACGTCTACGTGCGCGAGCAGGAACAGGGTTTCGGCCTCGGCCAGCAGCTCTCGACCGAGTCCGGCACGCGCAAATACGGCGCCGACGGCCGCGTCAAACTGACCGACACCATTGCGGTTCAGGCGGAAGCCTACCAGCAGGAGTACATCGACTCGGGCAATACGCGCGATGCCGGTTCGGCGGAAGTGCACTACCAGGACGACGTGCGTGCGGCGGGCGTCGGCCTGCGCCATGTCAGCGACCAGATCGACGGTGAAGCGCAGGTCTCGGACCAGGCCTACGTCAACGGCAGCATGGACCTGTTCGACAAGCGCGTGCGCCTGCGTGCCTCGGCGGAAAGCACCGTGGGCGGCAATGACTCGAGCCCGGATTTCCCGGCGCGCGCGGTGGTGGGCGCGGACTGGCGCGCGACGCAGGACATGACGCTGTTCAGCGAGTTCGAGCACGCCGAAGGCGAGAGCCTGTCGAGCAACATGACCCGCGTCGGCGTGCGTGCCTCACCGTGGGAACGCGCCGAGGTGGTCTCGAGCTTCAACGCCGAGCAGTCGGAGTTCGGTCCGCGCACCTTCGCGAACCTCGGCCTCACCCAGGGCGTGCAGCTCGGCAATCGCTGGGCGATGGATTTCGGCGTGGACCAGAGCCGCACTATTACAGACGCGGCCGTGAAACCGATCAGTCCGCAGGTGCCGCTCGCCTCGGGCGATCTCACGGGCGACTTCTTCGCGACCTACGCCGGAGCCTCGTATCGCGGCGACTTCTGGAAGATGACCTCGCGCCTCGAATATCGCAACGCCGATCTCGAGAATCGCGTGTCGCTCACGACCGGGCTGTATCGCGAGCCGATCGGCGGCCATGCCTTCTCGCTCTCGCTGTTCGCGTTGAACAGCGACCTCGCCACCGGCAACCGCGACACGCGCGTGGATCTGAGTTTCGGCTGGGCGTATCGCCCCACCGTGAGCCGCTGGATCCTGCTCAACCGGCTCGACCTCATCACCGAGGACAACAACGGGCCGCTGCAGGATCTCGAGTCGTGGCGCGCCGTCGACGCCTTCAACGCCAACTGGAAGCTCGACGAGCAGACGCAGGTCGGGCTGCAGTTCGGCACGCGCTACAACCGCTCGACGATCGACAGCGACGTCTACAGCGGTTACAGCGATCTCTATGGTTTCGACGTGCGCCGCGACCTCGGACCGCGCTTCGATGTGGGTGTGCAGATGTCGACGCTCAACTCGTGGAGTGCCGGGGTGCACGAGTACTCGCTGGGCGCGGACCTGGGGATCAACATCGCGCGCAACGTCTGGATCGCGGTCGGCTACAATTTCGCCGGCTTCCACGACGAAGATTTCTCGCGTAATCGTTACACGGACCAGGGCCCGTTCATTAAACTGCGCATCAAGGCCGACCAGGACACCTTCAGGGAACTGAGCTCCAGGTTCTGATTTGAAAGACTGCGACGATATCCTGGGCATCGATGGACCGCTCGCCCGGACTCTGCCCGGCTTCGCACCGCGCGCGGAACAACTCGAGATGGCCCGGTGCGTGGCGCAGGCGCTGGCGGCGCTCGAGCCGCTGGTGATCGAGGCCGGCACCGGCACCGGCAAGACCTTCGCCTACCTCGTCCCGGCGCTGCTGTCGCGCCGCCACGCGATCATCTCCACGGGCACGCGCACCCTGCAGGATCAGCTCTACCACCGCGACCTGCCGGCGGTCAGCGCGGCCATCGGCCGGCCGGTGAAGATCGCGCTCCTCAAGGGGCGAGCCAACTACCTCTGCAAGCATCGGCTCGCCCTCGCGTCCGCGGAGCGCTCGCTGCCGTTCCCGGGAGCCGAAGGCGGTGCCCTCGACAAAGTCGTGGACTGGTCGCTGCGCACCCGCGGTGGCGACATCAGCGAGCTCGGTGATCTGCCCGAGAATCACCCCGTGTGGCCGGCCGTCACTTCGACACGCGAGAACTGCCTGGGCACGGATTGTCCGCAGTTCAACGAATGTCACGTGGTCGCCGCGCGCCGTGCAGCACAGGCGGCGGATATCGTCATCGTCAATCACCACCTGCTGCTCGCCGACTTGGCGCTCAAGGAAGGCGGCTTCGGCGATCTGCTGCCGGGGACCGAAGCGCTGATTCTCGACGAGGCGCACCAGGTCCCCGAAATCGCCGCGCAGTTCTTCGGCGCGAACCTCAGTGCGCGACAGATTCTGAGCCTGGTGCGGGACGTGAACGCGGAGCTGCGCGCGGCGCACGTCGGCAGCGCGGCGCTCGATGCCAGCCTGCGCGCGCTCGAGGAGCTGGTGGGCGAGTTCCGTCGCGAGCTGCCACGCGGCGAGAAACGCATCGATTGGGGGGCGCTCAGCGCCACTGCCATCGAGCGGCTGGCTGAAATCGAGTCACACCTCGAGGCACTGCGTGAGGCGCTGGAAGCCTCCGGCAGCAGTTCCGCGGGCATCGGTCATTGCGTGAGCCGCGCGGTGGAACTGGCGGCGCGCTGTGCGCAGCTGCGCACGGCCGATGAGGAATCCGGCGTGCGCTGGATCGAAGCGTACGCGCAGGGCTGGACGCTGCAGTTCACGCCGTTCGAGATCGCCAGCCGGCTGCAGCAGTTCATCGAGGCGCAGGCCTGCGCGTGGATCTTCACCTCCGCAACGCTGGCGGTGGGCGAGGACTTCAGTCACTTCACGCAGCGCATCGGCGTGCCCGACGCCCGCACGGTGCATATCGATAGTCCCTTCGACTACCGTCGCCAGGCGCTGCTCTACCTGCCGGAGTCGATGTCGGATCCGGCCGATCCGGCGCATGCACATCACGTCATGCAGGCGGCGTGGCCGCTGCTCGAAGCGGCGGGCGGACGCGCATTCATTCTCTTCACCAGCCATCGCGCGCTCGCCGACGGCGCCGCGTGGCTCAAGCAGAAAGCGACACGCAACCTCTTCCCGGTGCTGATCCAGGGCGAAGCGCCGCGCGAGCAGCTGCTGCGCCGGTTCCGCGAGCTCGGCAACGCAGTGTTGCTCGGTACCGGGAGCTTCTGGGAAGGCGTCGACGTCAAGGGGCAGGCGCTCTCGCTGGTCGTGATCGACAAGCTGCCGTTCGCTTCGCCCGACGATCCGGTGCTCGCGGCGCGACTCGAGGCCATTCGCCGACACGGTGGCAATCCTTTCTTCGAGTATCAGCTACCGCAGGCCGTACTGGCGCTGAAGCAAGGCGTGGGACGACTGATTCGCGACGCCGGTGATGCGGGCGTGGTGATGATCTGCGATCCACGCCTGATGACGCGGCGCTACGGCAGCATCTTCATCCAGAGCCTGCCGCCCATGCCGGTGACCACCAACCTGCGCGAAGCGGTGGCAATGCTCGAGCGCGTAACATCGCAGCCATGAAGCTGCTGGCACTCGATACCGCGATGGAGGCGTGTTCGGTTGCATTGTTGACCGGCGAGACGCTCCTCACGCGTTACGAAGAGCCGGGACGCGGCCATGCCGAGCTCATCCTGCCGATGGTGGATGCAGTGCTGAGAGAGGGTGCGCTCGGGCTGCGCGACCTCGATGGTCTCGCGGTCGGACGCGGCCCAGGGGCGTTCACGGGCGTACGCATCGCGATCAGCGTTGCGCAGGGACTGGCATTCGGAGCGGGCCTGAAGATCGTGCCGGTCTCGGACCTGGCCGCACTCGCGCAGCGTGGGGCTCGCGAGGCGGGCACGGTCCTGGCTTGCAGCGATGCGCGCATGGGGGAGGTCTATTGGGCCGAGTTCGGTGTCGACGCGGACGGGCTGGTCAAGGCTTCCACACCCGAGCGCCTCAGCGGACCGGAAGAAGTAAGAGTCAGTGCGAACGGGCGATGGACGGCCGTCGGCCGGGGCTGGGCTGCTTATCCTCAGCTCAAAGCCCGCCTGAACGACCCCGCTGATCGCCCGGCAGCCGTACATGACAGTTTTCTGCCACGCGCCGAGGAAATCGTGCGCCTCGCCGTGCGCGATTGGCACCAGGGTGGGGCGGTGGCGCCGGAAGAGGCGCTCCCGGTGTATCTCAGGGACCGGGTCACTCACAACTTGTCACAAAAGACATAAACTCCGGCGCGGAAGTCATGGAACTGTCATATTTCTCGCCTGTAATACGCGCGTCTTCAAGCCGCCGGAATTGCATGCCCGCCAAGCAGATACTGATCGTCGAGGATGAAAAGCCGATACGCGAAATGATCGCCTTCGGCCTGCGTCGCGCCGGGTTCGACGTGCTGGAAGCCGAGGATTGCCGCGCTGCACGTGCGCGGCTCGCCGACCGCCGTCCTGACCTGCTCCTGGTCGACTGGATGCTCCCCGACATGAGCGGGCTGGAGCTGACCCGCGCGCTGAAGCGGGACAAGGACACCCGCGAGGTGCCGGTGATCATGCTGACCGCGCGGGCCGAGGAGCAGGACAAGGTCTCCGGGCTGGAAGGCGGCGCCGACGACTACGTCACCAAGCCCTTTTCGCCGCGCGAGCTCCTGGCTCGCATCAACGCCGTCCTGCGGCGCACCGCGCCGGCGGGCACCGAGGAGGTCATCGCCATCGAGGGTCTGGTGCTCGACGGGGCCAGTCACCGCGTGACGGTGGGTGATCAGACCGTCTCGCTCGGGCCGACCGAATACCGCCTGCTGAGCTTCTTCATGATGCATCCGGAGCGGGTGTACAGCCGCAACCAGTTGCTGGACCGGGTATGGGGCGGTAACGTCTACGTCGAAGAGCGCACCGTCGATGTGCACATCCGCCGCCTCCGCAAGGCGCTCGAGGTCTTCAATTACGACCGGTTCATCCAGACGGTTCGCGGCGCGGGCTATCGGTTCTCGGTGCGCGAATCCTGACGGGTCTTCAGCGTGACTTCCGGCTGGTCCTTCGCTCTCGCACGGCTCCTCGCCTTGCTCGCGGTGGCAGTGACGGGCGGCCTGGTCTTCGGGCAGATGCTGATCTGGTTCGTCGCGGTGCTCGCGGTGTACCTGTCGATGCAGCTCGTCAACCTGTACCGGTTGCACCGCTGGCTGCGCAATCGCAGCTATCTCGATCCTCCCGATGTGAGCGGCGCGTGGGCCGACGTGGTGGGGCAGGTGGTGCGACTGCACCGGCGCAAGCGCTTTCACAAGCAGCGCCTGATCCAGCTGTTTCGCGAGCTGCGCCGCTCGACCGCTGCCATGCCCGACGGCGTCATCGTGCTCAACGCCAACCGCGAGATCCAATGGTTCAATCGCACGGCGGCGCGGCTCCTCGGGCTGCAGCGCAAGGCGGACCACGGACTGCGCGTCGACAACCTGATCCGCGCGCCGGACTTCGTCGCCTATTTGGAGCTCGGTGATTTCTCCAATCCGGTGATCATCAACTGGCCGGTGGGCGGCGAGCTCTCGCTCGCGCTGCAGGTGATTCCCTACGGCGGCGGGCAGCACCTGATGCTGGTGCGCGACGTCACGCGCCAGGCGAAGCTCGAATCGATGCGCAAGGATTTCGTCGCGAACGCCTCGCACGAGCTGCGCTCGCCGCTGACCGTCATCACGGGATATCTCGACTCACTCGCCGAGGACACGGCGATCGATTCGTCCTGGCTCGGCCCGATCGGCGAAATGCGCCGCCAGGCCGATCGCATGGGCGCGATCGTCAACGACCTGCTCGAGCTCTCCAAGCTCGAATCCGCGGACAAGGAAGCGGGTGAGGAGCCCGTCGATGTGTCGGGCATGCTGTCGCTCCTGCGCAAGGAAGTGCTGGCGCAAACCCGTCGTCCGCGCGAGTTCATCCTGAAACTCGACAGCAACGCCAAGCTCGCGGGCGAGGAGGCGGAAATCCATTCGGCCTTCTCCAACCTCGTCGCGAATGCGGTGAAGTACACGCCGCCCGAAGGGACGATCGAAGTCCGCTGGTGGACCGACAGCAGCGGCGGACATTTCTCGGTGCGCGACACCGGCATCGGCATCCCGGCCGAGCACATCCCGCGCCTCACCGAGCGGTTCTATCGCGTCGATCCGGGCCGCGCGCGCCAGCGCGGGGGCTCGGGCCTCGGCCTCGCGATCGTGAAGCACGTGTTACAGCGTCACGGCGCGCGGCTCGACATCGAGAGCGAGGAGGGCCGCGGGAGCCGCTTCACCTGCCACTTCCCACGTCGCCGGGTTATCGATTCACTCCAGACGCCCGCTCGGATGGCCGCCGAAGGTTGAGGGCCTTTGACTTAAGAGGGGTTGGAACCCCCTTCTGCGGCCCGGTGTGAGCTAGTCCACGTAACTGCCCGCCTTGTAAAGAATTCGTAGCCTAAACTTCAACGGCGTGTAACGGCCCGCCGGCAGCCTTGGCAGCGTCCTCTCTTATTAATAGGGAGCCGCATGAGCCACACGCCCAGCCTGAGACTCAGAACGGCCTTCATTTCCGACATTCACCTGGGGACCCGCGGCTGCCGCGCAGACCTGCTCCTCGAGTTCCTCAAGTCGGTCCACGTCGACACGCTCTACCTGGTCGGCGACGTGGTCGACGTGTGGAGCCTCAGGCGCAACGTGTTCTGGCCGCAGGCCCACAACGACGTGGTGCGTGCGTTGCTCGGCAAAGCCAAGCACGGCACGCGCGTGATCTTCGTGCCTGGCAATCACGACGAGGTCTTTCGCGAGCTGGTCGGGTCGGTGTTCGGCAACCTCGAGATCCATCGCGAGTACGTGCATGAGACCGCGGACGCGCGGCGGTTCCTGGTGCTGCACGGTGATGAGTTCGATGGCGTGGTGAAGTGCAGCCGCTGGCTCGCACAACTCGGCACGTGGGTATACGACCTGCTGGTGTGGCTGAATCGTTACGTGAATGGCGTGCGCCGCGCGCTCGGCTTTCCGCACTGGTCACTCGTCTCCTACCTCAAGCAGATGAGCCGTAACGCGGTCCAGTACATCGCCAACTTCGAGGAGGCGGTCGCGTATGCCGCATACCGGCGAGGTGTCGACGGCGTCGTCTGCGGCCACATCCATCGACCGGCCCTGACCAAGATCAACGGCGTCCTCTACTGCAACGACGGCGACTGGATCGAAAGCTGCACCGCCCTGGTCGAAGATCTGAACGGCCGCCTCTCGCTCTGGAACTGGGTCGAGCAGCGCGCGCGCCTCGCGGCGCTGCTGGAGCGCGCCGCCTGAGCTCAACCGCGGTCCATTTGCGCCGCGCAAGTGGAGTCGATTCGCACTGATGAAGATTGCGCTGATCACTGACGCGTGGCGTCCCCAGACAAACGGGGTCGTCACCACGCTGACCTGCACGCTCGCGGGCCTGCGCCGTCTCGGGCATGAAACCCTCGCGATCACGCCCGAGGGCTTTCGCACGGTGGGTTGTCCGACGTATCCCGAGATCCGTCTCGCGTTGTTCGCCGGACGGCGTGTGGCGCGTGAACTGGAGAGCTTCGCGCCGGATGCCGTGCACATCGCGACCGAGGGACCGCTCGGGCAGGCGGGGCGCGCATGGTGCCTGCGCAGCGGGCAGCCCTTCACCACTTCGTATCACACGCAGTTTCCGCAATACATCCGCGCCCGCTTCCCGATTCCCGAGCGCTGGACGTACGCATTCCTGCGACGCTTTCACGGCCGGGCGGCGCGCATGATGGTGTCGACCGAGTACATGCGCCGCCTGCTGCAGGCGCGCGGCTTTCGCAATGTCGTGCTGTGGACGCGCGGCGTCGACACAGCGGTGTTTCGCCCGCTCGCGCGCGACGCGCTGCCGAGCCCCAGGCCGATCCTGCTCTACGCCGGGCGCGTGGCGGTGGAGAAGAATCTCGAAGCGTTTCTCGGCCTCGACGTGCCCGGCACCAAGTATGTCGTCGGCGGCGGGCCGGCGCTCGAGACGCTCAAAGCGCGCTACCCCGCTGTAATTTTTACCGGATACAAGTACGGCGACGAGCTGGCGCGCCACCTGTCGGCGGCTGACGCGTTCGTTTTTCCGAGCCGCACCGACACGTTCGGCATCGTGCTGATCGAAGCCATGGCATGTGGCACGCCGGTTGCTGCGTTTCCCGTCGTTGGCCCGATCGATGTGGTGAAACGCAATGTCAGCGGCTGCCTCAACGAAGATCTGCGCGTCGCGATCGAAGGCGCGCTTACCGTCGACCGCGAAGCCTGTCGCCGTTACGGCCAGAGCTTCACGTGGGAGCACGCCACACAGCAGTTCCTCGCCAACCTGGCGCCACGCGCTGCGGCCGCTGCGGGGCAGGCCGTGCCTGCCGCGGCCGAATGAGGAATGCTGCGGCCGGGGCTATCATCTGCACCCGTGAACAAATCCTCCCTGATCTATGTCGCGGGCCATCGGGGCCTGGCCGGCTCGGCGATCCTGCGCCAGCTGCGCACGCTCGGCTTCGACAACCTGGTCACGCAGACCAGCCGACAGCTCGACCTGCGCAACCAGCGCGCGGTGGATCGCTTCTTCGACGCGACGCGGCCCGAAGTGGTCATTCTCGCCGCGGCGCGCGTCGGCGGAATCCATGCGAACGACAGCCGTCCGGCGGAATTCATCCGCGACAACCTGCAGATCCAGACCCATGTCATCGACGCCGCGCAGCGCTTCGGCGTGGGCAAGCTGGTGTTCCTCGGATCGAGCTGCATCTACCCGCGCCTCGCCGAGCAGCCGATGAAAGAGGAATACCTGCTCACGGGCGCGCTCGAGCCCACCAACGAGTGGTATGCGATCGCGAAGATCGCGGGACTCAAGATGTGCCAGGCGTACCGCCGCCAGTACCAGCTCGACGCGATCGCCGTGATGCCGACCAATCTCTACGGGCCGCAGGACAATTTCAGCGAGACCGAATCGCATGTGCTGCCGGCGCTGATCCGTCGCTTCCATGACGCCAAGCGCGCCGACGCCAGCGAAGTCGTGGTCTGGGGCACGGGCAAGCCGCGACGCGAGTTCCTGCACGTGGATGACTTCGCGGCTGCCGTGATCCTGTTGATGGAACGCTACCGCGAGGAAGCACCGATCAACATCGGCACCGGCGAGGATGTTTCGATCGCGGAACTGGCGGAGTTGGTGCGCGAGGCAGTGGGCTTCAAGGGTCGGATCGACTTCGACGCCTCGAAGCCGGACGGCACGCCGCGCAAGCTCCTCGATGTGTCGCGCCTGAAGGCGCTCGGATGGATACCGAAGGTGAGTCTCAAGGATGGCATCGCATCCACCTATGCGTGGTTCGCAGAGCACGAGCGCGAAGCGCGCCGCTAGCGACTACACGACCTGCAGGCCACCGCGCAGCCGCTCGCCGCGAGCGAGGTGTGCGGCACTTCTCAGCTCCCGCGCGTGTCATACGCCTGCAATTGACGCGTCAACCGGGCGTCACGGCGCAAACCTAGCGTCGCCCGTTGACAATCCGTCGCAACCACGGGTTTCCACATGAGCGCTGTCCTTCGCAAGACCTGTATCGATCGCCGCGAACTGCTGCCGATGCGGATGGCTGGCCCCCTGGCGCCGATGGTGAGGAGCTTGCTGGGCGAGTTGCTCGGGCTCGGCAAGTTCGATCGCATATATCGCTCGCTGCCCGAGTTTCGCAGTCCCGCCGAGTTCGCGCGCGCGTGTCTGGCGCGAGTGGGCGTGCACTTCGAGTTGCAGCCGGAGGAGCAATTCCGGATTCCAACGCACGGCCCCACGATCGTGGTCGCCAATCATCCGTTCGGTGGCCTGGAAAGCCTGTTCATGATCTGGCTGTTGACCTGCCTGCGTGACGACGTGCGCATCCTCGCCAACTTTCACTTGAGCCGCATCCCGGAGCTGAAGCCGCTCTTCTTCTCGATCGATCCTTTCGGTGGGCGCGCGGCCGCACGGCGCAACACGAACGGCCTGCGACAGGCGTTGCGCTGGGTGAAGGGCGGGGGACTCCTCTTCATGTATCCCGCGGGGGAAGTCGCACATCTCGACGTGCGCAGCGGCGCGATCTCCGATCCCGCGTGGAGCCCGCTGGTCGCGCGTCTCATCCGGCTTGCGCAAGCGCCGGTGTTGCCCGTGTACTTCGCTGGACGCAACAGCCTGCCGTTTCAGCTCGCGGGCCTGCTTCATCCGCGCCTGCGCACACTGCTGCTGGTGCGCGAACTGTTCAACAAGCGCCACCAGCGGGTGCCGGTGCGCATCAGCGATCCGATCCCGTTCGCGCGCCTGCAAGGCATCAAGACGGACGAGGAGCTGGCGGCGCAGCTGCGACTCAAGACGTACATGCTCGGAGCCGCGAAGACCAAGCCGACGTCAGCGGTTGCAGAGCGCGAGTACCGTGAACCCGTCACTGCGCCGATTGCGCGCGAGCGACTCCGCGAAGAAATCGCCGCACTGCCGCCCGATCAGCTGCTGGTCGAGAGCGGCGAATTTCGCGTTTACTACGCCGAAGCGCGCCAGGCGCCGTGGCTGGTGCAGGAGCTGGGACGCTGTCGTGAGCTCACCTTCCGCACCGTAGGCGAGGGCACCGGGCGCTCGAGCGACATCGACCTGTTCGACGACTACTACGATCACCTCTTCGTGTGGAGCGTCGAGCGCGACGGTGAGCTCGTGGGGGCATATCGACTCGGCCAGGTCGACCGGATCCGTGCGCGCTTCGGCAAGCGCGGGCTGTACACGGCGACGCTGTTCGATTACCGCCATCCACTGCTCACGCAGCTGGAGCCGGCGCTGGAGCTCGGACGCTCGTTCGTGATGCCGGAGTACCAGAAGAGTTTCGCGGCGCTGATGCTGCTGTGGAAGGGAATCGCGGAGTACCTGGTGCGGCATCCGCAGTACCGCGTGCTGTTCGGCGCGGTGAGCATCAGCAACGACTACGCGGCGCTCTCGAAGGAAATGCTGATCGAGTTCCTGCGCCATCACAACTACGAGAGCAAGCTGGCGAAGCTGGTGCGCGCGCGCCAGCCGTTCCGCCGGCCGCACGACCTGCGCCTGTTGTCCGCCGAGCTCAAGGGACTCGCCGACCTCGAAGCGCTGTCCGCGCTGGTAAGTGACATCGAGCCCGACGGCAAGGGCGTGCCGATCCTGCTGCGCCAGTACCTCAAGCTCGGCGGGCGGCTCCTCGGCTTCAACGTCGACCCCGCGTTCAACAACTCCATCGACTGCCTGATCATGGTCGACCTGCTCAAGACCGATCCGCGCGTGCTCAACAAGTACATGGGGCGCGAGAAGGCTGAAAGCTTCCTCGCGTTCCATACCGGCGCGCGTCCGGTCGAGCAGGTTGCTACGGGCTGAGGGACTCGAGGCGCCTCAAATCGAGGTCGCCCGAATATTCCACAACGATCAGTGTGTCATCGCGCTGTGTGACGTGCGTCGGACACTCCGGCGACGTGTAGCTTTAACGAGTGTGTCATTCGCTGCCGTCACACTGCGCGAATGAAAACCACATCCGCGCTCATCACTCTCCTTGCATCCATCCTGTTCTCGGTCGGCGCCATCGGCGAAGGTGCTGCGACTGACGTCGCCGCACACATCACGGCGACGCTCAAGGAGCGCTTCCCGGGCCTGCAGATCGACAGCGTCTCGCCGTCGCCGCAGTTCCCGGGCCTCTATGAAGTCGTCACTCAGAGCGAGATCGGCTACACCGACGCCAAGGCCGACTTCCTGATCGCCGGCAAGATCGTCGATACGCGCACGCGCCAGGATCTCACCACGCAGCGCTGGAACGAGTTGCACAAGATCAATTTCGATTCGTTGCCGTTCGACCTCGCGATCAAGACGGTTAGGGGCGACGGCAGCCGGAAACTCGCTGTCTTTTCCGACCCGGACTGCCCTTACTGCCAACAGCTGGAGAGCGAGCTTAAGGACGTCACGGGGGTCACGATCTACACGTTTCTCTATCCGCTGGAGCACGTGCATCACGGCGCGCGCGAGAAAGCGGTGAAGATCTGGTGCGCGAAGGATCGCGCGGCCGCGTGGTCCGACTGGATGCTGAAGCGCGTGCCGCCGGAAAGCGTTGCGTGCCAGGGCGAGCCGACGGGACAGTTGCTCGCGCTCGGCGACAAGCTGCACATCGACTCGACGCCGACGATCTACTTCGCGAACGGCCTGCGCAGCGATGGCGTGATGCCGCGCGCGGAGCTCGAGCAGGCGCTCGCGAGCAACGCTGCTGTCAAATAGAACGCGCACGCGTTCGCGTGCGTACTCAACGTGTATGACATTCGCGCTGCGTCGCTGAAAAAACGCGACGCAGATTTCAACCAACCTTAACGCATACGTCACATTGCGCGAGCACCTTGCGCGAGTCGCGCGGCGCACTGCAGCGGGCAAGTTGCGATGCGTGTCACGAAGAGTTCAAGGAAGTTGTCGACCGGCGCAACACAACGCGGCGAATCTGCGCCGGGCGTCGAGAGAACGGAGCGATGCGCCTCTGACATCACGCAGCAGAGGTTGGTCGGGGCACGCTGGAGGCAGGCGTTGAACAAGAAAAATCTTGAGGTTCCGAGTCGGTAGATCTCGGATTTTCTATCTCACATCGAAGGGGATTCAGTTATGCAAAGCTCTCTGAAGAAGGTGATCGCCGCGAGCCTGCTCGTCGGCAGCGCTTTCGGGGCCACGTCGGCTTTTGCCGATGTCGCGCATCCGAGCGCGGGCAACGGCGAGCTCACGCTGTTCGTGGAGAACACCACGACGCATGAGGTCTACGCGCGCGGTCTCGGCATCACGCTCGACCAGATCATTACCCAGACTGCGGCGGGAGGCACGTATACGGGCCCGACAGCCGTTTCGTTCTCGTTCGCCCCGATCGCTGCCGACAGCCTGCTGACTCAGTTCCTCGGCACCGGATCGGCCGGTGAATTCAAGTGGGGCGTTCTGGCCGGCGACAGCAACGGCACCAATGCGGCGGGCACGCGTCGCTACGTGCTCGGCACGCAGGTTGATCTCGCGGCGTCGGGCGCTCCGATCGGCAGCAATACCACGCTGCTCAACATCGGTCCGTCATTCAATTCGTTCTTTACCGACCTCAACACCAACCTGCCGGACGGCGCGGGCACTTCGGTGCGCGGCGTGGGTAGCGCCGGCGGATTGTGGGACGCAACGGGTACGTCGGGTGACCTGGCGGACACGTTCTTCAACCAGCCGCCGAACCAGGCGTTCGGGTTCCTGGGTGACAACAACGCCATCAACATGTTCGTTCTCACGAGCGCTGGCGGCGGCAACGCCACCCCGGCGCGCGTGTTCATCCTCGCGGACATCGCGTTGAGCGCCAACGGCACGTTGCACCAGGTGCAGCAGACCCCGCCGGTGCCGCTGCCGGCCGCGGTATGGCTGCTGGGTAGCGGGTTGATCGGTCTCGCGGGTGTCGGTCGCCGGCGCCTCGGGCCGGTCGCGACTGCCTGAACGTCCGCTGCTGATCGCCTGATCGGTCGCTTCGACAACACCAAAGTCTCTCTGGAGATTGTGATCATGAAATCATCTTCGCTGATTAGCACCGCGGTCGCGGCTGCACTCGGTTGGGGAGCTGCGCTGGCGCAGCCCCCGACCACGACACCGGACGTCACCCTGATCGTGTCCGGTTCCTCCGCGTTCAAGGCGGCATTCGAGAACGAACTGTCACGAGCCGGCTCGTCCGTGTGCCAGACCTCGGGGACGACCACGTACAACAAGTACACTGCGGCCGTGACCAGCGGCCCGGTGCCGGACTTCAACGCGTACAACTGCCTTTCGGTCACTGATTTCTTCGGCGCCGGCACGGGTACCAAGAACATCCTGATCTACTACCGCGCCGAAGGTGGCTCGGTGTTCGGGCTCACGCCGCTGATCCGCGCTCCGAACAACAAGGTGCTGCGCCTGCAGTTGAACGCGAACTGCACGACGCCGGCCGCGGGAGCAACGGGAACATGTCCGGTGGGCGTCTACAGCCCGGTGCCGGACACGATCACCGGTACCAACGCAGTCGATGCAAATACCGATCTGGGTCTCGCGGACGAAGAACCCGCGCAGTTCAGGACGCCCAACTATCCGGACGCCGGCACGGCCGCCAAGCTGCAGCCCGCGTTGACGGACGCTGAGCGCCTGACACTGGGCAACAACGCGCAGACGCTCGTCGGGCAGTCATTCGGCTTCTACACACACATCGAAACGGCAGCGCCGGGTGCCGGCGACACGCAGCTCAACGGGCTGACCAGCCTCTCGCGTGAATCGCTCGCGGCGATCATGTCGGGGACGTGGGGCGACTGGAACCAGGTACCGAAGAACGACGGTACCAACACCACCGTGGTGTCCGGGGGCAACAGCGTTCCGATCGTGGTGTGCCGTCGTGAGGCAGGCTCGGGCACGCAGGTGGCCACCTCGATCTTCCTGCACAACACCAACTGCGGTGGCGCGGACAACTTCGTGACCTCGGCCAATCCGGGCAACCTGGCCAGCGTCATCGAGAACACCGCGACCGCCACGATGCGGACCTGCATCGAAGGCAACAAGGGCGCCATCGGCTACATCAGTTCGGAGGCCAACACGGCGAACCGCAAGCAGGTCCAGGTTGACGGCAAGGGGACGACGTCCTCGGCCAACAACCTCGGCGTGGCGACGGCGTCGGGTGACTACGGCTTCATGTACGAGCTCGTCGCGGTCAAGAAGCCGGGACTGGCGGGCAATACGAACATCCTGGCGGACAAGCTGATCTCGGTCGCACATGACCAGACGACTGGTCCGACGACTCCGAACGTGACATTCCTCCCGACCGGGACGAATGCGGGCAACGCGGTCTTCCCGCTCAATACGCCCGCCGGCAAGCAGCCGGTCACCTGCTTCACGCGGAGCGGCAACAGCTGCGCCACCCTCGCGGACCAGTGCTAGACCGATAGCCATCCGAGGGTGACCTTGAGACCAGAGGCCGGCTCGCAAGAGCCGGCCTCTTTTGGTTTGCACGGCTGTAACCAAACAGTAACAGCGCTCGCCTTACGCTTGCCGCCCATATGAATTCGAACCCGGGGCTGCTGCCCGCAAGGGGCGGTCTGTTCGTCGCGATCACTCTACTGGCCGGGCAGGGCCCGCTGGCCGCAGAGCCGCCGGTGTCTGGATCCGACGTCGCCGGTCAGACGACGCAGTTCGAGGTGGCCGAGTATCGCGTGCTGGGCAACACCGTGCTGTCACCCATCGAAGTCGAGAAGGTCCTCTATCCACTGCTCGGCACCGGAAAAACGATCGGCGATGTGGACAAGGCGCGCGCCACCCTCGAGAACCGCTACCACGAACTCGGCTACGGCACGGTGTTCGTCGACATCCCCGAGCAGGACGTCACCAACGGCGTGGTGCGTCTCAAGGTCACCGAGGCAAAGCTCGAGAAGGCGCGAGTCACCGGCGCCCGCTACTTTTCGGCGAAGGAGATACGCGAGGCTCTGCCAGAGGCGAAGCCGAACGTAGTGCTGCACATCCCGGACCTGCAGGCGCAGCTCGCGGCTCTGAATGCACAGACGCCCGATCGCGGCGTGACGCCTGTGCTCAAGGCAGGGACCAGGCCGGGAACCGTCGACCTGGCGCTCACCGTGCAAGACAAGTTGCCATTGCACGGCAGTCTCGAACTCAACAATCAGAACTCGATCGACACCACGGATCTGCGCGCGGTGGCCTCGCTCAGCTACGACGACTTGTTCGGCAGGCTGGACAGCCTGTCGCTGCAATACCAGACCTCGCCCGAGGACACCGACGAGGTCAAGGTCTGGGCAGCGAGCTACACGGCGCGCCTGTCGAGCAGTGGACACAAGCTCGCCTTCTTCTACGTCAATTCGGACAGTGACGTTGCGACTGTCGGCGACGGCGGCGGCTCGCTCACCGTGCTCGGCAAGGGCCAGATCTACGGCACCAGATTCATCGCTCCGCTGTTCACGAGCGCCGACACCTCGGAGGCGTTCACCGCGGGCATCGAGTACAAGGATTTCACCGAGAGCGTGTTCACCGCGCAAACGGTGCTGACGCCGATCTCGTACCTCAACCTGTCGATGGGCTTTGCCGGCGGCTGGCGCCTCGGCCTGCAGCAGTTGTCGCTCCAGTCGAGCGTCAACTTCGGCGTGCGCAGCCACTACAACACACCCGAAGAATTCGCGGTCAAGCGCTTTCGCGCCGAGCCCAACTATTTCCTGATGCGCACCGACGTGGGCTACACGCGTGTGCTCCCGGCGAAGATGTCATTGCGGCTGCGCGGGGCAGGTCAGTGGGCGAACGAGTCGATCATCAGCAACGAGCAGTTCTCGATCGCGGGTGCGAGCGGTGTGCGCGGCTACCTCGAGGCGGAGCTCCTCGGTGATGCGGGCATCAAGGGCTCAATCGAACTTGGCTCACCGCGCTGGTCGTTGTTCGCGGACCGCTTCCAGGGCGAGGTGTTCGGCTTCTTCGATTACGGCCGCATGACCCGCATCAACCCGCTGCGCGCGCAGGATCCGAGGACGCTCGAGTTGCTGGAGCTCCTCGAGCGCCCCAACCAGACGCTGCGCAGCGCCGGCGCCGGGCTCGACATGTTGCTCTTCGATCACGTGCATGCGCTGCTCTTCTGGGCCTACCCGCTGGTGGACAGCGACGTGGATCGCGGCACGCTCGAGGGCGATTCGCGCTGGCAGTTCACCTTGAACGCGTCATGGTAATGGTGGCACCGATGGCCGGCAGGCGCAGACGGTCCCGCACGACCGTGACTCAACCGGCGGGAGACTACGGTCGGGCGATCTCATTACGCGAAGCAGTGCATCGCACCTTGCTGGCTGCGTCGATGTGCGCAGCCGCGACTCCGGCGGTGACACCTGCCGCGGAGCTGCCCGTCGCCTGCATCGCGGGCAGCTGCGGCGCAAATGGTCCCTCCACCTGGGTGAGTTCCGGCAGTGCGAGTGCGGTCTCCGCCGGCAACACACTCACGATCAACCAGGCGAGCGATCGTGCCATCCTCAACTGGGCAAGTTTCAACGTGAGCGCCGATGGCCACGTGGTGTTTCAGCAGCCCGCCCGCACTTCGATCGCGCTCAATCGCATCTACCAGGCGAGCCCGAGCCGGATCTTCGGACAGGTGACGGCGAACGGCGAGATCTATCTCGTCAACCCGAACGGCGTCATCTTCGGCAAGACTGCCGTCATCAATGCATCGGGCATCCTCGCGTCCACCCTCAATATGCCGGACGACGTTTTCACATCCGGCATTGCTGCCCCCGGGCTCGCGCAAAACGCGATACCCGCGCTGCAATCGGACGGGCGGCTCAGTGTCCTCGATGCGGACGGCAACCCGATTCGCGGCACGATCGACGACAACGGCAACATCGTCCCGGATCCGAATGGTCAGCCGATCGAGGTCAAGCTCACGCTGCAAAACGGCGCGAAGCTCGCGACCACGAATGCGAATGGCCGCATCCTGCTGGCTTCGCAGAGCGTCGATAACGCAGGGTCGATTACTGCGGCCGACGGGCAGGTCATCCTCGCCGCCGGGGACAAGGTCTTCTTGCAGGCGAGCACCGATGCGGCTCTGCGCGGCCTGCTCGTCGAAGTCGGTGCAGGCGGGACCACTGTCAATCGCGCGACGGGCGAGATCAGCACACCGCGCGGCAACTCGACACTGATCGGGCTCGCGGTCAACCAGCAAGGCAGGATTTCGGCGACCACCACGGTCGCAGCCAACGGTTCGATTCGCCTGCTGGCGCGCGACCAGGCGGCAGTCGTTCTCGAAAACGGCGCCGGGCAACTCACAGCAACTCATACCGGGACCCTCGAGCTCGGGGCGCAGAGCGTCACGAGTGTCGTCCCGGAACTCAACGACACGCAGACCGCCGTCGATGACCAGGCACAACTGCCGTCGACGATCGAGGCGATGGGTCACCAGGTCACCTTCAGGTCGGGCAGCACGGTCCGCGCGAACGGCGGACTCCTGGAGGCTTCCGCGTTGCTCGATCCGCGAGGGCCACAGGCGGGAGTGGTCGACCCTGACTCGCAACTGCGGGTCGAGTCCGGCGCAGTCATCGATCTCTCCGGGAGCGACGCGACTGTGCCGATGTCGCGCAACCAGGTGACCGTCGAGCTGCGCTCGAACGAGCTGCGCGACTCGCCGAACCAGCGCGACAGCGCGATCCGCGGTCAGCCGCTGCTGGTCGATGCGCGCGTCGGCACTCCGCTCGGCGATATTTCCGGCGCGATTGCCGCAATCCCCAAGTCCATTGCCGAGCGCACGGCGAAGGGTGGCACCGCGGTCTTTGCCTCCGACGGGGACGTCGTCACGCAGAATGGTTCGCAGATCAAAGTTTCGGGTGGCGTCATCAACTACGACGGTGGCGTCATCCAGACCTCGCAGCTGATCGGCGCCGACGGCAAGCTCTACGACATCGGCACGGCCGACCCGGGCCGCACCTATGTGGGTGTGGTAAATCCGACTTTCCGGCAGGTCGATGATCGCTGGGGTCACGTCACGGTCACTGCGCTCCCGAACATCGGGCGATTCGAGCCTGGCTACGTCGAGGGGAAATCGGCGGGCACCGTGCAGTTCGCCGCGCCGAACCTGTTGCTCAACGGCACGCTCGATGGAACGGCGACTACCGGTCCGTTCCAGCGCAATCCCGGCCAGATTCCGGACGGCGGAAAATTGATCATCGGCCTGACGGAAGGTATCGGCAACGGCGGCAGCAGCACGCTCGACTACCGGGCTCCCTCTGTTGCCTTCGCCGTTGTCCCGCCAACTGTAGTCATCGCGAACGGCGCGCCCCTCGGCGGGCCACGGGATCTGCTGCTGCCGCTGGATTACCTGCGCAACGGGTTTACCCGCACCGAAATCAACAGCAACGGTTCGGTGACCATTCCCGAAGACGCCGCCCTGCAGCTTGCGCCAGGTTCGACATTCCAGGTGTTCGCGCAACACATCGCCGTTGACTCGGATATCACCAACCTCGGCGGACAGATCCTGCTGACGACGCGCGACACCGGAGGCGTCGTTGGAGTCTCGAACCCCACGAACGGCATCGAGGTGGGATCAGGCGTCACTCTCGACGTGCGTGGCACATGGAGTAACGACTTCCTGCTGCCCCCCGGAGTCCGGCCGACCGATCCACTGCTGCAGAATGGTGGATCGATCAGTCTCACTCTGACCGGGACTAGCGCGAATCCGGAGCTGATACTCGGAGATGACATCACGCTTCGCGCGAGCGCCGGAGCGCACGTGACCGTCAGCGGCAGCACAGTGGCCGGCCGCGGCGGCTCGATAGGCTTGCAGGCCAGCCGCCCCGACACGTCAGTGTCGATCGGCAGCAACCCGCAGCTCGATGCCTTCGGAGTGCTCGGTGCAAGTGGCGGCAGCTTCACGTTGAGCGTGCCTGCAATACAACTGGTTCAGGACGACGCCTGGGTGCGTGCACAGCGCTTCGACCCGCACACGGACAATGGATTCCTCCACGTAGGGTCGGGACTCTTCGCCAACTACGGCTTCTCGAAGTTCACGCTGGCCGCCAACAGCCCTCGCGCTGCGGGTCAGGACAAGGACATCGTGCAAGTCGCCTCCGATGTCCGAGTGCAGGCGGAAGTCAGCTCACTCATTCTCGACACCAACGCGACGCAGAGAGCGGGCGGCGGTGTGGTCGAGAGTTTCAGCAGCGTTTTCCTGCCACTACCCCATCAACGCTCCGCGACGAGCGTCACACTGCGCGCCGGACAGGGGCTCGGGGACAGCGGGGACGCCGGTAACCTGACGGTGCTGGCCGGCGCTGCGTTGAGCGGCGAGCCGGGCAGCAGTTTCACCTTCTCCTCCACGGGAAGTCTCTTCATCGATGGCGTCGTGAGCGCTCCGAGCGGAAGCATCAGCGCGAGCGTGCTCGGCCCGCCGTCCGGCGTCCAGGACACCGGATTCAACCAGGATCAACAGCTCAGGATCGGACCTGCGGCGGTGCTCGATGTTGCGGGCAAAGTCGTTCTCACACCGAACGACAGCGGGCTATTGCGGGGTCGCGTCTTGCCCGGTGGAGCAGTGAGCCTGACGGCCGACCGTGGTTCCGTGAACCTGGCCGCGGGTTCCAAGGTCGATGTTTCCGGAACCTCGGGCGCATTTGATCTGCCTGGAGCGGTGCCGGGCGTGCCGATCGTGCGGCACACCGTGGCGAGCGCCGCGGGATCAGTGCTGGTGGGCGCGCGCGAAGGCGTTTCGCTCTTCGGCGATGTCCGCGCATTCGCGGGGCAGGGTGACAGCGGGACTGCGGCCGCGGGCTCGCTGACCGTACAGGCATTCCGCGCCACGGCGCCTGCGAATGTCGCAAATCCCTTTCCGCAGGGCTCGGCCGTGATAAGGCTAACGACGCACGATGAGCCGGTCGCGCTCGGGACGGCACCCGGGTTTGTGGGCGTCTCGACGGATTTCATCCGACGATCCGGTTTCGATGCCATCACGCTCAGCGCGCTCGACCAGGAGTCGGCGACGGGCGGCGAGATCACGCTCGACTCCGGCGTAGAACTGGCGCTCGCGCGCCAGATCACCCTGGATGCACCGCTCCTCTCGATGGCGGGCGACGGCACGACCCGGCTATCCGCGACCTACGTGTCACTCGGCAACTCTGCGCTCGGGGACAGCCGTGCGGCTTCGACGCCGGGCGAGGGAACCCTCCAGGTCAAGGGCGAGTTCATCGAGCTGATCGGCTCGACTGTACTGAGCTCGATGAAGCAGGCTTCGCTCGATAGCACAGGCGACATTCGCCTGCGCGGAACCGTGCGCGCCGACAGTTCGCTGCGCGGCGACCTGACGATCGCAGGCGACCTCAGCCTCGGGGCCGGGCGCATCTACGGGTCGACACTGACGCAGTTCACTCTCCAGGCCGCTGGCGGCGCCAACGATCGCGTGCAGATCACTCAGACCGGCAGCGCCAACGGTCTGCCGTTGTCGGCCTCGTCATCATTGCGGATCCGCGCGCGCGATATCGAACAGGGCGGCACACTGCTGGCGCCGTTCGGATCGATTGCGCTCGACGGTACCGACGCCGTGAACCTGCTGAGCGGCAGCCTGACTTCAGTGTCGGGCGCCGGTGCGCTCATTCCGTTCGGAGCCGTCTCGAACGGTGTATGGACCTACGGCAAGAACCAGCAGACCGAACGCAACTTCGAGTCTCTGCCGGACAGAAGGGTCGCCATCAATGGGAATACGGTTGCCGTCAACGCAGGCGCGGTGATCAACGTCAGCGGCGGTGGCGATCTGTACGCGTACGAGTGGGTGCCCGGCACCGGCGGTTCCCGGGATGCGCTGGCGCCCGGCGTGACGCCGGGGCTGTACGCGATTATTCCGTCGCTGGGCGAAACGTTCGCGCCGTTCGATTCACAGGAGTTTGCCGCTTCTGATCTCAAGCCGGGCGACAGCATCTATCTCAGCGGCGGAGCAGGAGTCGCGGCGGGCGTGTACGCGCTGCTGCCGGCGCGCTATGCACTGATGCCCGGCGCGTTCCTGGTGAGTGCAGTGGCCGGGACGGCAGACCTCGTGCCGGGCAGCGTCAGCTCGCTCGCAGACGGCACGCGTGTCATCGCGGGTTACCGTACCTTTGCAGACACGCAACTTGGCAGCACGCAGCTCTCGGGATTCGCGATCCGACCAGGAAGTTTCGGGCGCGAGCTGGCGCAATACGATGACTTCAAGGCCTCAGATTTCCTCGCGCAGCACGCAGCACGCCTGGAACTGGGGCGGGTAAGCCTGCCCGCCGACGCGGGATCGTTATCGCTGTTCGTCGGCACGCAGCTCACCGCCGCGGGCGATGTGCGAACAGCGCCGGCGAC
This sequence comes from Steroidobacteraceae bacterium, assembly GCA_035263105.1. Taxonomy (GTDB): domain Bacteria; phylum Pseudomonadota; class Gammaproteobacteria; order Steroidobacterales; family Steroidobacteraceae; genus DATBVX01. The sequence continues at coordinate 42,253 of DATFRO010000044.1, read as the reverse complement.
GAATGGAGCGGGTGCCACGATAGACGTATCGGGCCTGCGCCTCGCAGTGACCGCGAGCGGCAGCGACGGCGACGCCACGACAGTCGACATCGGCGCCGACAAGCTAGCGGCATGGAATCCGGCGCGCCTGATCCTGGGAGGTCGTCGCACGGGCGACGCGACCAACTCGCTGGCCGTCACCGCGGACGATGTCGTGATCAGAGATGGTGCACAGCTCGCCTTTGGCGAGGTCCTGGTCGCTGGGCGCAACACAGTCACCCTGGAGGATGGCTCCAGTGTCGCTTCACGAAGCGGTCTCGCTTCAGGTGCAGCGCCGACGCTCGATGAAGCTGAAACCTTGACGTTTGCCGACGGCTCATCGGCGGGCGCGGCCGTCATCATTGCATCCGACTTTGCACCTCTACTGCCCGATCGTTCGGGAGCCACGGGAGCGGGCACGATCAATCTATCGCCCGGCGCAAGCATCAGCACGCGCGGTGCGCTGACGCTGGATGCCCCTGGGGGCGGCACGATGGAAGCGCAGCTGCAGGTCGCGGGCGCACACGCCGCAATCGGTGCTGCGCAGCTGGTCTTCGGGGATTCACCGCAGGCCGGGGCGATCACGCTCGATGCGACGCTCGAGGGCAAGCTCGAAGCGGCCACGACCTTGCGACTTGCGGCGACGCAGTCGATCCAGTTCCTGCGCGAGACCTCGGTGCAGCTCGTGTCCAGCGGCGCCAGCACTATCGAATTCAGCGCGCCGCAGCTCAGCGCGGGCGTGCCCGGCATCAACGTGAACGTCGCGGCGAGTCAGGTCATTCTTGGCGGCACCGACGCTTCGCCCATTGTGCCCGTCAGCGGCACTGCGCAGCTGGACGTCAACGCAGGAGTCATTGAACTGGGCGGCGGAGCGCTGTCGGTCAGCGGCTTCGGCGCGACGAGCCTCGCCGCGAGCGATCACATGGTCGCGCACGGCGCCGGGCATCTGAGCCTGAGTGGCGACCTCAGCGCGCGCACGCCCGTGATCAGCGTGGCGCACGATGCCGAGACGCTCATTGAAGCGTCCACGGGTAACGTACAACTGCAGCAGACGGCGGCCCAGGGTTCGCTCGCACAGGCGAGCGCAGTGGAGCTCGGCGGTGCGCTGAGCGTGGTTGCAAACCGGATCGACGACTCGCTTTCGATCGTTGCGCCGTCAGGTCTGGTGTCGCTGCAGGCGGCGCAGCAGCTGACGCTGGGCGACACTGCTTCCATCGACGTGAGTGGCCGCATGGTCTCCGCCGGCGGACGCGCTGCAGGCTCGGGTGGTGGCGCCATCAGCCTGGCCGCAGGCGGCTCGTTGAGCGCGTCTTCGCAGTCGAGCCTGCGCCTCGACGCCGCGGGTGACTCCGACGCCGGGCGCCTTTTCGTTCAGTCGGGCGACATCGTGTCGCTGGCCGGAGCGCTTTCTGCGCAGCACGTCAGCGGGGCCGGCGGCGGCCGCTTCGAACTCAAGGCGCTGAGCGTGGCCAATTTCGGTGGCCTCAATTCGGAACTGGAAAGCTCCGGATTCGATGAGGTTCGCAGCGTGCACGTGCGTACGGGCGATCTCGAGCTTCCTGAAGGCAGTCAAACGACGGCGCGCTCCATCGAGCTCGTCACCGACAGCGGTGCTGTGCGAGCGTCGGGCGCGCTGCGAACCGAGTCGAGCGACCTGAGGGGGTCGATCCGCTTGTATGGCGGAGCCGGCGTAGTGATCGCTTCCAGCGCACAGATCAGTACCGATGCTGCGGGTGGCGGAGAGCACGGCGGCGATATCGAGCTCGGCACCTCCACCGGTGGCAACATCGACATCGCCGCGGCCAGCCGGATCTCCGCGCACGGGCCCGTGGATGACGGAGCGCTCATCATCCGGACTCCAGTGGTCGGAACGGATGTCGCACTCAGCTCGCTGCCGACGAGCCTCGCCAACCTGGGTCGCGTGGTGATCGCGCCGGTTTTTGCGGCGGACGCCTCGGCCGCGCCGACGGCGACCGAGCTCTCCACTGTCTTCAACGCGGCCAATGACTTCGTGACCAATTCGGGTTCCGCCGTGCTCGGTCGCTTCGCAACGTCGAGCGGCGCACCGATCACGCTGCGTCCGGACATCGAACTGCGGCGTAACGGAGACATGGTGCTCGGCAGCCTGGATCTGACGACGTGGAGGTTCCTCGGCGAGCCTGGAACACTCACGGTGCGCGCCACCGGTTCCGTCGTGGTCAGCGGAACGGTTTCCGATGGCTTCCAGGTCACGGGAACGGGCGCGAACCAGCGCATCACGTTGCTACCGGATGCCTCCACGACGATACACGTGGCGGCCGGTGCCGATCTCGCGAGCGTCGATCCGCAGGCGATCGACCGTGCATCGAGCAGCGACCTCTTGTTGGACCCGAATGCCAGGTTGCGCACAGGCAGCGGCGAAATCGTTCTGAACGCGGCCCGCGACCTGGTGTTCGGCAGCGGAGCGTCGGTCTACACCGGTGGTCTCCCGGGCGCGGACCTCCTGCTTCTGCCGGCGCGCGTCGGCACGACTTCGGTCGTCTTCCCCGATCACGGCGGTAACGTCGAGCTGACGGCGGGCCGCGACGTGATCGGCAGCCCGGTGACGCAGTCGGTCACCGACTGGCAGTTCCGCGGCACGCGCTCGAACAACACTTCGCCCTTTCCGCAGCTGTGGGGGATCACGGTTGCGACCTTCGGCTGGAACGCCGGGACGCTGGGCGGCGGCGACTTGTTGGTGCGCTCGGGACGGGATATCAGCAACCTGTCTGCCGCGACAGCGGACAGCGCACGCGTCACGAATGGCAGTCTCGCACGCTTTGGCGGCGGCTCGATGCAGATCAGCGCCGGCGGGGACTTCGCGAGCGGCGACCTCTTCGGGGCGGCGGGGTCTCTGATGCTGGAAGCCGGCGGTTCACTGTCGAGCGCGCGCACCTCGAACGGCCTCGCGCTCGGCTCCCTGCTGTGGCTGGGTGATACGGAGGTGCGTGTCGCCGCCCGACGCGATGTGCAGATCGAGAGTGTGCTCAATCCGACGACGCTCCTCATGCCGAACGGGCCGACCAACCAGGTGCGCAGCGCGGCGTTCTTCACCTATGGCGACCATTCATCGCTGCGCGTGCAGAGCGCGAATGGCGGCGTAACGCTGGAAAACACCCAGAGCCGCGTGGTCAGCGCGGATTCGTACGTCGAACCGGCGGTGGGACTCACCGCGGCTCCGGAAATTCTTGCGGCCTACCCAGGCAAGGTGTCGATCGCCGCCCTTTCCGGTGACATTGCCATCGAGAACGCGGTGTACATGTTCCCGTCAGCGCTCGGACAGCTGGACCTGTTCGCAGGCGAGGACATCACGACGCTCGTCGGCGGGCGCATGCAGATGTCGGATGGCGCCGCAGATGGCATCAACACGGTCTTCAGTCCCGGCGTCGGCAGCGTTTCTCTCGTGGAGTTCCTGAAGTCCGCCTCCGCTTCACGACACCTCGACGATCCGGTGTCCGCGCAGATCTCCGCGGGTCGCGACATCCGCAACATCGTGTTTACCGTTCCCAAGGCGACACGCCTGCGCGCGGATCGCGACCTCGTCGATACGACGCTGCTCGCGCAGAACCTCAGCGCGGATGACGTAACGCTGGTCAATGCCGGCCGCGACATTACGTACGCGCCACGCAACCAGGGGTCGCAGATTTCGGTCGGTGGCCCGGGCCGGCTGGATGTGCTGGCGGGTCGCGATGTCGATCTCGGGTTCACGCAAGGCATCACGACGACCGGGCGCTTGCGCAATCCGTCCATTCCGACCGATGCCGGTGCGGACATCACGGTGATGGCCGGCATCGGCAGCCAACCCGACTACGCGAACTTCATCGACACGGTGATCGCCCAGTCGACTGCCTATGAGGACGCGCTGGTCGCATATGTCGAGGCACACAGCCCGACGACACCATCATCCAACGGGCGGCCGGGTGCGCTTGCTGCGCGCGCGTCGAGTCTCACGTTCGACGAAGCGCTCGCGACCTTCAGGACCCTCGACGCCGAAACGCAGCGCCCGTTCATCGACAAGGTTTTCTTCAGCGAGCTGGTGGGCTCGGGCCGCGACGCCAACGCGGGTACTGGCACGGGTTTCGATCGTGGCTACGCGGCGATCGACGCGTTGTTCCCGGGCAGCCGCGATCCCGCAACGAACACGTTCCATGGCGACCTCAACATGTCGTTCAGCCGCATCTACTCGCTCGCCGGCGGCAACATCGCGCTCCTCGTGCCGGGTGGACTGGTCAACGTCGGTCTCGCGAATCCGCCCACCGACATCAATCAGCGCGACCCGTCGCTGCTGGGCATCGTCGCGCAGCGCACTGGCGACGTGGACATCTTCACTGACGGCGACGTGCTGGTGAACCAGTCGCGCATCTTCACGCTCCTGGGCGGCGACATCGCTGTGTGGTCGACGCACGGCAATATCGATGCCGGACGCGGTGCGAAGTCGTCCCTGTCCGCGCCGCCGCCAACAGTGGTCATCGATGCGTCCGGCAAGGTCACCCTCGATCTCTCGGCAGCGGTTGCCGGTAGCGGTATCCGCACGATCGTCACGGGCGAGGGCGTCAAGGCCGGCGACGTGGACCTGATCGCGCCGACGGGCTTCGTCAACGCGGGCGATGCGGGCATCGGTTCGGCGGGCAACCTCAACATCGCCGCGCGCACGGTTGTCGGCCTCGACAACATCCAGGTCGGCGGCGCTTCGACCGGTGTGCCCGCGGAGACCAGCGGTCTCGGCGCATCGCTGTCCGGCGTCTCGGGTGTCGCGGCGAGCACGCAGAACACGACGAATTCGGCGGCGGAAGACTCTGGGGCGGCAAAGGAAGGAGCGGCGCCGATGGCGCAGAGTGCGCTCTCCTGGCTCGACGTCTTCGTGGTCGGGCTCGGCGAAGAGAACTGCAAGCAGGATGACACGGAGTGTCTCAAGCGGCAGAAGACCAAGGCGCAGTGATGAGCTAGCGCATCGCGAGCCGCGCCCGATAACAAGAATGAGGGGAGGGAGATGCGGAGAGTCCTGGCAATCGTGCCGATCGCGCTGATCGCGAGTGGCGCATACGCGTTGCCGCCGAGCCCGGCCCCGCAGGTGGAGCTCTATATCTCGGGTGCAACCGCACAGGATGAGGCGCTCGAGAACCTGATGCGCCTGAAGCCCGGAATTCCCGGCGCCACGAATATCTGCGAACCCGGCACACTCGACATCTACCGCGGCAAGATCGACGGCACCGCCAAGCGGGTCTTCTACTGCCGCACGGCTTCCAACGTGCTCGGGCTTCCGCCGGGCCAGCGCCTCGCCGTGCACAAGTCGTCGGGCGGCTCCGGCGAAGGCGTCACGCCGGTGTCGGCGGGCCAACCCGTGCCCTACATCGATCTCGCGATGCTGCCCGCCGCGCCGGAGTGCAAGGAGGGCAAGGATGAGCGCGCCACCGAGGACTTCATGGCGTATCGCAATCACACCGCTTGCGACGGCGGTGGCAGGCCGGTCGTGCCGCGCGCCGGCATCTCGGACGTCGAACCGGCCCTCCTCGGCGGTATCTCTCAGCCCTTGACCGTGCGGCCGCAAAACCAGCTCGTGTGGGGGCTGCCCGTCACGAAGAACCTGCGCAATGCATTGCAGGCCGCGCAAGGCCTCGTGCGCAACATCGTTCCGCACGACGACCCCAGCCGCGATACCGAAGCCGTAATGCCATCCTTGTCGCGCGCGCAGGTGGCCGGTCTCTTCGCCGGCACCATCAAGAGCTGGGACCAGTTCTACGATTCGAGCGGCGCGGGACTCACGCGTTCGCCGCTCCTGGCCCCGGGCCCGCCCGCCAATCCCGATGCGTCCGGCGCGACGCCCGGCGCCTACCGTCCGGATCGCAAGCTCGGCAGCACCGTGTACGTGTGCCGCCGCATCGAGACCTCGGGCACGCAGGCGTCGTACGAAGTGCATTACCTGCGGCATCGGTGCGTCAAGGACAGCCCACCGTTCCTCGCGCCGAACGACGGGAGTGATCTCAAGAACGGCGGCGATGTGAACAAACTGGTGCGTATCGCGAGCCCGGCGGGCAATGTGTACGCGGGCACCGGGACGGGCGACGTGCGCGATTGCCTCGACGCCCACGAGCAGTTCAACCGTTGGGCGATCGGCATCCTGAGCACCGAGAACGTCGGCAACAACGGTAACCGCGAGTTTCGCTACCTCAAGGTCGACGGCGGCGCGCCCACCCTGCTCAACGCGCGCAACGGGCGCTGGACGCATGTCTCGGAGCAGTCGATCCAGTGGCGCAAGAGTTTCGACAGCCAGCTCGACAAGACCAGCGAGGGCAAGGTCCTGGTGTTCGTCGCCACCAACATGGGCCTGCCGCGCGTCATCCGGGCGCTCAATTCGGGCTTCGTCCACCCCTGGGGGGACGGCGGATACCTGGCCCCGTCGACGCTGTCCGCCGAGGCGCTCAAGCCGCCCATCACCGCCGAATTGTTGCGCGATAACCCGATCGCAGGCATCACGCGCTCCCTGCACGGCCTCAACAACTGCAGCGAACCGGTGGTGGTCGGCGCCTCGGCGCTGCAATAGAGCCGGTGAGCGGCCCCCAGCCGTATTGCCGCCATGTGACACGCGGCGGCCGTCCTTCAGCCGTGTAACAAAAGCATCACAACAGCAGTGGAAAATCCGCGGCCGGAAGGGGTGTTACCACGATCCGGCCTGCGGGGCCGTCGTGGCGGAAATTCATGAAGATCAGGAGCAGGCGGTAACTCGATGCGACGCTTGAGGCTGGCTCTTGCCCTGGTGCTGCTGTGTGCTCCGATCGCCAGCTTCGCGTGGTGGAACGAAGACTGGAATTTCCGCAAGGAAATCACCTTCGATCTCTCGCCGACCGGCGCCGACATCGCCGGCACCCCGACCGACATCCCGGTCCTGATCCGGCTGCACGTCGGCAACTTCTCCTATTTCGGCGACACCAAGCCGGACGGCTCCGACCTGCGCTTCCTGGCGGCGGACGACAAGACGCCGCTCAAGTTCCACATCGAGCGCTACGACCCGCAGAACCAGATGGCGTTCATCTGGGTGCTGGTGCCGCGTCTCGCGGGCGGCAGCAACACCGAGAAGATCTTTCTCTACTACGGCAACAAGGACGCGACCAGCGCCAGCGATCCGGCGGGCAGCTACGACAGGAGCCAGGCGGTTGTCTACCACTTCTCGGAAACGCCCGGCAGCCAGCCGCTCGACTCGACCGGCTACAAGAACAATGCCGCCACCTCCACGGTCGAGCTCAATCCGAGCTCGCTGATCGGCGGCGGGGCGCGCTTCAACGGGTCGCAGTCCCTGCAGATCCCGGCCGCGTCGACCCTGCACATCACGCCGGCGAGCGGTGCGACGCTCTCCGCCTGGGTGCGCATCGACGCGCCACAGATCAACGCGTACGTCGCAGCCCTGGAAGGGGCGGGTCACGAGATGGTGCTCGGTATCAACGGCACGCAGGCGTTCGCGCGCCTCAGCGGCCCGAACGGGCCCGTGAACCTGCCGCAAACGACTGGCGAACTGACGACGGGCGCGTGGCACCACCTGGTGGCGCGGATCGGCGACGGGCGCTTCACGCTCTTCGTCGACGGTGCGGACGCGGGCAGCGCCGATGTCGAAGCCCAGGAAATCGCCGGCACCTTGACGGTGGGTGGCGCGGCTGCGAACAGCAACTACTTCAACGGCGAGATGGATGAGTTGCAGTTCTCCACGGCAGTCCGCAGCGCCGACTGGATCAAGGCGGCGGCGCGCAGCCAGGGGATGCAGGCGCCGCTCGTCGCATACGGCGGCGATGCGCAGAAGGACTCCGGCAACGTTTCCTATTTCGCCATCACCCTGCGCAACGTCACGATCGACGGCTGGGTGGTGATCGGGCTGCTCGCCGTGATGTTCGTCGGGAGCCTGGTGGTGATGGCCGGCAAGGCGGTCTATCTCGGCCGCGTGCGCAAGTCGAATGGTCAGTTCCTGCGCGAGTTTCACAAGCAACGCGATGACCCCACCGCCCTCGACCGCAAGGTCGCGCCGAAAGACGACGAAACGGAGTCGGCCTTTGAAACTTCAGGCGAGCGGCAGTTCGCCACCGCACTGTTCGGCGACGCCGGTCAATTCGGCGCCTCGACGCTCTACCGGCTCTATCACCACGGCGTGCGCGAGATGACGAAGCGCATCGAGGGGCAGGCGGCGGGTGCCGAGCGCGTGCGCAATCTCAGCCCGCAATCGATCGAGGCGATCCGCGCCACCATGGACGCTTCGCTCACGCGCATGACGCAACGGCTGTCCGCGCAGATGGTGCTGCTCACGATCTGCATCTCCGGCGGCCCGTTCCTGGGCCTCCTCGGCACCGTGATCGGCGTGATGATCACCTTCGCGGCGATCGCCGCGGCGGGCGACGTCAACATCAATGCGATCGCGCCCGGTACCGCGGCCGCGCTCGCCGCCACCGTCGCCGGTCTCGCCGTCGCGATCCCGTGCCTCTTCGGCTACAACTATCTCAATACGCAGATCAAGGAGATCAGCGCGGACATGCGCGTGTTCGTCGATGAGTTCGTCACGCAGATTGCCGAGCACTATTCGTAAGGAATCGCAGCCATGTCGGCCAGCGCTGAAGAACAAGACGTCTACGATGAGATCAACATCACGCCGATGCTCGATCTCGCCTACGTGCTGCTGGTGATCTTCATCATCATGACGACGGCGACCGTGCAGGGCATCAAGGTCAACCTGCCGAAGGCAAGCGCGCAACCGAGCCTGGCGGAGAACAAGACCAAGGCCATCACCATCACCGCCGACGGCACGATCTATCTCGATACCTTCCCGGTGTCGATGCAGGAGCTCGAATCGCTCCTGCGCCAGTACAAGACGGCAAATCCGAACCTGCCGGTCATCATCAAGGCCGACGCGACCATCCAGTACCAGCGCGTCGTCGATGTCCTCGATCTCATCGGCCGGCTCGAGATCACGCAGCTCGGCCTCGTGACCCAGAAGATCGTGAAGTAGGGCAGCCCATGAAGAGCAGTCGCAGTCTTTGGCAACGAATGGGCGTGGCGCTCGGCGTGTTGCTGTTCGCGACCACGGCCGGCGGCGCGATCGTGTACTTCATCAAGACCATGATCTCGGGCGCACCGGCCCCGGTGAAGCAGATCGCACAGGAAGTGAAGATCATCCGCCCGCCGCCGCCCCCGCCGGAAGAGCCGCCGCCTCCGGAGGTGCAGGAAGAGTTGAAAGTGCCGGAGCCGGAAGAGCAGCCGCGGGATGCGAACAACGATCCGCCGCCCGGCGAGCAGCTGGGACTCGACGCCGAAGGCACGGCGGGTGGCGACGACTTCGGCCTCATGGCCCGCAAGGGCGGCCGCGATCTGCTCGCCACCAGCGGCGGTGCGTTCGCCTGGTATACCGGGCAGCTCAAGAACGCGATTCTCGAGCGCCTGCAGGACGAGAAGAGACTGCGCGGGGGCTCGTACTCGGTCGTCGTGCGGCTGTGGCTCAAGTCGGACGGCGGCATCGAACGCGTGCAGCTGGCGAGCTCCACCGGCAGCAATGAGCTCGACCAGGCGATCGAAGGGGCGCTCTCCAACCTGACCCGCGTGGCGCAAGCCCCGCCGCTCGAAATGCCGCAGCCGGTGTCGCTGCGCATCGTCTCGCGAATCTGACCTTCAGCAGCTCCAATAATGAAGATCTCGACCACGCTGTTGACCGCACTTGCGTGCGCCTCATTGACCGTCGCCTCCGTGGCACGCGCCGAAGTGTCCGCGGAGGAGCGCTCGCTCAACGAGCTGCGCAACACCGTCGTGAACCTGTTGCAGGCGCTGGTGGAGAAAGGCGTGGTGACGCGCGACCAGGCACAGGCGCTCGTCAAGCAAGCGCAGGACAAGGCGGCCGCGGACGCCGCCGCTGCCGCCAAGGTTGCCGAGGGCGAGGCGGGTGCAGTGCGCGTGACGCATGTGCCCGACGTCGTGAAGCAGGAGATCAGCGACGAGGTTGCCAGGGAGGTCAAGCCCCAGGTGGTCAATGAGGTGCTCGCCACAGCACGCGAGGAGAAGTGGGGCGTACCGGGTGCATTGCCCGAGTGGATCGGCAAAGTGAAGATCGTCGGCGACGTGCGCGTGCGCGAGCAGTACGACAACTTCTCGAATGACAACGCGCCCAACACCTACCTCGATTTCAATACCGTCAATGCCAAGGGCGGCATCGGCAAGGCCGGCACGGCGGCGCTGCTCAACACCACCGAGGATCGCGCCCGGCTGCGCGCGCGGGCGCGCCTCGGCGTCGACGTCGACGTCGCCGAAGGTCTGCATGCCGGGATTCGCGTCGCGACCGGCAACTTGAACGAGCCGATCTCGACCAACGCCACGCTGGCGAGCACCTTCGGCCGCTACACGATCGGCCTGGACCGCGCCTTCATCCGCTGGGATGTCAAGGGCGAGTACGGCGACCCGTGGCTCACGCTGAGCGGCGGGAAGATGCCGAGTCCGTGGTTCTCCACCGACCTGCTGTATGACGAGGATCTGTCATTCGACGGCGTCGCCGGGACCTTCCGCTGGCACCCGATGCGAACCGAAGCGAACGAGCGCTTCGTGTTCTTCACCCTGGGCGCATTCCCGATCAAGGAAGTCGAGCTCTCGAACAACGACAAGTGGCTCACGGGCGCGCAACTCGGCGTCAACTGGCGTTTCGACAATGACATCCGGCTGATATTCGCGAGCGCCATCTACGACTATGAGAACACCGTCGGCATCCGCAACGACCCCGACAGCAACCTGCTCGACTACACCGCGCCGGACTTCATGCAGCGGGGCAACACGCTGTACGACATCCGCAACGACACCGATACCAGCACCAATCTCTTCGCGCTCGCCGCGGACTACACGATCGTCGATGTCGCTGCCTCGCTCGAGGTGCCGATCGGCGGCGGCTATCGCTTCGGCTTCAACGCCGATTACGTCCACAACATCGCATTCGATCAGCAGGACATCCTGGCGCGCACCGGCCTGCTGATCGACAAGCGCGTCGATGGCTACCAGGGCGAGATCGCGCTGATGCGCTCGACGTATTCGCTTCCAGGCGGCTTCCGGGTATTCGTCGGGTATCGGTACCTGGAGGCCGACGCGGTGCTGGACGCGCTCACGGATTCGGATTTCCGCCTCGGTGGCACGGACGTACAGGGCTACTACGTCGGCGGCTACCTCGGCATGACGCGCAACACCTGGCTGCGACTGCGCTTGCTGAGCGGCCACGAGATCGATGGGCCGCCATTCGCAGTCGATGTGTGGCAGCTCGACTTCAACGCGCTGTTCTAGCGTATGACTCGGCGGAGGTCGCCAGCCGCTCATCGCGGCCCCGGAAACGACCCACGAGGCTGGAGACCTGATATGCGATCACCGACGACCCTGGGGCTGCTGGCGATCCTGGCGGTGCTGGCGCTGCCTGCCGGTGCACAAACGGCGCGCTCCGGTGGGAGCAACGCCAATGCGCAGATGATGCAGGAGATGCAGCAGCTCGCCTCCGAGCGCACGCAGCTGCAGGCGGAGAACGCCAGGATGAAGCAGGAGCTCGACGACCTGAAGAAGAAGCTCAATGGCCTCGAGGCCGACAAGGATTCGCTCACTCGTCGCATGCAGAGCTCGGAGGGCGCGGCGTCGCGCGCCGCGGCGAACACCGAGAGCCTCAACCAGAGCCTCGCGCAGCAGCGCACGCGCATGGAGGAACTGGTCGGGAAGTTCCGTGAGACCGCCGGCACGCTGCGCGACGTCGAGACCGAGCGCAACAAGCTGCAGGCCGATCTCGCCGCCAGCCAGCAGCAGTTCAAGGGCTGCGTCGACAAGAACCTGCAGATGTACCAGGTGACCAACGAGATCCTCGACCGTTACGAAGACCAGGGATTCTGGTCATCGCTCGGCAAGGCGGAGCCGTTCACGCGCCTCAAGCGTACACAGATCGAGAACCTGGTCGACGAGTACCGCGGGCGGGCGACCGATCAGCTGGTGGATCAAAACACGCATCCGCCAGGGAGCTGATCCTCGACCAGCGAGCGTCGACGAACGTCATACGCGCGTACTCGGCGAGCGCGCGCTTTCCCTATCGAGATTCACACCAAAGTCAAATCGCTGTCACAAGGGCAGCGCATCGTCGCCCCGCCAAGACGAACAATTGCCGATAGGAGGGGAAACCGATGCGGCATTTTCTTCGGGCGTGCCTGGGCGCGCTCGTCCTGATCAGTCTGCCCTGGTCTTTCGCGGGCGCTGCCGCGGTGTGCACCTTTGGCGGGCCCAACGGCGAATCCACACTGCAAGCGGTGTTCAACAACCTGCTGGGCGCCAGTCATGCGCCGAACGCGGGTAGCGATTGCGTGCCGGAGCCCAATGACGGCCGCTGGCAGACGACGGGGCCCGCATCCGCGACGATCGTGATCGAGCTCGCAGGGTTCGCCTCCCAGAATACGTTCGGCATTTACGACGTACTGGATCCGCTCAATCCCGCCAAGCAGCTGCAACTGTTCGCGGGCGCCGCCGGCCAGGGATCGACGGCCTTCATCACCTTCACACCGTCGGGGAGCGGGTACTCGGTGGTCATCGGCTGGCCGGGCAAGCCGAATCGCCCGGCCGTGACGTTTGGCAGCGCGGCGTTCGGGTTCTACCTGAGCACGCCCGAGGACAATCCCAATACTCCCGCGGTCGATCGCATGATGTATTTCAGCCAGACCTCGCTCAACAGCGACGGTACGGACCATCTGTACGCCTATCGCGGCAACGGGTCGCCATTCCTGGCGCCGCCCCTCAACGGCCAGACCTTCGCCACCAATGGCGCGCTGCTCGCGTGGGAGGATCTGCGCGGCGGAGGCGATCGCGATTACCAGGACTTCGTCGTGTACGCGAACGGCGTGACGCCCGTGCCTCTGCCCGCCGCGGCCTGGCTGCTCGGCAGCACGCTGCCGCTTCTCGGCTTGCGCAGGCGCCGCGCACTCACCGTCGCCTGATCACCGGCGGCGCGACTCCGCGCTGACGCCGGTTCGCTGCTCCCTCAACGGCCCGCATTCGCGGGCCGTTGTGCTTTTCCGCGTGAACTCAGCGCCGCAAGAATGCGTGTGCCATGGTTTTTTCGTCTGCAATTCGTAGTGCGCAAGTGCCTGCGATGCGAGACGCACCAATGTTGCTTTGTCATAAGCTCGAAATGAGCTTGAAACACTTGCTCACTACCGTCCTGCAACTACAAGAAGCGCCCAGCGTGGGAGCAGGGGAAAGGACCAGCCGTGATCGAGGCTCGAAAGCAGGCGGTGTCCATTCGAATGAGCGCGGCAGACGTGCGCAAGGTGAAGAAACTGGCCCAGCGACTCGGGGCGCGAGACTCCGACGTCATCCGCTTCGCGGTGAAGAGCATGCTCGCGCGACTCGGGCCGCTCCACGACAACGAGGTGCGCGGGCGCAACCTGGTGCCGGTGTTCGTGGAATCCGGCAGCGAGCTGCTGCGCTATTTCGAGCTCGATGCGCTGCGGCTCGACAGCATCATCAACGAGGGCGCGGAGCGTGAGCGGCGCGTCGAGAGCGACGACATCGCCCTGATCGCGATGAGCGGCCTGCAGCAGAACTACGCGATGCTCAGGTTGAGCTCGCTCGGCAAGAGCGAAGGCGAGAACCACGAGCTCTCGCAATCACTGCGCCACTACCTCTACGAGAAGTACGTGTACCGGCACAACGGCGCAGCGGCCGCCGGCGGCCACAACGGGGAACCCGCGAGTATCGCGCCCATGAAGGGCTAGCGAACGAGGAGGAAGCATGGAGACAGCAGGCAAGGAGAGAGTGCGCAGGAGCGCAGGGTGGCTGGCCGTCGTGGCGGCGGTGGCCCTGGTCAGTCCATTCAGCAGCCGCGCGGATTCGGTGATACCGGGATTGCCCGCAGGGTCGATCCTGGTGTTCTCGCAGTCGGGATTCATCAGCAACCCGCTGCCGCTGCAGACGCAGTTCGACATTCCGTTCGCCGGCACGCTGACGATCCAGCTGATCGACCTGGCGTGGCCGGAGAAGTTTTCGGCGCTGAGTTTCATGATGACCTCGGGAAGCGGAGTGCTTGCGCAGCTCACCGCACCTGGAACCTTCAGCTTCCAGCTCGACTCGCCGGGCCGGTTCTTCGGTTTCCTGACCGGCCAGACCCAGGGTTCCATGCACGCGGGTACGTACCTGCTGCAGATGTCGCTGCTCCATCTGACGCAGCCGGTGCCGTTGCCCGCCGCACTGTGGTTGCTGATGAGTGGACTGCTCGGGATTGGACTGCTGCGCCGGCGAGCAGCGCTGCTGCAGAGCTGATCGAGCAAGGCCGCATCGCTTCGAGGGCACCCGAAGTCCCCTCCTCGGGAGTCCTCGCGGCGGAGCGGCGAGCGAGGCAGGGACGTGTGGCGGGCTGATCTATCGCGGGTGGTGTTTGCAGAAGTCAGACAATATGTGGACAACAAGAAACAGATTGCCGCGCTCGCTCTGTCTCGTCATTTCGATCCTGTGCGTGTTGCTCGGTGCCGCCGCGCGTGGTGACGAGCAAAGCCGCCCCGCTTCAACTGCAGCCGCCGAGGGCAGCGCCTACCGTGTGCAGCCCGGCGACGTTCTCATGGTCTCGGTGTGGAAGGAGCAGGATCTCCAGGCTGAGGTCCTCGTCCGACCGGATGGCGGGCTGTCGTTTCCGCTCGCCGGCGAGATCCAGGCGAATGGCCGCACGGTCGAGGAAGTACGCGCGGCGATCGACGAGCGCATCCGCAAGTTCATTCCCGACGCGGTGGTGACGGTGACCGTCAAGACGATTGGCGGCAATCGTGTGTACGTGATCGGCAAGGTCAATCGTCCGGGAGAGTTTCCCTTCAGTCGCCCGATCGACGTCATGCAGGCCCTGAGCCTCGCAGGCGGCACGACCCCCTACGCGGCCGTCAACGACATCCGCGTGTTACGGCGTGAGAACGGCAAGCAGATCTCGATCGCGTTCCGCTACTCGGACGTGGAGCGCGGGCGGGATCTCGCGCAGAACATCGAGCTGCACAGCGGCGATACGGTGGTCGTGCCGTGAGAGTTCGTGGGCCACGTGTCCTGCTCACCAGCGTCCTCGGCACCGCCTCGCTGTGCCTCGCGGTGCCCGCGGCGCTGGCCGCGGAGTGGTCGGCGGAAGGCCGCATGACGGCCGATCTCGAGCACCACAGCAACCTGCAACTCGAGGCCACGGATCCGCTGAACGTCACGGGGGCGCTCATCGGCCTCACGGGCACGCTCGGCCTGCGCACGGAGAGCCAGGAATTCACCGCGCTGCCGCGCATGCTGCTGCGTCGCTATGACGGTGCCGAGAATCTCGACGCCAACGACTATTCGCTCCTCATGAATTACAACCTCGGCGGCGACAGCACGCGCTGGCATCTCGATGGAACCGTCGCGAACGAATCGACGCTCACCACCGAGCTGGAAGACACCGGCCTCGTTGACGTGCAGAAGCGGCGCGAATCGATCGCGTTGAACGGCGCAGTCGACTGGGCTGCGACCGAGCGCGACGTCGTGACCTTGCAGGCGGGTGACCAGAGCGACCACTACATCGACGCGGCGAGCAGCGGGCTCATCGATTACGACTACGCCGGCGCAATGCTGGCCTTCAACCACAGCATCGACGAGCGCACCTCATTCGGAGCGCGCGTGTCCGGCGGATCGATGCACCCGGCCGAGTTGGTCCCGGTCAGCCACGATGTCGCGGCACGGCTCACGTTCATGCGTCAGTTCTCGCCGGCCTACCGTCTCAACCTTGAAGCCGGTGTGAGCCGCGCCGACAGCCAGGGGCTCGCGGACGATGGGACGGTGTACCTGCTCGATCTGGTGCGGACAGGCCTGCTCACGGACTGGAGCTTCTCTGCGAGCCGCGAAGTCGTGCCGAGCGGCGCGGGCTCGCTGACACGTCGCGAGGAGGGCGGATTCACCATCAGCCGGCGGCTGGCGCCGCTGTGGCACGTGGCGCTGTCGCTGCGCCACCTGCTGAGCGAAGAACTGCAGGGCAGCCAGCGCGGCAGCGAGCGCAACTACGACCGCGCGGAACTGAGCTGCGAGTGGCGCCTCGCCGAGTACTGGTCGCTGTCGGGCGCGGTGAGTTACGCGACGCAGAGCTACAACCACGACCCTGCGCCCACTACCGACGATCTGACATACGGAATCGGTCTAATCTGGACGCCGCCCCGCAAGGCGATGTCACGCTGAGGTCTTCATGCCCGAGCCCGTCGCCAATCCCCTGAGCCAGCAGATCCGCATCGTGCAGCGGCGCTGGCGGTTGCTCGTCGGCGTGCTGGCCGGCGGCTTGCTGGTCACCGTGCTGGTGGCGTTGTTGTGGCCGGCGACATATCGCTCCAGCGCCACCATCCTCATCGAGCAGCAGGAGATTCCGCAGGACCTGGTGCGCTCGACGATCACGACTTTCGCCGACCAGCGCGTGCAGGTCATCAGCCAGCGCGTGATGACGACGGTCAACCTGCTCGATCTCATCCATCGCTACAACCTCTATCCGCGCCAGCAGAAGAGCGAACCGCGCGAAACGCTGATCGAGCGCATGCGCGATGACATCCGCATGAACATGATCAGCGCCGACGTGATCGATCCGCGCAGCGGCCGGCCGACGCAGGCGAACATCGCCTTCGCCGTCTCCTACGACAGCCGCTCCGCCGACCTCGCACAGAAGGTCGCGAACGAGCTCACGACGCTCTACCTCAATGAAAACATCACCAGTCGCACACGCCTCGCCAAGGATACGGCGACGTTTCTCGCGGCCGAGGCGCAGCGCCTGAGCGATGAGATCGCGGCCCTGGAGCACAAGCTCGCCGACTTCAAGCAGCGCAATGTCGATCGCATGCCGGAGCTCACCCAGCTGCACTTCCAGATGATGGACCGCGAGGAGATGGAGCTGCGCGACGTGCAGACGCGCCTGCAGTCGTTGCAGGATCAGAAGCTCTACCTCGAGGCCCAACTCAGCCAGATCAATCCCACCTCGCAGGTCTTCACCGAGACGGGCCAGAGGGTGCTTGGGCCGCAAGACCGCTTGAAGGCGTTGCGCACCCAGCTCGCGAGCCTGTCCTCGCTCTACGCGCCGGATCATCCGGACGTGCTGCGCACCCAACGCGAGATCGAAGGGCTGGAGCGCGAAGTGCAGCAGGCGAAGTCCTCCGCCAACGATCTGCAGCGTCAGCTGAGCGATGCGCGCGCGCAACTCGCCGCCGCGCGGGAGAAGTACACGGCCGATCACCCGGACGTGCAGCGCCTCGAGCGGCAGGTGGACTCGCTCGAAAAACAGCTCCAGGCGACACCACCTGCGGTCGCCGGCGCGAGCGCGCCGGTGGACGCGGACAACCCGACCTACATCCAGATTCGCACGCAGCTCGAGAGCGCACAGAACGAGATCGCCGCGCTGACCGCCAAGCAGGCGCAGATCCGCGGCCGGATCGCCGATTTCGAGCGCAAGCTCGCGCAAGCGCCCGGCGTCGAGCGTGAGTATCGCGAGCTGGTGCGCGATCACGACAACGCCCAGGCGAAGTACCAGGAATTGCGCGCCAAGGAGATGGAGGCGCGGCTGGCGCAGACGATGGAGGCGGATCGCAAGGGCGAGCGCTTCACCGTGATCGAGCCACCGCTCCCGCCGGAAAAGCCGGTGAGCCCGAACCGTCCGCTGGTGATCGCGCTGGGACTGCTGCTCACGATCGCGGCGGCGTTCGCCGTGATGATGGTGCGCGAGTCGCTCGACGGCACGGTGCGCGGCCGCCAGGACCTCACCGCACTGATCAATGTCGCGCCGCTCGCGGTCATCCCGTACATCGGCACGATCGCCGACTCCACGCGGCGGCGCACGCGTTTCCGGCTGGCTGCGTACGGCGCAATGGGAACGATCCTGGTCGCGGCCATCCTGGTCCATTTCCTGTACCGGCCCCTCGACGTGCTGTGGTTCACCGCCATGCGCAAGTTCGGGATCTGAGGCTCCACGATGGCCATAGAACGAATAAAACAAGCCCTGGAACTGGCCAAGCTCGAGCGCGAAGGACAGCCGCACCCGGCACCGGTGGTGGTGCCCGTGCCGTCGCCGCGCGTCGCTGCCACCCAGCCCGCAGCTTCGCCCGGGCAGCAGGCGCGCGTGATCGAGCTGTCCGATGCGCATCTCGAAAAGCATCGCCTGCTGCACGAGGGCTCCGCACCTGATACGCGGCGTGCGTACAAGATGCTGCGCACGCAGGTGCTGCAGCGCATGCGCGGGCACGGCTTCCAGACGCTCGCGGTCGTCAGTCCCGCGGTGGCCGACGGCAAGTCGCTGACCGCGGCCAACCTCGCGATCAGCATCGCGCAGGACCCCAATCACACCGCCTTGCTCGTCGACCTCGACCTGCGACGCCCGACGCTGCACAAGCTGTTCGGCATGAAGGTCGAGCGCGGCGTGGATGACTACCTGCGCGGCGACTGCGCGCTCGCCGAGGTTCTCTATCGCCCGAAACAATTCGAGCGGTTGGTCCTGCTGCCGGTGCGTGCGCCGGTCGAACACAGTTCCGAGGTGCTCGCGAGCGTGCGTGCGCGCGAGCTCAAGGCCGAGATCAAGGGACGCTATGCCGACCGCATCGTGCTCTACGATCTGCCGCCGGTGCTGATCTCGGACGATGCGCTCACTGTCATGCCTTCGGTCGATTGCGCGCTGGTGGTCGCCACCGAGGGACACACGCGGCGCGACGAGCTGGTGCGCACGCTGGAAGTGCTGCATGCGAGCACGATCGTCGGCACCGTGCTCAACCGCTCCACCGAGCAGCCGAGCGGCGCGTACTGAGGCGGTCGTCGTGTACGAGACCTTCTACGGGCTGCGTGAAAAACCCTTCTCACTGACGCCAGACCCGCACTTCCTGTACCTGACGCGCCACCATGCGATGGCGCTCACAATGCTGGAGTACGGGCTTACTCAGCAGGCGGGCTTCATTCTCATCACGGGCGAAGTCGGCTCCGGCAAGACCACATTGATTCGCCACCTGCTCGGGCACCTCGAGCGGGACTTCACCGTCGGCCTGATCTCGAACACGCACCACAACTTCGGGCACCTGCTGCAGTGGGTGGCGCTCGCCTTTGGAATCGACTTCAAGGGCAAGGAACACGTCGAGCTGTACCAGGCGCTGGTCGACTTTCTGATCGAGCAATACGGCAAAGGGCAACGCGTAGTGCTGATCGTCGACGAAGCGCAGAACCTCGGTGCGCGCACCCTGGAGGAGCTGCGAGTGCTGTCCAATATCAACGCGGACCGCCACTTCGTGTTGCAGATCGTACTTGTCGGCCAGCCGGAGCTGCGCGACAAGTTCCGACGCCCGGAGCTGCGCCAGTTCGCGCAGCGTATCTCGGTGGACTATCACTTGCGCGCGTTGCAGCGCGAGGAGACGCACGCCTACGTGCAGCATCGCCTCAATGTCGCCGGAGCCGGCGGGGAGATTCTCGAGCCCGATGCGATCGAGTTCGTGCACGCACGCACCGGCGGCATCCCGCGGCTCATCAACTCGCTGTGCGATACGGCCCTGGTCTATGGCTTCGCGGAACAGCGACGCCGCATCGACGCGGAGCTCATGGCCCAGGTGGTGCGCGATCGCGGGGAGAACGGGGTCATGCCGTTGCTCACCGACTCGTCGGCGGCCGGTCTTTCGTGACGGATGACGCACGTGAACGCAGGCAAACGCGTCGTCCGCCCGTGGCACCGGGCCCTGTGGCTGACCGGCATCGGTATCGTGGTGTCGCAGCCCGCGCACGCGCACGCACAGGATGGACGGTCGGGTCTCGGTCCCGCTGAACTGGGCGTGATCGTCAACGAAGCGGACGCGCTGAGCCGTGCGATCGCGGACTACTACGTCAAGCGGCGCGGCATACCGGCGAGGAATGTCGTGCGCGTGCAGTTCGAAGCGACCAATGACGTCCTGGCGCAGGCCGAGTTCACGCGCATCAAGCAGGACATCGATCGGCGCCTGCCGGCGACGGTGCAGGCGCTGGCACTCACCTGGGCGAGGCCCTATCGCGTGGACTGCATGTCGATCACGAGCGCGTTCGCTTTCGGCTTCGATGCATCAGCGTGCGCAGCCGGCTGCCAGCCGACTGCGATGAGCCGCTACTACGACTCCGACTCACCGGCACCACAGCGCGACTACGGCATCCGCCCGGCCATGAGTCTTGCGGCGGTGAACCTCGAGCAGGCGCGCGCGCTGATCGATCGCGGCATCGAGGCGGACCGCGGTCATCGTGGTGGCACGGCGTACCTCCTGGATACCAACGACCACGCGCGTAATGCGCGCGCCGGCGGATACTTCGCGGCGCGCGAGTTCGCGGCCGACCGCGTGCGAGTGCAGGTCGTCAGGGCCGACTACCTGGAAAACAAGCGCGACGTGCTCCTGTACGAGACCGGCGTCTCGCAGGTCCGGAAACTCGACAGCAACCAGTTCGTGCCCGGCGCCATCGGTGATCACCTCACGTCCTTCGGCGGGAACCTGTTCGGCACGTCACAGATGAGCAGCCTGCGCTGGCTCGAGGCCGGCGCGACCGCGAGCTACGGCACGGTGGTCGAGCCCTGCGCATTCACGGCGAAGTTTCCGAATCCCGCCGTCCTGCTCAAGCACTACGTGGCGGGCGAGACGCTCATCGAGGCGTACTGGAAGAGCGTGGCCATGCCAGGGCAGGGCTTGTTCATCGGCGAACCGCTGGCGAGGCCGTTCGGTACGGCGCAGTGATGGAAGAGGAACTGCAACCCGCGGACGTCAAGGCGCGCGCCGTCAAGGGTGTGGCGAGCCTCCTGACGCGCCAGTTCCTGGTTCGTCTCATCGGCTTCGCCGGCATGCTGGTGCTGGCGCGTATCCTCACGCCGCAGATCTTCGGCGTGTTCGCGATCTGCCAGTTCATCGTGCTGTTCTTCGAGCAGGTGAGCAGCCTCGGGCTGTCGGCTGCGCTGATCCGGAAGAAGGCGGCGGTCGACGAGCGCGAGCTGCGCACCGTGTTCACGGTGCAACAGATCGTCGTGGCACTCTCGATCGTCCTGATTCTCGGCGCGGCGCCACTCATCGCCAGCCATTACCAGTTGCCGGCCGAGGATGTCGCGCTCATCCGGGTCATGGCGCTGGCGCTGCTGCTGGCCTCGCTCAAGACAATTCCGACCGTGTTGCTGGAGCGCAGGCTCCGTCACGATCTGATCGCGGCATCCGAGATTGCGGAATACCTCGCGTACCAGCTCATCGCGATCCTGCTCGCCTACCTGGGCCTTGGAGTGTGGGCATTGATTGCGGCACTGATCGCTCGCGGCCTCGTCGGCGTGGCGATCCTGAGCCGCGTGTCCTGGTGGCGTCCGGCGTTCGGCATTGAGCGGCGCACGCTCGGCGAAGTGATGCGGTTTGGCGTCCCGATCCAGGCGGCGAATCTCCTGAGCCTCGCCAACAACGCGGTGGTGCCGGTACTGGTGGGATCGATGCTCGGCGCGGCGGCGGTCGGCGTGGCGAGCTTCGCGCGCAGCATCGTCGATGCGCTGCTGTTTCAGCCGGTGATTCTCATGGGCCGCGTGCAGCTCAGGGTGTTCGGTCACGCGCAGGAGGATCGGCAACGACTCGGAAATCTCCTCGAGCGCGCTATCTACCAGGGGAGCGTGCTGACGTTTCTGCTCGCCGCGCTCATCGTGTCGCAGGCGCAGCCCTTCATTACTCTCATCGCGACCCTCAAGTGGTCGGCGGCACTGCCGTTGCTGTATGTGCTCGCGCCGGCGTTTCTTGCGCAGGCGGTGGCGCAACCGCTGATCCAGGCGCTCAAGGCGCTGGGCGATGCGCGCACGTCGCTCCTCAGCGTATTGATTCAGGTGCTGGTGCAGACCGCGGTATTCCTGTGGGGCGCAGAGCGCTTTGGGCTGGTGGCATACGCCTGGGGCGCCGCGCTTGGCATCGTCCTTGCGACGCTCCTCGCGTGGTACCGAATGCGGGCTCACCTGCGCGTCGCTGTGTGGTCCAACGTGACCGTTCCCCTCGTCGGCGCCGTCGCCGCTGCGGCCGTGGCGACGGTGGTGAACCGTAATCTAACCGGCATCGCCGGCATGACCCTGAGCATCGCCTCGGCCGTGCTCGTCTACTTCGCGCTGCTGGCACTGCTCGCCGGCAAGCGCCTGGCGCGCGAAGTGAGCGGAGTCGTCAATACGCTTCTGCCGGGCTCGAGCGCCGCCGGCGCGTTGCTGCGCATGCAGCGGCTGCGGTGATGGAGGCGGGGAGCGTCGCACGATGAGAGCGGAGGAGGCACAGGTGATCGGTGATCTGCTGCGTGGGCTCGAAGTCGCTGCGATCTCGCCGCTGGTGAACATCGGATCGTCCACGCGCAGTTTTCGCACCACGGCGCAGCCGCATATCGAGGAGCGGATCTTCGGACCGCTGGCAGCGCGCGGCGTGAAGGTGTTTCACGCCGACTTGAAGGCGGCCGACGGGGTGGACCTCGTCGGCAATGCTCTCGAGCCGGAATTTCGCGCGCGCATTCAGCAGCTCGGACCGAAAGCGGTCCTGTGCTCCAACGTGCTCGAGCATGTCAGTGACGTCGCGGATTTTGCCGCGGCCCTGGAAGAGCTGACGCCGCCCGGCGGCTTCCTGCTGGTTACGGCGCCCTGCAGCTATCCGTATCACCTCGACCCGATCGACAACGGCTTTCGTCCCGACCCCAGGGCGCTGGTTGCGACTTTCCGTCGCTGCACGCCGGTGAGGGCGCAACTGGTCGAGAGCGTCACCTACCTCGACGAATTGAAGCAACTCCCGCGGACGGAGGTCGCGCGCCGCTTCCTCAAGAGCGCGCTGCGCGTGTGGCTGCCGTTCTACAAGCCGGACTACTACAAGAACCTCCTGCATCGCTGGCTGTGGTTATGGCGGCGCTATTCGGTGACCGTGGCGTTGTTCGAACGGAGAGCGGCGTGAAACAGCCAGCGCCAGTCGCGTATCTCGTGCCGCGCTTTCCGTCGCTGTCGGAAACCTTCGTGGCCAACGAAATAGATCGGCTGCTGCGACTTGGCGTCGCGGTCCACGTGTTGTCGTTTGTGCGACCGACCGTGGAGGACCAGGAGAAGCTCGGGCCGGTGTCGCGGCGACTCCTTGGCGAAGTGCACTACGTAGGGACCGCTACCGCGTTGTGGGCGGCGCTCCTGCAGCAACGGGAGCTGCTGCGGGGTTGGCGCGAGAACGCACGGCTGCATGCGCAATCCACCAGCAAACCGAATGCGCTGTTACGACTGCTGCGCGCCGCCGCGATCGTGCGCTGGATGCGACGCCATGGCATCCGTCACCTGCATGCGCATTGGCCGTATGCGTCGCAGGTCGCACACCTGGTGCACATCATGTCGGGAGCGAGCTATAGCGTGAGCGTGCACGCTCATGAAGTGGCCCACGACAACGGCCACTTCCCCTTGATCTTCCCGGCCCTGTCATTCGCGGCCTTCTGCAATCGCGGCGCGATGGACTACCTGCTCGCGCGGCTCGCAGCGCCGTCGCGTGCGCGGGCACACCTCGTGTATCACGGCGTCGACCTGCATCATTTCGCGCCGCTGACCTGGCCGGCGTCCATTCAGCCCATCTCGATCATCAGCGCGGGCCGACTCACCAGGACCAAGGGTTTCGATCGGCTGATCCGCGCGTGCGGCGCCGCGCGCCGGCAAGGCCTCGACGTCAAGCTGACGTTGCTGGGTCGCGGCCCGATGGAGCCGGAGCTGCGGCAGCTGATCGTTGCGGAGAGGATCAGCGATCACGTCAGCCTGCCGGGCTGGGTGCGCCACGAAGAAGTGAACCGGCACATGGGAGCGGCGCACCTGTTCGCATTGCTGGCCGACGATTCGTTTCACGACGGCTTGCCAAACGTCGTGCTCGAAGCCATGGCCTGCGGACGTCCGGTGATCCTGTCGCCCATGCCCGCGGCGAGCGAGATCGTCACGCACGGGTCGGAAGGATTCGTCCTGCGCAGCACCGACGACCTCGCGGGATTCGTCGATTGCATCCGGCGCTTCGCGGCAGAGCCCGGCCTGCTGCAGTCGATGGGGCAGGCCGCCCGCCTGCGCGTGGAATCCGGCCACGACGCCGATGCGCAGATCACCAAGGTCGCAGAGCTCCTCAGCAGGCACGCCGCGTGAACACGGATCCGACCCGGCAACCGACGCTCGGCGTGATCGCGATCGCGAAGAACGAGGAGCGCGACCTGCCCCGGTTCCTGCAACACCTCATGCCGTGGGTGGATGAAATAGTGGTGGTTGACGATGGTTCGACGGATCGGTCGGTGCTGCTGCTGCAGGCAGCGGGAACCAAGGTCAGGCTGCTCGAGCGCAGCATGCGCCCTGAGGAAGGCTTCGCGGGTCAGCGCAACGCCGGGATTGCCCTGGCGCGCTCCGACTGGCTGCTGCACATGGACATCGACGAGCGCGTGACGCCGCAGCTCGCCAGCGAAATCCGCGCCGTCATCGGCCGGACGCGCCTCAATGCCTTTCGCTACCGGCGGCTGAATTTCTTTCTGCATCGCCCGATGCGCGCCGGGGGCTGGCAACACTGGAATCACCCGCAGCTGGCACGCCGCGGCCGACACCGCTTTATGAACCTCGTTCACGAGGACTGCGTGATCGACGGTGGCGAGGCGATGACCGGGCAGCTGGCAGCGCAAATGTGGCACCTCAACGACGAGGACTACATGGAGCGTGTCACGAAGAACCTGCGGTACACACCACCGACCGGGGAGGCATTGCTGGCACGCGGGATCACCGTTCGGTGGTATCACCTGCTGTTTCATCCGCTGGCGCGTGCGCTGCGCGCCTATTTCCTCGATGGGGCGTGGCGTGCCGGCACGCGCGGCCTGCTCTTCAGCCTCTACACCTTCACCAGCTCCTTCAACTGGTGGGCGTACGCCTGGGACAAGCAACAGCGCGTACCGCGCGAAGAGCTCGAGAAGCAACTATCCGATCTGTGGAGCGCCGCCAATCGCGGCGTGCGCGTCTCCCGCGGGCCTGGTGACAACGGCGCGGACACGCAGCCTGAAAGCAGCATCGCGCGCGAAGGGAGGGTGTGAATGAACCGCATGCAGACAGCACGACGGTTCATGACGCGCTTCGGCACCGCAGCCGGTCTGCTGGCGTACGCACGGCTCGCGACTGCCAAGCGTTTGCATGGCAGCGGAGACCACCTCGATCTGAGGATCCCGGTGAGTGCGCGCCCGGTTCGGGTGCGCGCGCACACGGCGGACATCGATGTGTTCTGGCAGGTGTTCGTTGCCGGAGAGTACGACATCCCCGTCGATTTCGTCCCCGAGGTCATCGTCGATGCGGGCGCGCACGTCGGTTACGCGTCGCTGTATTTTGCACATCGCTTCCCCCAGGCTCGCATCATCGCGATCGAGCCCGCGCCCGCCAACGCAGAACTGCTGCGCCACAATCTCAACGGCAACGCTCGGGTCCGCATCGTGGAGTCTGCGCTGTGGAGCAGCGCCGCCACGCTGATGATCGCCAACCCCGGCGCGGATTCGTGGTCCTTCCGGGTACGTGAGAACGCAGGGACCGCACCGGGCGTCTCCACGGTGACCATGCCCGAGATCCTCCGGCAAGTCGGACGCATCGACATTCTCAAGCTCGACGTCGAAGGCGCGGAGCTCGAGCTCCTCACGGGCGATCTCGAATGGCTGCGCCAGGTGCGCATGCTCATTGTCGAATTGCATGAGCGCTACGCGCCAGGCTGCACGGCGCGTCTCAACGAGGTGATGCAGCGCTACGGATTCGAGCACGTTCTCGAGCAGGGTGAGAACGTGGTGTTCGCGCGGCAGGATGCTGGCGTGGGAGCCCTGGAATGAGCGCGGCGATGCTCTTTCACCGGCACACCCCGTGGCAGTCGGCGATCCGCTGCAGCACCAACATCTACGCAGGCCTGTTCCAGGACGAGGGCTACGACGTCGCCTACATGCAGGGCCTGGTGCATCTCGGTCACGTGTTGGCGCGACGCGGCCAGTGGCAATCCTGGCGCCGGGGACCGCGGCGCGATCATGGCGGCTGGATATTCACCCCCTGCAGCGTGATTCCCTACGCCAATCGGTGGCCGTTCAACACCTCGCTGGCCGCGCACCTGAGTTACCGCAGCTGCGTTCCCAGCATCCGCTCGCTGTTCAGACGCAGCGGCGCGTCCGCGCCCGAGGTCATCTGGTCGGCGAATCCGGGCAGTATCGGCCTGCGCCGGCTGTTTCCACGGGCGCGATTCGTTTTCCAGGTCGTGGACTACTACCCCGCGTACTCGGGCGAGAGCGTCAAGCGGGTCGAACGCGAGGATTACCGGGGCGCCGATCATGTGTTCGTGATCGGCGAGACGCTCAAGCGCTACCTGCTCGATGAGCATCGCATCGAGGAGAAGAAGATCACGGTGCTGGGGCAGGGCGTGTTCTGCGACGCCTATGCGAAGGAATGGCCGGTTCCGACCGAGCTGCGTGACGTGCCGCGGCCGATCGGCATCTGGGTCGGTCTGCTGAGCAAGGGCGACCCGGCGCTGTTCAGTGCTGCGGCCGAAGCCCTGCGACGTCGAGGGGGCACGCTCGTCCTGATCGGTCCGGCAGCGTCCTGGGCCAGCGAACTGCAGCACCGCGCCGACAATGTGCGCGTGCTCGGCGCACGCGCTCCGCAAGCGGTGCCCGCGTACCTCGCGCACGCGGATCTTGCCCTGATGCTCTACGACCAGAACACGCTGGCGAAGTACAAGGGGCAGAACCCGCTCAAGCTCTACGAGTTCGCCGCCGCGGGTCTGCCGATAGTGTCGACACCCCACGAGGAATACGCCTACCTGAAGCCACCCGTGCTGGCAGTGAACAATGCCGAGCAGGTGGAGGGCGCGATCGACGAGGCGCTGCGTCAGCGCGACGAGATGCGCCGGCGCGCGCTCGAGTTCGCGGCGGCTCACAGCTGGCGCAACACGTTTCAACGCGCGCGGCGCGAAATCGTCAGGCTGCTGCCGGGGCACGCGGCATGAATGAGCCGCTGCCGGCATTCCTGGTGTTCCTTGCGCTGCTGCTGGTGCTCGCGTGGCGCGCGCCCAAGTACCTGTTCGCGATCTGGCCCGTGACGCTGCTGGTCTTTCCGTCGATGCGCACGCTGTTCGGCGGCGCGCCGTTCTACTGGTATGACGCGGTGAGCCTCCTGATCCTGGCGCGGCTCTATCTCGGCCGGGAGCTGGCGCAGTGGCCGGCCGGCGTTCCGCGCTGGCATTGGTGGTTCATCGGCTCGGCCCTGATGCTGGGCACTCTGGTGCCGATCGTGCGCTACGGATTTGGTCCGGAAATGCTCTGGATTCTCGCGCACGCGAGCATGGCCTGGATGGCGTACGCGATCGGCGTGGCCCTGTACGTCGCGCCGCAGGGCGTCACGTATCGCCAGCTGCTGACTATCGGGGTGTTCGTGGCGCTGGTGATCACTGCGGCAATCGCGGCCCTGGAGTTCGGCAACGAGTCCCTGGCACGCGCCTTCAACACGTTTTTCTTCCACGACATGCAGGGCCAGTTCGTGATGCTCGAGGATGTCGGTGCGACGGTGAGCTCGGCGCGGGTGAACGGCCCGCACGCCGATCCGAACACCTTCGGTGGTACGAGTGCGATCGTTTGTGCCGTTGCCCTGCTGCTGATCGGACAGCAATCGCGAAAACTCGCCTGGCTCGCGCTCGCGCTGGCGGGCGTTGCCGTTGCAGCGACGGTATCGCGCCAGGTTCTCGTCGCCGCGGTCGTTGGTGGGCTGGTCGTGGCAGCGCTCGGCACGGGGCGCGCGCGTGCCCGTGTCGTCGGTGCGGCGGCGGTGCTGGTGGTCGTGGTCGTGGCCAGTGGAGTCGCCGGGCACTGGGCCCAGCGGCTCTCGAAATGGCAGGGCGGCGTGCAACAGGACATGAACATCGTGGGGCGGCTGGTGATCGGACCGCAACGGATGTTCACGCTGATCAGCCAGGATCCTTCGGTGCTGGTGGTCGGCGCGGGCCTCGACATGCAGAAGCTGGCGAAGAAATCCGCCGACAGCCAGGAGCGCATCGGCATCTATCGGTACGGCTTTGCGTCCAACAGTTTCCTCCTGCCGCTCTACTACATGGGCATCGTCGGGTTCGTGATCAACCTGGCGTTCTGGCTCTGGACGTTGCGCAAGGCTCTGCAGTTGCCGCGCGACTCGCGCGCGCTCGACGTCGCCTGTGTCGTCACTGCGATGGCGCTGGTGGCTTCCGACAACTACGCGTCCGTAGTGAAGGTGACGGTTGCCGTGTTGTTCCTGCTGGCGGCGATCGTCGCCGGTCGATGGTCGACGCAGGCCTCGCCAGCGGCGGAGCCAGCCGTCGCGTCACCGAAGCCCAGGTTCGCCAATGTGCTGCCCTAGTCGCTGGCTAGCGATAGAGCCGGTGCCGCGCACGTTGCAGCCAGGCGAGCGGGTCGTAGACGTTCGTGTATGCGTCGACGGCGAAGTGGCCGGCGTCGAGGCTGAGTGTATGCACGCCGTCACGTCCGAGGGGCGAGGCGGGCGGGCTGATGGTCCACACCGGCGCTTCGACGTACGACTCGGGTGTCAGCTTGACGATGCGCGAAATACGGATCGCGGCGCCGTAACTCTGCGAGCAGTCCTGACCGGGACGAAACAGTTCGCCGTCGTGCTGGAACACGTTGCCCGCGGGGCGAGCACGCGCCGCGTCGTTCACGATCGGATTGCCAGTGTGCGCTGTCCACGGGCCGTGCAGGCGCGGCGCATGAAACGCGTACAGATGGCTGAGAGCATGGCCGTTGTCCGCCGAGGTGCAGAGCAGCCACCAGCGTCCCTCGTGCTCGAACAGGCTCGGGTCGAGCCCGGGAAAACCATCCAGCAGCACTGTCGAGTCTGCGACGCGTCGCGCGTCGTCGCTCAGGCCGTAGAGCACCACCTGCCGCGAACGTGCCGCCTCGGGGCAGCAATAGAGTTTGCCCTCATGGCGCAGCGTGTAGGGATAGCTCAGGTGACAGCGATCGCTGTCGATGACGACGGTGAGGTCCGCGATCGAGCCGCGCGCATCCAGCTCGATGCGCGCGATGACACCCTTGGCGCGACGCGCCTGCAGCCATTCGCACAGCAGGACGCGGCCGCCGCTGCCGGGCACGAGGAACGGGTCCGCGAGGAAATCGCGCGCGCCCAAGGCCGGCAACAGCCGGATGCTGTCAATTTGCTGTGGATGGAAGCTCCCTGCTTGTGTCGATACACCGACCGTCCATTGCTTGCGCACGAATGCGCGATACCACAGACGATCGAGTGCCGTTCTTATTCTTTGGATGCCTGGTGCCCCAGGATGTTGTTGTACAGGTCTGCGAAACGCCTCGACATCCCTGTCGCGCTGAACGAGTCCAGCGCACGCCGGCGAGCGACTTCCCCCATGCGGCTCGCCAGCTGGCGATCCTGCAGGACTCGCACCACCGCCGCGGCGATCTCGTCCTGCTTGTCGGCGCAAACGAGGAAGCCCGTTTCGCCATCGATCACGATGTCGCGCAATCCGCCGGTGGCCGCGGCGACGACCACCTTGCGCTGCGCCATCGCTTCAACGGCGACCATGCCGAAGCTCTCGGAGCGAGACGGTATCACGACGCAGTCGCTCGCCGCGATGATCTGCGATACGTCGCCACGCTCACCGAGGAACTCGACGCTGCCTTCCAGGCCGAGTTGCTCGACGAGACTGCGCAGCGCGCGCTCATACGTGCCACCCGCCCAGTCCTGGCCGACCAGCCAGCACTCGGCGTTGGGCATTTCTCTCAAGACTGCCGGGAGCGCGGCCAGCAGGCGATCCTGTCCCTTCACCGGGCTCAAGCTCCCCACCACCACGATCAGCGGCCGTGTCCGGTCACGCTCGAGCGGTGTCGCGAGCGCGACGGCGTCGATGCCGTTGTGGATCACGTGTCGCGAGCGGTGCACCCAGCCCCGCCTCGCCCAGTAATCGAGCATGCCTTGCGAGACGAACACACTGTGCTGAGCCGCGAGCGACAACATCGAAGCCAGCCAACCCGCCGCGCCGTTGGGCGGCGCACCGTGCACGTGCCAGAGCGTCGGGAGCGATGCGAGCTGGCCGGCGCGCGCGGCCATGATGACGGCGCGCACGTTATGACAATGCAGCAGGGCGATGCGCTTTTCGCGCAGCGTCGTGCGCAGCTTGAACCAGTAACCCACGAGCTGGCTTGCATGGCGCGGCGAAATCCAGCCGCCGATGCCATCGTGCCCGCGCCCATACACACGCCAGCTTGCGCCCGGCGCGCAGATCACAACCTCGACGCCGGCCTCGCGGGCCGCAGTCGTAAATCTGCCATCTTCCGGGCAGATCATCACCGGTTCGTATCCGGTGGCGGGCAAGTGGCGCGCGAGGATCAGCGCGACCTGCTGCGAGCCGCCCATGCGGTGCGGATACGGATGATAAAAGCCGATGCGCGGACGCTCGCCGTGTGCGTGAGTTGCAGATCGCATGCGGAGAACTCTAGCGGATGAAGATTGCATATCACAGCGATGCGTTCGCCGGCCGCACCGGCTATGGCCTGGCCCGCTATTCGCGCGAACTGTGGCGCGCGATCCAGGAGCAGGATCGCGGCGTGATCCTGTGTCCCTTCGCCCTGCGCGGCGCACCTCACGATGACGCCGGCGACGGACACAAGCGCTGGAACGGAGCCGTGCGACCCGGCATGGACGGTCGCCTGTGCATCGCGCTCTGGGCAGTGTTGCGCGCGCCGTGCATCGAGCATTGGGTCGGCGATGCCGATCTCGTACACAGCGTGGAGCTCGACTACCCGGTGGCGACGCGCCGGCCCTGGATCGTCACGGTTCACGACCTCGGGCCGCTGACACACCCGCAGTATTTCGCGAAAGCACGACCGTGGTTGACGCAGCGTGCGCTGCGCCAAGCGGTCGACCGTGCAGCGTTCATCGTGGCGGTGTCCGCAGCCACGGCTGCCTCCGTCGAAGCGATCGCGGGAATGTCCCTCGGCGATCGACTGCAGGTTGTTCCTGAGGGCGTGGGTGATGAGTTCTTCGAACTTCAGGACCGTGCGTGTCTCGCGGGGCTCGAGGATCTTCCTCCCGACGGCGTGCCGTATTTCCTGTGGACCGGCTCGCTCAATCCGCGCAAGAACCTCGCCACCGTCGTGCGCGCATTCGAAGCGGTGGCGGCCGAAATCCCACACCACTTGATCCTCGCCGGCGGGCTCGGCTGGGACAGCCGCGCGGCGCTCGACCGAATCGCCGGGTCGAAGTGTCGTGAGCGCATTCACCGGCCTGGCTTTCTCACCGATGGGCAGTTGCGCGCGCTCTACCAGCGCGCCTCCGGGTTCGTCTACGTGTCGCTCATGGAAGGCTTCGGCCTGCCGATCCTCGAAGCCATGGCGAGCGGATGCCCGGTGATCACTTCCAACGTCTCGTCGATGCCCGAGGTGGCGGGCGATGCCGCGCTGCTCGTCGATCCGAGGAACTGCACGGAACTCGGGGATGCGATGCGCCGGATCGCGACCGATGACGCTTTGCGCGCGCAGCTGGAGGCGCGTGGCCGGGATCGCGCGCCGCGTTATCGCTGGCAGCACTGCGCGAGCCGCATGATCGAGCTGTATCGGAGCGCTGCATGAAGGCGAGGGCAGGGCTGGGGCGCGCATCGAGAGTTGCGGCGGTGCTGGCATGCTTGTGGGCAGGCGCGCCCCTGGCCACGCTGGCGCAGGCGCCGGAGTTCCCGTTTGGCGTCTACGACAAGGCGACGGTCGAGCCGGCCAGTGCCGAAGGGCGCGAGTACTACGCGAAGCTGTTCGCACTGCTGCGCTCGAACCACATCAACACGGTGCTGGCGCAGCCGTACAAGAGCGCGACCACGACGCTCGACCTGCTGGAGCAGGCGCGTCGCGCCGGCATTCACGTGATCATGAGTGTCGGCAATCCCCTCAATCCTGCCTGGGACTACGCGGGCCCCGGGCATCCGTTCGATCGCGCCTACCGGCATCCAAGCGTTATCGCCTACAAGTACGGCGACGAACCGAAGGACCTGGCGACATTGCAGAGGCTGGTGAGCGTCTATGGCGCGATCGATCACTTCTACAGCCTGCCGATCGTCACCGCCGTGGCGGGCGAGAACAGCGATTTCTCGAGCTCGGATGTCGCGGTCGAGCTCTGGAACACGCTGCACAGCAAGGTGCGCTTTGCGCGCTTCTATCCGCTGCGCCGGGTCGACGACCTCGCGAGCTTCAACGCGGCCAAGATGCGCATGCCCTTCGACGCCTGGGCGAGCCGCATGGAAAGCTTCAGCGACGTGCCGTGGTGGTACATCGCGCAGACGTTCGGCAAGGGGATGGAGAAGAACGCCGCCTCCTACTGGCGCTTTCCGACCAGCGCGGAGCTCAGCGCGCTGACGCACATCGCTCTGGCGAATGGCGCTCGCGCCATCATCGGCTACGCCTTGCAGGACCACTCGGGATACCAGGGACTCGTCGATGAGCAGCTGAACCCGCGTCGCGCGCGCGATGGCTCGATCCCACTCGAACAATATCGGCACCTCGGCGCACTCACCGCAGCGAACGCAGCGCTCCTGTCGCGGCACCAGCGCGCCTCGTTCGACGTGGTCGCGAGCAACGAGGCATTGCTGGCCGTGCCGCGCTACGACCCGCAGAGCGGGACGCGCTATCTCTACCTGGTCAACAAGAACACCGAGAGCGCGCTCGCCACCACGGTAATTCTGCAGGGAGTCGCCAACCTGCGCGGCGTCCTGGATCAGTACACCGGGGCTGCGCAGAACGGCGTCACAGTGACCGGTGGCGCCCTGCAGTTTCGCGTGAGCCTGGCGCCCGGCGACGCGCAATTCTGGGCGCTACAGGTGGCGGGCTGAAAACGATGGCGAGCGTCACGGAAATCCGCCCGGAGCAGCGCTCGTCGACGGCCAGCGCGAAGGTGCTCTTCTTCGCCAATACGGAGTGGTACCTCTACAACTTTCGCCTCGCGCTCGCCCAGGAGCTGAAGCGCCGCGGCGTTGAAGTCGTGATGGTGTCGCCGCCCGGACCGTATGGCGCGCGCCTGGAGAAGGCAGGATTTCGCTGGCTGCCGCTTGAGATGCAGCGGCGCGCGCTCAATCCGCTCGGCGAGGCGCGCGTGATCCGCGCGTTGCTGCGCATCTACCGGCGCGAATTGCCGGATCTCGTGCATCACTTCACGTTGAAGCCCGTGATCTATGGATCAGTCGCGGCACGCCTGTGCGCAGTGCCCGCGGTCGTCAATGCGGTGGCGGGAATGGGTTACGTGTTCACCAGCGATGCCCTGCTGGCACGGACGCTCCGACCACTCGTGACGCTGTTCCTGAAGAGCGTGGTGCATCCACGTTCCAGCCGCCTCATCGTTCAGAACCCGGACGATCGGCAGCTGCTGGTCGACTCCGGGCTCGCCGCGGCCGAGGACATCAGCTTGATTCGCGGCTCGGGCGTCGACACCGAGCGCTTTGCGCCGCGGCGCTCGCTGGAGCATCGAGCGCCACGCGTGCTGCTGGCGACCAGACTCCTGCGCGACAAGGGCGTGGAGGAGTTCGTGGCGGCTGCGCGGCTCCTCAAGAGTGCGGGCGTGAATGCGGATTTCTGGATCGCTGGCGTTCCCGACTCCGGCAACCCGAGTGCCATTGCGAGCGAGCAGATCCGAGCGTGGGATGCGGAGGGCATCGTCACGGCACTCGGGCACGTGGAACAGATGCCGGATCTGCTGGCGCGCACGGATATCGTCACCCTGCCTTCGTATCGCGAAGGCACGCCGAAGATTCTGCTCGAGGCCGCTGCCAGCGGCTTGCCGGTGGTCGCAACCGATGTGCCCGGGTGTCGTGAGGTCGTCGACCCGGGCGTCACCGGCCTGCTGGTACCTGCGAGGGATTCAGCCGCGCTCGCGCTGGCGTTGCGACAGTTGATCGAGAGCCGGTCGCTGCGTGAGCGCATGGGAATTGCGGGTCGCAGGAAGATGCTGGCCGAGTTCGATCAGCGGCGCGTCATTCGCGAAACGCTCGACGTCTACGCCGGGCTGTTGCCGCTGCGGCCGATCCGGGCGGTGTTCGCCTCCCACAAGTGGTTGCCGCTCGTGAGCGGTGAATCCGCGAGACAATAGTGCAAACTCAAGTCATCCAGTCGTACCGCACGCGCCCGCAGTTCTGGCTGGCGATTCCGGTCGTCGCCGCGGCACTTCTCATCGCCTTCTGGTCCGGCCTTGCCAAGATGCTGGCGGTATGGCTCGGTCGCCCCGAGTACAGCCATGGTGTGCTGATCCCGATCGTCGCGCTGTTCCTCGTCCGGCAGCGCGCGGGCGAACTGTCGCAGCTGCAATTCAAGGGCTCGTGGTGGGGCGTGGTGCTGGTGCTGATCGGCGCCGTGTTCGACGTGATCGGCGGGCTCGCCACCACTTATACGCTGCAGCAGTACGGTTTCCTTCTGACCCTGTACGGCCTGGTGCTGTCGCTCACGGGACCGGAAGTGTTTCGCAAGCTGGCGGCGCCGCTCCTGGTGCTGCTGCTGATGATTCCGCTGCCGGACTTCCTGCTCAACAATTTCTCCGCGCGGCTGCAACTCATCTCTTCGCAGCTCGGCGTCTGGTTCATCCGGCTGTTCGACATCAGCGTGCTGGTGGAAGGCAACGTCATCGACCTCGGCACCTACAAGCTGCAGGTGGCCGAGGCCTGCGACGGTCTGCGCTACCTGTTTCCACTGATGACGCTCGGTTTCATCATGGCTTGCCTGTTCAAGGCGGCGCTTTGGAAGCGGGCGCTGCTGTTCCTCTCCAGCATCCCCATCACCATCGTGATGAACAGCCTGCGCATCGGCCTCATCGGCGTGAGCGTGGAGTACTGGGGCGTGGAGATGGCGGAGGGATTCCTGCACCAGTTCGAAGGCTGGGTGGTGTTCATGGCCAGCGCCGCCGTGATGCTGCTGGAAATCGTCCTGCTGGCACGGGTCGGCAAGGACAAGCGGCCGTGGCGCGAGGTGTTCGGACTGGACGCACCGGTGCGCGTCCCGAAGGTCGCGGAGGAACGCGAGCGCGCCGTGCCGCCGTCATTCTTTGCCGCGTGCCTCGTGATCGTGATCTTCGCCGCAGCGATCTGGATGGTGCCGGAGCGCAGCGAGGCGCGGCCGGTGCGAGAGAGCCTCAGTGAGTTTCCGCTGCGCGTCGGCGACTGGAGCGGCCGGCGCAGCGCCATCGCCCCGGTTTTCCTGTCGACGCTCAAGCTCGATGACTACCTGATGGCCGACTACGTGCGTGCCGCGTCGCCGCCGGTGAACCTCTACGTCGCCTGGTACGATTCGCAGCGCTCGGGGCAGTCGGCCCACTCACCGCGCTCGTGCATTCCGGGCGGCGGCTGGCGAATCACCGAGCTCACGCAAACCGAGGTGCCCGGCGTCAGCGCCGCGACGCAGCCGCTGCGCGTCAACCGCGTGCTGATCGAGTTCGGCACCCAGCGGCAGCTCGTCTACTACTGGTTCCAGCAGCGCGGCCGCATCGTGACCAACGAGTACGCGGTGAAGTGGTACGTCTTCCGTGATGCGCTGCTCCGCAACCGCTCCGACGGTGCGCTGGTCCGGCTCAGCACCCCGCTGCCTGCCGGAGCAGCAGCCGCAACGGCGGACGCACTGTTGCGGGACTTCGCGCAGACCGTCGTTTCGCAGCTCGATCCTTACATCCCGGACTGAACATGGATCTGTTCTTCGCTTTCATCATTGCGTTGGCTGTGACGACGGTGCTGATCCCGCCGCTCAGGCGGGTGGCCGAACGCTTCCACGTGCTCGATGAGCCCTCGACCCGCAAGGTTCACACGCACCCGGTGCCGCGGATCGGCGGGCTCGCCATGTTCGTGGGCGCAATCATTCCGGCATGGCTGTGGCTCGATGCGACTCCGCAGTTGATTACATTCACGGCTGCGGCCGCCGTGCTGCTGGTGCTCGGCGCCGCCGACGATCGCTACGACCTCGACTATCGCGTCAAGTTTGCCGGGCAGATCATCGCTGTGGGCCTGGTGGTGTTCGTCGGCGATGTTCGCATCGAGACCTTCACGCTCGATGCGCGCCAGCCGATCCCGGACTGGTTGTCGGGTCCGCTCACGGTGCTGTTCCTGCTCGGCGTCACCAACGCCATCAATCTCGCGGACGGCCTCGATGGACTGGCCGGCGGCACGACGCTCCTGTGCCTGGGCGCCATTGGCCTCATCGCTTTCGCCGGCGGGAATCTGTACGTCTGCACGCTCGCGGCGGCGATCGCGGGCGCGATCCTGGGCTTCCTCCGCTTCAACACTTATCCCGCGCGGATCTTCATGGGCGATGCGGGCAGCCAGTTCCTCGGCTTCAGCGTCGGAGTCCTGTCCGTGTTGACGACACAGGATCCGGCGACGCCCGTGAGTGCCGGGTTGCCACTGCTGCTCCTGGGTCTGCCGATCATCGACACGCTGCTGGTGATGATGCAGCGGATCATCGACCACCGCTCGCCGTTCGTGGCTGACCGCAATCACATCCACCACCGGTTGCTGGGCCTGGGGCTCGAGCATCACGAAGCCGTGGTGCTGATCTACCTGCTGCAGTGTGCGCTGTTCCTGTCCGCTTACTTCCTGCGGTTCGAGTCCGACGTCCTCATCGTGACCGTGTTCTGCACGCTGACACTGTGCGCCATGGTGCTGCTGTACGTGGCACGCCGGCGCGCCTGGCGCTGGCGACATCCGCAGGCTGGCGGGCGCCGCTCGTTGATCACGCGGCAGATCAAGTGGCTGCGGGCTCCCGAGCGCGTGCCGCGCTGGACGTTCCTGTTCCTGGCGTGGTGCGTGCCGACGTACAGCTTGTACGTGATCAGCCACGCGAGTGGGGTCACGACCGACCTCGGGGTGCTGGCCCTGTCGCTCCTGGCATTCGGTGCGGTGCTGTTGCCGTGGATGTGGAGCCGCGACCTCGGCTGGCTGGAGCGCGGCGTGATCTATGTGGCCGCGGCCCTCGTCGTCTACCTGGACCAGACCAGCGTGACGGACGCATCGGTCTGGCGACTGGCGTTCTTCGGGCTCGTGGCCGCGGCCGTGATCGTGAACCTGCGCCTGAGCGGCGAACGGCGGTTCGAGGTCAATCCCCTCGACGTGCTGGTGCTGTTCATCGCCCTGGTGATACCCAACCTGCCGGGGTCTCTCGGGTTGCCACCCGGACTCGCCCTCGGCATCGGCAAACTCATCGTGCTTCTGTATGCGATCGAGATGCTGCTGTCCGCACGCCTGCACTGGAATGTTCCGCGCGCCGTCGTCGGCCTGGTGCTGACGGCGCTGATTCTTCGCAGCCTTCTGCCCGTGCTGTGAAGACGTCTGTCACATAACGGTAAAACACCGTCCCTACGCTTGAAGCTCTTCCGAACTACTACAAAACGGTGAAGGCATGCTCCTGCGCGGACCGACCAGTCGCTGGTCGATCATCGTCATTGTGGCGCTGCTCGCGACGATCGCCGCGGGTTGCGGCGGAGCCGAGGCCCGCAAGGCCCGTCACCTGGAGCGCGGTCAGTCCTATCTCGCGGCCGGCAACTACGAGAAAGCGCGCATCGAGTTCCGCAATGCCCTGCAGATCGATCCGAAGGACGTCCAGGCGCGTTACCTGTCGGGCCAGGTCGCCGAAAAGCTCGGTAACCTGAGGGATGCGGTCGGCCTGTATCAGTCCGTCATCGACACTGACCCGCAGTATGCCAAGGCCGTCGCGAGTCTCGGACGCCTGTACGTGCTTGGCGGAGTGCCCGATCGCGCACTGCGGCTCGTTGAACCCGCGCTGGCGAAAGGCGAGGACGCGAATCTCCTTACGGTGCGTGGCGCGGCGCGCTTGCAGACGGGGGATGCTCAGGGCGCCCTCGCTGATGCGACGCGCGCAGTCGCACTCGAGCCGGCCAATACCAACGCCGTAGCGTTGCTGGCGGGGATCTACCAGCGTGGTGGTGAGGGCGCGAAGGCTGTCGCGCTCCTGAATGAGGCGCTCAAGCGCGAGCCCCGAAGCACTGACCTGCACCAGGTGCTGGGCCAGCTGTACGTGCAGCTTCGCGACCAGGAGGGCGCCGAGCGCGAGCTGCAGGAGCTCGTGAAGCTCGATCCGCAGCAGCTTTCGTACCGCTACCGGCTGGCGGCGTTCTACGCGTCGATCAAGGAGCCGGCCAAAGCGGAGGCGACCTTGCGCGAGGCGGTCAAGGCCGCACCCGCGGCCTCGGAACCCAAGATCGCGCTGGCCGAGTTCCTGGTGTCGCGCGGCGATCGCAAGGCGGCCGAAGAGCAGCTGCAGAAGTTCATCGCCGCGGATCCCGACAACGCCGATCTCAGTTTCGGGCTGGCGCGCCTGTACGAATCCGGGAACCAGCTCGATCGCGCCGAAGCAGTCTATCTCGATGTGAGCAAGCGCGATGCGAAGGGACCGCAGGGGCTCACTGCGCTGAACCGCATCGCGGCGCTCAAGGTGCAGGAAAACAAGCTCGACGAAGCTTCACGGCTCGTCGGCCAGGTTCTCGAGGCGAGCCCACGTGATAACGACGCACTGATCCTGCGCGGCAACATCGCACTGGCGCGCGGTCAGCCTGCGGCGGCGATTGCCGATCTGCGCGCAGTGCTGCGCGATCAGCCGAACTCCTCCAGCATTCTGCGCACCCTGGCGCGCGCGCATCTGCAGAACAACGAGCCGGCGCTCGCGCAGGAGAATCTCAAGCAGGCGGTGGAGTCCAATCCGCAGGACATCGAGGCGCGCGTCGATCTCGGGCGGCTGATGACGCGCAGTTCCGATCCGCAGGAAGTGCGACAGGCCCTTGCCTCCCTGGAACAGGTGGTGCGCGATGCGCCGACGAACGTGGGTGCGCGCGACGCGCTGTTCCGTGCGCAGGTGACGCTCAAGGACTGGACCGCCGCACAGCGCACCGCCGAGGACATCAAGCTGTTGCAGCCGCAACAGGCCCTCGGCTATTACCTCGCGGGCCTGGCGGCGCAAGCCGCGGGGGATACATCCGCCGGACGGCGCGAGTTCGAACGTGCACTCGAGCTGCAGCCCGATGCGAATGAACCGCTCGATGCGCTGGTACGCCTCGACCTGATGGCGAAGCATCCGGAGGTTGCGCTCGCCCGCCTGCAAGCGGTCGTCGAACGCAATCCGCAGAATGTGATCGCCCGCAACCTCCTGGGCGAGGTGCGCCTGACGCAGAAGCAACCGGACGCGGCGGTGAAGGAGTTCGAAGCGGCCAGCACGCAGTCACCGCAGTGGTGGCTGCCGTACCGGAACATCGCTCTGGCGCGGCTCCTGCAAGGCAATCGCGCGGCGGCGATCGACAGCTACAAGCGCGGTATCAAGGCGACGGATGGCGCGGAAACGCTGTCCGCCGACCTCGCGACACTCTACGAGCGCGGCGGACAGTACAACGAGGCGATCCACGTTTATGAAGACCTGCTCGCGCACAACTCGGCGTCCGATTTCGCGGCTAACAACCTGGCAATGCTGCTGGTGACCTATCGCAAGGACCAGGCGAGCCTCGATCGCGCACGCGACCTGGTCAATCGGTTCTCGCAGTCCGCCAATCCGTCCTATCTCGATACGCACGGCTGGGTGAAATACAAGCGCGGTGAAGTGACCGCGGCACTGCCCGTGCTCGAGGCCGTCGTGACCCAGGAACCGGAATCAGCGGTCATGCGCTACCACCTGGCGATGGCGCAGTACCGTTCCGGCCAGGTGGAGCAGGCGCGTGACAACCTGGAGCGTGCGCTCGCGTCGGGCAACCGCTTTGCCGGCAGCGACGAAGCGCAGAGCACGCTGGCGCAAATCAAGAAGAACTCCGGCTGACGACGCCATGCACCTCAACCCGGCGCTCCTGCTGCGGCGAGCAGCATTCCTGCTCATCGCAGCGACGCTGGCGTCCCCCGCATCCCTCGCCCAGGTATTGCTGGAGGACGTGACGACCCTCAGCAAGAGCACATCGACGTTCGAAGGCACCTTCGACATTGCCGCGGCCGGCTCCTACCAAGTGCGGCTCAGCGACTTTGGCGTGCCGGCGAACCTCGCGAGCGTCCGGCTGATCGTGACGCGCGGCCTGGGGACTGTCGCTTCACTGGACGCGCCGGGCACCACTACGCTGAATGCGAGCGTGGGCCGCTACGAAGTCCACGTCGTCGGCACGCCGGACGCGGCGCAGAGCTTCGGGACTTTCGGAGTGGACGTACTCTCCGCAGATGGGCTCACGACCGTGGCGCAATTCGCGAGCGCAATCTCGCTCGCCGTGACGCCCGATCCCAACCAGACACTGGTGCAGACCACGTTCACCGCGACGGAGGCCGGCACGCACCAGGTCGTGCTCGCGGATCTCGCGTTTCCGTCCGCCTTGCAGAATCTGACGCTGAACATCCTCGGCGCAGGGGGCTTCGTCAGCTTTTCGCCGGGGCCGGCGAACGCTCCGGGGACCTATACGTTTTCAGCAACCCCGGGCACGTATCAACTGCTGGTGATCGGCCAGGCGGACGCCGTGGCCGGCGCGGGCCTGTTTACTGTGCGCATCTCGGGACCTTCAGGGGCTGCGCTCTACGATCAGGCGCATGCCGTCGGAGCGGTGAGGGGACCGACGGTCGTGACGCTGCCGACGTCGGGCAACTACACACTGCAGCTCAGGGATTTCGCCGTTCCCGAGGCATTCACGACGCTGGCTGTGAAGCTCATGCGAGGCGCCTCGGTGGTCGCGTCACTGGACGCGGCCGGCGATGCCCCGTTCACGACTACGGCGGGCGCAGCGAACCTGTTCCTGCAAGCGACGCCGGCGGCGGCGCCCGGCTCCGGCACGCTCGGCGTCGAGATCACGAGCGGTGCGACCTCGGTCTATTCCGACGCGCGGACGGTCAGCGTGCCCGGCGCCGCACAGCCCGGCTTCACCTACGGCGCGGATATCACGACCGGCGGCGCGTATCGCGCGACGCTTACCGACTTCCAGTTCCCGGGCGCCTTCACGGGACTGTCGCTGAACGTCATTCAATCCGGCGCGAGTCTCGGCAGCCGGGCCGCGGCGGGATCGCTCGATGTGAATCCGACCGCGGGGCATCTCTTCGTGACGGTAATCACGCGTCCTCTGAACGCCACGACGAATCATCTCTTCGGCCTGCAACTCACGCCCGCCGGCGGCGCGGATCCGCTGCTCGATGTGACGCAGGGCGTGGGGAGCCTTTTCGATGCGCGCAGCGTCGACATCACCCAGGCCGGTTCATACAGCGTGACGCTTTCCGACCTGGAATTTCCCGAGTCTTTCAAGGGAAACCTAGCGCTGATGGTGACGCGCGGATCGGCAAGCGTGGTGACGATCTTCGGCGCCAGCAACGCGACGTTTGCGGCCACGCCCGGGCGCTACCTGCTGAACTTCGTGGCGGCTCCGGCAGCGGAAGCAGGTACGTACGGTGTGAGCGTAGTGACCTCGAACCTGCCGCAGCCAACAGTGACTCTCACCGCCAACCCGACGGCAGTTCGCAGTGGCGAGACCACGACGCTCACCTGGTCGAGCAGCAATGCGACCGGCTGCACTGCGAGCGGCGCCTGGAGCGGCAACAAGGGCACTTCGGGCACTGAGACCAGCGTGGCGCTCACTGCCAATAGCACATTCTCACTGTCCTGCACCGGTGCGGGCGGCAGCTCCAGTGCGCAGCCCGCCACGGTGACGATCATCAGCAGCTCGGGATCCGGCGGCGGCGGCACGCTCGAACTCTGGTCGCTCCTGGGTCTTTGCGCGCTCGCCGCCCGAAGACTCAACCCGCGCCTCGGCTGGCGTCGTTGTTGAGCTGCGTCACACCACTGCAACCCCGCCGCAACCCTTCGATTTCGCGCCGTAGTACACTGCGCCCCACGGCCGCTAGATGCGGCCTGGAGATTTGCGATGGAAACCGCTGACCTTTCACACCACATCTCGCGCCGCTTCAACGAGGATCTCGAGCGCCTGCGCAACAAGGTGCTCACGATGGGCGGATTCGTCGAGCAACAGTTGCAGAAGGCAATCACGGCACTGGTTGAGGGCGACAGCACGCTCGGCGAATCAGTGGCCATGGACGACTACAAGGTCAACGGCATGGAAGTGACCATCGACGAGGAGGCCAGCCGCATCCTTGCGACCCGTGGACCGACCGCAGGGGACCTGCGCGTGATCGTTGCCATCATCAAGACCATCACCGACCTGGAGCGCATCGGCGACGAGGGCGAGAAGATCGGCTACATCGCCTCGCGTCTCGCCTCGATGGAGCGCCCCGCC
>DATFRO010000043.1:0-15714 GCA_035263105.1 Steroidobacteraceae bacterium | reverse complement strand
GCGGCACCGCGCAGCGAAGGCGCCCGCTCGTACCCGGAATGCAGCTCGATGCCCGTGAATCCCGTGCGTCCCCAATGCCGCGACCCGCTCGGGCAGACGGGCTTCGGACCGGTGATCGCCCTGGTTCCGGCCGGCTCGTTTGCGATGGGAAGTGATGCGACGAGCACCGAGAAGCCGGTGCACACCGTCACCATCGCGCGTCCCTTCGGCATGGCGATCTACGAAACCTCGCAGGCGGAATATCGCGCGTTCTGCGAAGCGACCGGCCGGACGTTCCCGTCGCAATCGGCGCAGGTCGACGACCTGCCGGTCGTGAATGTGAGTTGGGCGGATGCAACCGCCTATGCCGAATGGCTCTCGACCGCGAGCGGCAAGCGGTACCGGTTGCCCACCGAAGCCGAGTGGGAATACGCAGCGCGTGCCGGCGAGAAGGGTGTTTATGCGGGCGGCAGTCAGCCGGCCGCTACGGACGCCTACTTCTCGGGTGCGGAGAAGCGCACGGCCCCCGCCCCTCGCAGCCGGCCGATCAACAAGAACCGCTTCTGGCTCCTGCACATGATCGGCAACGTGCGCGAGTGGGTGCAGGATGCCTGGTCGCCCAGTTTTGACGGCGCACCCGCCGATGGCAGCGCCCGGAACGCCCCGGCCGGGGCACGCGTGGTGAGAGGTGGCGCGTACACCGATGCCGCGTCGGATCTGCGCCTGTCGCAGCGCGAGAAACTCGACGCGGGGACGCACGATGCCAGGACCGGCTTTCGCGTAGCGCGGGATTCTCAATAAGTTAAGGGCGGGGCGGTTCAGATTGGAGGCAGCCGAAGTGTCAGGGAAGAACTGACCTCATGGATTTTTCGGGTGGCTTCGACTATCTTCGAGACAAAGCAACGAAACGTGCCGTAGGCCGCTGACCTAGAACAAAAAGAGGCCTCGTTCCCGGTGGAGGTCGAAACGTGATTACCCAGTCGGTAGCGGCTCGCCTGCGTGGCGCGCCGTGGCTCATGGCTTGCGTCTGCGCAGTCGCGCTCATCGCTCCTCTCGCTCACGCTCAACAGCAACCGGCGATCCCGCCGGCCGCCACGCCCGGTGGCGCGCTGCCACGCACCGATACGCGCTTGCAGACCGATGCGGCCCAGCCCGCGGACGTGTTCCAGGTGCCGAAGATGTCCGAACGGCCGCTCGGACTCGAGGAAGGCCCGCGCCTCAAGGTCACGTCCTTCAAGTTGATCGGCGCGACCGATCGACCCGAAGAAGGCGTGAGCGTGAAGGACCTCAACGGCATTCTCGATGCGGCCCTCAAGGCGCAGCCTGAGACGGGTTACACGGTCAACCAGCTGCACGAGATCGCCGGCCGCGTCGGTGACTACTACCACAAGGCGGGCTTCATGCTCGCGCAGGCTTTCGTGCCGGCGCAGCAGGTGTTGAACGGCGAGGTCACGATCGAAGTGCTCGTCGGACGCCTGGGTGCGATCCGCGTCGAAGGCAACAAGAGCTACAGCGCCGAACGC
This sequence comes from Steroidobacteraceae bacterium, assembly GCA_035263105.1. Classification (GTDB taxonomy): domain Bacteria; phylum Pseudomonadota; class Gammaproteobacteria; order Steroidobacterales; family Steroidobacteraceae; genus DATBVX01. The sequence continues at coordinate 14,212 of DATFRO010000043.1, read as the reverse complement.
CTGACGAAGCCGTTCGATGACCTGCTGGGCGGACCGGTGGAAAAGGGTGAGGTCGAGTCCTCGCTCCTGCGCGTGACCGACTATCCGGGCCTGTCGGCGTTCGGTGTCTTCAGCGCCGGGCAGGCGGTCGGCACCACGGACCTCCTGATCCAGGTGCAGAAGGAAGACCGCGTCGAGTTCAACGCCTCGCTCGACAACTACGGCAGCCAGTTCACCGGCGAGTATCGCGGCCAGCTCGGTCTCACCTGGAACAACGTCAGCGGTCATGCCGACCGGGCGACGTTCTACGTGCTGGATGCGTTCGATCCGGACGACAGCAACTCACAGGGTCTGTACGGCGGCGCCGACTACACGTTCCCGTTCTTCAGTCCCGCCAATTCGATGAGCCTTTCCTACTCCACCAACGCCTTCGACGTCGGCCAGGCGCTGCGCGACCTCGACATCGCGGGCGACAGCGCGATCGCCGATGCGACGTTCCGGCGCGTGTTCTCGCGTTCGCGTCTCGGCACGGCCTACTGGGGACTGGGATTCGCTTACAAGGAAGCGAACTTCAAGCAGCAGGACGTGACGCTCAACAAGGACAAGCTCTCGGTCGCGCACCTCGATTTCTTCGCCGACCACATCGACACGCGCCTGCGCGGCGTCAACCAGTTCTCGATGAGCATCTCGCACGGTTTCGACGACCTGCTCGGCTCGCTCGACGCCTACGACCGGCAGACCGACCCGAAGTCGAGCCGCGTCGGCGCGGGCGGCGAGTTCACCAAGTACGAGCTCAGCCTGCAGCGGCTGCAGCGCATGTCGCAGAACACTTCGCTCCTGATGCGTCTCTCGGGGCAGTACTCGCCCGATCCGCTGCTGTCACTCGAGCAGTTGACGCTCGGTGGACCGGACACCGTGCGCGCGTATCCGACGGCCGAGATCCTCGCCGACAAGGGCGCGGTGGCTTCGCTCGAGGTGATCTTCAATGCGCCCGGCTTCGCGAGCCGCCCGGCGCCGGGCGGCAAGAGCTGGGGCCAGGTGTTCCAGGTTTCCCTCTTCATCGACTACGCGCACGGCGAGCTCAACAACGCGCTCGCGAACGAGGACGACAACGTCGACCTGTCGGGCTGGGGCGGGGCGCTGCAGTTCAATTTCCCGGGTCACTTCTACGCCCGCGCGGATGTCGCGACCCCGATCACCGACCGCGATCCGAGCAACGGACGCGATCCGCAGTACTACATTCGTTTTGCTTACACGTTCTGACCGGAACCCTGCCGGCGACCGCGCGTCGCCGACAAGGAGAGCCACATGCTGACTCGAAGAGCTGACCGTCAACCCACTTCCGCTGCCCCGCGCGTCGCATCGTTCCTCGGTGCGTTCGTGTACGGAGCGTTCGCGGCATCCGCCTTCGCCGGCCCGCAGGGCGGCAAGGTCGTCGCGGGCCAGGGCACGATCAGCAATCCCGATGCGAATACGACGCTGATCAACCAGTCCTCGCGCACGCTGCGCCTGAACTGGGAATCGTTCGACGTGGCGGCGCAGGAGAACGTGAAGTTCGTCCAGCCCTCCTCCACCGCCACCGCGCTCAACCGCATCTTCGATCAGAACCCGAGCCAGATCTTCGGCACCATCGAAGCGAACGGGCGCGTCTTCCTCATCAATCCCAACGGCCTGATCTTCGGGCAGACGGCGCGCGTCAACGTCGGCTCGTTCGTGGCGAGCACGCTCGACATCGTGGACCTCGATCCGAACACCGGTCACTACAGCTTCGCGAACACCAACGGGACCGCCGGCGCCGTCCTCAACAGCGGGCAGATCCGGGCCGCGGACGGCGGCTCGGTCACGCTGCTGGGCACCTCCGTACTCAACAACGGACTCATCGTCGCGAACCACGGCACGGTTAACCTCGGCGCCGGCAGCGCCGCGACGCTCGATTTCTTCGGCGACGGGCTGTTGCGCTTCCAGGTCGACGATGCGGTCGTCGGCAACGCCTCCGGCGCTGCCGCCGCAGTCGACAACCAGGGTTCGATCGAGGCCGATGGCGGCCAGGTCCTCATGACCGCGCGCGCCGCGCAAGGTGTGTTCGAACGCGCGGTGAATAACGACGGCATCGTGCGCGCCAACCGCATCGACAATTCCGGCGGCGTGATCCGCCTCGTCGGACCTGAAGGCACGGTCATCAACAGCGGCACGCTGGACGCATCCGGTGCCGACGCCGCATCGACCGGCGGCACGGTTCAAGTGCTCGGCGAGCGCGTTGGTCTCTTCGGCGATGCGCGCGTCGATGTCTCGGGTGATACCGGCGGCGGCACCGCGCTCATCGGCGGAGATTTCCAGGGCTCGAATCCCGACGTGCTCAACGCACAGCGCACGTACGTCGGTCCCGATGCATCGATCTCGGCGGACGCGCGCGTGCAGGGCGACGGCGGTCGCGTCATCGTCTGGTCCGATGACTTCACGCGCTACTTCGGCTCGATCTCCGCGCTTGGCGGAGCGGCGGGCGGCAACGGCGGCTTTGCGGAGGTCTCCGGCAAGCACAACCTGACGTTCGAAGGCGATGCCTGGCTCGGCAGCCCGTTGGGCGCCGCAGGTACGCTGTTGCTGGATCCCACCGCCATCACCATCGTCGCGATGGGTGGCGCCGACAATGCACAAGTAACCGACGGGTTGTATGCGTTCGCGGACGGCGCAACCGCCGTGAGTGGGTTTGCGACCATCGACGCAGATGCCGTGCTCGACGTCCTGACGGGCATGGGAGCGGGCGGCACCTCCGTGGTCCTGCAGGCCACCGATGACATCGTCGTGAACGCGGCTATTGAAGCCCTGGGAGCCATGGGCGCAGCCAACAGCGGCCTCACCCTGCAGGCGGGCGATGACATCACGGTCAACGCCAATCTCTCCGCGGACAAAGACGTCGTCCTGCAATCCGGTGTTACGCGCGATTCAGCCAACCAGTCCGTGACGCCCGTGAACACGGCGTCGGGCAGTCGTGATATCACGATCAAAGATGGCGTCACGATTACGTCCGGCACCACGGTTGCGTTCACCGCCGGATTCGCCGACGCGGTACCGGCAGATTCCACTACCGGCAACGTGAACCTGGGCACAACCGCCACGGGTGGGGTCGCACTGACGGCCCCTGCGGTCATTCTCACTGCGCGGGGCGGCAACATCGTTGCCAATCCCAACAACCTGGTGACCGCGGACACGCTCACGGCGACGGCAGATGCGATCGGCGCGACCGGAGCACGCCTCAACACCGACGTCGATTCGCTCATTGCGACCGCCGCTGGCGGCAGCATCTTCATCGCGGACTCCGGCACCGACATCAATGGAGTCGGCATCACCCTGACCAACGTAGCCGCGGCCAATATCGACATCGTGGAGAACGACGGTGACCTCGCGTTCGGAACCGTGGACGCGGGCGCCGGCACCGTCACCCTCGCGGCGAGCAACGGCGCGATCGTTGGCAATGCAGGCCACCTGGTGACCGCAGACACCTTCTCGGCGACGGCCGCCACTGCCATCGGCACGGCCGGCGCGCGCATCAACACCAGCGTCACTACGCTCAATGCCACGGCCAACAACGGCGGTGTCTTCGTCACGGATTCCGGCGTCGACCTCAGTGGAGTCGGAATCAGCCTGGCCAACGTCAGCGGCAACACTGTCGACGTCGTAGCGAATGACGGCAATCTCGCGGTCGGCACGGTTAGTGCGGGCGCCGGCACGGTCACCCTCGCGGCGAACGCCGGCGCAATCACGGGCAACGCAGGCAACCTGCTGACGGCAGGCACTCTCGCGGCGACCGCCAACACGTCGATCGGCGCGGCCGGGGCGCGTGTCAACACCAGCATCGCCTCGCTCAATGCCACGGCCAACAACGGCGGCATCTTCATCACGGAAGGCAACGGCATCCTCCTGGCCAATGTTGCTGCCACAGGCGCGGGCAACAATGTCGACATCCAGGCAACAGCCGGCGACATCACGCTCGGGACCGTGAACGCGGCGGGTGGCACCGCCACGCTCACCGCGAGCACCGGCGCCATCGTCGGCAATGCGGGCAACTCGGTGACGGCTGACACCTTGTCAGCGAATGCCGGCACTTCGATCGGGGCCGCACCCGGCACGCGGATCAACACCAACGTCAATACGCTCAATGCCAGCACCACCAACGGCGGCATCTTCATCACGGAAGGCGCCGGCATCAGTCTGAACAACGTCACGACGGCGGGCGCTGCCAGCGGCGTCGACGTGACGGCGAGCACCGGCGACATCGCGGTCGGCACCGTGAATGCGGGCGCCGGCACGGTCACCCTCGCCGCGAACGGCGGCGCGATCACTGGCAATGCAGGCAACCTGCTGACAGCAGGCACGCTGTCGGCGACCGCCGCCACCTCGATCGGTGCCGCACCCGGTCAGCGCCTCAACACCAACATCAATTCGCTCACTGCCACCGCCAACAATGGCGGCATCTTCATCACCGAAGGCAACGGCATCACCCTGACCAACGTCAGTGCTACCGGTGCGGGCAGCGCGGTCGACGTACAGGCGAACGCCGGCAACGTCACGCTCGGCACCGTGAGTACGGGCATCGGCCTCGGCACTGTCACGCTCACCGCAAGCACCGGCGCCATCGTGGGCAACGCGGGCAACGACGTGACAGCCGACACTCTCTCGGCGAACGCGGGCACCTCGATCGGCGCGCCCGGCGCACGCATCAACACCAATATCAATACGCTCAATGCCAACGCCAACAACGGCGGCGTCTTCGTCACCGAAGGCAACGGCATCCTGCTGAGCAATGTCACAGCGGCAGGCGCCGGCGCGGCCGTCGACGTTCAGGCGAACTCCGGCGACATCACGCTCGGGACCGTGAATGCCGGTACCGGCACCGTCACGCTCTGCGCGTGCGTCGGCGCGATCTCCGCCAACCTGGGCAACCTGGTGACGGCCGGCACTTTCTCGGCGACCGCGGGCACCTCGATCGGCGCCCCGCCCGGCACGCGTCTCAACACCAGCGTCGATACGCTCAATGCCACCGCCAACAACGGCAGCATCCTCATCTCGGAAAGCAGCGGCATCATTCTGGGCAACGTCAGTGCTGCAGGCGCCGGGAGTGGCGTCGACGTATTCGCGAACGCCGGCGACATCACGGCCGCCAATGTAGCGGCCTCAGGCACAGTGCTGTTGCGCGCGCAGACTGGCAGCATTCTCGACGATGGCGACGCCGGGGGACTTACCGTGATCCAGGCTGGCGGAGTGAGCCTCTTCGCCGCCAACAACGTCGGCAGCATCAGCGACTTCGCGCTGATCGCGCGCGGGACGACACAGCAGACCGGCGAATCGCTCGACCTGCAGCTCAATCCAGGCGCCGTCAGCGGCCAGCTCCAGGTCACGACAACGGCACTCAACAGCCAGCTCAATCTCAACCTGGTGACGAACAATGTGGGCGGACGCTGGGTCGTGCCGGGCGGCTTCATCCGGCTCGGCAACCTCGGTCTCGGCAGCCCGATCGGCAACTCGGCCCAGGTGATCGTGCAGTCTGCGGACGACCTCAACCTTTCGTTGTGGGACCAGACCTCGTTCGTCAACGGCAACAACAACACCGCGCAGATCGCCTTCCGTGCCGGTCGCTCACTCGGAACCACGGGCACACTCACGCTCAACAACGCCGCGAAGTTCACCGACGTCGCGCCGCAGCAGCTGTCGCTGTACGGTGCAACGGACATCGTCGGCAACGGCGGAACCCGTGCGTTGACGCTGGCGACGACCGACACCGGAGCTACCGGCGGGCTCTTCTTCTACGCCGGCACGCCCGGCGGAGCGTACACACTCACCACCACCACCAATCGTCTCGACGCGCAGATCGGCGCCAATCAGAACCTCACCATCGGGGAAGCGACCGACCTCACGCTCGCGAATGTGCTCCTCGGGCCGAATGCGAGGTTCGAACTGACCACCAACGGCGCCATCCTCGATGATGGCGACAACACCACGGTGCTGCGCGCGGGCACTGCATTCCTGCAGGCGTTCGGCAACGGCGTCATCGGCACGGCCGGCGCCACCGGCCAGCTCGACACGCAGGTGACGACGTTCGAGCGCCTGCTCGCCGACAACGGCGGCGCCTACATCGACAACCTCGGCAGCACGACGCTGCAGGAAACAGCGTTGTCCGCCGGACCCGACCTGCAGATCAACGTGCGCGCGAATGGCGCGGATGCCGGAAACCTGGTGCTCGGGCGCTTCGTCGGCGCGATCAATGGAGCGACGCTCACAGCCGCCGGCGCAGTGACCGATACCGCGGTGGCAGCAAACGAAACGTTGCATGCCACCACGCTCACGATCAACGCAGGCTCCATCGGCGCAGCGGGTAATGCGCTGGATATCGGGGCCGGCGGCACACTGAATGCGACCGCGGCCAACGGTGCCGCGCTCGCGACCAGCGATGCGGGCGCGCTCACCGTCACGAACCTGCAGGGCGGGACCGGCGTGGCAAGCGTCAGCACCGTCAACGGCGACCTCACCGTGGCCAACGCCGCCGGTGCCGTGACATTGAATGCGGGTGGTGCCGGCAGCGATCTGACACTCGGCACGATCAACGCCGGTGCGGGCAACGCGACGCTCTCGGCGGGTGGCGATATCGTCGATACCGGCACTACGCCATCGGTGACCGCCAATCAGCTGACGATCCTTGGCGCAGGCTCGGCCGATCTCGACACCGCCGTCGCAACACTCAATGCTTCGGGTGTCACCGGTGCGTTGACGGTGCGCGATCAGGATCAACTCACTGTCGCACAGGCGGCCTCGAGCTCCGCCGTCAACATCTCCACCGTGAACGGCGCGCTCACCGTCACGAACGCGTCGGGCCCGACAGTAACACTCAACGCGGGCGGTGCCGGGAGCGCGCTGACGCTCGGCAACGTCAATGCGGGCGCGGGCACCGCCACGCTCGGCGCCGGCGGCGCCATCACCGATGCGGGACCGACCGCGTCCGTGACGGCAGGTACCCTGACCATCGCGAATGCCGCCTCCATGAACGTGCACACGGCGGTCGCGAACCTCAACGCCGCGAACGTCACCGGCGCGTTGACGCTCAACAACCAGGGTGCGCTCACCGTGTCGCCTGCGAACGCGGGCGGCGCGCTCAACATCTCCACCGTCAACGGCGCGCTCAACGTCGCGAACGCCACGGGTTCGAGTGTCACGCTGACGGCCGGCGGCGCGAACGCACTCACGCTCGGCACCGTCAATGCCGGCGCCGGCACCGCGACGCTCGCGGCCGGCGGCGCCATCAACGATGGCGCGGGCACAGCCGCCTCGATCAGCGCGGGTCAATTGACGATCACGAACGCCGGCTCGGTGAATCTCGACACCGCGGTGTCAACGCTCACCGCCTCGAGCACCGGCGCCATCACCGTGCACGATGCGGATCAGCTCACCGTCAACAACGCCAGCGCCGGCGGACTCCTTACGGTTTCCACGACGAATGGTGCTCTCACGGTGACCAACGCGACGGGCGCCGGCGCCACGCTCACTGCGGGCGGGGCTGGCAGTGGCATCACGCTTGGCACGCTCAACGGCGGCAGCGGCGCAGTGTCGTTGACCGCGGGTGGCGCCATCACGGATGGCACGACCGGCACCTCCTTGACCGGGGGCGCCCTCACTCTCAACGGCGCATCGATCGGCACCTCGGGCAACCACCTGACCACCTCGGTCGCATCGCTCGCCGCCACCGCAACGAATGGCGGGATCTTCCTCGATGAAGCGAACGACCTGCAGCTCAATGGCATCACTGCCAGTGGCACGGGCAACACGGCCGTGATCACCGCAGGTGGGACTGTCACGCAGAACGCCAACATCGCGACTTCGGGCGGCCTCCTCCAGCTCGAGGGCAGCGCGATCACGATGGCAGCCAACACCGAGTCGACTTCGCAGGGCGGGAACATCAACTACGTCGGCCATACCGGCAACGTGCTGCTCGGCGGGGTGAGCACCGGTTCGGCGACCGCGGGCACCGTCAAGGTCGTCGCCGCCGGCGATATCACGCGCGCTTCCGATCCGGGTCCCGCCGACGTCACCGGCGGCAGGATCGAGCTGCGCGCGGGTGGCGGAAATGGCTCGACTGGCAACGTCGGCTCCGTGGGCTCACCCATCCGCATCGACACCGCGTCGCCCGATACGCTGCTGGTGCTCGCGCGCAGCAAGGATGTCGTCAACATCAACTTCGTGAGCCTCGCCGCGACCACGGTCAACGTGCTGGAGTACAGCACCACGCCGAAGGACTTCTTCAACGTCAACTTCGACTTCCTCGGCAACACCAACCTGGCGGACCAGGGCTCGGCGTTCGCGGCCACCAGTGCGGCTGCGAGCTCGGCGCAGGCCGCGGTCGCCCGCCAGGGCGTCGCGCTCGAAGCGGAGACCACGTACGTCGACTGGGGCGCGTTCGATCCGAACATCAGCCTGTTCGGCACCGTGAGTCCCGCGATGCGCCTGCCGCCCGACCAGGCCGAAGAGGAAGAGGCGCCGCCCGCGAACTGAACGCGAGCGCGACGGCGAGCGGCTTGCGGCTGGCAATCGGGCCGCAAGCGCGCGGCGCGCGCCCGGCCGCAACTTGCACGAGCTTGCACCCGCTGCAGGTGCGCTACACTCCATCGCGCCTCAGGCGCGTGGTGATGTGTGGAAGCAGTTCTCGTCGCATTGGAGCGGTTGATTCAGGGCGTCGGGAATCTCTCGCACCTGGAAGCAGCCATTCGCCAGACCCTGGCGCAATCGCCCGCCAGCCAGCCGGCAGTGTTCGAGGCCATCGAGCTCGCGCACCGCATGGGTCGCCTGCCCGATCGCGCGTACCAGCATTTGACGCAACTGCTGAGCGGCACACAGCCGGGCGAAACCCTGCCCGATGGCCTTACGATCGTCCGGGCGCCACGAGCCGCGCGCGCCCAACCTGTGCAGCAGCTCGCGACCGCGTCGCCCGTAACGGCTTCTCAGCGGCCCGTAACGCGTACCCAACCCCCTTCGGAGGCGCCCGGTCTCGCCGCCGGAGGCGATCAGTGGCTCGAGGAAGTCGATGTCGGAGCAGTGCTGGTGGGGCGCTATCGGCTCGATCGCAAGCTCGGCGAAGGCGGAATGGGCGTGGTGTATCTCGCGCACGACCTGGTCGAGCAGGAGTTCTCCGAACGGCCGTATGTCGCGGTCAAAGTGCTGCGCGCCTCGTTCCGCCAGCACCCTGATTCCCTGAAAGCGCTGCACGAGGAGGTGCAGAAGAGCCGCTCTCTTGCGCACCCGAACATCGTCGGCGTCTACACCTTCCATCGCGACGAGACCGGCGTCTTCATGACCATGGAGTACCTGGAGGGTGAGACCGTCGCCGACCGCTTGCGGCGCGGCTTCGCGCACGGGGCGAGCTTTGAAGAAGCCTGGCCCATCATCGAAGGCGTGGGACGCGCGCTGACCTACGCGCACGAGAAGAACGTCGTCCACAGCGACCTCAAGCCCTCGAACGTGTTTCTCACCCGCGACGGGGTGACCAAGGTTCTCGACTTCGGCATCGCCCGCGCCGCGGGCGGCGGCAAGGCCACCAACTCCTTCGATGCACGCGCGCTCGAAGCGCTCACGCCCTCGTACGCGAGCTGCGAGATGCTCGAGGGCCAGCCTCCGGATCCGCGCGATGACATCTACGCGCTCGCCTGCGTCGCGTACCAGTTGCTCACCGGCAAGCATCCCTACGCGATGGCACCCGCGGTGATGGCACGTGACTCGGGGATGAAACTCTCGCCGGTGCCCGGGCTCACGCGCCGGCAGAATGCGGCGCTTGCGGCAGCGCTTGATTTTCGCCGTGGCAAGCGCACGCCCTCCGTCGAGGCGTTCGTGCGCGGCCTGCACCCGGCCCAACCGCTCAGTGCCCGGCGCAAGGCCGCATACGCGGCTCTCACCGTCGGCGCGATCGCGCTGCTCGTCGTCGTCTCGTGGTTCAGCGTGCGCCTGTCGGGCGGCGCGGGTGATGACGCCGCATTCGTGGAATCGCTCCTGCGTCCCGGCACGGCGGTGACTGCGAGTAACACCGAGATCGCAGCGACGCTGCTCGAACAAGGCAACGACTACCTGCGCCAGGCCCAGGAGCACTTCGACCCCGGGCTCCTGTCCCAGGGCGTCTCGACCGCGTACGGTGCGTTCCAGGGAGTGTTGAAGCTCGATCCTGCCAACCGCAAAGCGGCCGAAGGAATTCTCAATGTGCTGCGGCTGTATCGCGAGCAGGCGCACAAGGAGTTCGATGCCGGCCATGTGCCGGAAGCCGCGGAGCTGGTCGAGATCGGCCTGACCATCCACCCGGGAAGCCGCGAGCTGCAGGAGTTGCGATCCGAGATCGAGGCGCGTAACGCCTCGAGCTCGCAATAAGGCCCATGCCACGCGCGGCTCTCGATCGCCCGCCGCGCGCCGCGACGCTCGAGCTGATCGCGACGTGCGCGCTGATCGTGACTTTGGCGATGGCGGGGTGCACCTCGGCCGCTCGCCATGCCGAGAATGTCGCGGCGCGTGAGGGCCTCACCGCCACCACCGTGACCGGGCAGCCGTTCCTGCATCGCGTCTTCAGGAACGATGCGCCCAGCGCGGGGCCGCTCCACATCTATATCGATGGCGACGGCACCCCGCATCCGACTCCCGATACGATTGCCGCCGATCCCACGCCGCGCCATCCGTTGATGCTCGAGCTCCTGGCCCTCGACCCCCACCGCGGCGTCTATGTCGGTCGCCCCTGCTACTTCGCCCTGAACGATCCCGCGTGCGATGCGCGCTACTGGACCTTGCGCCGTTTCAGCGGCGAGGTCGCCGACAGTCTCATCACGGTGATTCGCGCAGAAGAGCGGCGCGCGCAGATCGAGCACGTGCAGCTCTTCGCGCACAGCGGCGGTGCGGTTCTCGCCTGGACGCTCGCGAGTCGCTTGCCCGAAGTGACCGCGGTCGTCACGGTTGCGGGTAATCTCGACGTTCCTGCATGGACGCAACTGCACGGCTACACACCGCTCGAGGATGCGCCGAACCCCGCGGACCTGCCGATTCGCCGTGAGGGATTCGTCGCCCTGCACTATGCCGGGGGCAAGGATGCGAACGTGCCGCCCTCTCTCATCCGCGAAGCTGCGGCGCGCGCCGGCGGCGAGGTGATCGAGATCGCAGACTTCGGCCACACCTGCTGCTGGAGCAGGATCTGGCCCGAGGTGCTCGCGCGGCTTTCCGCGAAAGACGTCGCCGCTACGCCCTAAGGCTTCAGGTGGAGCTGGGAATGAAGAGGAACTCGCCGTTCAGGTGCCCGGCATCTGCGAGCATCGAGTACCGCGGGCTCTGATCGACATTGAAGCGCGCCGCGGCCTGGCGAACCGGGTCGAAGATTTCCTGGAAGAGCCGCGAGCCCTCGAGCACTGCATCGTTCTGGCTCAACGCCTCGATGAGAATGCGCGCGAAGATGGAGTTGGCGCCGGCGCCGCCGTCGAGCACCGGTTTCTCGCCCCCAGAGGTGAGCACGGTTCTCGAAGGGAGCTTCGCCAGCTTCACCAGCCGCTTGACCTCCGCATCCCCGCTCCCGTTCGCAACCAGGCGCACCGTGGTATTGCGCGTCATCGCTCCCGAGTAGCACGAATCGGCGACCACCAGCACGTGGCGCGCGGCCATGAGCCCGATCTGGTCGGTGATCATGCGATCCGAGATCCACTCCGTGGAGTCGTCGCGGCGCGCGTTGACCGGCAGCCAGTAGCCGCGCTGGATCTTGGCGTCGAGCTCGCCGTGGCCGGCGTAATAGATGAGCAGGTTGTCGCGCTCCTTGAGCTGCACGCGATATTCATTGATGGCCGAGAGGATCTGTGCGCGCGTGGCGTCGGTGAGCACGCGGGTCTTGAAGCGATAGCGCTCGCGCAGCACGCGATCGAGGGCCTGCGCGTCATTCACGGCGGAATCGAGCGCCGGCATGTACTGGTACTTGTTGTTGCCGATGATGAGCGCGTAGTAGTCGCCGGTCTCGAGCTCCTTCGGCACGCGGGCCGCCGTGCGCGGCGCGTTGGTCGCGGTGGCACCCGTGGAATCGCGCATCGCGACGACTTGTTTCTGGGGAGCGGCCTTGAGACGCGTGAGCTCCTCGCTGTAATCGCGGCTCTGCGTCTCGAGCGCTGCGATCTGCGCGCGCTGCTCGATGAGCTGCGTCTCGCGCTTGGCGACTTCCTGGGTGAGCCGCTGGATCTGCTTGAGCTGCTCGGCGGTCGCCGCGTTGCGGCTTTGCTCGAGTTGCACGCGCTCCGCCGCGACCTGGGTGCGTTCGGCATCGAGCGCGAGGTTGGCATCGGCCAGCCGGCGCTGCGTCTGCAGCAAGCGCTGCTGCACGCTCGCGAGCTGCGCCCGTGCATTCTGCACCTCCGCACTTTGCTGTTGCTGTGCCTGCTGCTGCGTGGCGAGCTGCGACTGCAACTGCGCGATCTGTTCCTTGTGTCCCTTCATCTGCGCCTGCAGGGACGCGATGAGTGCCGTCTGATCGGCGATCAGCGCCTCACGCTGACTTAGCAGCCCGCGCATGCGCTCGAGCTCGGCCGCACTGGTGTTGGCGCCCGCCGCTGTCTTGGTGCTGACGCCCGCCCGTTCGGTGGCGAGCGTCTTGCGCTCGGACTGCAACTGCGCGGTGAGCGATTTCGTCGTTTCCTCGGTCGCGCGCAAGCGCTCCTGTGCGGCAGCCAGTTGCGCCCGCACCGAGGCGACCTCTGTAGTCTTTTCGCCAAGCTCCTGGCGCAGGCTCGCATCCTCGCGCGCGGCCGCATCGAGGCGCTGTTGCAGTTCCTGGTTCCGGGCGTTCACCGAGCTTTCGAGGGTCGCAAGCTCGGCCGCCTGCTGCGCGATGCGCGCCTCGCGCGCCTTGACGTCGCTCGCGAGCTGCTCGAGCTGTGCTTGTCGTTCGGCCGAGCGCGCCGGGTCGGCGCTTTGCGCCTGCGCGAGCTGTTGCTTCAGCTGCTCGACTTCGGTGCGCGACGACGCGAGCGCGTTGCGTCGGTCGCGCAGTTGAGTCTGGCTGCTTGCCAGTTGCGTCCTCAGCTCCTCGGCGGCGCGCGTCTGCTGCTCGAGCTCGGCGGTGAGCGCATCGACCTTCGACTGCCCTTCGGCGCGTGCCGCTTCGACCTCGGACGCAAAGGTGAGCGAGTCTTCGGTGATCCCCGCCGACTTCCTATAGAGATTGAGTGCCTTCACCGGATCCTGCGGCACGCCGAGGCCTTTCTCGTACAGGTACGCGAGGTTCGACAGCGCGCGCGGATACCCCTGGTCGGCCGCCTTCTGGTACCACTGCGCCGCCTGCGCCGGATCGGGATCGCGCCCGAGACCCTTCTCAAAGATCTCACCGACGTAGGTCTGTGCCTGCGGATCACCCTGTTCGGCTTTCGGCTGCCAGACCTGGAGCGCGGTCGCGTAGTTCGCCCGGTCGTAGGCGATGTATTCGCCGCCACGAATCTCGCACTCGGAAGTGGTCGCGCGCACCGGTTGGCGCGGCGTCAGGTAGGTCATCTGCCCGCCCAACTTGCGCACCTGCCCCGGCAGCAGGCAGTCGACCACCAGGAAGCGGTTCGAATCCGCGCCCGAGGATTCGGCGGTATTCGCGCCGTAGCCCGCCGCCGTCCAGGTGAGGAGCGCCGCAATTGCCGCGAGCAACAGTCCGTGTTCGCCGTGTCGTGTACTCATGCGCGGGATCCCCTTGTCGCTCGCATCGCCTGGTTCTCTTTGTGCACCAGAATATGGCGGCCGGCGCCTCCAGACCAGTGCAAACAGTGAGATGAGATGCTCAGGACGCGACTGTCGAGCTGACCTGCAAGCATCTGTCATGACCGCACGCCTTCTCGCGCCCCAGCAGAGTGCGACGCAACAGCCCGGGCGGTTCAGCAAGATCACCTGCGATAGAGAGCCCGCAAACCACAGATGTATGACGTGAGCTGACCGCCATCCGCCGCATCGTCCCTTTCCATAATGTGACGAACGGCGGTTGCCCACGTTATCGGGATTGGAGTACAAACGAGTCGCACAACAGCGAGTGAACTCGCCCACCACGCTCTCAAGGTTCAGGGAAGATTCCGGGGAAACGATCTCGAATCAGCTCATGGCGGCGACGCCAGCTCGACCGCTGTTGATTCGATCCCGCGTGGGCTGCGACTCGCCCAGGGCGATCAGCACAGTTCGAACAACGTCAACACAACAACGACGGGTGAGTCATGAC
>DATFRO010000042.1:0-83482 GCA_035263105.1 Steroidobacteraceae bacterium | reverse complement strand
TTGAAGGGCGCGAGGCGGTGCGACTCGATGAAGCGCGGCGTGGTGAGGATGCCATCGAGCGCGAGCAGGCCCGAGTTGAAGCGCTCGAGATGACCCACTTGCAGGATGCGCTTCTTGCGTGTCGCCAGCTCGATGAGGCTGCGCGCGTCCGCGACGGTCGTGGTAATGGGCTTTTCCACCAGGACGTGTGCGCCCGCCTCGAGAAAGGCCGCGGCAATCTCGTGATGCAAGGGTGTCGGGGTCGCAATGCTGACCGCATCGACGCGGCCCAGCAGCTCGCGGTAGTCCGCGTGGGCCGGCACTTTGAGCTCCTTGCCGACCCGCTCGCGGTTCTCCGCCGAGACGTCGGCCACACCGAGCAGCGCTGCGCGGTCGAGCGCGGCGTACTTCTGCGCGTGGAAGCGTCCGAGATAACCGACGCCGATGACTGCAGCTCGAATGCGATCCATCCGCACCCCCGACGGCGGATTATAGCCACGCGTGTGACGCTGACGGTTGCCCGCAGCCGTCGCGCCCCGGACAATGCCACCCGCCGGACCGGAAGCTGGACGTGAACGAGCCAACCGACACACCCGAAGCACCCGCCCAACAGAGCAGAGTCAAGCCGCCGCATTGGTTCGCCGAAGCGCTGCATCGGCATCCCCGGTTGCGCCGCGAGTTGTGGCTGCTGGTCGCCGGCCTCGTTGTTGGCTTCGTCCTGATGCCGATCGCGGTCTACTTCGTCGGTGTCCTCACGCTCGGTCCGTACGCCGCCGGCGGGCTCGGCTCCTTCATCGCCGATTACTATCGCGGCCTCTTCCATGGCTGGCTGCCAGGATGGGGCGTCGTAGTCGGCCCGTACCTGCTGGTACAACTCATGCGGCTGCTGATCCGCATGCGTCGCTGGTTCTGGCCGCGCGAGCAATTCTCCGAAGACAACGCCGATTGAGCGCGGATCAGACCCATCAATCTCGCGCGTGCGACATAACGGGCTCGTTTCGCGTGCCCGCGGCCGCGCTGAGACGTAGCGCACAGTCGGCCGCGCCCGGACGGCGCAACGTGGCTGCCAGAACAAGAGGCCGCCGTTCGCACGATGAGCCGCCCGCGACACAAGCTTCCGTTACTCTCCGCGCTCGCAGCCGGCTTGCTGCCCGTATGCGCCTTGGCGATTGATCCGCCGACGGGCAACGGACGGTCCCTCGAGACGGCGCTCACAACCTCGGCCGCGGAAACCTCCAGGCCTCAGCTCATCCGCGCGAGTGACCTGCCCTGCCTGGGTTGCGAATGGAAGCCGGCGCTGGAACACCTGCCCCCGACGCCGGTGAATCTCGGTGCGAAGCCGGCGCCGTCCGCCAACACCGGCGGCGCTGAGGCCTGGTCGTCGATCGCGACTGCGTCGCCACGCGCGATCAGCCTGCGCACGCTGCCATTCCAGGACAACGAGCCGCTCATCAACCGCCTGAAGCGCGTCCAGGCCTGGCCGCTGCTCACGATCTGGGATTCGAGCGCTGCGACGCTCTACGTGGGTCTCGACAAGCGAGGCGAGCCGGGCGTGCATCTGCGCCAGAAACGGGGTGACCGCGGCAGCCTCCTGGCACCGGGCCGGTTCGTCCTGATCGCCAGCCCTGCGGCGCGCCAGGACGGCCCGCAGATCACAACCGCTTCGCGCTAGACCAAGCGCACGCTTCAGCGCTCGCGATCGCTTTGCTCACGGACCGCGCGAAATTCGCTGTCCCGGTACCACTCCGGCCAGTCTTTCTCGTTCGCGACCCGTTCGCCCACGCGATACAGCAACTCGAGATCCTCGAAGGAACCGCGGAAGTCCAGGTCCTTGCTGTATTCGTCACTCGGCTGGTGGTAGCGCTTGGCGACGTAGTCTTCCTGCTGCTGCTTGCCGTACTCGCTCCCGTGTTCACGGTCGTCCGTGCCGAGTTTCGTGTAGAGGGCGGGCACGCCCTTCTTCGCAAAGTTGAAGTGATCGGAGCGGTAGTAGTAACCCTTCTCCGGTGTCGGTTCCGGCGAGACCACGCGGTCCTGCTGCTTGGCCGCCTTGCGCAGGTAATCCTCCAGGTCCGAATTGCCCGACCCGACCACCACGATGTCGCGCGCCGGACCGCCCGCGTACAGCGCATCGAGATTGATTTCCGCCGCCGTGTGCGCCAGCGGATAGATCGGGTTCTCCGCGTAGTAGGCCGAGCCCAGGAGCCCCGATTCCTCGCCCGTCACCGCCATGAAAATGATCGAGCGCTCGGGCGGCGTCGACGCGTGTGCGAAGGCGCGCGCCAGCGTCATGATCCCGGCAACCCCGGTCGCGTTGTCGATCGCACCGTTGAAGATCGCATCGCCCGGCTTGTTCGTGGCGTGCCCGAAGTGATCCCAGTGCGCCGTGTAGATGACGTATTCGTCGGGCCGCTTGCTGCCCGGGAGAATGCCGATGACGTTGGAGGAATTCGAGCGCCGGATGGAATTGCGCACAGTCACGCTCGCCTGCACACCGAGCGGCACGGCCTTGAAGTCGCGCTTGGTCGCGGCAGTTTTCAGGGCGGCGAAATCCTGACCCGCCTGCTTGAACAGCGCCTGCGCGGCTTCGTTGCTGATCCAGCCCTCGATGGCGAGGCCCGAGTTGGTGTCGGAGTTCGCCAGGTCGAACTGCGGCCCGGTCCAGCTGGCGGTGACCACTTGCCAGCCATACGCCGCAGGCTCGGTCTCGTGAATGATGAGCGCACCTGCCGCACCCTGGCGCGCGGCTTCCTCGAACTTGTAGGTCCAGCGGCCGTGATAAGTCATCTCGCGGCCGCGAAACAGCTTCGGATCGTTGGTTGCAAACCCCGGGTCATTGATGAGGATGACCGCGGTCTTGCCCTTGATGTCCGCCGCGGCGTAGTCGTTCCAGTCGTATTCGGGTGCGACGATGCCGTAGCCGACGAAGACCAGCGGGCTCTTGTCCAGCGAGGATTGCGCCACGACTCGCTTGGTAAGGACGACCATGTCCTGCGCGTACTTGAGGTCCTGCCTGGTGCCGGAGCGCTCGAAGGTCAATGTCGCGTCCGGTGCCGCGGTGATTTCCACCATCGGCACCGACTGGAAGAAGGTCGTGCCATGGCCCGGCTTGAGCCCCGCGTCGGCGAACTGGCGACGGATGTAGTCGACGGTCTTCTCCTCGCCAACCGTGCCCGGCTTGCGCCCATCGAACTCGTCGGAGGCGAGCGTGGCGACGTGTGCGCGAAAGACATCGAGGTCGAGCCACGGAATTGGCGCCGCGTCTTTCGCCTGGCTGGAGAGCCCGAGGATCGCGACACAACCAGCCACCACCCACATCGAGCGCTTGCGCATGCTTGCCCCCCGTTCAGTTTCTCGAATTTTTTACAGGCTGCGCGGCCAGTAGAGCCAGGTGACCAGGATCAGGCTGGTCCACAGCGCGCCGATCGCCCAGCGTCGCCAGTGCAGCTGGCGCAGGCTCGCGGCAAAGCTGGCGGCCGCGACAACGGACAGGCCGGCAAAGGTCGCCGCGCTCTGCAACAGTCGCGGAAACTCGCTCCGCAGCTGCGGTTCATCCCTGGCCAGAATCAGGAACACAATCAGCACCATGGTCAGCCCCAGGGCGATCGCCACGGAGGACCCGAGGATGATGCCGATAAGAACGGTCAGCGGTCGCATGTCGATCGGCGCACAACCGGCGGTGATCGCACTTGATCGGGCGACCGCGGCCTTCTAGCCTAGGCCCCGAGTCTAGCAGGGAATTTGCGCGGCCCAGCCGCTGTCAAACGGAGCACATGCAAACCTTCGCCTTCCGTCGAATCATCTTCGTCGCAGTTGCGTTGTTTCTGGCCGTTGGCGTTGGTGGTTCGGCGCAACCGCCCTCGCCCCCCGTTGCCACTGCTTCTCTCGGAACCGCAGCTGCCCTCCAGCCCTCCGATCGACACCGCAGCATCGCGCGCCGCGTCTACGAAAATCTCGATCGCGCGCATTACGCGCAGGTGCCCCTCGACGACAAGATGTCGTCAAAGATTTTCGACCTGTACCTGGAATCGCTCGACGGCGCGCGTAGCTACTTCATGGCGAGCGACATCGCCGAGTTCGAGCGCCTGCGGCTCAGGCTCGACGATGCGATCAAGACCGGCGCGCTCGAGCCGGCCTTCACGATCTTCGACCGCTTCCGCCAGCGCAACCGCGAGCGCATGACCTACGCGCTCGGGCTGCTCGACAAGGAACCCGATTACACGCTCAACGAGAGCTTCGAATTCGATCGCGAAAAAGCGCCCTGGCCCGCGGCTACGGCCGACATGAATGAGCTCTGGCGCAAGCGCGTCAAGAACGATGGCCTCACACTGCGCCTTGCCGGCAAGAACTGGACCGAAACCGCCGACATCCTGCGCAAGCGCTACGAGCGCGTCATCAAGCGCATCGACCAGGTCTCGGCGGACGACGTGTTCGAGAACTTCATGAATGCGTATGCGCGCGCCTACGACCCGCACTCCAGCTATTTCTCGCCGCGCAACTCCGAGGAATACCGGATCGCGATGAGCCTCTCCTACGAGGGCATCGGTGCCTCCTTGCAGCTCGTCGACGACTACGTGACCGTGCTCAGCATCCTTCCCGGCGGGCCCGCCTCGCAATCCAATCAGCTCGTCGCCAACGATCGCATCACCGGCGTGGCGCAGGGCAAGGATGGGCCGATGACGGACGTGATCGGCTGGCGCCTGGACGATGTGGTGCAGCTGATTCGCGGCCCGCTGAATTCCGTGGTGCGGCTGCAGGTGCTGCCGGTCGGCGCTGCGCCCGGGAACGAGAAAATCGTCGAGTTCACGCGCAACAAGGTGACCCTCGAGGCACAGGCGGCACACAAGGAAATCCGCAAGGTGCATCGCGGCGATCGCGACCTGTCGATCGGCGTGATCACCGTGCCGAGTTTCTACCAGGACTACGAAGCGCGTGCGGCGGGCGATCGCAACTACCGCAGCACCACGCGTGACGTCCGCAACCTGATCGCCGAACTCAAGACTGCGGGCATCGACGGTCTGCTGATCGACTTGCGCAACAACGGCGGCGGTTCGCTTCCCGAGGCCACCGGGCTTACGGGGCTGTTCATCAAGGGCGGGCCGGTGGTCCAGCTGCGCGAGACCGGCGGCACCGTCGAGGTTCTCGATGATCCCGAACCCGAGCCTGCGTACACCGGACCCATGGCGGTGCTCGTGGATCGCTTCAGCGCCTCGGCATCGGAAATCTTTGCGGCCGCGATCCAGGACTACGGGCGCGGCCTGGTCATCGGCCAGCAGACGTACGGCAAGGGCACGGTGCAGAACCTGATTCCGCTCGACCGCTTTGCGCTCGGACCGAAGCCGGAATTCGGTCAGCTCACGATCACTATCGGAAAGTTCTATCGCGTGACTGGCGACAGCACGCAGAACCACGGCGTAACACCGGACATCCCGCTGCCGTCGCTCATCAGTGCCGACGAAGTCGGCGAGAACACCCGTGACAGCGCCCTGCCCTGGGATCGCATCGCGGCGGTTCCCTTCAAGGACGACGCCAAGCTCGGGCCCGCGGTGCCACAGCTCGCGCGCATTCACGATCAGCGCGCCGCGACTGATCCGGACTTCCGCAGCCTGGTCGATGATGTCGCGTCCGTCGATCGGCTGCGCCAGCAGACCACGGTGTCCCTCAACCTCAAGGTGCGCGAGCAAGAGCGCACAGCGCTCGACAAGGAACGCCTGGCGCGGGAAAACGCACGGCGCGCGGCCCATGGCCTGAAGGCACTTGCCAGCGTCGAAGACATCAACGACACCGAGATGGCCGACGTGGTCCTCACGGAAGCGAGCCAGATCGTCGCAGACATGACTTCTCTGCCCATGGTGGCCCAGGCCGCCAAGGGAAGCTGAGCCGCCTGCCGCTGCTCCTGTTGCCTCCCAAGCACTGTTATACTTGACTATAACACTAAGCTACCTGTAGCATCCGTCCCAGCCCGAAGCAGCCGCTCCTGAAGTTCTCAGGCGACTGCCACATAACTCACTGAGCCAGCAGTAAAAGTGCGGCTCCGGGCTGGGAGGCGACATGTACAAGCAGGGGCTGATCCTGGTTTTGACTCTGGCGCTCGCCGGCTCGCTCAGCGGCTGCGGCGAGAAGGCCGACGGCAAGACTCCCGACGCAAAGGACGACAAGGAAGCCCCCGCAATTCCGGTCGAGGTCCGCACGCCTCGCCGCGGCGAAATGGTGGCGGTCTATTCCGGCACCGCTTCGCTCGAAGCGGACGAGGAAGCCTCCGTGGTCGCCAAGGTCGGCGGCGAAGTGCGCTCGATATTGGTCGAGGAAGGACGCAACGTGCGCGCCGGACAGGTGCTCGCGCGCCTGGACGGCGATCAGCTGCGGCTCGAGGCTGAAAAAGCCAACGCAACGCTCGCGAAGCTCGAGCGCGACTATCGACGCAACGTCGAGCTGCACGAAAAGGGCCTGGTTTCTCCGGGCGCTTTCGAGAACATGAAGTTCGAAGTGGACGCGCAGCGCGCGGCCTACGAGCTGACCAAGCTGCAGTTGTCGTACACCGAAGTTCGCGCGCCGATCGACGGCGTCGTGGCCGAGCGCCTCGTGAAGGTCGGCAACACCATCAAGCCGAATGACGTCCTGTTCCGCGTCACGGATCTGAAGCCGCTCATCGTCTATGTGCACATCCCCGAGCGCGAGCTCGAGCGTCTGAAGCCGGGCCAGCCGGCTGCCATTCACGTGGATGCGGTTCCACAGCAGACCTTCGTCGGTCACGTCGCGCGCATCAGCCCGGTCGTCGACCCGCAGACGGCAACCTTCAAGACGACGATCGAAGTCGACGATCCGAGCGAGCGCCTCAAGCCCGGCATGTTCGCGCGCATCGGCATCGTGTACGAGCGGCGCGACCAGGCGCTGCAGATCCCGCGCACGGCGATTGTCGATGATCAGGGTCAGTCCACGGTGTTCATCGTCGAGAACGGCAAGGCGCAGCAGCGGCGGATCGGTGTCGGCCTCACGAATGACGGGCTGGTTGAAGTGACTGACGGACTCAAGGGACAGGAGCAGGTCGTGGTCGTCGGCCAGGGCGGCCTGAAGACCGGCAACACCGTGCGTGTCGTCGAGCTCGAATCGCCGGCCACGGCGCGCTGACCAAGCACTCCTAACGTTCGCCCTCCGTCAGCGAGGCCACAGCATGCAACTCGTCGATTTCGCCACCCGCCGGCGTGTCACCGTCGTGATGTGCATGGTGGCCATCGCGCTCTTCGGCTTCGTGTCGCTGGCGCGTCTCAAGGTCAACCTGCTGCCCGACCTGTCCTATCCCACGCTCACGGTGCGCACCGAACTGGTGGGCGCCGCACCGCTCGAGATCGAAAACCTGATCACCCGCCCGGTCGAGGAAGCGGTCGGCATCATCCGCAACGTGCGCCAGGTGCGCTCGGTTTCGCGCTCCGGGCAGTCGGATGTGACCCTGGAATTTGTCTGGGGCACCGACATGGATCTGGCCGGCATCGAGGTACGCGAAAAGCTCGACCTGCTGCAACTGCCACTGGAAGCCAAGCGGCCGTTGCTGCTGCGCTTCGATCCTTCCACCGAACCAGTGATGCGCTTCGCGCTGCTCGAGAAGAGCGACACGGCTGGCGTGGCGACAACCGCCGGCGAGGACCGGCTCAAGTTCCTGCGCCGCTTCGCGGAAGACCGCCTCAAGCCCGACATGGAAGCGGTGCCGGGTTCCGCGGCGGTGAAGGTGAGCGGCGGCCTGGAGGACGAGATCCAGGTCTTCGTGGACCAGCAGAAACTGGCGCAACTGGGCCTTTCCATCGAGACGGTCGCGAGCCGCCTGCGCGCCGAGAACGTCAATCTCTCCGGCGGCCGCCTGGAACAGGGCACGCAGCGCTTCCTGGTCCGCACGCTCAACGAATTCCAGAGCATCGAGGAGATGGCCGACGCCATCATCGCATCGGTCGGCGGGCAGCCGGTGTACCTGCGCGACGTCGCATCGGTCTCGCACGGCTACAAGGAGCGCGAGGCTGTCACCCGCGTGAACGGCCGCGAGTCGGTCGAGCTCGCGGTCTACAAGGAAGGCGACGCCAACACCGTGCAACTCGCGAACGCGCTCACCGAGCGCCTCGAGGTGTTGCGCAAGACGTTGCCCGCGCAGACCGAGCTGACGCCGGTCTACGACCAGTCGAAGTTCATTTCCTCGGCCATCGGCGAAGTGCGCGATGCGGCGCTCATCGGCGGCCTGCTCTCCATCCTGGTGCTGTACTTCTTCCTGCGCGATGCACGCGCGACCTACGTCGCTGGCATCGTGATACCGGTGTCGGTCATCGGCACCTTCATGCTCATGTACCTGTCGGGCGTCACGCTCAACATCATGTCGCTCGGTGGCATCGCGCTCTCGGTCGGCACGCTGGTCGACACCTCGGTCGTCATTCTCGAGAGCATCAGCAAGAAGCGTGAAGCGGGCCTCGGGCCGTTCGAAGCGGCGCGCAGCGGGACGAGCGAGGTGGCGATGGCAGTGACTGCCTCGGCACTGACCTCGATCGCGGTGTTCTTCCCGATGGTGTTCATCAGCGGCATCGCCGGTCAGCTGTTTCGCGACCAGGCACTCACCGTCACCTACGGCCACATCCTCTCGCTCCTGGTCGGCCTCACCGTAGTCCCGATGCTCGTTGCGGGTCGTGGGACTGCGGAAGCGAGCAGCGCCGCGGCGTCACAGCCGCTGGGACGTTTCGCCCGCGGTGTCGCCTGGGTCGGCGCGCTCATCGGTCGCGTCGCCGGGGCGATCTCGAGGTTCTTCCGCCTGATCTTCAGTCCCTTCGTCTGGTTCACGCAGACCAGTTACCGGCGCCTCGAGCAGGCGTACGTGCCGCTGCTCGAATGGTCCTTGGGTCATCGCGGCCGGGTCATTGCCGCGTCCCTGGTATTAGCGTTGGTGACGTCCGCGCTGGTGCCGCGTCTTGGCACGGAGCTGATTCCCCAGCTTTCCCAGGGCGAATACAACGTCGACTTGCGCCTGCCACCCGGTACGCCGCTCGACCAGACGGACCGTGTGGTCGAGTCGGCGCAGCGCTCGGCGATCCAGATCGGTGGCGTCGCACTGTCGTATTCCGTCGCTGGAACCGGCAACCGGCTCGACGCCAACCCGGTGGATGCGGGCGAGAACACCGGCAAGCTGAGCATCACGCTGCGCCCCGGTTCGGGAAAGGCCGAGGAAGCCGCATCGGTGAATGCGCTGCGGCCACAGCTCGAAAAGGTCGCGGGACTCCAATACCAGTTCAGTCGCCCGTCGCTCTTCACGTTCAGCACGCCGCTCGAGGTCGTCGTGAGCGGCTATGACCTCGATCGCCTGCGCTCGGTCGCCGAGCAAGTGCGCTCTCGCATGGAGGCAGCGGGCAACTACACCGACATTCGTTCCACCGTCGAGGCGGAGAACCCCGAGATCCAGATCGTATTCGACCAGGACCGCGCGACGCGCTTGGGACTCAAGGTGCGCGACATCGCCGATCGCATCGTCACCAGCGTACGCGGCGAAGTCGCGACGCGTTACCGGCTGCGCGACAAGCAGATCGATGTCCTGGTGCGCAGCGTGCACGCGCGCGCCGCGTCGATCGAAGAGATCCGCAACCTCATCGTCAATCCGGGGAGCGAGCGTCCGGTGCCGCTGAGCGCGGTCGCCAGCGTCACGCTCTCGGTAGGCCCGGCGGAGATCCGCCGCATCGGCCAGGAACGTGTCGCAGTCGTTTCCGCGAGCTACACCGGCAGCGATCTCGGCACTGCGGTCAAGGACCTGCAGAGCATGCTCAACCGGATCGAGCTGCCGCCGGGCGTCAGCAGCTATCTCGCCGGCCAGAGCGAGGAGATGCAGGACAGCCTGCGCTCGCTCACCTTCACCCTGGTGCTCGCGGTGCTGCTCGTATACCTCGTCATGGCCTCGCAGTTCGAGTCGCTGGTGCAGCCCTTCGTCATCCTGTTCACGATTCCGCTGGGACTGATCGGCGTCGTGTGGGCGATGTTCCTCACCTCCACGACCGTGAGCGTCGTGGCCATGATCGGCATCATCATGCTGACCGGGATCGTGGTGAACAACGCGATCGTCCTCATCGATGCCGTCAATCGCGCGCGTCATCGCGGTCTCGACAAGCACGGCGCGATCCTCTACGCGGCGCGCGCGCGCCTGCGCCCGATCGTGATCACGACCGTGAGCACGATCCTCGGCTTGGTGCCGATGGCGCTCGGCTTCGGCGACGGCTCGGAGGTGCGCACACCGATGGCCATCACGGTCATTGGCGGCATGACGGTATCGACGCTCCTCACCCTCGTCGTCATCCCGGTCGTGTATTCGCTCATGGTGCGCGAGCGTGCAGCCGTGAGCGAAGCGCCGGGGGCGGTCGAGCCAGGCCGTCCATGATTCACACCGACATCGCGCTGCGCCGGCCCGTCACCACCGTGATGGTGTTCCTGGCGGTCACGCTGATCGGCGTGATCGCGGCGCGGCTCCTGCCGCTCGAACAGTTTCCGGACATCCAGTTCCCGGGCATGCAGGTCACGATTCCCTACGCCGGCTCAACCCCGCAGGAGATCGAAGAGCAGATCACGCGCCCGGTCGAGGAAGCCCTGGCGACGCTCAGCGGCATCCACGAGATCCGCTCCACTTCGAGCGAGAACGAGGCGCAGATCGAGATCGCGTTCGACTGGGGTACCGACTTCGATGCGGTTGGTTTCCAGGTCCGCACCAAGCTCGACGCGATCCGCAATCAGCTCCCCGCGGGCGCGGATCGCATGCTCATCTTCGCCGGTTCGCTGGGCGACCAGCCGATCCTGCAGATCCGCATCGCCGCCAACCAGGACCTCGTGGACGCCTACGACACGCTGGAGCGCTACCTCAAGCGC
Organism: Steroidobacteraceae bacterium; assembly: GCA_035263105.1. GTDB lineage: Bacteria > Pseudomonadota > Gammaproteobacteria > Steroidobacterales > Steroidobacteraceae > DATBVX01. Next base: position 72,631 of record DATFRO010000042.1, on the reverse strand, counting down.
CCCGTAGAGCGCCTGAGTGGAGTCGCGCGCGTCGAATTGGCAGGCGTCGAGCCACGCGAGGTGCGCATCCTGGTCGATGCCGGGCGCGTCGCCGCGCATGGCGTCGACATCCGGGAGCTGCGCAAGCTCCTCGAGCGCAGCAACTTCTCCGTGAGCGCAGGCGAGATCACCGAGCGCGGACAGCGCTTCAACGTGCGGCCGATCGGCGAATTCCGTACGCTCGATGACATCCGCAACCTGGTCCTGCAGGGGAACGTGCGCCTCGCCGATATTGCGAGCGTCGAGCTCCTGAGCCCGGAGCGCGAGATGGGACGCCACCTCAACCACCGCCCCGCGGTCGGTCTGGAGGTCTACAAGACGACCCAGGCGAACGTGGTCGACGTCGTGCAGCGGGTGCTGAAGGTGGTCGACTCCGCGCGCGAGCTGCCGCAGATGCAGGGGATCGAGCTGCTGATCATCGGCGATCAGGCGGGCGCCATCGTGGCTTCGCTCAAGGAGCTGCGCACCGCGGGACTGATCGGCGCGACGCTCGCCTTCCTGGTGCTGTTCGCCTTCCTGCGCGATTGGCCGACGACACTGATCGTGACCCTGGCGGTGCCGTTCTCGCTGGTGATCACGCTCGCCGCGATGTACTTCCTCGGCCTCTCGATCAACATCCTGTCGATGATGGGCATGCTGCTCGCGATCGGCATGCTGGTCGACAACGCCGTCGTCATCACCGAGAGCATCTTCCGCCATCGCCAGATCGCACCCGAGAAGCCGATCGCCGCGACGCTCGCGGGCGTGCGCGACGTCGGGATCGCGGTCACCGCGGGCACCGCGAGCTCCGTCGCCGTGTTCCTGCCGCTGATGTTCGGCGAGCGCACCGAAGCAACCATTTTTCTCCGGCACATAGCGATCCCGATCGTGGTCGCGATGATCGCCTCGCTCATCGTCGCGCAGACCCTGATCCCGATGTTGACCGCGCGCTTCCCGGTGCCGCCGCCGATTGGCTCGGGAACGCTGCTGGGACGCCTGCGCGAGCGCTACGCGCGTGCGCTCGGCTGGACGCTCGAGCACAAGTGGATGACCGCAGGCGGCATCGTGCTGGTGCTCGCCTCGGTGGCGCTGCCGGCATCGCAGGTGAAGAGCGACATGTTCCCGCCCGATGCCGGACGCGACCTCGCCATGGAGTACCACATCGACGGCACCTTCCCACTGACGCGCGTCGAGTCCGCCGTCACCCTGATCGAGGGCTACCTGGAAAAGAATCGCCAGCGCTTCGAGATCCAGACCATCTACTCGTACTTCCGGCCCGACCAGGCGCGCACTTTCCTGACGTTGACGCCGAAGGGCGAAGCGCACAAGGAGACCAAGGAAATCATTGCCGAGATCACCAAGGATCTGCCGGAGATCATCATTGGCAAGCCGAGCTTCCAGTTCGACCAGGACTCGGGCGGCGGCTTCAGCATGCAGCTCGCGGGCGAGTCGACCGAGCGCCTGACGGAGTTGAGCCAGGAGCTGGCGCGCCAGCTCAACGCGGTCGAGGGGCTGGAGAGCGTTCGCTCCGAAGCACGCAACGGCGAGGAGGAAGTGCAGATCATCGTCGACCGCGCGCGCGCCGCCGAACTCGGGCTGAGCACCGAGGAAGTCGCAGGCTCGGTCGCGGTCGCGATGCGCGGCGACAAGCTCAAGGAGTTCCGCGGGCCGGAGCGCGAAGTCGACATGCGCCTGACGTTCCGCGCCTCGGATCGGCAGAACGTCGAGGACCTGATGCGCCTGCCGCTCTACCTGCCGAACGGCGGACGCATCACGCTCGGCTCGGTTGCGGAATTCCGCGTTACGCGCGGGCCGCGCCAGGTCACGCGCGTGAATCGCCTGACCGCCGTCGTCATTTCGGCCAACCTCAAGAGCGGCGCGACGCTGGAGGAAGTCAAGAAGCGCGTGAGCAGCCTGATGGACCAGATCACGCTGCCGCCCGGTTACACGTGGAAGTTCGGGCGCGGGTTCGAACAGAACGATGAGACTCAGAAGGTGATGTTGATCAGCATCGGCCTCGGCGTGGCGATGATCTTCCTCGTCATGGCTTCGTTGTTCGAGTCCGCGCTCTACCCGCTGTCGATCATCACCTCCATTATCTTTGCCATCGTCGGTGTGTTCTGGTTCTTCTTCATCACCGGCACGACGTTCACTTTCATGGCGATGGTCGGCATCATGATCCTGGTGGGTGTCGTGGTGAACATCGGCATCGTATTGGTCGCGCACATCAACAACCTGCGCGCCGCGGGTCTCGCGCGTAACGCCGCGATCATCCAGGCCGGGCGAGATCGGCTGCGGCCGATCCTGATGACGACGCTCACCACGCTGCTCGCGATGTTGCCGCTCGCCATTGGCGATGCGCAGGTCGGCGGTGGTGGCGTGGGCGGCGGCGGTCCCGCCTACTTCCCGATGGCGCGCGCCATCATTGGCGGGTTGGCATTCTCGGGAGTCCTGTCATTGTTCGTCGTACCGGCTTTCTACGAGTGGTTCGACGATCTCAATCAATGGCGCCGCCGCGTTGTGGCTGCGGCACGCGCCCGCGGTGCGTCACGCCTGGCTCCGGCCGCTCAGCGCAGCAGCACTCTGTAGATGCTCCAGTAGTCGTCCGCCAGGATCTGCGGCGCAGACAGCGTCAGCATCGCCCGGCCATCGGTCGAAGTCGGGGCGATGCCCGCCAGGCTGTCGGCCAGCGGCACGGTGTCCGCTTCCGCGCGGTATTGCGCCGCCTCCTTGAGCTGTTCGACGCAGGTCTTGATCTGCGAGGCGAAGCCGGCGCGAGATTTCACGGCGCCGAGTGCCTGCGCGATCGCGATCATCATGGCCTCGCAGTTTTCCCGGCTGCCGAACTGGGCTTCATGCACGCGCTGGGTCATCGATTCGCGCACCCGCGTCGCGAGACCCTCCGTGCTGAGGCGCGCGCCCAGGACCAGTGAGTAGCTGATGATCGCGAGGTTGATGGCCCGCCGGCCGTCGACCGAGAGGCCCGCGAAGGCGGGACACTGCTCCTGCTCGATGGCGACGTGCTCCTCACGCAGTTTCGCCGCATCGTGGATTGCGGCATCGACGTGCACGCGCTCACCCGAGATCTGCGTCGCGAGCTTGCGTCGGCGAAAATAATTCCAGAAGCCGCGCAACTTCTGCAATCGTTGTGCCAGCTCATCGAGAATGCGTTGCCGCTCCGCGGCCACGTCGGTCGCGGCGGCGAGCTGCGCATCGATCTTCTCGAGCCGTGCACGCTGCGCCTGGTTGAACTCGAAGGTCAGGCGCTGGCGCTCGCGTTCGTCCTGCTGGCGCTCGAGCTCGCCCGCGAACTGCTCCAGTTGCAGGTTGCAGGCTCGCCACAGGCCGCGCAGCTGGTAATAGACGAGCGTGTTGAAACCGGATTGTGGATTGCCGAGCAGCGTCTCGAGCGAATCCATCTGCTCCTGCGCCTTGCCGGTGGCGGTTTCCTGCTGCTTGAGGCGCTGCTTGAGATCATAGATCTCGTCCTGCAGGTCGGCGTATTGCTTCTTGAGATCGGCGCGATTCTTGAAGAGCTGCACCAGGCGTTCGTCGTCGGAAAGCGTCGCCTTCGGCGCGAACGGCAGCTTGAACTTGTCGAAGATCGCCACCGGTGCGGTCTACGTGCCGCTGTGAAAGCGATGGCCCCGCTCGGCGCAATACTCCAGCCACTTGTTGAGAAGCATGTTGCGCGCCCAGCGTTCGCCCAGTTCCCGCCGCAACGCACCGATCTCGCGTACCTGCTCGCCGAGTTGTTCACGGATGACGCAGGCTCGGCGCCAGCCGGAACAGCTGGACGCCTCCGCGAGGCGCGCGTCGTGATACACGCGCACGCGCATGTCGGGCGTCAGCAACGGCCCGCGGCTGCCTTCGAGCAGATAGCTGAGTTGCAGCGTGGTCGTGAAACGGCAGCGCTCGAGTACCTGCAGGTGCAGGTCGACATCACCCGGCGCAGTGGAAATCAGGTGTCCGTCGACGGCTTCGGGAGCGGACAGGATCCAGCCGAGCCTGATGTAGTTGCTCTCGTAGAGCGTCATCAGGCTCACGAAGGTCCCCGGCCGCGAGCGCCAGGAAACTGCGCACAGCTGATCGCCGTCCATGCATCGAATATAGCACAGCCGTTGCGCCGCCTTGGCGGGCTTGTGCGATGTGTTTCACGCTTCCATGCGCGAAAAATTCACGGTCGCACGCGCCGCTCGACGCCGGTGCGATCGAGAATGCGGCTGGAGATTTCCTCGATGGAACATTCGGTGGTATCGAGGTAGGGAATGCCTTGTCGCTCGAACAGGGCTTCAGCCGCGCGCACCTCGTATTGCACCTGCGGCGCGGAAGCGTAGCGGCTGTCGGGGCGGCGTTCGTTGCGGATCTGTTGCAGCCGCTCGGGCTTGATGGTGAGACCGAAGAGCTTGCGCTGCTGCACACGCAATGCCGCCGGCACGGTCCGCCCTTCGAGCTCCTCTTCGGTGAGCGGAAAATTCGCGGCGAAAATCCCATACTGCAGGGCCATGTACAGGCAGGTTGGCGTCTTGCCAGAGCGCGATACGCCGACCAGGATCAGATCGGCGTGATCGTAGTCGCGTGCACCGGCGCCGTCGTCGTTGGCCAGCGCGTAGTTGGTGGCGTTGATGCGCATGGTATAGGCGTTCAGGTCAGCCATGCTGTGCGCGCGACCGCTGGTGTGCGAGGAGCGCACCGCGAGCTCGCTCTCCAGCGGCCCGAGAAATGCATCGAAGAAATCCAGGAACAGACCATTGGCCTCCTTCACGATGGCGCGCAACTCGTCCTGCACCAGCGTACTGAACACGATCGGCCGCACGCCCTCCTGCTCGGCGACCAGGTTGATCTTCCGTGCCGCTTCCTGCGCCTTGTCAAGCGTCGAGATGAATGGCAAAGTCACCGACCGAAATTGCAGGCGGTCGAATTGCGTCAACAGACTGTGCCCCATGGTCTCAGCGGTCACGCCAGTCTGGTCCGAGACGAAAAATACGGTTCTGCGGTTCACGGCGCCTCAATCATCCGGGCATCCCGCTGCGCAGTGTTCCACTCTCCCGCCACCCGAGACAAGTGCATCGCACCTGCGACGCGGCAGCCGCAAGCCTGAGGAGCACGCTTGAGTTCCTACATCCTGCCCTTCGCCGAGCTCGGGATGCGCGACGTCGAAGTGGTCGGCGGCAAGAACGCATCGCTCGGCGAAATGATCCGCAACCTCGCGCGCCTGCAGGTGTCGGTGCCGGATGGCTTCGCCACCACTTCCGACGCGTACCGTGAATTCCTGGCGCAGGACGGCGTGGCGACGCGTATCGCCGACGCGTTGCGCGGGCTCGACGTCGATGATGTGGTGAAGCTCGCCGAGACCGGCGCGCGCATCCGCGGCTGGATCCTGGCCACGCCGTTTCCGCGGCGACTGCAATCCGAGGTGCTCGCGGCCTGGGAGAAGATGAATGGCGACGGCGAGATCGCTGTGGCGGTGCGCTCCTCTGCGACCGCCGAAGACCTGCCCGAGGCTTCGTTCGCCGGCCAGCAGGAGACGTTCCTCAACGTTCGCGGCCGCGACAACCTGCTTGCGGCGATGCACGAGGTGTACGCATCGCTGTTCAACGACCGCGCGATCGCTTACCGCGTGCATCACGGCTTCGATCACAGCCAGGTCGCACTGTCCATCGGCGTGCAGCGCATGGTGCGCAGTGATCTCGGCGCAAGTGGCGTGATGTTCACGCTCGATACCGATTCGGGCTTTCGCGATGTCGTTTTCATCACCGCGGCTTACGGCCTGGGTGAAACGGTGGTACAGGGCGCGGTGAACCCTGACGAGTTCTATCTTTACAAGCCCGCGCTACGCGCCGGGCGCGAAGCGATCCTGCGTCGCAACCTTGGCGCCAAGGCGATCAAGATGGTCTACGCGCCGCCCGGCAGCGACGAGCGGGTCAAGACCGTGGATGTGCCGGAGGCCGATCGGCAGCGCTTCTCGCTGAGCGATGCGGACCTGCGAACACTCGCGAACCAGGCGCTTCTCATCGAAGAGCACTACGGCTGCCCGATGGACATCGAGTGGGGCAAGGACGGCGAGAACGGCAGGATCTACATCCTGCAGGCGCGGCCCGAGACCGTGCAAAGCCGCGCCGGTCGCTCGATCCAGCGCTTCACGCTGCAGAGCAGATCGCGCGTGCTCGCCAGCGGCCGGAGCATCGGACAGCGCATCGGGGCGGGTCCGGCGCGCGTGGTGCGCGACGTCAGGGAGATGGCGCGCGTGCAGAGCGGCGACGTGCTGGTCGCTGACATGACCGACCCGGACTGGGAGCCGGTGATGAAGCGCGCTGCGGCGATCGTCACGAATCGCGGCGGCCGCACCTGTCACGCAGCGATCATCGCGCGTGAGCTCGGGATTCCCGCGGTCGTCGGCTGCGGCGACGCCACCGACAAGGTGAAGACCGGCCAGGAAGTCACGGTGTCCTGCGCCGAGGGTGATACCGGATACGTCTACGAGGGACTGCTCGGCTTCGAGCAGCGCCAGATCGAGCTCGACACGCTGCCGCCCGCGCCCGTGCGCATCATGATGAATGTCGGCAACCCCGATCGGGCCTTCGACTTCGCCGGGATTCCGAACAAGGGCGTGGGCCTCGCGCGGCTCGAGTTCATCATCAACCGGATGATCGGCGTGCATCCCCGTGCGCTCCTCGAGTTCGACAAGCAAAGCGTCGAGCTCAAGCAGTCGATCCGCCGGCAGATGGCGGGCTACGGCGACCCGGTCGGCTTCTATGTCGACAAGTTGAGCGAGGGCATCGCGCAGATCGCGGCGGCGTTCGCACCCGAGCCCGTCATCGTCCGGCTCTCGGATTTCAAGTCGAACGAATACGCCAACCTGATCGGCGGACGCCAATATGAGCCGCACGAAGAGAACCCGATGCTGGGTTTCCGCGGCGCATCGCGCTACGTGGACGAAACCTTCCGGCCCTGCTTCGAGCTCGAGTGCCGCGCTCTGAAGCGCGTACGCAATGAGATGGGGCTGAGGAACGTCCAGGTGATGGTGCCGTTCGTGCGGACGGTGAAGGAGGCGGCGCAGGTCACGGAGCTGCTCGCGGCGAACGGACTCGCGCGCGGCAAGGACGAGCTGAAACTCATCATGATGTGCGAGCTGCCGAGCAACGCGGTGCTGGCCGAGCAGTTCCTCGAATACTTCGACGGCATGTCGATCGGCTCGAACGACATGACGCAACTGGCTCTGGGGCTCGACCGCGACTCGGGCATCGTCGCCAAAGCCTTCGATGAGCGTGATGAGGCGGTGAAGGCGCTGTTGGCAATGGCGATCGCGGCGTGTCGCAAGGCCGGCAAGTATGTCGGCATCTGCGGCCAGGGTCCGTCAGATCATCCGGAGCTGGCACGCTGGCTCGTCGAGCAGGGCATCGACAGCATCTCGCTCAATCCTGACACTGTTGTCGAGACTTGGCTGTTTCTCGCCGATCGCAGTCCTGCGTAGAGCCGTCGCGGCGTGGAGCCGTCCCGGCGTGGCCATCGGGTGACAAACCTGTCGCCGGCGCCGGGGTCACGCTCACTACCGCAGGACTTGAAGCGTCGCACCCGCAAACACTGGTACGGCGCCGTCGAGCAGGTGTCACCCAATGTCCATCCGCTCCGGCATTCACTACTGAAGAGAGTTGTGCGGCGGACGCCTGAAGAGCCAGCAATCACCCGCCAGGTAAGAAGCTAGCGAGCTAGCGCGGAAGCAAAGAGGCTAGCTAGCGCGAGAGCAAGAAGCTAGTAACTTCAACTAGCCAGCGCGGTGCGCGTTCAAGTCACTGGCTAAGGCAGGACGGTTGGGGCGTCGGTTGGGTGTGCCGGATGACCTCGGTGTCCCGTTCGGATTTGATTGCATTGAGGGCAAGACGAGGGACAGCGCGATCGCTCGGATGTCGGTGCCACGGCGTTTCATTCGTGTCGGGACGCCGAGGTCATCCTGGCACACCCAGCCGACGACACAACCGGACTGCTCTTACACTCGCATGACTCTCGTGCGACTGAGCCGGTCATGCCACGTGAGCCGCTCGCGATCGATCAGCATCCAGAAGTAGCCGAGCCCGGCGGGAAGCCACGAAAGCGCAGCGGCGGCGAGCCTGAGCAGCACGTCGCGCCAGCGAAGCACGCTCCCGTCACCGCGCACGACGCGGATCTTCCAGGCGAGCATGCCCACCGTTTCACCGGAGCGGGTCCAGCTCACGCCGTAGTAGGCGACGATCAGTCCGAGCAGCAAGGCGCGATAGAGATATTCGAACGCCCCGACGGATTCGCGCGTGATCGCCTCGCCGCGCGTGAGCGGCAGCAGGAGCCACGTCACCGTCATCAACACGGCGACGATCAGCAGCAGGTCGTAGAAGAGGGCGGCGAAACGGCGAAACAGTCCGGCAGAAGCGGCGTTGGGCGCCGGCTCCTCCGCCGCGGTCATGGCTTCTTGGGCTTGGTGGGCTTTATCGGCTTCGCCGGCTTCTCGGGCAGCGGCTGCAGGATCTGCTCGAGCGGCCGGAAGATCGTGTCGTACTTGTACCCGGGGACCTGGTAGACCCAGTTGCTGACGCGCTTGGTCAGCGCCTCGCTGTCGCCGCGGATCTGGTCCGCACTCTTCGCCGGCGGCCCCGGAGGCGGTGGCGGTGCCGTTGCGGCCGGCGCGGCTGGCTTCGTAGCATCAGCTGTCGCAGGCTTCGTCGCATCGGGCGCCGCAGGCTTGGTCGCGTCGGCTGCGGCAGGCTTCGGCGCCGTCGCTGACTGGGAAGCGTTGGTTGATGGAGCCGGCGCGAATTTCTGGTTCAGCGCCGCGTCGAACCCGGGAATGATGCGCACCCAGTGCTTGTCATCCACCGTGCGGCCCTGGACCGTGATCGTTGTGCCGTCGAACAGGCGAAAGTCCGTCTGCGCCGTGTCCTTGTTCCAGTTCTCATCCGGCGCCAGCGCGCGCACGTCGTCGAAGGTGAAGCCGGCGAGGGCGGAGGAGGCGGAGTTGGCCGCCGTCGGGCTGCTCAGCGCACGTCCCTTGGGCAGGTCGGCGACGGTGAAGTCGGTCTGCTCACGCGCGTCGCGTTTCGCCGTGTAGGCGGGCCCTGTGGCAGGCCGGACGTGCGCCTCTTGCACGCGGGTCGCGGCAATATCGAGGAGGCTGCGATCCAGCCAGTTGGCCGGCTCGCTGTCGACACTGATCTGCGGCGTGGCGAGGTAGCTCTGGGCCTGGCTGGGCACGCGCACAAAGGCCGAGTGCATGCCGGAGGTCTTGCCGACGATCAGCTGCTGCGGCTGTTTCAGGCCGGTGATCTCCAGGAGCGCGCCGGTCGCCTTGGGATCCTTCACGTCCTCGACCGCGAGCTGGCCGTAGCGCTTCGGGTCCGAAGTCTTCTCCTCCACGGTCTCGAGCTGCGACAGATCGATGAGGAGCTTGCGCACCTTGGAGGAGTCCGCCGGGTAGTCGGAGCGCTCGCCGACGGCCCAGTCGGCGCTGCCGCGCTTGAGCGTGACCGTCGTCTTGTCGCCGGCCTTGACCACCTTGATGCCGGTGACATCGTTGAGTGCTCCCGCGAGAGCGGGCAGCACGTGACGCGCAATCATCGTGTCGCGAGGCAGGCTCCGCTGCAGGCTCAGCCAGATGGCGCCCGCGATCACGAGCAGGCCGAGCACCAGCAGGACGACGAGGCGACGCGAGCTCATCCCGGCTCAGCCGCTCTTCGGTGCGCGACGGCTGCGCCGCCAGGCAAACGCGGCGAGTCCCGCGATCAGGATCAGGATCGGCACGAGGGCGATGTTGAGCACCTTCAGCACGGTGCCGAGATGCTCGATGTCCTGGTCGAGACCGTGGCGCACTTCGCGCAGGTCCTTGCGGATGCGCACCTTCTCGTCCTGGAAGCGGGTGAGTTCCTTCTCCTGGTCCGGCGTCAGGATCAGCGAGGACTTGTCACTGCGCCGCGACTGGAGCTCGGTGAGCTTCTGCTCGGTGTCGCGCAGCTGCTGCTGCAGCTCCTGTTCTTTGGCACGGAAGCGATCCTCGGCATCGCGCCGCAGCCCCTCGACGCGCTCGAACGGCCGCACGAAGCTCGCCCGGCCACGAATGCTGATGAGATCGCCGTTGCCGGTGAGGTTGTCGATGGCGTTGAACACGAAGTCGCCATTGTTCGCCCACGCGGTCGCGAAGCGCTGACCGAAGAACGACTGGTTGCGCACCCAGAGGTTGTCGGTGAGCAGGTCGGTGTCGGCGACCACGACGAGGTTGGCAGGCTGCGCGGATTCCTTGAGTCCGGCCGCCACGGGCACCGGCGGTGTGGCGGGGGCGTTGGCCGCCGGGTTGCCATTGGGGAACGCCGTCTTCACCTTGCCGCTCAGGCGCGCGGCGATCACGTAGCGCTCGCCCGACGGGCGGAATCCGTCGCGCAGGCTCGCGGGATCCGACAGGAATGCGAAACGCTCGACCGGCAGCACGCCGGCCTGCGCGCTCGACTGCAGCAACGGCTCGAACGACAGGGTGCTGCCGCTCTTGAGCTTGAGGCTGCCGACCGTCGCCGCGTTGATGTTGTTGAGCGCCGCGGTGATGACGTCTTTGGCGTTGAACGCTTCCTTGTCGAAGCCGATGAAACCGATGTGGCGGACCGGGTCGCCGGTGCGCGTGCTGACGCTCAAGGCGTACTGCAGGTCGCCAACGACCTGGCGCGGGTTGTAGTCGACGCCCCAGGCCGCGAACAGCGGCGCGAGATTCGAGCTCTTGTCACCGCCCATGTTGCCGAAGGGATTCCCGGGCTGCTGGCCGGCGGGATCGGCTTCCGCCTGCGGGTCGACGAAGATCAGCGCGCGTCCGCCGCGCAGCACGAATTGATCGATGGCGTAGAGCGCCGACTGCGACAGGCCCTTGGGGTGCACCAGCATGAGCACGTCGACGTCCGGGTCGATGCTGGTGAGCTCGGGAGTGAGGTTCTTCACCGTGAAGAGCTGCTCGAGCTGCGACATCACGGTCCACGGCTCGCGCATCTGCCCCGTGGCCTGGTTGAAGTCGCTGCCCATCGGCAACGTCGAGAGCAACCCCACGACCGCCTTCTTGGGACGCGACAGCTCGACGATCAGCTTGGCGATGTCGTACTCGAGGAACTCCTCTTTCTCCGGCTGGAAGAAGTCGATCGACGCGCGCCCATCGGTGGAGTTGGTGCCGGCGAGTCCGAAGTACAGCGTCTCGCCCGTGGAGCCGAGCGGCACGCCGGAAAGACCGAATTCATCGGCGCGATCCTGCGCCTCCGAGAACGGCTCGGGGTCGATCACCTGCAGGCGGATCTTGCCGTTCGAGCGTGCCGTGAGCTCCTCGAGCATGTCGCGCACGCGGTTCGCGTACGTCTTGATGTACGGCACCTGGTCGGCAGCTCCACGCGTGAAGTAGAAGTAGAGATTGATCGGCTCGTCGAGGTTCTTGAGGATGTTGCGCGTGCCCGGCGCGAGTGTGTAGAGCCGGTTCTGCGTGAGATCGGCGCGCGCTCCGCGCAGGCCGTAGTTGATGACGATGACCAGTCCGATGAAGACCACCGCCAGCAGCACGAGCGCCAGCGCACCGCTCCCGCGATGGCCCTGCCAGACCTTGCGCAGATCGAATGCCATGTGCGTCAGTTCGCCTTCTTCATGTCGAGCACGATGCCGGTCGCCATCAGCCAGCAGGCGATGAGCAGCGCGAAATACAGCACGTCGCGCAGGTCGATGACGCCCTTGGAGATCGATTCGAAATGGCTGAGGAAGCTGAGCGAGGCGACCGCATCGACCAGCGCCGCCGGCGCCCAGCTGCGCACCACGTCGATCACCATCGGGAAGCCGCTCAGCAGGAACACGAAGCAGCCGACGACGCCGAGAATGAAGGCGATCACCTGGTTGCGCGTGAGCGCCGACATGCAGGTGCCGATCGCGAGGAATCCGCCGGCCATCAGGAAGCTGCCGATGTAGGCCGCGAGGATCGCGCCGTTATCCGGCTTGCCGAGGTAGTTCACCGTGATCCAGATCGGGAAGGTGAGCGCGAGCGCAATGCCGGCAAAGCACCATGCCGCGAGAAACTTGCCCCATACCGCCTGCGGCAGCGTGATCGGCAAGGTCATCAGCAGCTCGATGCTGCCGCTCTTACGCTCCTCGGCCCACAGCCGCATCGAGATCGCGGGAATCAGGAACAGGTAGAGCCACGGATGAAAGTTGAAGAACGGCGCGAGATCCGCCTGGCCGCGCTCGTAGAAGCCGCCGAGATAGAAAGTGAAGGCGCCGGACAACACCAGGAAGATGACGATGAAGACGTAGGCGACCGGCGTGACGAAATAGCTGGCCAGCTCGCGCCGGAATACCGCGGCGATATTTCGCATCAGGCCCCCTGCGTCACGGCGCGGAACACTTCATCGAGCCGGCCCGATTCCAGGTGCAGCTCGCTGATCGACCACTGCTCGCGACGCGCCAGGTCGCTGAGCAGCGGCAGGATCGGCTGTCCGGACTTGGGCAGCGCCGTGAGCCGCAGTTCCTTGTCGCGCGCCTCCACCGCCGCCACCTGCGGGAGCGAGGCGATCATCGCGCGCGCCCGCGCGAGCAGCGTACCGTCCGAGAAGCCGACGGTGACCGCGTTGTGATAGCGCGAGCGCGCCGCGAGGCTCTGCGGCTTCTCGTCGGCGACCACCTTGCCCTTCGAGATGATGATCGCGCGCGTGCACACCGCGTCGACCTCTTCGAGGATGTGGGTGGAGATCACGATGATCTTGTCGGCCGCCATCGCGTTGATGAGCGTGCGCACTTCGTGCTTCTGGTTCGGGTCGAGACCGTCGGTGGGCTCGTCGAGGATCAGCACCTGCGGGTCGTGCAGGATGGCCTGCGCGAGACCGACGCGGCAGCGAAAGCCCTTCGACAGGGTCTCGATCGTCTGCTCGAGGACGGGCCCGAGATGCAAGCGCTCGATCACGTCGTTCAGCCGGTTGCGGCGCCGCTCACCCTGCAGGGCGCGTACATCGGCGATGAAGTCGAGGAAGCGGCGGACGGTCATCTCGCCATAGCTCGGCGCGCCTTCCGGCATGTAACCCATGCAGGACTTGGCCGCGAGCGGATCGCGCTCCACGTCGTGTCCGCACACGCGGGCGCTCCCCGAGGTGGGGGCGAGGTAACCCGCGATCATGCGCATCGTGGTGGACTTGCCGGCGCCGTTCGGCCCGAGGAAGCCGAGCACTTCGCCGGGCTGCACCCGGAAACTCACGCCGTCCACCGCGGTCAGCGTGCCATAGCGCTTCGTCAGGCTTTCGATTTCAATCATGAAGCTGTCAGGAACCGCACAGTCGCTTGTATTTGGGAGCGTTGAGACCGGATTTGTGCGCTCACGGTTCCCCGTGCACGCTCTTTTTTCCGGGCCGCGATTGTGTCGAGCAGGCCGGCAAAATTCAAGGCGCGCGCGCTTAGAATGGGTCGCGCACGAACCGCGCGACGCACGCCGGAAGATGAAATCGCCTTAATGTCACCGAGCGAGACACTGCGAGCGAAAGCGGCGGCGGGTACGGGCGCGCAGCTCATCTGGGATCTGCCGTTGCGCGTGTTTCACTGGCTGCTGGCGCTGGCAGTGCTCGGTGCGTGGGTCACGTACAAGCTGGGGACACAGGCATTCGGCTGGCATTGCTGGTTCGGCTACGCGTGCCTCGTGCTGGTGGGCTTTCGCCTGGCGTGGGGATTCGTCGGTCCGCGCTACGCGCGCTTCGCGAATTTCCTGCGCGGGCCAGGCGCCGCCTGGCGCTACGCGCGCGACTGGCTGTCACCGCGCTCGATCGCGCACCTGGGCCACAATCCGCTCGGCGGCTGGATGGTGATGGTCCTGCTTGCGCTGGTGGCCGCGGAAGGCGTCACCGGGCTCTATGCCAACGATGAGATCTTCAACACCGGGCCGCTCTACGGCTACGTCTCCGACGCCGCGAGCGATCGCCTGTCCGGCTGGCACCGGTTGCTCGCCGATGCGCTGTGGTATGCGATCGGTTTGCACGTCATCGCGGTGTCGGCGTACTACGTCCTGCGCGGCGAGAACCTGGTCGGGCCCATGATCACGGGCCGCAAGTCCGGCACGTGGCTCCCTGCCAATGCCGGCATCACCGGCTCGCGCGTTCTGCTGGCACTGGCGCTGGCGGCCGCATGCGCGCTCGCGCTCTTCGCGCTCGTGGCGAGCGCGCCCGAGCCGTCCCTGATCCTGTTCTAGGACGGTTTCTCGGCCCGGAACTTGTCGTGACACGCCTTGCAGGCGTCACCGAGTTCATTGGCCGCGGCGCGCGACTTGTCGAGACTGCCTTCCTTCGCGACGCTGGCAAGCGCTGCAGCCTTGTCTTCCATGTTGTGCATCAGCTTCGAGAACTCGTCGAAGTTCTGCCAGATCTCCGGCTTGGCGCGCGTGGGCGCATCGGTGTTCGATCCCGGCGGGTAACCCTCGAGCAGCATCGGCGCCATCGTGGCCACGCGCTCGGCGCGCTTGGCGAAGTCCGTCGCGTCGTAGGGAATCTTGCCCTCGGCCATACCGTGCATCGGGCCGAAATTCCACAGGATTACCTTGTAGACCGACTGCCGGTACTTGATGGCCTGCTCGGCCTTGGAGGGCGGCTTGTCCTGCGCGAGCGTGGCGATCGAATACATCGTCAGCAGCGCGATCAGGGCAGTGCCGCACAGTACCGTGGTGCGCACTGCGAACGAGGAGCGGAAATCGGCCATGGCAGTCTCCTTGCGAGCATTCCAGCGAGCGCTTCTGTGAGCGGTTGGCGCAAGAGAGTACTGAAGCGCCGTTGAACTCGCCAGCCCGCGTGCGCACACTCGGCGCCATGGCCCCGGTGCAACTGCCTGATCATCGCCTCGCCGATCCGGAGCGCCGCGAGTCGGCGGCGCACTATTCCGAGATCGCGCCGGCGCCGCCCCTGCGTCAATTGATCGCGTGCTATTGGCAGATCCGCAGCAAGGCGACGGCCCAGGCCCCGGTGCAGCATCGCATCCTGCCCGATGCTTGCATGGATCTCCTGCTCGACCTCGAGGCGTGGCGCGAGCGGGGAGCCGCCGCCGCGATCACGTTCGTCGGGACGATGACGCGCGCCATGCAGATCGAGCTCTGCAGCCGGATCGACCTGTTCGGCATCCGCTTTCGTCCCGGTGGCGCCGCTGCACTCCTGCGCTCAGACCTGCACGAGACGACCGATCGCGAGATTCCGCTCGCGGATGTCTGGACACCGCTCCCTGACGTCGTGATCGAGGAGCTGGCGCGTACTGCGACGCTCGATCAGCGTGCACGCTGCGTGGAACGCGAGGTGCTCCCGCGGATTCGCGCCGCCAGCCGGACCCAGGCGCAGGTCGAACGCGCGGTGCGGATCCTCGACAGCGCGAGTGTCGTCTCAGTGCAGGCGGCGGCGCGCGAGATCGGCCTGAGCGCGAGACAATTCGAGCGACGCTTCGTCGCCGCGGTGGGACTCACGCCGGCGCAATTCCGGCGGGTGCGTCGTTTGCGTCGTTTGTTGAGCTTGCAGGCGCGGACGCCGGGCTGGTCGCTCGCCGCGCTCGCCGCCGAGAGCGGGTACTTCGACCAGTCGCACCTGACGCACGAGTTTCACGCGCTGGTCGGCGTCGCGCCCTCGCGCTGGCTGAAGGCGGATTCCGATGTCGCGTTCGTACAAGACGGGCAGCTGAGCGTCTTCTAGTCTCCCTCGCCACACCGCCGGTGGTGCGGTGATCACATTCAGGAGATTCCGATGCACGTGAAGAAGCTGACCCCGGTCCTGGTCGTGAAACGGATCGAACCCTGTCTCGATTTCTGGGAGAGGCGCCTCGGCTTCACCCGGGTTGCCGAAGTGCCCGAAGAGGATCACCTGGGGTTCGTGCTCCTGATCCGCGACGGCATCGAAGTGATGTACCAGAGCTGGTCGAGCGTCGGCGCGGACATTCCGGCGCTCGGGCCGGAGGCCTCAGCCGCGCGCCAGTTCCTCTTCGTCGAGGTCGATGACCTGGCGCCCTTCGAGGCCGCGCTCGAGGGGATCGACTACATCGTGCCGAAGCGCAAGACCTTCTACGGCGCGACCGAGGTCATCGTGCGCGAGCCTGCGGGCCACGTGGTCGTGTTCGCGCAGATGGAGAGAAGCTGACGCTCAACCGTCGCGATCGAGCTCGCGTTCGATCGCCGGCTTGTGGTCGCGCAGGATGCGCCGCACTTCGGAGATCGCGGGGCGATCGGCCATGCGGCTGATGAGGTCGGGGATCTCGTGCCACTTGCGCCCCCAACCGAGGAGCCGCACCGCATCCGCGACGACTGCCTTCTCACGCTCCGGGTTGGCGCGCTGCTCCGCTTTCGCCTTGGGCGCGGGAGCCGGCGCCTTGTGTTCGCGGCGCGTCGTGCCCTTGCGTGCTTCGGTACGCTGTGATGTGGCGTGACGGCTCGGCTCGCGGGCGGCCGCGCCCGTCGGCACGCGTGGCATCTCGCGCGTCGTATCAGAAACAGCCTTGCGGGGTTGGGTACGGACCGCGCTCTGCTGCGTGACTTCAGCGGCCGGCGGCGTGGTGCGTGCGGAGGGAGCCGGCGCAGCGGGCGCCTGCACCGCGGGCGGCGGAGGGGCCGTGGACAGATCGACTTCGCTCGCCGCATCCGCGAGCGGGATGAAGCGCTCGACGTGCTGCGCGCCGACCAGGTTGCTGAGGAACGCCATCAGCTCGAGCGAGTCGCCGAACTTCGCATCGCCCATCGCGATGCGCGCCTCGATCTGCTCCTTCAGTTGCGCGGCTTTCTGGCGCGCGAGCTCGATGATCCAGCGTGACGGGCGGTCGTGCTCGACCCACGGTTGCACGCGCCAGTAGCTCGCGTCGTCGAGGCCGGAATACTTCAAGTGCAGCTCGAGGCTCGCGAGCCACTTGTCGACGAGGTCCATCAGGCGTTTGTCGGCTGGGTTCACACGCGTCCTGCCGGGTAGGGTGCGCTAACGTAAACCAAACCGAGGATTCCCCGCTACCCGGAAGTGACATCAACAATGAGAACTAAATCACTGTTTGTATTGGCGCTCCCAGAGGGATTCGAACCCTCGTACCAGCCTTGAGAGGGCTGTGTCCTGGGCCTCTAGACGATGGGAGCGTCTTAGTCCGCGCGGGTGCCGGCGAATGGGCGCGGTATTATACGGCCCGCCTTTCGGCCCTCAAGCGAAAAACCAATTTGAACCTCGCTTCTTCCGGTGCGCAGCCGACGGTCGTTCCGCGTTCCGGGCACCCGATCTCGCGCTCCGCCATCTCGGCCAACGCGCTGCGCGTTCTGTACCGCCTCAAGGAAGGCGGCTACCAGGCGTTCCTCGTCGGCGGGAGCGTGCGTGATCTGCTGCTCGGGCTGCAGCCGAAGGATTTCGATATCGCGACCAATGCTTCGCCCGACGAGGTGCGTGCGCTGTTCCGCAATTGCCGGCTGATCGGGCGGCGCTTTCGCCTGGCGCACGTGTACTTCGGCAACGAGATCGTCGAAGTCGCGACCTTCCGCGCCGCGCATCAGTGGCAGCCGGAGGAGCGCGACGAGGACGAATGGCACGCGGCCGACCCGGCAGCACAACGCGTGCTCGACGCGCGCGGGCGAATCCTGCGCGACAACGTCTACGGCACCATCGAAGAGGACGTGTGGCGGCGCGACTTCACCGCCAACGCGCTCTACTACAACATCGAAGACTTCTCGGTGTGGGACTTCGTTGGTGGCGTCGAGGATGTCGCGGCGCGCCGCCTGCGCCTCATCGGCGACCCGGTCACGCGTTACCACGAAGATCCGGTGCGTATGCTGCGTGCGATCCGGTTTGCCGCGAAGCTCGGCTTCTCGATCGAGACGCACACTGAGGAACCGATCCGCGAGCTCGCGTACCTGCTCACGCACGTGCCCGCGGCGCGCCTGTTCGATGAGACACTGAAGCTGTTCCTCAGCGGGTTCGGTTGCGAAGCACTGCGGCTCCTGCAGCACTACGGACTGCTCGAGCACTTGTTCCCGCAAGCAGGGGCGCTGCTGAAGCGCGCGCCGCACGGCGCCGAGGCGCAACTCCTGCAGGCGGGCCTCGCGAACACGGATGCGCGTGTCGCGGCCGACAAGCCGGTGACGCCGACGTTCCTCTTCGCCGTGCTGTTCTATGGGCCGGTGGCCGAACGTGCCCGGCAACTGCAGGAGAACGGGCAGCCGGAGTCGCTCGCGCTGTTCAACGCCTGCGAAGAGATCGTGCGCACGCAACAGTCGCGGGTTTCAATCCCGCGGCGCTTCACGTTGCCGATGCGCGAGATGTTCACGCTCCAGCCGCGCTTCCGGCGCCGCGAGGGCAAGAAGGCGCTTTCACTTCTCAGTCATCCGCGTTTTCGTGCGGCCTACGACCTGCTGCTCTTGCGCGCGCAGGTGGGTGCGGAAGAGGCGGAGATCGCGAAGTGGTGGACCGAGGTGCAGACCGCATCCGCCGCCGAGCGTGAGACGATGGTGAAGTCCGGCAACGGTCCCGGGCACAGTCCCGGAACGCGGCGGCCGCGCCGACGGCGTCGTCGCAGGCGGCCCAGCTCCGCCTCGCCCTGAGCCCGAGCATGCACTGGGTGCCCGCTTACGTCGGGCTGGGCAGCAACCTCGACGGTCCGCAAGCGCAGGTGCTGTCGGCGTTCACTCACCTGGCGGCGATTGCGCGCACGCGCTGCGTGGTGCAGTCACGCCTCTATGTGAGTACGCCGCTCGGCCCGGCCGATCAGCCGGATTTCGTCAATGCCGCGGCGGGATTGCTCACACAGCTGTCGGCTGTCGAGCTGTTACATGAACTCAAGCGCATCGAGAGCGACATGGGTCGCACGCCACCGCCCGTGCGCTGGGGACCACGGCGCATCGATCTCGACCTGCTGCTCTACGACGGGCTGCGACTCCAGGAGCCGGGACTGACACTGCCGCACCCCGGTATTCATGCGCGCAATTTCGTCCTGTATCCTCTCGCGGACATCGCGCCGGCACTCTTCGTACCGGGACACGGCCCGGTCGACGAACTCGCGCGGCAGTTGGGCTCCAAGGGACTGAGACCCCTCGCGCGCGCACGCCAGCGCTGTTCACCTCGCGGAGATTGAGGCATCCATGTCGACAGCGCCGGTGCACCGTTTCGTCGTGGTCGAAGGCCCGATCGGCGTGGGCAAGACGAGTCTCGCGCGCCGGCTCGCGCAGAGTTTCGGGAGCGAGCTGATCCTCGAGCAGACCGAGGAGAACCCGTTTCTCGAGCGCTTCTATCGCAACCCGCGCGCCGCGGCGTTCCCCACGCAACTCTTCTTTCTCTTCGCACGCACGCGCCAGCTGCAGGAGTTCCGCCAGCAGGACCTGTTCGACCCGGTGCGCGTCGCCGACTACCTGCTCGACAAGGACCGGCTGTTCGCGCGCGTGACGCTCGATGACGAGGAGTACGCGCTCTACGAACAGGTGTACGCCAAGCTCGCCATCGATGCACCGAAGCCCGACCTGGTGATCTACCTGCAGGCGCCGGTCGACGTGCTGATGGAACGCATCGCACGCCGCGGGCTCAAGTACGAGCAGCTCATCGAGCGCAGCTACCTCGAGCGCGTCGCGGACACTTACGCGCGCTTCTTCCTGCACTACGACGCTGCACCGCTCCTCATCGTCAACACCGCGGGCATCGACCTGGTGAACAACGAGCAGGACTATGAGCTTCTGTTCCGCGAGATCCAGCGCATGCGGCGCGGACGCCAGTATTTCAACCCAGCGCCGAGCGCACTGGAGCGCTAGGGAAGCTCTGTCCGGCTATTTGCTTGTTGGCCGCAAAGTAGACATTCTGCACCTCCCGTATGTACACCCAGCTGCAGCTGCGCGGCTCGGCCCGCCCGCCCGTCAACGTGGCGACGCTCGGAACGATGAAGGCGAACGGCGAGAAGATCGCCTGCCTCACCTGCTACGACGCGAGTTTCGCGGTGCTGCTCGACGAGGCGGACGTCGATCTGGTGCTGGTCGGCGATTCGCTCGGCATGGTGATCCAGGGACACGACACCACCGTGCCGGTCACCATGGATCACGTCATCTATCACAGCCGCATCGTCGCGCGTGCGCTGTATCGTCCGTTCCTGGTCGCCGACATGCCGTTCATGAGCTATTCGTCCAAGGAGCAGGCGTTGCAGAACGCCGTGCGCCTGATGCAGGAAGGCGGCGCCAAGATGGTGAAGCTCGAAAGCGGCTCGGGGCAGCACGAGACAGTGGAGTTCCTCGCCAGCCACGACATCGCGGTGTGTGCGCACCTCGGGCTCAAGCCGCAGTCGGTGCACAAGATCGGCGGCTTTCGCGTGCAGGGGCGTGAGGAGCAGGCCGCGAGGCAGATGATCGATGACGCGAAGTCGCTCGCTTCCGCAGGCGCCGACATCGTGCTGCTCGAGTGCATACCAGCCGAGCTCGGCGCCACCATCGCGCATGCGCTCGAAGTGCCGGTGATCGGGATCGGCGCGGGCCCGGACGTGGACGGGCAGATTCTCGTGCTCTACGACATCCTCGACATCACCACCGGACGCAAGCCGCGCTTCGTGCGCAATTTCATGGAAGGTGCCGGGAGCCCCTTGCAGGCTGTGCAGGGTTACGTGCGCGCGGTGAAAGACCGCAGTTATCCGGCGCCCGAGCACTGCTTCTGAGATGGAGGAGCTGGTACGCATAGCCGCGCTGCGCGAGCGCGTGTCGGGCTGGCGGCGGCAGAATCTCAAAGTCGCCCTCGTGCCAACGATGGGGAACCTCCACGACGGGCACATTCGCCTGGTGCGGCAGGCGCGCGACGCGGCCGACCGGGTGATCGTCAGCATCTTCGTCAACCCGCTGCAGTTCGGACCCAAGGAAGACTTCTCCGCCTATCCACGCACGCCGGAGGAGGACCGCCGTTTGCTCGCGCTCGCGAAGGCGGACCTGCTGTTCCAGCCGGAGGTCGAGGAGATCTACCCGGGCGGCTATCAGCACAGCACGATCGTCGACGTACCGGAGCTCTCGGGCGTGCTGTGCGGCGCATTCCGGCCGGGTCACTTCGCGGGCGTCGCGACGGTGGTGGCGAAGCTGTTCAACATCGTGCAGTCGGATATCGCGATCTTCGGCGAGAAGGACTTCCAGCAGCTGCTCATCATCCGGCGCATGGTCACGGACCTGTGCATCCCGGTCGAGGTGCGCGGCATGGCGACGACGCGCGACGCCGATGGCCTCGCCCTCAGCTCGCGCAATCGCTACCTGAGTGCGGAGGAGCGCCAGGTCGCACCGCGCCTGTTCGCGGCGCTCGAGGCCGCGCGGCAGGAGATCGAATCGGGCGCGACGCAGTTCGAGAGAATCGAGCAGAGCGGCATGCAGAACCTGGTGGAGGCGGGCTTTCGACCGGATTATTTTTCCATCCGCCAGGCCCATGACCTGCAACCGGTGCAGGACCCGCAGGCGGAGATCAGGATCCTCGCCGCCGCGCGGCTCGGCCGGGCGCGCCTCATCGACAATGTGAAAGTGGCGCGGCGCCTGGCCTGATTCCGCGCCGCCGCCTGCTCAGGGGCTGGCGAGCCGGTGTCGCTCGAGCGCCCAGCCCACGTGCTCCCGCACCAATGCCGAGGGATCGTCGCGTCGACTCTCGAGCGCCGCGCGTGTCGGCGCACTCGGCGCGGCGTTGCCGAGCGCGACCGCGATGTTGCGCAGCCAGCGTGCATGACCGATGCGCCGGATCGCGCTGCCGGCCGTGCGCTCGAGGAACGTGCTTTCCGACCACGCGAACAGCTCCGCGAGTGAGACGTCATCGAGGCCGTGTCGCGGCCTGAAGTCCATTTCGCGGCTCAGGCGTGCGTAGCGATTCCACGGGCACACGAGCTGGCAGTCATCGCAGCCGTAGATGCGATTGCCCATCGCCTTGCGCAGCTCCGTCGGAATCGAACCGTGATGCTCGATGGTGAGATAGGAGATGCAGCGCCGCGCGTCGAGCTGGTAAGGTCCGCGAATCGCGCGGGTCGGACAGATATCGATGCATGCAGTGCAACTGCCGCAATGATTGGTCGGCGCCTGGTCGAGGGGTAGTGGCAGGTCGGTGAACAGCTCGCCGAGGAAGAACCACGAGCCCGCGTGGCGGTTGAGGAGATTGGTGTGCTTGCCGATCCAGCCGAGCCCCGCGTCGCGCGCGAGCGCTTTCTCCAGCACGGGCGCACTGTCGACGAACACGCGATAGCCGAACGGCCCGATCGCACCCGCGATGCGATCGGCGAGCTTCTGCAGCCGCTGACGCAGCAGCTTGTGGTAGTCACGACCGAGGGCGTAGCGCGAAATGAAGGCGCGCTCCGGATCCGCCATCACCGACCACGCCTCGCGCGCGCCGGGTGGCAGATAGTCCATGCGCACCGAGATCACGCGCAGCGTTCCCGGGACGAGATCGGCGGGACGGCTGCGACGCGTGCCGTGGCTCGCCATGTATTGCATGTCGCCGTGCCAGCCGCGGGCGACCCATTCCTGCAGATGTCCT
This sequence comes from Steroidobacteraceae bacterium, assembly GCA_035263105.1. GTDB lineage: Bacteria > Pseudomonadota > Gammaproteobacteria > Steroidobacterales > Steroidobacteraceae > DATBVX01. The sequence continues at coordinate 50,153 of DATFRO010000042.1, read as the reverse complement.
TCGTCCGCGGCGAGGGCCACCCCGGCGATCCCGACCTGCTGGAAGCCCAGCTCTTCGCCCCAGTGCTTGATCTGCGCGGCCAGCGCTGCCGGATCGTGCGGACCAGCCCCGGCCCGCGTACCGCCTGCATCGGGGAGCGCATTCATCGGCTCAGTATAATCGCCGTCGTGGCCAGCCTTCCCACCGCCCTGTACACGGCTGCGCAAGTGCGCGCACTCGATCGCTACGCGATCGACACGCTCGGCATTCCCGGGTTCACCCTGATGACACGCGCGGGCGAGGCGGCGTTGCGCGCGCTGCGCGGGCGCTGGCCGCAGGCGCAGCGCCTTGTCGTGTTGTGCGGCAACGGCAACAACGGCGGCGACGGTTACGTCCTCGCCACGCTCGCGCGCCGCGCGAGCCTGCAAGTCGAGGTTGCAACGCTCGCCGATCCGCAGCGCTTGTCGGGAGATGCCCAGCGGGCGTGGCAGGAGTGCCGCGATGCCGGCGTCGCCATCCGGTCCTTCGAGGCCGCGCGACTCGCCTGGGCCGACGTTGTCGTCGACGCGTTGTTCGGCACCGGGCTCGATCGGCCCCTCGATGCCGGCACCTGTGAAGTGGTCGAGCAGGTCAACGCGAGCGGCAGACCGGTGCTCGCCATCGACCTGCCGAGCGGTCTCAACGCCGATACCGGCCGCATCATGGGTCGCTGCATCCAGGCAACGCGCACGGTGTCGTTCATCGGCCTGAAGCTCGGGCTGTTCCTGGGCGCGGGCCCGGACGTAACGGGTGAGCTCGAATTCGACGCTCTCGACGTCACCGTGCCGGAGCAGGTTGCACGACCCGCCGTCGACCGCCTCGATCGCGAATTCATCAACCGCGTGCTGCCGCGCCGGCGGCGCACCGCTCACAAAGGTGAGTTCGGACACGTGCTCATCGTCGCGGGCGGAGCGGGAATGCCCGGCGCTGCGCGCCTGTGCGCGGAGGCGTGCCTGCGCAGCGGTGCCGGACTCGTGACGGTGGCGACGCGCGCGGCGAACCTCACTGCGGTGATGGCCGGCCGGCCCGAGCTCATGTGTCACGGCGTCGAAGATCTGCCGGCGCTCGAGCCCCTGATCCAGCAGGCCGATGTCATCGTCTCGGGCCCCGGTCTCGGTCGCGACACCTGGGCGCGCGCGATGTTCGACAGCGTGCAGAACGCGGAGCGTCCCCTGGTGCTGGACGCGGACGCGCTCAACCTGCTCGCGACGAATCCGCGTCGACGCGACGACTGGATCCTCACGCCGCATCCGGGTGAAGCCGGCCGTCTGCTCGGCACCGATGCGAACGCCGTACAGAACGATCGCGTGGCCGCCCTCACCGAATTGCACGCACGCTTTGGCGGCGTCGTCGTGCTCAAGGGTGCGGGCACGCTCATCGGTTCGAATGGAGATACGCCCGCGCTCTGCAACCGCGGCAACCCGGGCATGGCGACCGCCGGGATGGGCGATGTGCTCGCGGGAATCACTGGCGCTTTGCTGGCCCAGCTGCGCGATCCATGGACGGCCGCCCGCGCGGCAGTGCTCGCTCATGCCCTGGCGGGCGATGCCGCGGCCCAGGCGGGCGAACGCGGCATGATCGCGAGCGATGTGATCGCGCGCTTACCCGCATGCCTGAATCCGCAACGTTCGACCTGATGGCGCCGGACGCGGCCGTCACGCTCGAGGCCGGCGCTCGACTGGCGCGTGCACTTGCGGATGCGTCCGCGGCGGTGTTCGTTGTCGGCTTGAAAGGCGAGCTGGGCGCCGGCAAGACCACGCTGGTGCGCGGCGTGCTGCGCGCGCTCGGCATTCAGGGCACGGTGCGCAGTCCGACGTTCACTTTGCTCGAAACGTACTCGGCGCCGCCCCTCGAGATTGCCCACCTCGACCTGTACCGCGTGCAGTCAGCTCAGGAGATCGAGGCGCTCGGGGTGCGCGAACTGTTGGAGCCGGGAAGGGTCCTTTTAATCGAATGGCCGGAACGCGGCCAAGGAGCCTTGCCGCTCACCGACCTCGAAATCGATCTCTCAGTGGCGAATCCTGGCCGACGGATCGCATTCAGGGCACTGAGCACCGCCGGAAAGCGCGTGCTGTCGCTACTGACACAGGCTGCTGCAAAGCCGCGGTTGTGAAGGTAAGCGTTCAGCATCGTTTCCTATCCCCATAATTTCTATTGAAAACTTCTTTGCGGGCAGTTTACATTAGCGGCACTGCAACCCGTCTGCTGGGTCCATGCCGAAACGCGCCGCGCCCTACATCGTTCTAGCTGTCCTGCAGGTCCTGGGCATCGGCACGGCTCACTCGGTCGAAGTCCGTGATGTAAGACTCTGGGCAGGTCCCGATCACACGCGCGTCGTGCTCGAGCTGAGCGGCCCAGCGACCCACAACCTGTTCACGCTGCGCAATCCCGATCGCGTCGTCGTCGATGTCGCGGGCGCCACCGCCTCGAGCACGCTCTCGCCCCCTGCCGGCCAGGGCGTGATCCGCAGCGTTCGCCTCGGACCGCGCGACGATGGGAGCCTGCGCGTCGTTCTCGACCTGAATTCCGCGGTGCAACCGAAGAGCTTCGCGGTCGATCCGAACGAAACCTACGGCAATCGGCTGGTGATCGATCTCGAACTGCCCGGTCAGCCCGCACCGGTGAAAGTGCAACACGCGCCCGAAGTGGACGCGGCACGCGACCTGGTGATCGCGGTCGATGCCGGGCACGGCGGTGATGACCCGGGCGCGATCGGGCGCAGCGGCACGCGCGAGAAAGACGTCGTGCTCGCCGTGGCGCGTGCGCTCGCCGAGCGCATGAATCACGAGCCCGGCATGCGCGCGGTGCTCATCCGCGACGGCGACTACTACATCACCCTGCGCGATCGCATGAACCGGGCGCGGGCGCAGAAAGCCGACCTGTTCGTGTCGGTGCACGCGGATTCGATCCGCGATCGCAGCATCGCGGGCTCATCGGTGTACGTGTTGTCGCCGCGTGGCGCGAGCGACGAGGCGGCACGCTGGCTGGCCGAGCGCGAAAACGCCTCGGACCTGATCGGCGGCGTGTCGCTCGACGACAAGGACAACGTGCTCGCCTCAGTGCTGCTCGACCTGTCGCAGACCGCCAGCCTGACGGCGAGTCTGTCGGCCGCCCAGAGCGTGCTGACGGAACTCGATCGCGTGGGCGAGGTGCGCAAGCACAACGTGCAGCAGGCGGGGTTCGTCGTGTTGAAGTCACCCGACATTCCGTCGCTCCTGGTCGAGACCGCCTATATCTCCAATCCCGGTGAAGAGCGGCGGCTGAAGGATCCGAAACGCCAGGACCAGCTGGCGAGCGCGATTCACGCGGGCATCCGCGGCTACTTCTACGACAATCCGCCCCCCGGAACGCGCGTCGCGGAACTCGTCGCGCAGCGCAATCCGCCCCCCGATCGCAAGATCCTCGCCCAGGACGGCAGCGCGGACGTCAACGCGCGCTAGCTTCCCGCCCGGAAACTGCTGCGCTCCGCGTCGTTCCTGCGGGTAAACTGCGGGCGCCGCCAGCGGTGCCCGCATGCCCATTCGTATCCTCGAACCCGAACTCATCAGCCAGATCGCCGCTGGCGAAGTCATCGAGCGTCCGGCCTCGGTGGTCAAGGAGCTGGTGGAGAACGCACTCGACGCCGGCGCACGGCGCATCGAGATCGAGGTGGAGAAAGGCGGTGTCGCGCTCTGTCGCGTGCGTGACGACGGCAACGGCATCACGCCCGAAGAACTGCCGCTGGCACTGGCGCGCCACGCCACCAGCAAGATCAGCGCGCTCGATGATCTCGAGCATGTCGTGAGCTTCGGGTTTCGCGGCGAGGCGCTCCCGAGCATCGCGTCCGTGTCGCGCCTGCAGATGACTTCACGGACTTCGCAGGCGGCGCACGGCTGGAAGGTTGCGGCGGGCAACGGCGCCGAAGCGGCGCCCGCGCCGCATCCGCCCGGCACCACGGTGGAAGTGCGCGACCTGTTCTTCAACGTTCCGGCGCGGCGCAAGTTTCTGCGCAGCGAAGGCACCGAGTTGCAACACATCACGCGCCACGTGGAGCGCCTGGCGCTCAGTCATTTCGATGTCGCGATGCAGCTCACTCACAACCAGCGGCGCGTGATCGCTCTGCCGGCCGCCACGGACCGCGCGGCCCAGGAAGAGCGCCTCGCACAGGTGTGCGGCGCGGAGTTCCTGAATTCCGCCTTGCGGATCGAGAACGTTGCGGCGGGGCTGACGCTGAGCGGATGGATTGCGCAGCCGACGTTCGCGCGCGCGCAACCCGACCTGCAGTTCTGGTTCATCAACGGCCGCCCGGTGCGTGACCGGCTGCTGGTGAATGCAGCGCGGCTCGGCTACCGCGATGTGCTGTTCCACGGTCGCCACCCCGCGTACGTGCTGTATCTCGAGCTGGATCCGGCGCGGGTGGATGTGAACGCGCATCCAACCAAGCAGGAAGTTCGCTTCCGTGACCCGCGCAGCGTGCACGACTTCGTGCACCGCACGGTACACGAAGCATTGAGTGCGACGCGCCCGCAAGCGCACACGCGTGCGCCGATTGCCGGGCTCACGCAACTCGCGGACCCGAGGCAGATCGGCTTTGCGCTGCGCGATCCGCCGGTGCCCGCCTACCTGGCAACCGCACTCGATCCGCCGGCTTCACCCGCACCGGAGAGTGCCGAGGCGCAGTACCCGCTCGGCTTCGCGCTTGGCCAGCTGCACGGCATCTACATCCTGGCGCAGGCGGCCGACGGGCTCATCGTCGTCGACATGCATGCGGCCCACGAGCGCGTCACGTATGAACGGTTGAAGCGCCTTGCGGCCGGCGAGAGCGCCCAGCCGCAGTTGCTCCTGGTGCCGGTCGTCATCGATGTCTCGAGCTCTGAAGCCGAGCGCGCCGACCTGCATCGCGAGGAGTTCGCCCGGCTCGGTTTCGATATCGATCGTCTCGATGCGCAGCGGCTCGCCATCCGCCAGGTACCGGCGTTGCTGGCACAGAGTGACGTCGGGGCCATGGTCCGTGACGTGCTTGCCGAGCTCGGCGGCAGCGAGCGGAGCCTGCACATCCAGGACCAGGGCAACGAACTGCTGGCCTCGATCGCCTGCCGCAGCGCACTGCGGGCGCACCGGACGATGACGCTCCCCGAGATGAACGCGCTGCTGCGCGAGATGGAGCGCACGGAACGCGCTGACCAGTGCAACCACGGACGGCCCACCTGGATGCGCCTCAGCGTCACCGATCTCGACCGGTTGTTCCTGCGCGGCCGCTGACCTCGCGTGACACCCGCGGGCACCGTCGTCCTGCTGATGGGACCCACGGGGGCGGGGAAGAGCGACCTCGCCCTCGAGCTCGCGGCGCGGATTCCGGCCGAGATCGTCAGCGTCGACTCCGCGATGGTGTACCGCGGCCTCGACATCGGGACCGCCAAGCCGGCGCGCGCGCTCAGGGAACGCATCGCGCATCACCTGGTCGATGTGCTCGATCCGTCCGAGAGTTACTCAGCCGGTCAGTTCGTGCGCGATGCGCTGGGCGCGATCGATGCGATCCAGGCGCGCGATCGCGTCCCGCTGCTGGTCGGTGGAACGATGCTGTACTTTCACGCCCTGCTGAATGGTCTCGCGCGCATGCCATCCGCGGATGCCGCGATCCGGCGCGAGCTGGATGCGCGGCTCGCCCGCGACGGATCGAAGGCGCTGCACGAGGAGTTGCGCAGGGTCGATCCGCAGGCCGCCGCCCGGATCCACCCCAACGACCCGCAACGCATTCAGCGGGCGCTGGAGGTGCACCGCCTGACGGGCCGGCCGATCAGCGCGCTGCAGCGTGAGCGGCCGACGCCCCTCGCGGGTGCGCGTGTCGGACGTTTCGTCGTCAGTCCACCGCGGGACGAGTTACACGAGCGGATCGCACACCGCTTCGAGCAGATGATGAAGAGCGGATTCCTCGAAGAGGTTCGCGTGCTCCACGCGCGCGGCGACCTCACGTCCGACAACCCGGCAATACGGGCGGTGGGGTATCGCCAGCTGTGGCAGCACCTCGAGGGCCAAGTGAGCCTCGAGCAGGCGGTCGCCAACGGCATTGTCGCCACAAGGCGACTGGCCAAGCGCCAGATGACCTGGCTCAGGGCACTCCCGCGCGCCGAATGGCTCAATAGTCCTACGGCCGCCGCCGAGCGAATCCTCGGCTGGGTGGCAGGCGCAGCAGACAGTGAGTGAGGTCGCAGGCGTATGTTAAGATTTTGCGCAAAACCGGCGCCCACGGCCCAAACGAAACCGCACGGCAGCTGCCAAGGAAGGAGTGCCGCGGGTTGAACAGACTCGAGAATCTGACAAAGAACAAGGAGATTGCAATGGCCAGAGGCCAATCCCTGCAGGACCCGTTTCTCAACACCTTGCGCAAGGAACGGGTGCCGGTGTCCATCTACCTCGTCAACGGCATCAAGCTGCAGGGCCAGATCGATTCCTTCGACCAGTTCGTCGTGCTGCTGAAGAACAGCGTGAGCCAGATGGTCTACAAGCACGCGATCTCGACCGTCGTGCCGGCCAGAAACATCCGCCTGCCATCATCGGAAGAGGAAGGCGGCGCGACTGAAACTCCAGCCGAATAGGCGCGCACCGCACAGAGGAATTCCCGGTTGTTCGAACGCCCGCGTAGCGGCGAGAAAGCAGTACTGGTTCGGATCGGCGTCGGAGCACCTGCAACTGAGCAGGACATCAGCGAGTTCACGGCGCTGGCACGCTCAGCCGGCGCACTCCCGGTAGCGAGCATCGGCGGCTTTCGGCCGAGGCCCGATCCGCGCCTGTTCGTCGGTTCCGGCAAGGCCGAGCAGATTCGCAACGCGGTGGTGGAATCGGGCGCCGACGTGGTGCTCTTCGATCACGCGCTATCGCCCAGCCAGGAGCGCAATCTCGAGCAACTCATCGAGCGCCGCGTGCTGGATCGCAACGGCCTCATTCTCGACATCTTTGCGCAACGCGCGCGCAGCTTCGAAGGCAAGCTCGAGGTCGAGCTCGCGCAGCTGCGCCATATTGCGACGCGCCTGGTCCGCGGCTGGACACACCTCGAACGGCAGAAGGGCGGCATCGGCCTGCGCGGTCCGGGCGAGACACAGCTCGAGACCGACCGCCGGCTCCTTGCCAACCGCATCCGCACGCTGACGCGGCGCCTCGAGAAGCTGCAGCGACAACGCGACACGGGACGGCAGGCGCGCCGTGAAGTGCCGGTGCCGACGGTCGCCATCGTCGGCTACACCAACGCCGGCAAGTCGACGTTGTTCAATGCGCTGACCGGTGCCGAGGCCTACGTCGCCGATCAACTGTTCGCGACGCTCGATCCCACGGTGCGGCGCGTGGAGTTGCCGGGTTCGCAGATCGCCGTGCTCGCCGACACCGTCGGATTCGTCCGCGATCTGCCGCACGAACTGGTGGCGGCGTTCCGTTCGACGTTGCAGGAGGCGCGCGACGCGACGCTGTTGTTGCACGTGATCGATGCCAGCGACCCGCAGCGCCTGGAGCGCATCGACCAGGTGAACGAGGTGTTGCGTGCCATCGGCGCCGGCGACATTCCGCAGATCGAAGTGTTCAACAAGATCGACCGGATCGGTGCGTTGCCGCGCCTGGAGCGCGGGCCCGACGATCGGCTGGCCCGCGTCTGGGTCGCCGCGGCTCCCGGGACGGGTCTCGACCTGGTGCGGGCCGCGCTCACCGGCGCACTGTGGCCCGAGCTCGAGCGTGCGACGTTGCAGGTGGATCTCGCCGCGGCCGCGGTGCGTTCGCAGCTCTATGCGGATCATCGCGTGCGGGCCGAGCGCGTGCGTGAGGACGGCGGCTGGGAACTGGAGGTCGAGATGACTCCACGTCAGCTTGCGGCGCTCGCCCGCGAGACGGGTGTCCGGCGCGAGCCGTCGGTGGCTCCTTGTGCGCCTGCTGATGCATCCCTACAATTTCGCGCCCCTAAAGCGGGCTCGGCCCGCTACTGAACTTCACCTATGCCCTGGAATGAGCCCGGCGGTGGCAATCGAAATCCCTGGGAGCGGCGCCCCGGCCAGGGCGGCTCCGAGCTGGACGAAATCGTGCGTGGCTGGCAGCGACGCCTGGCCGGCATCTTTGGCGGCGGGCGCACCGGTCGTCCTGCGGGTGCCGCCGGCGGCATCAACTGGGGCGCCATCGCGCTGCTGATCGCAGCCTTCTGGGGCGCGACCGGGTTCTACATGGTCGATGCCGCGGAGCGTGCCGTGGTGCTGCGCTTCGGCCGTTATGCCGCGACCAGCGAACAGGGCCTGCACTGGCACTGGCCCTGGCCGATCGAGCGCGTCGCCAAGGTCAACGTCGCGAAGAACGACAGCATCGACGACAAGACACGCATGCTGACGGCGGACGAAAACCTGGTCGATATCAGCATCGCTGTACAGTTCATCCGTGCCGACCCGCTCAAGTTCCTGTTCAACGTGCGCGATCCCGAGAGCACGTTGCGCGATGTGAGCGAGAGCGCCATCCGCGAGGCGATTGGCCAGAGCACGCTCGAGTTCGTGCTGGGCGCGGGCCGCCAGGAGATCACCGAGCGCACCAAGGGGCTCATCCAGAAGGTGCTGGACGGCTACCAGACCGGTATCCAGATCATCAGCGTGAACCTGACCGGCGTGAACGTGCCGGACCAGGTCGCACCGTCGCAGAAGGATGCGATCAAGGCCCGCGAGGACCGGGATCGCTTCGGACAGGAAGCGCAGGCGTACACCAACGACGTCGTGCCACGAGCGCGCGGCTCGGCTTCGCGCCAGCTGCAGGACGCGCAGGCCTATCGCGCGCGTGTCGTTGCGGAAGCCGAGGGCGACACTTCGCGCTTCGGCCAGATGTTGACCGCCTACCAGAGGGCACCCGACGTCACGCGTCAGCGCCTGTACCTCGAAACGGTGGAAGCCGTGCTCGGCCGCTCGCGCAAAGTGTTCCTCGACACCAAGAGCGGCGGCAACGTGCTGTACCTGCCGATCGACAAGCTGCTCGAGAAGAGCACGGGATCGAGTGATGCCGCGGCGCTGCTCGCACCCGGCATGACGCGGCCGGATCAGCCGACCGAGACCATCACGGTGGACCCGCGCGCGCGAGGTGACCGCTGATGCCGGCGCGCATCCTTCCGATCCTGGTCGCGGTGGTCGTGGCGGCAGTGGTGCTCATGAGCTCGTTCTTCACCGTCGGGCAGACGGAGCTCGCGATCCGCTCGCGTTTCGGTGCGATCCTGCAGGCCGACTACAAGCCCGGGCTGCACCTGCGCCTGCCGTTCGTCGACACGGTGCGCAAGTTCGAGCGGCGCATCATCACCAAGAATTTCCCCGCGGAGAGCTTCCTCACCAGCGAGGGCAAGATCCTGAACGTCGACTTCTACGTGAAGTGGCGCATCGCGGACGTCACCGCGTACTACCGCGCGACCGGCGGCATAGAGGAGAACGCCGGCGGCCGCCTCGGTGAAATCGTCAAGAACAGCATCAAGAGCGTCATCACCAAGCTCACCATCCAGCAGATCGTGGCTGCCGAGCGCGCCGCCGTGACCGGCGACCTGCTGAGCGATGCGGGCCGCGCAGTGCACCAGCTCGGCGTGGAACTGATCGACGTGCGGGTGCGGCGCATCGACCTGCCGGACGATGTGACCGATTCCGTGTACTCGCGCATGAAGCAGAGCTTCGCGGCGCAGGCGGCGAAACTGCGCGCCGAGGGCCAGGGATCCGCCGAAGCGATGCGTGCCGACGCCGACCGCCAGCGCACCGAGATCCTCGCCACCGCGCAGCGCGAGGCGCAGCGCATTCGCGGCGACGGCGATGCACAGGCCACGGACATCTACGCGCGTACCTTCTCTCGTGACCCCGAGTTCTATCGCTTCTACCGCAGCCTCCAGGCCTATCGCAATTCGCTGGGCCGGGACACGGACATCATCGTCATATCGCCGGACAGCGAATTCTTCCACTACCTGCAGAAGCCCGCCGCTCACTGAGCGCGACCCGCGGCACCATGCGAGAGCGTCCTTGATCTGGTCCGACTTCCTGGCTGCGTGCGCGCTCTACCTGGTGCTCGAAGGCATCCTGCCCTTTCTCAACCCGCAAGCGATGCGGCGCGCGATGCAGGCGTTCTACGCGCTCGAGGACCGGCAATTGCGCCTCGCAGGACTCACCAGCATGCTGGCCGGCGCGGCGCTGCTCTACTGGATCCGCGGCTGAGCGCGACGCGTACGGACTGACATGGGCCGCAATCTCATCGTGATCGGCACCCAGTGGGGTGATGAAGGCAAGGGCAAGATCGTCGATCTGCTCACCGACCGGGCGTCGGCCGTGGTCCGCTTCCAGGGCGGTCACAATGCGGGCCACACGCTGGTGATCGGCGACAAGCGCACCGTGCTGACGCTGATCCCCTCGGGGATCCTGCGCGAGCACGTGCAATGCCTGATCGGCAACGGCGTGGTGCTGTCGCTCGAGGCACTGCTGGCCGAGGCCGATCGCCTGGTTGCGCAAGGGGTGCCGGTGTTCGAGCGGCTGCGCATCAGCCCGGCCTGTCCGCTCATCCTCGCCTCGCATGTGGCGCTCGATCGCGCGCGCGAGCAGGCACGCGGCGCGAACGCGATCGGCACCACGGGGCGCGGGATCGGGCCTGCCTACGAGGACAAGGTGGCGCGCCGTGCGGTGCGCGTCGCGGACCTGTTCCAGCGCGAGCGCTTCGCCGCCAAGCTGGGCGAGATTCTCGACTACCACAACTTCGTGCTGCAGAAGTATTTCCAGCTGCCGGCGATCGACTTTCAGAAAGTGCTCGAGGACAGTCTGCGCCAGGGCGAGCGCATCAAGCCGCTGGTGGCCGATGTCACGCAGGCGCTCGCCGAATTGCGCGAGCGCGGTGAGAACGTGCTCTTCGAGGGCGCGCAGGGCGCAATGCTCGACGTGGACCTCGGCACTTATCCCTACGTCACGTCCTCCAACACCACAGCCGGCGGCGCAGCGACGGGCACCGGCATCGGGCCGCGCGAGTTCGACTACGTGCTCGGCATCGTCAAGGCGTACACGACCCGCGTCGGCGCCGGTCCGTTCCCGACCGAGCTCTTCGATGAGTCCGGCGAGCACTTGTCGCGCGTCGGGCACGAGTTCGGCTCGGTGACCGGCCGCAAGCGTCGCTGCGGCTGGTTCGATTCAGTGGCGCTGCGCCGCTCGGTCCTGCACAACAGCGTGTCGGGCCTGTGCATCACCAAGCTTGACGTGCTCGACCAGCTCGACACCATCCGCATCGCGGTGGGCTATCGGCACGACGGGCGGACACTGGCGGCGCCGCCGCTGATGATCGACGGCTTCGGCGACTGCGAGCCGGTGTACGAGGAGCTGCCAGGCTGGCACGAGTCGACCGTCGGCATCACGAAGTACGGCGACCTGCCGGCGAATGCGCGCCGTTACCTCGAACGGATGCAGGAGATCGTCGCGGCGCCGGTCGACATCGTCTCGACCGGTCCGGAACGCGACCAGACCATCGTCCTGCGGCATCCCTTCGACAGCTGAGCGCCGCAGTCGGGAGGCTGATGAAATGAGTTCGCGCACCATGAGGAGGCAGTTCCGTGCCGGCGTCGCGGTGAAGGCGCTGGAAGCTGCGCGCGGCGAGAGCCGCAACTGAGCCGAGGCGGCCGGATTCCCTTGCCTACATCGAAGCACATGCCGGAGCGTGACTATGCTCTTGGGCACGACGCCCGAGAGTTACGCCGACTCGCGGCGCAAAGCGATTACTGGGGCGAGGAGACGTTCGAGCTCCTGACGCGCGCCGGTATCTCGCGTGGCATGCGTGTGCTCGACCTCGGCAGCGGGGCGGGCGATGTTTCCTTCCTCGCCGCGCGCATGGTCGGCGACACCGGTTCGGTGCTGGGTATCGACCGTGCCGCAGCCGCGGTGGAGGCCGCAACGCGGCGCGCCGCCGGGATGCAGCTCAGCAATGTCCGGTTCCAGGTCGCCGAGCTCGACGCGCTGCGACCCGAGGGTCGTTTCGATGCCATCATCGGACGACTCGTCCTGCTCTACCTGCGCGAGCCAGCGCGTGTGCTCGCCAATATCGCGCAGAGTCTCGACCCCGGCGGTATCGTGGCTTTCCTCGAGATGGAAATGGATTCAACTCATGCGGTGCCGCCCGTCGCCGCGGTCCAGCAGCCGTACAACTGCATGGTCGAGGCGTTCCGTCGTTCCGGCGCGAGCATCAAACTCGGTCCGCAGTTGTGGCGGGTGTTCCGGGACGCGGGCCTGCCGCAGCCGCAGATGTTCGCGCGCACCACGATCGAGGCCGCACCGGCCGTCGGGGGCACCACCCTTCTGGCGGAGACCATACGCAGCATGCTGCCGATGATGGAGTCGACGGGCGTGGTCAAACCGGGCGAAGTTGAGATCGAGTCGCTCGCGCAACGCATGCAACAGGGGCTGAGCGATGCACAGGCGACCCTGATCATGCCGAACCTGGTCGGCGCTTGGGCGCGACTGTCGGAATGAAGCGGGGCGTGATCGCGCAATAATGCGCAAGCGAGAGAGGGGTGGTGCCCAGGAGAGGACTCGAACCTCCACGGATCGCTCCACTGGTACCTGAAACCAGCGCGTCTACCAGTTCCGCCACCTGGGCTTTGCGAGCGCCGCGCGAGCCGGCCCCCAAAGAAGGCGCCGCACTTTACGCACGGCCTTTTGCCTTGTCAAATCACCACACTACACACAACACACGAGCTTCATCGAGCCTTTCACGATGCCACGATCATCCAAATACAAGAAACGCCGCGCGAGCGGCACCCCCGCCGCCTGGCATGAGCGCGATCCGCAATTTGCGAGCGAAAGCGAGCGCTACGCCGAACCGATCCCGAGCCGCGGGCTGATCCTCGACGAGCTGCGCGAGCTCGAGCGGCCGCTCGACGCCCACGGTCTCGCCAAGCGCTTTCACCTGCGCAAGCCGGCGCTGATCCGCGCGCTCGAGAGCCGCCTCAATGCGATGGCGCGCGACGGCGAACTGCGGCGCGACGGCCACGCGCGTTTCGCAGTGAGAACGCAGCAGGGTGCGCTCGAGGGCCGCGTGAGCACGCACCGCGACGGCTACGGCTGGTTCACGCCGGACGATGGCTCAGGGGATGTGCACCTCGACAGCCGGCAGATGGCGGGCGTGATGCACGGCGATCGCCTGCGCGTGCGCGTGCTCGAGGACGATGGCCGCGGCCGGCGCTCGGGCGCGGTGCTCGAGGTCCTGGAGCGCGGCACGCAGGAACTCGCCGGCCGTTTCGAAGACAGCGGCGATGTCGGCTACGTAGTGCCCGACAATCCGCGGCTGCGCGATCGCGTGCTGATCCCGAGCGCGGCGCGTGGCGCGGCACGGCACGGCGATCTCGTGGTCGCGAGAATCGTCGAGGCGCCGACGCGGCGCAGTGGCGCGGTCGGCCAGATCGTGCGCGTGCTCGACGCCCGGCGCTCGGCGGACATCGCCGCCGAGCTTGCGATCGTCAGCCACGGACTGCCCGTCTCGTGGCCGCGCGAGGCCGAGCGCGAAGCGCAGCACTGGGGCACGACGGTGCGGGCCGAAGACATCGCCGGGCGCCTCGATCTGCGCGCACTGCCGATCGTCACCATCGACGGCGAGGATGCGCGCGACTTCGACGACGCGGTCTATTGCGAGCCGCAGCGCAAGGGCTGGCGGCTGATCGTGGCGATCGCCGATGTCAGCCACTACGTGAAGCAGGGCGGCGCGCTCGATGTCGAAGCGCAGAACCGCGCCACCTCGGTCTACTTTCCCGATCGCGTGCTGCCGATGCTGCCGGAGGCCTTGTCGAACGAGCTGTGCTCCCTCAAGCCGCGCGTCGATCGACTGGTGCTCGCCTGCGATATGCGGATCAACGAGGACGGCGAGGTGACGCGCTCGCAGTTCAGCGCGGCCGTGATCCACTCCGCGGCGCGCCTCACCTACACGCAGGTCGCCGCGATGCTGCTCGGCGGTGACGCGCAGCTCGAGCGCGAATTCACTGCGCTCGTGCCGCACCTGAAGAACCTGCACGCGCTCTACCAGGCACTGCGCAAGGCCCGTGAGCGCCGGGGCGCGCTCGATTTCGATGCGCCCGAGGTGAAGGTGCGCATTGCCGCGGACGGCAGCGTGGCGGCGCTCGACGTGCACGCGCGCAACGACGCGCATCGGCTCATCGAGGAGTGCATGATCGCAGCCAACATCGAGGCGGCGCGCTTCCTCAGGAAGCGCAAGCTCCCGACGCTGTATCGCGTGCATGGCGAGCCCGAGCCGCGCAAGGTCACGGAGCTGCAGCGCATGCTGCGCGCGCTCGGCGTCGGGGTGCGCTTCCCCGAGACGATCGGCACGCGCGAGTTACAGCAAGTCACGGCGCTGATCACCGGCCGCCCGGATGCGGCCTTCATCGAGAGCCTCATCATCCGCTCGTTGCCGCAAGCGGTATACCAGCCGACCAACATCGGGCACTTCGGCCTCGGCCTCACCGAGTACGCCCACTTCACTTCACCCATTCGCCGCTATCCCGACCTGCTCGTGCACCGCGCGATCCGCTACGCGCTCGAGGGCGGCACGCGCGAGGCCTTCAGCTATTCGACCGGCGCCATGGAGCAACTCGGCCGGGACTGCTCGGCGCGCGAGCGGCGCGCCGATGAAGCCGCGCGCGACGTGATGGCCTACCTCAAGTGCGACTTCATGCGTGCGCACCTCGGCGACGAGTTCGAAGCGGTGATCAGCGCCGTGGTCGAGTTCGGCCTGTTCGTGCAACTCGCGAACCTGCAGGTGGACGGGCTGGTGCATGTCTCCGCCCTGCACGGCGATCACTTCGTGTTCGACGCCGCGCGCTGCGCGTGGACCGGACGGCGCACGCGCTGCACCTACCAGCTCGGCGCGCGGGTTGCTGTGCGGTTGACGCGAGTCGACATGCGCGAGCGCCGGCTGGACTTCGAGATCGCAGCGGATGTTGCCGCTGCGCCCGCGCGCGCCCAGCAGGCACGCTCACGCAAACGACGAGGACACTGAGCATGGGAGATCCATCGCTGGTGCTTGGCTGGCACGCGGTGCGCTGGCTGTTGCGCCGGCACCCCGAGCGGGTGCGCCAGATCTGGATGCAACGCGGACGCGAAGATGTGCGCGCGGCGGAGATCGTGAGCCTGGCGCGCACGGCGGGGACCTCGATTCAGCACGCGGAGGCGCGCAGCCTCGACGCGATGACCGGTGAGGCGAGTCACCAGGGCATCGTGGCGTCGGTGGCACCGGCCCAGCCGTGGGACGAAGAGCGCCTGCAATCGCATCTGGAGGCGTTGCACGAGCCGGCGCTCCTCCTGCTGCTCGACGGCATCCAGGATCCGCACAACCTCGGCGCCTGCCTGCGCACCGCTGATGCGTGCGGCGTGCAGGCCGTCATCGTGCCGCGGGATCGAGCCGCCGGCTTGAGCGCGACCGTGCGCAAGGTCGCGGCCGGTGCCGCGGAGACCATCCCCCTCGTCACCGTGACCAACCTGGCGCGCACCATGCGCTCGCTCAAGGAGCGGGGCATCTGGCTGATCGGTGCCGCGGTGGACGGGGTCAAGCGCTGCTACGACGCGGACTACACGGGGCCGGTGGGCATCGTCATGGGAAGCGAGGGCGAGGGGTTGCGGCGCCTGACGCGCGAGTCCTGCGACGTGCTGGTGAGCCTGCCCATGATCGGCGCGATCGAGAGCCTCAACGTCTCGGTGGCGACGGGGATGGTGTTGTACGAAGCCGTAAGGCAAAGAGCAGGCCTCAGGCCTCAGGAGTCAGGCCTCAGCCCGGAAGAGAACGGAGGCGCCTGATCCGCGCTCTCCAGCCCGAGGCCTTCTCTATCCCTTGCCTCTGCCGCACGCCTTCAGTATCCTTCGCGCCCTTCGTCCGGGACTGGCCCGGTCGATCAGTAACTCCTTGCCGCACCAGGGCTTTCGCATCCCGGGCGGCATATCCACAAGGAGAAGACATGCGGCACTACGAAATCGTGTTCCTGGTCCACCCTGACCAGAGCGAGCAGGTCCCCGCCATGCTCGAGCGCTACAAGGGCATGATCGCCAACGGTAGCGGCACCATTCACCGACTCGAAGACTGGGGCCGCCGTCAGCTCGCGTTCCCGATCGCCAAGGTTCACAAGGCGCACTACGTCCTGATGAACATCGAGTGCGATCAGAAGACGCTCGATGAACTGACCGGCGCGTTCCGTTTCAGCGATGCGGTCCTGCGTCACCTCGTGATCAAGGAAGACAGCGCGGTCACCGAGCCTTCGCCGATGGCGCGCTCCGCCGAGGAATCGGAGGGTGGTCGCGGCGGACGCGATGAAGGCCCGCTGGGCGGCGACCGCGACCGCGACGACGACGATGACCTGCCGCGCGATGCGGCTCGCTGACACGAATCTGGGGACTCACCATGTCAAGATTTTTCCGCCGCAAGAAGTTCTGCCGCTTCACCGCCGAGGGCGTGAAGCGCATCGACTACAAGGACCTGGCGACGCTCAAGAGCTACGTGACCGAGACCGGCAAGATCGTGCCGAGCCGCATCACGGGCACCAAGTCGCACTACCAGCGCCAGCTCGCGCTCGCGGTGAAGCGCGCGCGCTACCTGGCCCTGCTCCCGTACACCGATCAGCACTGAGGTCCTTGAGCGATGGAAGTCATACTCCTCGAGAAAGTCGCGAACCTCGGCACCATCGGCGACCGCGTCAAGGTGAAGCCGGGCTACGCACGTAATTTCCTGCTGCCGCAGGGCAAGGCCACGATGGCGACGGCCGAGAACGTCGCGCGTTTCGAAGCGCGCCGCGCCGAGCTCGAGCGCAAGGCACAGGAAGAGCTCTATGCCGCTCAGCAGCGTGCCGCCGGCATGCAGGACTTCAAGCTGCGCATCACCGCCAAGGCGGGCAGCGAAGGCAAGCTCTTCGGTTCGGTGGGAACCGCGGACATCGCCGAGGCTGCCACGGCCGCCGGGCACGAGGTGGAGCGCAGCGAAGTGCGCCTGCCAAGCGGCCCGATTCGCGTGGTGGGCGAGCACGTCGTGCTCCTGCATTTGCACACCGACGTGAACGTTTCTGTCCCGGTCACGATCGTCGCCGAAGAATAAGCTCAGGGCTGTAAGGGAAACCCGAGTAGAGTTGCCCTAACCCCTAATCAAGGGCACGCCTCTCATGGCCGTGACCAAGCCCCAGACGGGACCCGCAGTGATCACCGACTCGCTGCGCATCCCGCCGCACTCCATCGAAGCCGAGCAGGCCGTGCTCGGCGGGCTCATGCTCGAAGCCTCCGCCTGGGACACGATCGCCGATGTCCTGACGTCCGCGGATTTCTATCGCCCCGATCATCGGCTGATCTTCGATGCGGCCGCGTCGATCGCCGCCAACAACCAGCCGATCGACGTGGTGACGCTGTCCGAGTATCTCGAGCGGCACGCGCAGATCGAAGACGCGGGCGGCCTGGCCTACCTCGGCACGCTGGCACGCGACACGCCGAGCGCCGCCAACATCCGCGCCTACGCCGAGATCGTGCGCGAGCGCGCGCTCCTCAGGCGCATGATCGATGTCGGCACCAGTATTGCCGCGGGCGCCTTCAATACCGACGGACGCAACGCACGTGACCTGGTGGACGAGGCCGAGCGGCGCGTGTTCGAGATCGCCGAGGCGGGCTCGCGCGGGCGCAGCGGCCTGGTGAAGGTGAGCAACATCCTGTCGACCGTGGTCGACCGGATCGATCACCTGTACCGCAATCCGAATGAGCTGCGCGGCGTGCCCTCGGGCTACAACGCGCTCGACCAGATGACCGGCGGTTTGCAGCGCGGTGACCTGGTCGTGATCGCGGGCCGGCCCTCGATGGGCAAGACGACGCTCGCGGTCAACATCGCGGAGAACGCCGCGCTCGGTCACAAGATTGCCTCGGCGATCTTCAGCATGGAAATGTCGGCCGAGCAGGTGACGCTGCGCATGATTTCCTCGCTCGGGCGCATCGACCAGTCGAGCCTGCGCACCGGGCGGCTCGCGGAAGAGGACTGGCCGCGCATCGACACCGCCATGACCCAGCTCTCGCAGGCACCGATCTTCATCGACGAGACGCCGTCGCTCACGCCGACCGAGTTGCGCGCCCGCGCGCGCAGACTCAAGCGCGAGCACAACCTCGGCCTCATCGTGGTCGACTACCTGCAGCTCATGCAGGTGCCGGGCACCAAGGAGAATCGCGCCACGGAGATCTCCGAGATCTCGCGCGGCCTCAAGGCGCTGGCGCGCGAGCTCAACGTGCCGGTGGTGGCGCTGTCGCAGCTCAATCGCAGCGTCGAGCAGCGCGTGGAAAAAAGACCAGTCATGTCGGACCTGCGCGAGTCAGGCGCGATCGAGCAGGACAGCGACGTGATCCTGCTGATCTATCGCGAAGAAGTGTACGAGCCCGCGACACCGAACAAGGGCATCGCCGACATCATCATCGCGAAACAGCGTAACGGTCCCACCGGCGACATCAAGCTCACCTTCCGGGGCGCGTACACGCGCTTCGACAGCTACGCCCCCGAGTCCTACGGCGAAGGAATCGGCAGGTGACGAGGCTGGTGCGCGCGGTGATCGACACCCGCGCGCTGCGATCCAATCTCGCCGTGGTCCGCCGCCACGCGCCCATTGCGCGCGTGCTCGCCGTCGTCAAGGCCAATGCCTACGGTCACGGGCTGGTGCCCGCGGCGCTGTCGCTCGCCGAGGCGGACGCGCTCGCCGTCGCGCGGCTGGAGGAGGGCATCACGCTGCGGGCCGCAGCCGTGCGCACGCCGATCGTCCTGCTCGAAGGCGTGTTCGACGCTGCGCAGTTGCGCGAGGCCGCGCACCACGATTTCGAGCTGGTGGTGCACAGTCCCGAGCAGCTGCGCCTGCTCGCGAACGCGACGGACGCGCACCGCTTCAGCGTCTGGCTCAAGGTCGATACCGGCATGAACCGCCTCGGGTTTCGTGTCGAGGATTTTCCCGCGGCCTACGCTGCGCTCAAGTCCTGTCCCTCCGTGCAACCGCGCCTGCGTCTGCTCACGCACCTGGCGAACGCGGACATTGCCGACGATCCCACGACCAGCACACAGATCCAGCTGTTCGAACGCACGGTTTCGGGTCTCTCGGCCGAGAAGAGTCTTGCCAACTCGGCCGCCATCCTGAACTGGCCCGCGAGCCATGGTGACTGGGTCAGGCCCGGCCTGATGCTCTACGGTGTGTCTCCGGTCGCGAATCGCAGCGCTGCCGATTTCGGCCTCGCACCGGCGATGACTCTTTACAGCACAGTGATTTCAGTGCGTCGTGTGCTCAAGGGGGAGCGCGTCGGCTACGGCGGCACCTGGGTCGCGCAACGCGCGACCACGCTCGCGATCGCTGCGGTCGGCTACGGCGATGGTTATCCGCGGCACATGGCGAACGGCGCGCCGGTGCTCGTCAATGGTGGGCGCGCGCCGCTCGCCGGGCGGGTTGCCATGGACATGGTCGGGATCGACGTCACCGATCTTCCCGCGGTGCAGGTGGGTGATCCGGTGACCTTGTGGGGCGAGGGGTTGCCGGCAGAACTCGTGGCACCGCTTGCGGAAACGGTGCCATACGAGTTGCTGTGTGGAGTCAGCCAACGCGTGGCGCTGGAGCTGAAGTGACCGGCTCCCTGGGTCAGTGACGGGCTTTCGAGATCAGCTCTCGAAGAATCCCATCTTCACGCCCGCGAGCTGGATCACATCGTTGTCACGGAGCCGTCGCGCTTGTGGGCCGATGGCGGCGCCGTTGACCAGCGGGAAATCGCCTTCCTTGCCGCTGTCGACGTGCACGATGAAGTAGCCTTCCGCGCGCCGCGTGATCGCCGCGACCTGGACACCGGGCCGGCCAAGAGTGGTGAGCGCTTTGGTCAGCTCGAGCTCACGTCCCGCGAACGCGCCGCTCAACACTTGCAACTTCGCCTTCGGCAGCGCGACCGGCTGATCGCCACTCGGCCGCGGTGCGGGCGCAGCCTTGGCGGCCGCCTGGTCGACAGACGCTGCGATCTTGCGCAGCTTATCCTCGCCCTGCGAGCTCGGCTGGATCACCATCGTCTTTTCGAATTCGTCCTGCTCGGCGTCGGTCTCCTGCTGGTCGACGAAGCGCAGCTGGTGGTGGCCGACCGTGATCACGTCACCATGCTGCAGGGCATGCTTCTTGATGAGCTTGCCGTTGACGTAGGTGCCGTTGGTGCTGTTCAGGTCCTCGAGGAACGAGTCGTTGAGGATGTTGATGATCAGCGAGTGATGGCCGCTGACCGCGGGGTTGTCGATGCGAATGTCGTTGTCCGGCAGGCGGCCGATCGTGTAGCGCTCCTTGTTCATGTTGTATTCCGCCAGGACTTGACCGTCCAGGCTCAGCACTAGCCTTGCCATGCGTTTGCCTCGTCCGTCAGCCGAACCATCCCAGGATCTTATCGAGCATGCGCCGGCGCGCGGGGAACGAGTCTAGTACATGGGCCATGACCACAGACACGTTGTCGCGCCCACCGTTGTCGTTCGCCAGCTGCGTCAGCTGCTTAGCAACATTATCAAGATTAGCATTAAAAGTATTGATAGTTAAATGAATATCATCGTCTTCCACCATGTCCGACAGCCCATCGGAGCACAGCACGTAGTAGTCGCCCCGGTTGACGGGATGCTCATTGATCTCGACTTCCACGTTGGGCTCGACGCCGAGTGCGCGCGTCACGTAATTCTTGTTGGTCGCGCGCTGCGCTTCTTCCTGTGAATAGAAACCGCGATCGACGAGCTCCTGCAGGAGCGAGTGATCCATCGTGATCTGTTCGAAGCGATCGTTACGCAACCGATAGAGGCGCGAGTCACCGACGTGCGCCACGGACACGCGGTTGTCGTAGAAGAGACAGGCGACCACCGTAGTGCCCATGCCTTCGCACTGCGGTTGCGTTTTCGAAGTCTGGTGGATGATCTTGTTGGCGCGATAGATCGCATCGCGCAGGATGATGCTCGGGCGCACCAGACCGGTTTCCTTGTCCGTGCCCTCGAGATCCTCGCGTGCGACCGCCTCGCGCACCAGGTTGACGATCGTCTTGACCGCGATGCCGCTCGCGACCTCGCCGGCGTTGTAACCGCCCATGCCATCGGCCAGCACGAACAGGCCGATGTCGGCGTCCATGGCGATGGTGTCCTCGTTGTGCTCGCGCACCCTGCCGGTGTCGCTCATCGCCACGCTGCGCAGTTTGCCTTTCAAGTTAGCCATGCCCGCGTGGTTACAGGCCCTGCGCCTGCAGGAGTCGACTGCAGTTGCGCAGCGCCGCCGCCATCTCCGTGCCGCTCTGGAAGCGCTCGTCGGTGCGCTTCTGCATCGCGCGGTTGAGAATCGCTTCCAGCAGTCCGGGCAGGTCGGGTCGCACCGAGCGCAGCGGCGGCGCCGGCTCGTTGGCGATCTTGAACATGAGGCCGGTCATCGAATCGGCGCGAAACGGCAACTGGCCGCACAACAGTTGATACAGGCAGACGCCGAGCGAGAACAGGTCCGACGCGCCGCCGACGCTGCGACCCTCGAGCTGCTCCGGGGACATGAAGGACGGCGTGCCGAGCACGATGCCCGTCTTGGTCGTGCCGCTGTCGGTGAGTCGCGCGATGCCAAAATCAGTGATCTTGAGCCCGTCGGTTTCGCCGTCGTAAACAATATTAGCGGGTTTGATATCGCGATGGACCACGTTGAGCCGGTGCGCATGCGCGAGCGCTTCGGCGACGCGTGCGATCAGGTCGGCGACCACCGAGGGCGCCAGCAGGGAATTTGAATCGGTGAACTCGCTGAGCGGGTGGCCGGTGAGATATTCCATCGCGATGTAGGCGAGACCCTGGTCCTCACCCGCGTCGTACACCGTCACGATGCCGGGATGGTTGAGCCGCCCGGCGCTCTCCGCCTCGCGGAAGAAGCGCCGCCGCGCCTCGCCCAGCTCTTCGTCGCTGAACTCGCGCGCCAGCGGCAGCGCCTTGATCGCCACCACCCGATTGATCTGCGGGTCCCGACCCAGGTAGACGACGGCCATCGCACCGCGCCCGATCTCGCGCTCGATCGAGTAGCGGCCCAGCTGCGTGGGAACCGTCGTCGGACGGTGTTTTGAGGGCACGACGGTGGGCCGTCGGTGCGCGATGGTGTTCAAGTTGTCCGAGTCCCGTGGTCGCATCGAGCAAATGACTAGCAAGCCTATCGCGTGCCTTGCACGCGCATGGGCGCCACTCGCGGTTCCGTGCGGTCGGGCACGCCGCATGGCGGCAAACATCGAATGCCGTCACACATTGATCCGGGCCAAAAACCCCCTGGCCCTGGAAACGGCGGAAGTATAGTCGAGCGCTGCCGCCGGGTTGCGAGAATTTCTTCGCAATTCGCGTGGTTGGCGGCGCGGGCCTGTAGGACGGGACGTGCTAGGATTCACGCCCTTCCCAGCTCGATCTGGCCCGGTATTCTTGGCGAAAACGCGCGCTCTCTTCGTCTGTACAGCTTGCGGCGCCACGGCCCCCAAGTGGCAGGGGCAGTGCACCGCGTGTGGTGAATGGAACTCGCTCGAGTCCGCGCCTGCACCCTTGCGTGATGGACGACGGCGCTCCGCACAGACGGGCGCACCCGGTGCGGAGCTGCATGCGCTCGCCGGGGTTGAAGCGGACTCGCGTCTCTCAACCGGTCTCGAGGAACTGGATCGCGTACTCGGGGGCGGCCTCATCAAGGGCTCGGTGGTGCTGCTCGGCGGCGATCCCGGCATCGGCAAGTCCACCTTGCTGCTGCAAGCGGCGGCCGCGTGCGGCGCTGAACGCCCGGTTCTCTACGCGACCGGAGAAGAGTCGCTCCACCAGGTCGGGCTGCGCGCAAAGCGTCTCGGTCTCAGCGCGCCGCAGCTGCGCCTCCTCGCGGAAACCTCGGTCGAGAACATCATCGAAGAAAGCCGCCGCTCGCTCGCGCAGGTGCTCATCGTCGACTCCATCCAAACGATGGCGACCGAGGCGAGCGACTCGGCGCCGGGTGCGGTCTCGCAGCTGCGCGAATCGACCGCGGCTCTGCTCGGCTACGCCAAGAGCTCCGGCACGTCCGTCCTGCTGATCGGCCACGTCACCAAGGAAGGCGTCATCGCCGGACCGCGGGTGCTCGAGCACATGGTTGATACCGTGCTGTATTTCGAGAGTGACAGCGGCAGTCGCTACCGCGTGGTGCGCGCGGTCAAGAATCGCTTCGGCGCCGCGAACGAGATCGGTGTGTTCGTGATGGCGGAGAACGGGTTGAAGGAAGTGCGCAACCCGTCCGCGATCTTCCTGTCGCGCCACGAGCAGCCGGCTTCGGGCAGCATCGTCACGGTGACGCGCGAAGGCACGCGCCAGCTTCTCGTGGAAGTGCAGGTGCTGGTCGATGCCACCGCGCTCAGCAACCCGCGGCGCGTCGCGGTCGGCCTCGATCACAACCGCATCGCTCTGCTCCTCGCCGTCCTGCATCGGCATGCGGGCATTGCCATGCACGCTCACGACGTGTTTGCGAACGTGGTCGGCGGGGTGCGGATTGCCGAGACCGCCGCGGACCTTCCCGCGGTGCTCGCGACCGTGTCGAGCCTGAAGGACGTGCCACTGCCGCACGACCTCGTCGCCTTCGGCGAGATCGGGCTCGCGGGCGAGATCCGGCCGATTCCCTACGGTGAAGAGCGGTTGCGCGAAGCAGCGCGCCACGGCTTTCGCCGCGCGATCGTTCCTGCCGCGAACCGTCCGCGCCAGGCGATCGAGGGACTCGAGGTCATCGGCGTGCAGAATCTCGGCGAAGCCGTCTCGCGCCTGTTCCGCTGAAGGCTTCGAACGGCATTCAGGCGGCGGGGAGTTTCGCGAGCGGTGAGATGCGTACTGTTTTCACCGCGTTCTCGCCCGTCTGCAGAACCTCGACCGCGTAGTCGCGGATCTTGAGACTCGTGCCCGGCTCCGGGATCGTCTCCAGGTATTCGACGATCAGGCCGTTCAGCGTCTTCGGGCCGTCGGTGGGCAGGTTCCAGTGCATCGCGCGATTCAGCGCGCGCACGCTCGCCGTGGCATTGACGACGTAGCTGCCATCGGGCTCGGCGTGCACGTCCTTGTGCATCATGTTGGCGGGATCGGTGGTGAACTCCCCCACGATCTCTTCCAGGATGTCTTCGAGCGTGACGAGCCCTTGCACGTCGCCATACTCGTCCACCACCAGCGCGAGGCGCCGCTTCTGGCGCTGGAAGTTGAGGAGCTGTGTGTTGAGCGGAGTGCCCTCGGGCACGAAGTACGCTTCGCGCGCCCTGGCCAGGTCGATCAGCGCATCGCGGTCCAGCGGCCCGCGCGCGAGCTCGCGCGCCACGTGCTTCATGTGCAGCACGCCGACGATGTTGTCGAGCTCGCCGTCGTAAACCGGCATGCGTGTGTGCTGCGTCTGGCGCAGTTGCGCGAGGATCTGGTCCCAGTCGTCATTGATGTCGAGCCCCACCACCTCGGTGCGCGGGATCATGATGTCGTCGACCGTGACCTTCTCGAGATCGAGGATGCTGAGCAGCATCTGCTGGTGGCGCTGCGGCACCAGTGCTCCGGCCTCGGCCACCACGGTGCGCAGTTCTTCAGCGCTGAGCGAATGCGCCGCAACCTTGCTCTGCGACAGGCCGAGGATTCTCAGGAAGCCGTTCGCCAGGTGATTGGCGGCCCAGACGAACGGCCGGCTGATGTAAAGGAGCGGCCAGTAGACGTAGACCGCCGGCAGCGCCAACCGCTCGGGACGTACCGCGGCATAGATCTTCGGCGCGAGCTCGCAGAACACGAGGGTGAACAGGCCCAGGCACGCTGTGGCGATCGCCACCAGCACGTCGCCGCCGTAGCGATGCGCAATGTAGGTCCCCACGGTGGGCGCGAACATCGTGGTCAGGGTGATCCACAGCAGGTTCACACCCAGCCAGCGATCGGGCTCCTTGATGAGTTTTTCCGTGAGGATCGCTGCGCGATCGCCGCTCGCGGCGCGGTGGCGCAACCGGTAGCGGTTGATGGTGAGCAGGGCGACCTCGGTCCCGGCGAAGAACGCGATCAGGAGCAGCAGGGCAACGAGGAGTGTGATGAGAGTGCTTGTCGGAGCGTCGCTCAAAGGGAGGTTCCCTCCGTGACGAGGCGGGCGGCGGAAAATTGGACCAAGCGTAACGCGCAGGTGTCAAGAAAGCGGTAAATTGGCGCGCCATGTTCGACAAGCTGACAGAACGACTGGGAACGGTGCTCGACGCGGTGCGCGGCCGCGGGCGCATCACCGAGGACAACATCGCCGATGCGCTGCGCCAGGTGCGCGTGGCCCTGCTGGAAGCGGATGTCGCGCTCCCGGTGGTCAAGAGTTTCATCGACTCGGTGAAAGCGCGCGCGCTCGGAGCCGAAGTCACGCGCAGCCTCACGCCCGGGCAGGCCTTCATCAAGATCATTCACGACGAGCTCGTCAGCGCGATCGGCGCCGAGAGCGCGGGCCTCAACCTGCGCGTGCAGCCGCCGCTGATCGTGCTGCTCGCGGGCCTGCAGGGCGCAGGCAAGACCACCACCGCCGGCAAGCTCGCCCGCTGGCTGCAGACGCAGAATCGCAAGCGCATCCTGCTGGCGAGTGGCGACGTGCATCGGCCGGCCGCGATCCTGCAGCTCGAGCGCCTCGCACAACAGCTCGAGGTCAGCTTCTTCCCCGCCAGCGCGAATGCGAAGGCCGAGGACATTGCCGCCGGCGCGCTGGCCCAGGCGCGGCAGGGACTCTTCGACGCGCTGATCTTCGATACGGCGGGTCGCCTGCATGTCGATGCGGAGATGATGGAGGAAGTGCGGCGCATCGATGCCGTGCTGCATCCGCAGGAACGCGTGTTCGTCGTGGACAGCATGGCCGGGCAGGACGCCGTCAATGCGGCGCGCGCGTTCAGTGCGGCGCTGGAACTCACCGGCATCATCCTGACCAAGGCCGATGGCGATGCGCGGGGTGGCGCGGCGCTCTCCGTGCGGCAGGTCACCGGCAAGCCGATCCTCTTCATGGGCGTGGGCGAAAAGATCGACGCGCTCGAAGCCTTTCATCCTGAGCGCATCGCCTCGCGCATCCTCGGCATGGGCGATGTGCTCGGCCTGGTGGAGAAAGTCGAGCAGCAGGTCGATCGGGAAAAGGCCGAGCAACTCGCGCGCAAGCTCAAGCGCGGTCACGATTTCGATTTCACCGACCTGCGCGACCAGCTGCACCAGCTGCAGCAGATGGGCGGCCTCGGCGCGCTGGTCGACAAGTTGCCTGCGGAGCTGTCCGGCGCCGCGGCGCGCGCCGGCGGCATGGACGAAGGCCAGGTCCGCCGGCAGATCGCCATGATCAATTCGATGACGCCGCGCGAGCGGCGTCGGCCCAACGTCATCGACGGATCGCGCAAGCGGCGCATTGCCGCCGGGTCCGGTGTCCAGGTGCAGGACGTGAACCGGCTGCTCAAGCAGTTCCTGCAGATGCAGAAGACCATGAAGCGCTTCTCCAAAGGGGGGTTGCAGAAGCTCCTGCGCGGCATGGGGGGGCGGATGCCACCCTTTCCGCGCGGCTGAACGGGCCTGCCAGGGCGGCCGCGGCGCTTCCAGTCGATTGATTCGCAAAAAAGTTTCGCCTTGCGGCCGCAGTTTGAGTAGAATCCGCGCCTCGTTTTTTCCGGCCTGACAGAGACCCTTCAGATGGTGACGATCCGATTGACCCGCCGCGGGGGCAAAAACCAGCCCTTCTATCACGTCATGGTGACCGACAAGCGCAAGCGCCAGGGCGGCAGCACGCTCGAGCAGGTGGGATTTTTCGATCCCCGCTCGCAGAGCGCGAACTCGCTGCGCCTGGACCTCGGTCGCATCGACTACTGGACGAGCAAGGGCGCGCAGGTCTCCGAACGCGTCAAGTCGCTGGTCGCCGGATACCGCAAGCAGGCGAGCGCCTGAGCGCGGCCTGATGACGGGGCCGTCGACCCGTGGCCGCCAAGCTGCCCGGGACGGCTGAGCCCCCGAAGACGATCGAGATCGGTCGCATCGTCGGTGTCTTCGGGATCAAGGGCTGGTTGAAGGTCGAGTCCTTCACCGAGCCGCTCGAAGGAATACTGGATTACGCCGAGTGGAGCCTGGATCGACCCGGGGTCGCAGGCACATGGCGAGTGCGTGACGGACGCCGGCAGGGGCGCCAGGTGGTTGCGAGTCTCGAGCAGGTCGAGGACCGCGATGCCGCGCAGCGCTTCGTCGGCGCACGCATCGTGGTGCAACGTGCGCAGTTGCCGCCGCTCGCACCGCGCGAACACTACCGCGCCGACCTGATCGGTCTGCGCGTGGTGAACGCACAGGGACTCGAGCTCGGCAGGATCGCTCACTTCATCGATGGACCGGCGCATCCATGGATGGTGGTGCGCGGAGCGCAGGAGCATTGGTTGCCGGCGACGCCGCAGCAGTTGCGCCGGGTCGACCTGGCGAGCGGCGAGGTGCGGGTCGACTGGGATCCGCTCGAAGGACAGGGCTGAAGGTGGCCGCGCTCCACATTGAAGTGGTGACACTGTTTCCGGAGATGATCCGGGCGGCAGTGAGCGCAGGAGTGACCGGTCGTGCGCTGACGCGCGGTCTGGTGACTCTCGAGGTGCGCAACCCGCGCGATCACGCGACGGACGTGCACCGCACCGTGGACGATCGTCCCTATGGTGGCGGGCCCGGGATGGTGATGAAGATCGAGCCGCTGCGTGCCGCGATTCGCGCCGCGCGGGCGGCGAGCCCGGCCGGCAGCAGAACGGTGTACCTGTCGGCGCAGGGCCGACCGTTCGATCAGCGCCGCGCTGCGGATCTCGCGCAGCTGCCAGGGCTCATCCTGGTCGCGGGACGCTACGAGGGTGTGGATGAGCGGCTGATCGAGCTCGAGATCGACGAGGAATTGTCGGTCGGCGATTACGTGTTGAGTGGCGGCGAGCTGCCGGCGTTGCTGGTGTTCGACGCGGTGACGCGCCTGGTGCCGGGAGTGCTGGGCGATGCGGAGTCGGTCGAACAGGACTCGTTCGTCTCGGGACTCCTCGATTGGCCGCACTACACGCGACCCGAGGAATTCGAAGGGCGGCCGGTTCCCGAAGTGCTGCTGCAGGGCAACCATGCGCAGATCCGCCGCTGGCGGCTGAAGCGCGCGTTGGGACGGACCTGGCAGCGACGGCCCGACCTGCTGGAGCGCGTTGAGCTCGATGCCGAGCAACGCAGGCTCCTCGATGAATTCATCGCCGAGCAGGGCTCGGCGAGTGCTGTGGATTGAGTGGACTGACAAGCCGGCATTGAGAATGTGAGTGCAACCATGAACAAGATCATCAAAGACATCGAAACGGCGCGCATGACGCGCAAGGTGCCCGACTTCGCGCCGGGCGATACGGTTCTCGTGCAGGTCAAGGTCGTCGAGGGCGATCGCGAGCGCGTGCAGGCCTACGAAGGCATCGTGATCGCGAAGCGCAACCGCGGCTTCAACTCTTCGTTCACGGTGCGCAAGGTGTCGCACGGCGAGGGCGTGGAGCGCGTGTTCCAGACCTACAGCCCCTCGATCAGCGAGATCCAGGTCAAGCGCCGCGGCAACGTGCGCCGCGCCAAGCTCTACTACCTGCGTGATCTCTCGGGCAAGGCCGCCCGCATCGAAGAGAAGGTCTGACCCCACGAAGCGGAGGCGCGCTACCGTGAATCGAGCGACCGCGTGCCGGACCCTGCGCGGTGCAATGCTGCTCGCTGGGCTCATCGCCGGCGCGGGCGCCCAGGCGCAGGACTCCGGCAAGATCCTGGCGGCGCTGAAGGCGCCGCCCGGCTTCAAGATCACCGTCTACGCGGAAAGCGTCCCCGGCGCGCGCTCCATGGCGCGCAGCGAGAACGGGACGCTCTT
This sequence comes from Steroidobacteraceae bacterium, assembly GCA_035263105.1. GTDB lineage: Bacteria > Pseudomonadota > Gammaproteobacteria > Steroidobacterales > Steroidobacteraceae > DATBVX01. Next base: position 21,319 of record DATFRO010000042.1, on the reverse strand, counting down.
CGTCGGCACCCGGCCGCAGGGCAAGGTGTACGCGATCCGCGAGCTCGCCGATGGCCGGCGCCAGGTGCTCACGATCGCGCAGGGTCTCAACATGCCGAACGGCGTGGCCCTCCGGGACGGAGCGCTCTACGTCGCCGAAGTGCAGCGCATCCTGCGTTACGACGGTATCGAGGGCCGGCTCGACGCGCCGCCCAAGCCCGTCGTAGTCCGCAGCGATCTGCCCACCGACCGGCATCACGGCTGGCGCTACATCGCCTTCGGTCCCGACGGCAAGCTCTACGTGCCGATCGGCGCGCCGTGCAACGTCTGCGATCAGAAAGGGTACGCCTCGATCACACGCATGAATCCGGACGGTAGCGGCCGCGAAGTCGTGGCGACCGGCGTGCGCAACACGGTCGGCATGACGTGGCAACCGGGCACCAACGATCTCTGGTTCACCGACAACGGGCGCGACTATCTCGGCGAAGACGTGCCGCCGGACGAGCTCAATCACGCCGCCAAGGCGGGTCTCAATTTCGGTTTCCCGTTCTGTCACGCGGGCGAGATCAAGGATCCGGAGTTCGGCAATCTCGGCGATTGCAAGAATTCCACACCGCCGGCCCGCAAGCTCGGCGCGCATGTCGCGGCGATCGGCGTGAAGTTCTATACCGGCGCCGAGTTCCCGGAGACCTATCGCAACCAGGTCTTCATCGCCGAGCACGGCTCGTGGAATCGCAAGGAACGCTCCGGCTATCGCATCAGCCTGGTGCGGGTCGAGGGCGACAAGGCGGTCTCCTACGAACCTTTCATCACCGGCTGGAACCAACCTAACGAGGTGCTCGGGCGTCCGGTGGACCTCCTGGTGCTCCCGGACGGGTCGATGCTCATCTCGGACGACCAGGCCGGGCTGATCTACCAGGTCTCCTACAGCGCGGGTTGACCCGCGCATTCGCGAGGCTAAATGGCGATCGGTGAAACCATCAAGGGAGTGCTGGGCTTTCTCTGGCGCGCGCTCGACGCGCTGCGCAAGATCCTGCACCTCGTCCTGCTGCTCATCATCTTCGGCTTCGTCTTCGGTGCGATCCGCTCCTCGATTCCTGTAGTGCCGCACCGCGCGGCGCTGGTGGTGGACATCGAAGGTCAACTGGTCGAGCAGTTGAGCGGCGATCCGTTCGATCGCGCGCTCGGCCGCGCCACGGCCGGCACCGAGCCGGAAACGCGCCTGCGCGATGTGCTGGATGCGATCAAGGTGGCCGCGAAGGACGATCGCATCAAGGTCCTGGTGCTCGATCTCGACGACATGACGGGCGGCGGTCTCGCCAAGCTGCAGGACATCGGCGCGGCGCTGCGCGAATTCCGCAAGTCGGGCAAGAAGGTCATCGCCGTCGGCAGCAACTACGAACAGAGCCAGTATTACCTCGCCGCGCAGGCCGACGAGGTGTATCTCGATCCGCTCGGCTACGTCTTCATCGACGGCTACGACTACTACCGCATGTACCTCAAGGACGCGCTCGACAAGCTCGCGGTGGACGTGAACGTTTTCCGCACCGGCGCGCACAAGAGTTACGCGGACGGCTACACGCGCAACGACATGTCGCCGGAGGAGCGCGAAGAGACCCAGGCCTGGCTCAAGACGCTGTGGAACGCGTACCAGGCCGACGTCACTGCCGCACGCAAGCTCCAGCAGGGTGCGATCGCGCAGTACGCCGACCAGACCGCCGCGCTGATCAAGGGCGCGAAGGGCGATACCGCCAAGGTCGCGCTGGCGCAGGGACTCGTCACGGCACTCAAGAGCCGCGTCGAGGTCGAGGATGCGCTCAAGGATGAAGTCGGCGAGGACGAAACGACGCATTCGTTTCAAAGCGTCGACCTCGAAGATTATGTGTCGGTGCTGCACTCGGAGCGGGCGCTCAAGACCGGAGGGAAGAACAAGGTCGGCGTGGTGATCGCGGCGGGCGAAATTCTCGACGGCAAGCAACCGCCGGGAGCGATCGGCGGTGACTCGACCTCCGAGATCCTGCGCGATGCGCGCTACGACGACGACATCAAGGCGGTGGTGCTGCGCGTCGACAGTCCCGGTGGCAGCGTCTTCGCCTCCGAGCAGATCTACCGCGAAGTGAAAGCACTGCGCGCCGAAGGCAAGCCGGTGATCGTGTCGATGGGGAGCGTGGCGGCCTCGGGCGGCTATTACATCGGCTCAGGCGCCGACGAGATCTGGGCAAGCCCCACGACCATCACGGGTTCGATCGGCGTGGTGGCGGCGATCCCGACTTTCCAGCGCACGCTGCAGAAGCTCGGCGTGCACAGCGACGGCGTCGGGACCACGGCGCTCAGCGGTGACTTCCGGCTCGATCGTCCGCTCGGCCCCGGCGCGCGCGACATCCTGCAAGCGGGCGTCGAGCACGCGTACGAAGTGTTCCTCGATCACGTGGCCGATGGGCGCGGCAAGACGCCGGCGGAGATCGATGTCGTTGCGCAAGGGCGCGTCTGGTCAGGTGCCGATGCGCGCGAGCACGGGCTGGTCGATCACTTCGGCAACCTCGATGCCGCGGTCAAGGCAGCCGCCAAGCGCGCCAAGCTCGGCTCCGACTTCGAACCGAAGTACCTCGAGCCGGAGATGACGTGGGAAGAACTGCTGGCCCTGGAGCTGCGCTCAATGGGCGCGCGTCTCGCCGTGGCGATGGGCTTCGACGATCCGCGGCCGACGCTGATCCGCAAGGCGCTCGATCCGCTCGAGCGCGAAGCCGCACGCTGGGCTCGCTTCAATGATCCGCAGCATCTGTATTCCTACTGTCCGTGCGGCATCACGGACACGCTGGGCCATTCCTCGCCCTGAGCGCTAGCTCTTCCAGTCGAGGATGATCTTTCCGGAGCGCCCGGTCTTCATCGTCTCGAATGCTTCGCGGTACTCGCGCGCCGGCAGGTGATGCGTGATGACGGGAGCGACGTCGAGTCCGCTCTGCAGCATGCTCGACATCTTGTACCAGGTCTCGAACATCTCGCGACCGTAGATGCCCTTGATCACGAGGCCCTTGAAGATGACCTGGTTCCAGTCGATGGCAGTGTCCTCGGGAGGAATGCCGAGCAGCGCAATGCTGCCGCCGTGATGCATGGTCCTCAGCATCTCGCGCAACGCCTGCGGATTGCCTGACATCTCGAAGCCGACATCGAAACCTTCTTCCATGCCGAGTCTCTTCATCGCGTCGTCCAGGCGTTCGCGCTGGATGTTCAGTGCGAGGCTCGCGCCCATCTTGCGTGCGAGCTCCAGCCGGTAATCGTTGAGATCCGTGATCACGATGTGGCGCGCGCCGGCAAAGCGCGCGATCGCCGCCGCCATGATGCCGATGGGGCCGGCGCCAGTGATCAGCACGTCTTCGCCCACGAGATTGAACGAGAGCGCCGTGTGCGTCGCATTGCCGAGCGGGTCGAGGATCGACGCGACGTCATCGCCGATGGTCTTCGGCAGCTTGAAGGTGTTCACCGCAGGGATCGCCAGGTATTCCGCGAAGGCGCCCGGGCGATTGACGCCCACGCCCACCGTGTTGCGGCACAGGTGGCGGCGACCGGCGCGGCAGTTGCGGCAATAGCCGCAGGTGATGTGACCCTCGCCGGAGACGCGATCACCGGCCTTCAATCCGGTCACCTCGCTCCCGATGTCGACCACCTCGCCGCTGTATTCATGGCCCACCGCCATCGGCACCGGGATCGTGTGCTGCGCCCAGGCGTCCCAGTTGTAGATGTGCATGTCGGTGCCGCAGATCGAGGTCTTGCCGACGCGGATCAGGACATCGTTGTGGCCGACCTTGGGCTCGGGAATCTCTTCCATCCAGATGCCGGGCTCGGCGCGTGACTTGACGAGTGCTTTCATGTTGCAGCTTTCATTCGATGAGATTCATGGCGCGGCCGACACGCTCGAACGCCTCGAGCGCGCGCTCGAGATCCTGGCGCGCGAGTCCCGCGGACATCTGCGTGCGGATCCGCGCCTTGCCCTGTGGCACCACCGGGAACGAGAAGCCGATGACGTAGACGCCCTCCGCGAGCAGCCGCTCGGCCATGTCCACGGCCACGCGCGCATCACCGAGCATGATCGGGATGATGGGATGCTCGCCGGGGATCACGTCGAGCCCGAGATGCGAGAGACCCTCACGGAAGAAACGCGTGTTCTGCAGCAGTCGCTCGCGAAACTCCGCGCTGTCCTCGATGAGATCGAGCACGCGCACACTCGCCGCCGCCACGACCGGCGCGATGCTGTTCGAAAAGAGGTAGGGCCGCGAGCGCTGGCGCAACCAGCCGATGATTTCGCGCCGGCCGGAGGTATAGCCGCCACTTGCGCCGCCGAGCGCCTTGCCGAGCGTGCCGGTGAGGATATCGACGCGGCCAAGGACACCGCAGTGCTCGTGCGTGCCGCGCCCGTGTGCTCCCATGAAACCGACGGCGTGTGAGTCATCGACCATCACCAGCGCGCCATAGCGATCGGCGAGGTCGCAGACTTCCTTCAGGCGCGCGAGCGTCCCGTCCATCGAGAACACGCCGTCCGTCGCGATGAGGCGCGTCCGCTTGGCCTGCGTCGCCTGCAGGTGCCGCTCCAACTCGTTGAGGTCGCTGTTGGCGTAGCGCAGCCGCTCGGCTTTGCAGAGGCGGATGCCATCGATGATGCTGGCGTGATTGAGCGCGTCGCTGATCACGGCGTCCTGCTCATCGAGCAGCGTCTCGAAGAGTCCGCCATTGGCATCGAAGCACGAGGAGTACAGGATCGTGTCCTCGGTGCCGAGGAAGCCGCTCAGGCGTTCCTCGAGCTCCTTGTGGATCGTCTGCGTGCCGCAGATGAAGCGCACCGACGCCATGCCGTAACCGTAGCGATCGAGCGCGCGGTGGGCCGCCTCGCGAACGGCGGGGTGATTGGCGAGCCCGAGGTAGTTGTTGGCGCACAGGTTGAGGACTTCCGCGCCGCCGCTCACGCGCACTCGCGCCTGCTGAGGGGAGGCGAGCACGCGCTCCACTTTGTAGAGGCCTTGCTCGCGCAGCCGTTCCGTATCCGTCGCCAGGCGTCTCAGCAATTGGTCTTTCACGCTCGGGTTCCGCTCCCTGGGAAAGGTCGCGCATTATAACGGCTCGACGCCGGGATCGATGGAGAGGCGATGGCCGAGTCCGTGGTTGAACCCGCTGCGCGCATGCGCATCGACAAGTGGCTGTGGTGTGCGCGTTTCTACAAGAGCCGCGCACAGGCGAGTGACGCAGTAGCGGGCGGCAAAGTGCACGTGAACGGTGAGCGCGTGAAAGCGGCGCATGCGGTGCGCAGCGGCGATCGCCTCGAGATCACGCAGGGCGCGCTGGTGCGCGAGCTCCGGGTGCTCGCGCTCGTTTCGCGGCGCGGCCCCGCCGCTGAAGCGCAACGCTGCTACGAGGAAACGGCGGCGAGCATCGCGCGGCGCGCGCACCTCAAGGAGCAGCACGCCCTCGCTGCGGCCTTCGCGCCCCGTCCCGAGGCGCGACCCGACAAGCGCGAACGGCGCCGCCTCAAGAAGCTGCGCCGACAAGAATAAAGAGAGGAGGGCGCGTCCCAACTGTGGGACGGCGGCCCGGCAACTCGTCCCGGCTCAGGGACGCCGCGCTGGAACGTCCAGCCTGGCGGTTGCCAAAAAATAAGTTCCATCAATCGGTTACGCGCGCAGTGCGCGCTGGCATGGCGGGTGCTTTGTTCCCCCGCAGAACTTCGCACGTGAGCCCGGGATGGATCGCCCTCGAACTGACCTCGATCGCCGCAAGCGCAAGCGCTGGCTCCTCGCCGGCGCCGCGGTTGCCGCCGTTCTCGTCGCGGGCATCGCGCTCGCGACGTTCGAGCCCATGGCTCCGCGCGTCGATGCGAAGACGCTCTACATCGATATGGTCACGCGGGGCGATCTGTTGCGCCGGGTTCGTGGCACCGGATCGCTGGTGCCGCGCGATCAGCGCTGGATCGCTGCCGCCGCCGAGGGACGGGTCGAGCGCGTGCTCGTGCGTCCGGGTGCCGAAGTCACCGCCGATACGGTCCTCGTGGAACTTTCCAATCCCGAGCTGCAGCAGCTGGCCGAGGAAGCCAACCTCGCCTGCGATGCGGCGCGCGCCGAACAGGCCTCGCTCCACGTGCAGCTCGAGAGCCAGGTGCTCGACCAGCGCGCACGCATCGCCGAATCGCGCGCCGAGTCCGAGTCCGCCCGCTTGCAGGCCGAAGCGGAAGCCCGTCTTGCCGGTCAGCACGCGATCTCGGAATTGCAGATTGCGCGCTCGAGACTCACGGCCGAGCAGCTCGCGGTGCGCCTCGAGATCGAGCAGGAGCGGCTGGTCAAGCTTCAGGCGTCGGTGAACGCACAGATGACGGCGCAGAAGGCGCGCGTCGCGCAGCTCGAACAGACTGCCATCCGTCGCCGCGCGCAGGCGGATTCACTCATGGTGCGCGCCGGACTCGACGGCGTGCTGCAGGCGCTGGTGGTGGAGAGCGGCCAACAGCTGGCGCTCGGCGCGAGCATCGCACGCGTCGCGCGTCCCGGCTCGCTGCTCGCCGAGCTCGCCATCCCCGAGATCGATGCGCGCGATCTCGCTATCGGCCAGAAGGCGAACATCGATACGCGCAACGGCGTGGTCGCGGGCCATGTGTCGCGCGTCGAGCCTGCTGTGAACAACGGCACCGTGCGTGTCGAGATCGCGCCGGACAACGAGTGGCCGACGGGCGCGCGCGCCGACCTGTCGATCGAAGGCACGATCGACATCGAGCGGCTCGCGAACGTGCTGCAGGTGGCGCGGCCGGTGAGCGCGCAGCCCCTGTCCGAGGCGCGCGTGTTCCGACTCGGTGACAACGGGCGCGCGCAGCGCGTGCCGGTCAAGTTTGGCAAGGCGTCGGTGGATCGCATCGTGGTGCTCGCGGGTCTCGAGCCGGGCGAGCGCGTGATCGTCTCCGACGTCTCGCAATATGAGCGTTACGAGCGGCTCAACGTGGAGTAGGCGTATGTGCGTCGACCTCGTGTACTGCCTGACCTTCTTTACCGGCTGCGCGCAGTTCGGGCTGATCGCGTGGAGCCTGCTGGGAATCATCGTGTATCGAATTGCGGACCTGGGAGGCTGAATCGTGAGCGAGGCAAAGATGCTGATCCGTCTCAACAACGTGGTGAAGGTGTTCCACACCGAGGAAGTGGAAACGCATGCGCTTTCCGGCATCCAGCTCGAGGTGCGCGCCGGGGAGTTCCTGACGATTTCCGGCCCGTCCGGCTGCGGCAAGTCGACGCTCCTCGCGATCCTCGGGCTGCTCGACAGCCCCACTGAGGGCGAGTACGCGCTCTCCGGCACCGCCGTCGGCAAGCTCGGCGCCGAGCAGCGTGCGCGCATCCGCAATCGGGAGATCGGCTTCATCTTCCAGGCGTTCAACCTGATCGGCGACCTCACCGTTTACGAGAACGTCGAGCTGCCGCTCACCTACCGCGACAACATGGCGCGCGCCGAGCGGCGCGACGCAGTGCTGGCGGCGCTCGAATGCGTCGGCATGTCGCACCGGCTGAATCACTACCCCTCGCAGCTCTCCGGCGGCCAGCAGCAGCGCGTCGCAGTGGCACGCGCGTTGGTCGGACGGCCCGCCATCCTGCTGGCCGACGAGCCGACCGGGAATCTCGATTCGCGCAATGGCGATGCGGTGATGGAACTGCTCGCCCGGCTGCATGCGGGCGGCTCGACCGTCTGCATGGTCACCCACGATCCGCGCTACGCGGGCTTCGCCGAACGGCGCGTGTCGCTGTTCGACGGCCGCATCGTCGATGAAGAGGCGCTGCCGCGTCACGCGCTCGCGCACTGAGGAACAGCCATGCAATTCACCCAGGACCTGCGTATCGCCGCCCGCTCCTTGCTGCGCGCCCCGGGCTTCACTGCACTCACCACGACCGTGCTCAGTCTCGGGCTTGCGGTCGTTGTGACCATGTATGGCGTCGTACACACCATCGCGTACGTGCCGCCACCGGTGCCGGAGCCGGACTCCCTGGTCGGAATCCAGCTGATCGACCGGGTGCACAACGCGGACGACGTGTTCGTCGGTTCGCACATGCTCGAGGACTGGCGCGCGGCGCAGAGCAAGTTCGAAGACCTCGGCGGACAGTATGTCGGCACCGCGATCGTCAGCGGCGAAGGGATGCCGGCGCGCTACGACGGCGGATTCGTGACCGGCGCCTTCTTCGCCCAGACGCGCCTCAAGCCGATGTTCGGCCGTCTCATCGAGCCGCGCGACGCGCTGCCAGGTGCGCAACCCGTCGTGGTCCTGAGCCACGACCTGTGGGGGAGCCGTTACAACTACGACCCGAAGGTGATCGGTCGCACGCTCAAGGTGAATGGCGAAGTTGCGGCAGTCATCGGCGTAATGCCGAAGAAGGTTGAATACCCCGCGGCGGACTTGTGGGTGCCGGTGCGCGAGAAGCTCGCTGAGCTGCCGCGCGGCAAGGCGAATGACTTCCGCGTCATCGGTCGACTCAAGCCCGGCGTGACCATCGACGAGGCGTCGGCCGAGCTCACGACCATCGCCGCGCGCCTCGCGAAGCTCCATCCGGACACCGATGCGGGCCTCGAGCCCGACGTCGCGCCGGTCGCTCGATCCGAGCTCGGGCAGAACGACCTGCACTTGTTTCAGACGCTCCTCGCGAGCGTGTTCCTGGTGCTGGTGATCGCCTGCGTCAACGTCTCCGGCCTGATGCTGGTGCGCGCGACCGGCCGCACCCAGGAGGCGGGCGTGCGTCGCGCCGTCGGCGCCGGGCGCGGCCGGCTGGCCTTGCAGATGCTGGCGGAATCGCTGGTGATCGGCGCGCTCGCCTCGCTCCTCGGCTTGACGCTGGGCGCGGTCGGTCTCGAAGTGATCGGGCGCGCCGTGCGGCAGCTCGAGAGCATCCCGGCCTGGTGGACGTTCGTCGTTGACGGGCGCATCGCGCTGTTCGCGATCGCGGTCGGAGTTCTCAGCACGGTGGCCGCCGGCCTGTTCCCGGCGTTTCGGGTCTCGGGCGTCGATGTCAACGGCATCCTGCGCGAGGGTACGCGCGATACCGGCTTGAGCACCGGGCGCATCATCCGCGGGCTCGTGGTGGTGGAAATCGCGCTCTCGTGCGTGCTTCTCACTTCGGCCGGCATCATGGTCAAGAGCGCGATCACCGCGACTCACAAGGACCTGGGCGTTGACGTGCGGCCCTTCATGACGGGCCGCATCGGCCTGCCCGACGCGCCCTATCCGAAGGACCGGCAACGCCAGTTCATCGAGCAACTGCAGACGCGCGCGAGCGCCATCCCCGGCGCGACCGCCGCGACGATCGTCAACACGCCGCCGGGCCACGGTGCCGGCGGCACGCTGTATGCGCTTCCGGGCCGCTCCTATGCATCGCAGAGCGAGTATCCCTCCGCCACCCAGGTGAACGTGACGCCGGGATTCTTTGCCACCATGCACGGCCGATTCGTCGCCGGGCGCGACTTCACGGCCACCGACAAGGAGGACACGCTCCCGGTCGCGATCGTGAACGAGACCTTCGCCCGCCGTGTCTGGCCGGGAGAGAGCCCCCTCGGGCAGCGCCTGCGCTTGAGTCCAACGGCGCCGGACTCCCAATGGCTCACCGTGGTCGGCCTCGTCGGCGACATCAATCACGACAACGACCCGTTCGGCACTGAGCAGAATCTGGCGACGGTGTACGTGCCTTTCGCGCAGGAACCCGAACGCTTCTTCAGCCTGGTGCTGCGCACCGACGGTGATCCGCACGTGTTGGGCGGGGCGATTCGCGAGGCGGTGCGACAGATCGACCCGGACCTCGCCGTCTACTGGCTGCGCACGATTCCGGAAAATCGCGCCATCAAGGGCGGCGGCATCCGCATCGTCGGCGGCATGTTCGTGGCCTTCGGACTGGTCACGATCGCGCTCGCCGCGGCCGGCATCTATGGCGTGCTCTCGTACTCGGTGGCGCAGAGCGCGCGTGAGATCGCGATCCGCCGCGCACTCGGTGCTCCGGACGGCGGCATCATCGGCGCGGTGGCACGCCGCTCCGGATGGCAGCTGGGACTCGGGCTCGGCCTCGGCGTGCTGCTCGCGCCGCTCATGACCTTTCTCATTGGTCAAGCGGTCGGCGCGACCAACTTCCACGACCCGGTCATCTACACGATCGTGTTGCTCACGCTGGCGACCGCAATCGGCGCCGCCACCGCAGTACCGCTGCGACGCGCCCTGGCGCTGCAGCCCGGGGCGGCGTTGCGTCACACCTGACCAAAGCCGGTGCGCGGCGGGACCCCCGCGGTCCCTCCGCGCACTGCGGCTAGCGCAACCCCTCCAGAGTTGCCCTAGACTGCACGTCCATCGGGGCAGGTCCCCGGCGGACGCTTCCGACACGCATGCAGCCCCGTCTCCTCGTCGCCGACGACCAGCAGGACGTCCTGACCGCGTTGCGCCTGCTGCTCGGCAAGGAAGGCATCGAAGTCGCTCTCGCGAGCTCGCCCGCCGGCGCGCTCGACGCCGTGCGCGCAACGCGTTTCGATGCGGCGCTTATCGATCTCAACTATGCACGCGACACCACCTCCGGCATGGAGGGGCTGGACTTGCTCGCACGCCTCAAGCAGGTCGATCCGAACCTGCCGGTCATCGTAATGACGGCGTGGGCGACGATCGGCGTCGCGGTCGAGGTGATGCGCGCAGGAGCGCGCGACTTCATCGAAAAGCCCTGGGAGAACCAGCGCCTCCTCGCCGTGATCCGCAACCAGCTAGAGCTCGGTCGCGCGCTGCGCCGCAGTCAGCGGCTGGAAGCGGAGAATGCGTTGCTGCGCGGCGCCAGCGACCCGAATGTGGTCGCCGAGTCGCCGCCGATGCAGGAGGCGCTCGCGATCGCGCGGCGCGTGGCGGATTCCGATGCGCCGGTGCTGATCACCGGCGAGAACGGCACCGGCAAGAGCCTGCTCGCACGCCTGCTGCATGGATGGTCGCGTCGGCGCGAGCGCTCGCTGATCGAAGTGAACATCGGGGCGCTGCCGGATGGTGTGTTCGAGAGCGAGATGTTCGGGCACGTGAAGGGAGCGTTCACGGATGCGCGCCAGGAGCGCACCGGGCGTTTCGAGCTCGCGGATGGCGGTACGCTGTTCCTGGACGAGGTGGGAAACCTGCCGGCGGGTCAGCAGGCGAAACTCCTGCGCGTGCTCGAGAGCGGCGAGTTCGAGCCGGTCGGTTCATCGCGCACGCGACGCGTGGACGTGCGGTTGATCTCGGCGACCAACGCGGATCTCGGGCAACGCGTGACGGCGGGACTGTTTCGCCAGGACCTGATGTTCCGCATCAACACGGTCGAGATTCACGTGCCGCCGCTGCGGCAGCGCGCCGCGGACATCCTGCCGCTCGCGAGCGCGGCGCTCGCAGACGCCGCGCGCCGTTACGGGCGGCGCCTGGCCGGTTTCGATCCCCAGGCGATGCGCGCGCTCACGCAGTACGCGTGGCCGGGAAACGTGCGCGAGCTGCGCAACGTCGTCGAGCGCGCGGTGCTGCTCGCGGGCTCTGAGGTCGTCGGCATCGGTGATCTGCGGCTCGGCGCCGCCGTCGACGCCGGCCCGCCGGCGCTCGAGGAGATGAGTCTCGAGGATGCCGAGCGTGCCCTGATCCGCGCCGCGCTGCGCCGGCACGCGGGCAGTGCGACCGCGGCGGCGCAGGCGCTGGGGCTGTCACGCAGCGCCATGTACCGGCGCATGGAAAAGCTCGGAATCGCCACGGATGGCTGAACCACGCGCTGCATCGCGCGTCCGGCTCGCGTTCGAGCAGCGCATCACCGTGCTCACGCTGGCGCTGGCGCTGCCCGCCATGCTGCTCGGCGCCGCGTTCCTCTACTGGCTGCACCTGAGCCCCGTCACGCGCGTGTGCCTGTTCGTCGTGCTGGTCCTCATCGTCGGCGCCATCGCGGCGTTGCTGCGCGAAGCGATCGTCCAACCGCTGCGCGGGCTCGCCAACGTCATCGAGGCGTATCGCGGCGGCGATTACACGGTGCGCGGCCGTCGCGCGAGCGGACGCGATGCGCTGGGAGAACTCGCCGGCGAGATCAACGACCTGGGCCGCACGCTTCATCTGCAACGGCTCAAGGCGATGGAAGCGACGGCGCTGCTCGAGAAGCTGATCAACTCCATCGATGTCGCGGTGTTCGCGTTCGATAGCGCCCACCTCCTGCGGCTCGCCAATCCGGCGGCCGCGCGCCTGCTCGATGTGCCGCCCGACTTCGCGATGGGTCGCAGCGCCACCGAGGTGGCGCTCGAGGAATTCCTGGACGATGCGGGTGGCACGCGCGTCGTGACCTCGGTCGCGGGGCACGGCGGCCGCTGGCAGGTGACGCACGGTACCTTCCGCGAGTCCGGCCTGGCGCAGCACCTGCTCATCGTGGCGGACCTGCGCCAGGCACTGCGTGAGGAGGAGCGGCTGGCGTGGCAGCGGTTGATCCGTGTGATCGGTCACGAGGTCAACAATTCGCTGACGCCGATCCGCTCGCTGGCGGAGACGTTGCGTGACCTGATGGCCGAGGGACTGGCGCAGGGCCCCACGCGCGACGATGCGCTCGATGCGCTCGGCGTGATTGCCGATCGTACCGATTCGCTCGGTCGCTTCCTCGCACAGTACAGCCGGCTTGCGCGCCTGCCGCCGCCGAAGACGCAGTGGGTCGAGCTGCGCACGCTCCTCGCGCGCGTCGCAGCGCTCGATGCCGCGCATCGTGTGGAGGTGAAGGTGGACCCCCATCTCGAGGCCCGCGTGGATGAGGATCAGCTCGAACAGGCCCTCATCAACCTGATGAAGAACGCGGTCGAGGCGCAGGGCGAGGATGCGCGGCCCATTTCCCTGGTTGCCGACGCACGCGGCGATACGCTGGTGATCGCGGTACGTGACTCGGGCCCGGGCATCGCCAACCCCGACAACCTGTTCGTGCCCTTCTTTACCACCAAGCCCGGAGGGAGCGGCGTCGGACTCGCGCTGTCACGCCAGATCGCGGAAGGTCACGGCGGAACGCTCAGCCTGGAGAATCGTCGCGACACGCGCGGCGCGGTGGCGACGCTCGAGCTTCCGGGCGCCGCGCGGGTGCGGCCGTGACGCGCGAACCCACCGACCAGCGCGCGACGCGCCTGTTCATCGCGCTCACCGGATTCTTCATCGCCAACGCGCTGATCGGCGAGTTCGTCGGCGTCAAGATCTTCGCGCTGGAGTCGACGCTTGGGCTGAAGCCGTTCGATCTCAACCTCTTCGGGCAGCAAGGGTCGCTCAGCTTCACCGCCGGCGTGCTGGTGTGGCCGATCGTGTTCGTGATGACCGACGTGATCAACGAATACTTCGGCGTACGCGGCGTGCGTTTCATTTCCTGGCTGGCGGTGGGGCTGATCGTGTACGCGTTCCTGGCGGCGTATGCGGCGATCCATCTCGCGCCCGCCGAATGGTGGGTGACTGTGTACCGCGAGCAGGGCGTGCCCGACATGCAGGCCGCGTTCGTCGCGATCTTCGGACAAGGCATGTGGACGATCGCGGGCAGCATCACGGCCTTCCTGATCGGCCAGCTGGTCGATGTCGCGCTCTTCTATCGGATCCGCCATTGGACCGGCGAACGCTACATCTGGCTGCGTTCCACGGGCTCCACGGTCGTGTCACAACTGGTCGACAGCTTCGTCGTGTTGTACATCGCCTTCGTGCTCGGGCCGCAGCACTGGTCGATGGGACGCTTCCTCGCGGTCGGTACCGTCAACTACAGCTACAAGCTCGCGCTCGCGATTCTGCTGACGCCGCTCATCTATGCCGCGCGCCGCTGGATCGAGCGCTACCTGGGAACGGAGCTGGCCGTCCGATTGCGGGAGGAAGCCGCGCGCTAGCGTCGGCTGGATTGCCGGCAGGCGGTGGCCGGCTCAATAGAGAAGGGCGGTCATGCGCCGGCGATACTGCCCGACGCGCTCGTCGCTCTCCGGAAGCAACTGAAACGCCTGCAGCAGGCTCTTGCGCCCCAGGTCGTCCTGGAACTTGCGATCGCGGCGCATGATGGTGAGCAGCAGCTCGAGGGCGGGCGAGGGATCGCCGAACAGGAGTTCGAAGGCGGCGAGCCGGTGCAGCTCCTCCAGCGTCGCCGTGTTCGCGGCAACCTTGCCCTGCAGCGCCGACACTTCGCTCGCCGGCGCGGCGTGGCGCAGGAAATAAATGCGGGAGCGCACCGCGTCGGCACTCTTGTCGGTCGCGAGATTGGCTGGCAGCGCATCGAGCAGCTGTTGCGCTTCCTCGACGCCGCCGGTGCGTGTCAACGCATCGGCAAGGTCGACACGCGCCGCCGTGTTGTCCGGGTCCTTGGCGACGAGCGCGCGCAGCATCGCAACGGCCCCCGGCGCATCGCCCTGGAGCAAGAGCGCGCGCGCCGCATCGCGCCCGCCTTCCGAGGCGCGCGTCACGTGCTTGTCGAACAGCGGCTTCAGGCGAGCGATCGGCTGCACGCCGACGAACCCGTCGACCATGCGGCCGTCCTTGAAGATGCGCACGTCCGGGATGCTGCGGATCGCGAACTGCGCCGCGAGCGCCGGCTCTTCGTCGGTGTTCACGCGCACCAGCTGCAGGCGGCCGGCGTACTGGCGTACCAGCTCCTCGAGCACCGGAGTCAACGCGCGGCACGGAGCGCACCACGGTGCCCAGAAATCGACCGCGACGGTGACCTTGCGTGAGCGCTCGATGACGTCGCGCGGGAAATTGGCGGTCGAGGTGTCTGAGACGTCGGGCAGCGCGCGTTCAGTGGCCATGGGCCCAGTATACTGAGGCCGACCGTCGCAAAAGCAATCGAGCGCGCGAGCTCAGGCGCGCAGCAGGTCCGGCACCGGATGCGCAGCGGAGCTCGAAGGAAACACGGACTCCTCGAGCTGCCGCGCGCCGATCGCGAAATGCTGCTGCAGGATGCCCTTGAAGACCGCGCGCAGATCCAGCGTCGGCTTGAGATCGCGACCCTGGTAGAGCGCGCGATTGCCGAGACCCGGCCAGTCCGCGAGCACTCGACCGCCATTCACGGCGCCGCCGACGAGCAGCGCGCACGTGCCCGTCCCGTGGTCCGTGCCGCGTGTGCCGTTGAGCGCGACCGTGCGGCCGAACTCGGTCACGACGAGAATCGCGGTTTGCTTCCACACTGGCTGCAAGGCAGTCGCCAGCGCGGTGAGTACCCCATCGAGTCCATCGAGCCGCTGCGCGAGCTGTCCCGTCGCCGCACCTTCCTGCGCGTGCGTGTCCCATCCGGTTGCGTCGAACACTGCGATGCGCGGCCCGTCCGGTGCCGAGAGGAACTTGCCCGCGGTGCCCGCCATGAGCTTGAGGCGCGCGATGTTGCCGGCGCCGGGCCGTGCCGCGGCCTTGTCCGTCGAGCGCCCGTTGCCCATCTGCTCATCCGCGAGCGCGTCGATCGCCGTCGCCTCGTTGAGGCGCATCGCGAGCACGGGATCGGCGGTGTAGAGATCCGCGAGCCGCGCCAGCGTGTCGGGCTCGACTTCCGGCAGGAGCGATGGCGCCCACGAAGTGACGCGTTCATCGCCCCGCAGGACCAGCGGCACGTTCTGCCCGAGGGCGAGGCCGAGCTCGTGAGGTGCACGGGTGGCGGAAGGCATGGCCGCGATGGCGCGATTCAACCAGCCGCTGGTGCCGCCGGTCGGTGCGGGTGTGCCGTTCTCGAGCACATTCTGCCCGTCGAAGTGCGAGCGCTCGCGATAGGGCGAGGCCACCGCGTGAATCACCGTGAGCTCGCGCCCCTGGAAGTGTTGATGCAGCTGCTTCAGCGAGGGGTGCAACCCGAAGGTGGAATCGAGCTCGAGCGCGCCGCCATTGCTGCCCGGCCGCGGGATCGCGAGCTCGCGCCGCGCGTTGGCGTAATCCGGGTCGCCGTAGGGCGGAACCGCGGTCAAGCCGTCGAGTGCGCCACGCAGGATGACGAGCACCAGTCGTGAATCACCCTGGGTGGTTGCGAAGCTGAGTCGCGGCAGCTGCGTGAGCATTCCGCAGGCCAGCGCGCGATGCACGAAACTGCGACGAGTGACCATGGCGCTCCTCAGCGACGCTGAAACTCCGGGCTCAGCAACAACAGCGACAACCCCTGCGACGTGCTGGCCGCCCGGTGCAAGGCGTCTTCGGTGTGTTGCGTCAGGGCGGGCCCGAGCGCTTGCCCGGCGGTGTCGAGCGGCGCGCGCAACGATGCGAGCCGATCGCCGACCGCGACCGACCACTCGATCCGCTTCATCAGCGCATCGGATCCGTCCCAATCCTTCGAGGTGTCGGGCCAGCCCGCGGGCGAGCCCGGGGAGTAGATGCGCTGACCGAGCACTTCGAAGGGCGCGAGCAGCGCTCGCTGCTCCGGCGGCGTGACATCGAACGCGCGATAGGTCGAGTGGATGAAGTCCTGCGGGGTCTTGAACTTGGCCGGGTAGCCTTCCCACGCGTGCGGCGCATCGATGAGCGCTCGATAGGTCGTCGGCAGATGCCCATCACTGCTGCGAAAGGCCGCTGCGATCTTCTCCACGCTCTCGGCCGGCGGATCGTCGGCGATGAAGTGCCGGGCGAGCTTGGTGGCCAGGTGCTTCGCGGTCGAGGGATGACGGCCCAGGTCGCCGAGCACCGCGAGACCCTGGCCTTCGCCGGATTGCGTGTATGTCTTGCCGAGCAGGGTCTCGGCGCCAGGTTGATGCAGGTTCTCGCGGAAGAAGTAGCGGCCTTCGGTCCCGCCGGCGAGCCGGCCTTTGCCGCCGCCGATCGACCAGCCGGTGAGCACCTTCGCAAACGTGGTCACGTCGGCCTGGGTGTAGCCGCCGTCGACGCCGAGCGTGTGCAGCTCGAGGATCTCGCGCGCCAAATTCTCGTTGATGCCGACCTTGTGTTGCCCGTTGCCGCGCCGCGAGGCGAAGCGCGCGATCTGCGAATCCGGTCCGGCCGAGCTCTGGTTGTCGAGATAGGCGATCATCGCGGGATGCTGCTCGACCGCGCGCAGCATGTCGCCGAAATGTCCGGTCACGTGCGGCCGGATGGCCTCGTTCTCCAGGCAGCCGGCGATCCCGAGACACACGGGCTTGTCGACCGAAACCGCGAAGTGATTGGTCCAGAACTGCACCAGCCGTTCGTGGAACGGTGCTTCGGTGCGCGCAGCGATGCGCACGCGCGCCTCGGCCTGCGCGAGATAGTGCGGCAGGAGCGCGTCGCGGATCAGGTTGCCGACCTTCTGCGCTTCATCGCCTTTCGCCGCGGCGGCCTTCTTCTTGTCCTTACGCTCTTCGCGCGCGGCGAAGAAGGCGCGCAGGATCTCATCGCTCGGCTTGAGCGCGGCCAGCTCGCCCGGTGCCATCGGCGTGTGCAGGACCTGCGACCTCAGCCAGCCGCGCGGATCGTCGCCGATATGGTCGAGCTCGCCCGGGCGGGCGCCCAGGCCGAAGCGGTTGGCGGCGATGACGGTGTTCTTGTCGATCATGGCGTGCGCGACGGGGCCGGCGGACAGTCCGAGCCTAGAACGATGAACGCGCGCTGACCTCCGACGTTGACAGGCGAGGCATCCGGGAGGTCCTTTCAAGGCCGTGCCAGACATGGACGTCTGGCACGGAGCCTACAGGGATGTATTCACGGCGTCCTTGAAAGGACCTCCCGGTGCCTCGACTTCAACGTTGGCAGACACCCGCGTTTCTTGTTAATAGCTTGACCATGCCAAGACCCGTCACGCCGCCCGTCGCCGTCGACGCCATCATCGAACTCGTGGATCGGCCTGGGCGCCCGATCGTGCTGATCGAGCGGCGCAACGAGCCGCTCGGCTGGGCCATCCCTGGCGGCTTCGTGGATGTCGGTGAGACCGTGGAGCAGGCGACGATCCGCGAAGCGCGCGAGGAGACGGGGCTCGCGATCGAGCTGGGCCCGCTCCTGGGCGTGTACTCCGACCCGGCCCGCGACCCGCGCGGACACACGGTCGGGATCGTGTACGTGGCCACGGCGCATGGCGAGCCGGTGGCGGGCGATGATGCCCGTTCGTTCGTCGCCGTGGATCCGCGGCATCCGCCGCCGCTGGCGTTCGATCACGACCGGATCCTGGCCGACTACGTGCGGCGTTTCCGGCAAGACGGCTGAAAATCCGTGGCCTTCGCCGTGTTGGTACAATGCGCACCCCGCAGTCGCACCCCTTGAGGACCGCTTCTCGATGTCGGCCAATCCAGCCCCGACCGCCCCGGCTTTCGTTCGGCCCGCAGGAACGCCACTCGAGTCCGCGCTCGGAGCGGCGATCAATACCCTGTATCTCGCCGAAGAACGCGAATGCGTCACGGGTCTGCTGCCGCTCGCGCGCCTCGAACCCGAGGCCCGCCAACGGGTTCACGACCAGGCCGTCGCGCTCATCGACGCGGTGCGCCGCAATCGCACGCGCAAGGGCGGGCTCGACGCCTTCCTGAAGCAGTACGACCTCGCCTCGCGCGAGGGCGTGATCCTGATGTGCCTGGCGGAGGCGCTCCTGCGCATCCCCGATGCCGACACCGCCGATCGACTGATCGCGGACAAGATCGCGGCGGGCAACTGGTCCGAGTATCTCGGCGACAGCGATTCGGTGTTCGTGAATGCGTCGACCTGGGGCCTGATGCTCACCGGCCGCCTGATTCGTCCGGAGCCCGAAGAGCTGCGCAACCCGGCGGCGGTGATCGGGCGCCTCGCGACCCGGCTCGGGGAGCCGGTGGTGCGTGCGGCACTCAAGCAGGCGATGCGCATCATGGGTCACCAGTTCGTGATGGGCCGTACCATGCAGGAGGCCCTCGAGCGCGCGCGCGAAGGCGATAACCGCCAGTACCGCTACTCCTACGACATGCTCGGCGAAGCCGCGATGACCGCGGAGGACGCGGTGCGTTACAGCGCCGCCTATTCGCAGGCGATCGCTGCCGCCGGCGCCTACCGTGACGCGACGATGACCGACGAGGAAGCGCCGAGCATCTCGGTCAAGCTCTCGGCGCTGTTCCCGCGCTATGAATACGCCCAGCACGACCGGGTGGTCGCGGAGCTCGGGCCGCGGTTGCTGCAACTCGTGGTCGAGGCACGCAGCGCTCGCGTAGCACTCACGGTGGATGCCGAGGAGTCGGAGCGCCTCGAGTTGTCACTCGAGCTCATCGATCGTGTGCTGCAGGCGTCAGTGTCGGCGGGCTGGGGCGGCTTCGGGCTCGCGGTGCAGGCGTATCAGAAGCGCGCGCCCGACGTCCTGCGCTGGCTGATCAGCCGCGCGCGCGCCACGCGACGCCGTCTCAACATCCGCCTCGTGAAAGGCGCCTACTGGGACAGCGAGATCAAGCGCGCGCAGGAGCGCGGGCTTACCGGTTACCCGGTGTACACGCGCAAGGTCAACACTGACGTCTCCTACCTCGCATGCGCGCGCCTGCTGCTCGAGGGCGGCGAGTACATCTATCCGCAGTTCGCGACTCACAACGCACAGACGGTCGCGAGCATCATGCAGCTGGCGCAGCTCACGGGCCACGCGTTCGAGTTCCAGCGCCTGCACGGCATGGGCGAAGAGCTGTACGCAGAAATCGTCGGGCCCGACAAGCTCAATCTGCCGTGCCGTGTCTATGCGCCGGTGGGCGCGCACGCGGACCTGTTGCCGTACCTGGTGCGCCGCCTGCTGGAAAATGGCGCCAACACTTCGTTCGTGAACCGGATCGTCGATGAGCGCCTGCCTGCGGACCAGATCGCCGCCGACCCGGTGACGCAGGTCGAAGCCCTGGAATCCATCCCGCATCCGCGCATCCCGCTGCCGCGCGACCTGTTCGCGCCGGAGCGGAGCAACTCGACCGGTGTGAACTTCACCGACGGCCGCGAGCTGGTGCAGCTCGCGCGCGAATGCGCGCCGGCGCTCAGCAGCTATTGGACCGCGCGTCCGGCCGTGGCGGGCCGCGATCTCGACGGCCACCAGGCACCGGTCACCAATCCCGCCAACCGTGCGGACGTGGTGGGCGCCGTCGTCGCGGCTGATGAGAGCGCCGTTGACGCGGCGATCGGCGCCGCAGCGGCCGCGCAGCCGGACTGGAATGCGCTCGGCGCCGACGCGCGCGCCAGCATCCTGGAAAAGGCCGCACATCTCTTCGAGGCCAATCGCGGCGATCTCGTCGGCCTCGCGGTCCGCGAAGCGGGGAAGGCGGTGCCGGACAGCGTGGCTGAGCTGCGCGAGGCCGTCGACTACCTGCGCTACTACGCGCAGCGCGCGCGCGCCGATTTCGGTGCGCCGCTGAAGCTCCCCGGCCCGACCGGCGAGAGCAATGAGCTCAGGCTCGAAGGTCGCGGCGTGTTCGGCTGCATCAGCCCGTGGAACTTCCCGCTTGCGATCTTCACCGGACAGGTGACCGCGGCGCTCGCCGCGGGCAACGCGGTGCTGGCGAAGCCGGCCGAGTCGACTCCGTTGATCGCGCATCGCGCGGTGACCCTGCTGCACGAAGCGGGAGTCCCGCCCGAAGTGCTGCACTTCCTGCCGGGCAAGGGCTCGCGTCTCGGCGGACGCATGGTGGCGGACCCGCGCGTCGCCGGCATCGTGTTCACGGGATCCACCGAGACCGCGCGGACCATCCAGCGCGGCCTCGCCGCACGACCGAGCGGCGCGATCGCGACGCTCATCGCCGAGACCGGCGGACAGAACGCCATGCTCGTGGACAGTTCCGCGTTGCCCGAACAGGTGATCAGCGATGTCGTGCTGTCGGCCTTCAACAGCGCGGGGCAACGCTGTTCGGCGTTGCGAGTGCTGTTCCTGCAGGAGGAGATCGCCGACCGCGTGCTGCGCTTGCTGGCCGGCTACATGGATGAGCTGGTGCTCGGCGACCCGGCCTTGCTCGCGACCGACGTGGGACCGGTCATCGACGAGAACTCACGCCTGGCGCTCGAAACGCACGCCGAAGCCATCGTGCACGGCGCGCGCTGGGCACACCGCGGGCGGCGCGATTCCTGGCACGCGCAGGGGACCTACGTCGCCCCGCTGGCGGTGGAGATCGACAGCCTCGAACGCCTCAAGGGCGAAGTCTTCGGGCCGATCCTGCATGTGATCCGCTACTCCGCACGCGCCATCGACCGGGTGGTGGACGCCATCAATGGCACGCAATACGGGCTCACGCTCGGCATTCACACGCGGATCGACTCCGCTGCGCGCGATCTCGCGGCGCGTCTGCGCGTGGGAAATGTCTACGTCAATCGCAACATGATCGGCGCGGTGGTCGGCGTGCAACCCTTCGGCGGTCGCGGCCTCTCGGGCACCGGCCCGAAGGCCGGCGGTCCCTACTACTTGCACCGTTTCGCAAACGAGCAGACGGTGACGAACAACACCGCGGCGGTGGGCGGCAACGCGACGCTGCTGTC
>DATFRO010000041.1:0-9131 GCA_035263105.1 Steroidobacteraceae bacterium | reverse complement strand
TCGAGCACGGCTTCCTGAGCATCTTCTATCTGCTGCAGCAATCGGTCATCACGGCGCAAGCCGACGGCACCATCAGCGTGCCGAGGAATTTCGAGCCTGGTGAGGCGACGTTCCGGGAAATCGCTCCGGACCTCTGGCACGAGATCGGCGGCAACCGCCAGCTGGCGCTGCGTGACGTCAACGGCGTCCAGACCGTGCTCGACAGCGAGGATCCGACCTCCGTGCTGCAAGCCGTGCCGCTGTCCCGATCGGCGGCGTTGAATCTGACCGTGATGCTCGGCTCGATCGCGATCCTGGCGATCACGGTCGTGCTCTGGCCGATCTCCTGGCTGGTGAGGCGCCACTACCGCGCAACCGCCACCGCCGAAGCGCCGGAGGTGCGGCGCTTGCGGCGTTGGCTGGGTATTGCCGTAACCGTCGTCGCGCTCTACGTCGTGGCGTGGATGATGCTGGTGATGCCGATCCTCAACCTCGAGCTCTGGGTCTATTCCGCAGCGCGCGATTCGGTGGTGCGCATGCTGCAGATCGCCGGACTGCTTGCCATCGCCGCAGCCGCGGTGGGCGTGTGGTGCCTGTGGCGGCTCTCGCATTTGCAGTCATCCGCCTTCGCATGGCTCAGGAACGCTGCGCTGGCCGCCGCGTTGCTCGGCGTCATCTGGATCGGCTTCGCCGGAAGACTCTTCAGTTTCAGCCTGAACTACTAGGGCGAGGCACCCGGCCAGTCAATCGCCACAGGCTGAGACTTGCCAGCGCGTGGGTGGCTCTCGCCAGAGCGGCGATCTGGGCGGATGGGCGAACTGGGTGGGGCAGGCGCACAAATAAGTGAGGGGATGAGACCCGCCGGTCTCATCCCCTCGTTTCAGCCTGATCGGGTTGCGCTTCCCGGCTCCCCAACCGGTTAAGGTCGAAGTGCCCGATCCGCTTTCCCATTCCTGCTCGGCCTTCGGCTCGCTCCGCAGGCACACGAGGCGCCTGTCGATGCGTGCTTATCACCGGCCCGAGGACTGCAGTCCCCGCTTTGTTTCTTTCAAGACGCTGGCCGCGTCCCCCGCCGAAACGCTCCGTCAGCGTCTCCACGGTCGAGTGCACTTTCCACCCGCATCACTCGCGGATTAATTCATCCGCTCGTTTCGCCTGCCCTCCCTTTCAGGAGAACCTGCGCGCGGGCTTCCCGTGCGCTCTTGGTCACCTTTGGCTCGTGACCCTGGCCCCAGCCAATGAGGCCCGGTGTTTTTCCGGACTTGCGATGCCCGGCACCGTGGGTATGAAGCGTACGCCACTCGAAACTTTTGTCGAGAGCGCAAGCTGTGCACAAGTTGTGTAAATGAGTTGGATACGCGGGTATAAACAAAAATTTTTTTGCGCATCGACCCGACAACGGATTACCAGCGCACGCGCAGCGCCTCGAGTCCCCGGAACACGAGCCCGGTGCGAAACGTCGGTTGCACGCCATCGAGCTGCAGCGCTGGTAAACGTTGCAACACCGTACCGAGCAGGATTTCGAGCTCGAGTCGCGCGAGCGGCGCGCCCAGGCAGAAGTGCGTGCCCGTACCGAAGCTGAGGTGGCGATTCGGGTTGCGACCGACATCGAATTCTTCCGCCCGCTCGAACGCCGCCGGATCGCGGTTGGCGCAGCCATAGAGCAGCCCGACCCTCTCGCCCCTGGCGAGCTCCACGCCGGCGACGCTCAGATCCTCGAGTACGTAGCGATGAAAGAGGTGCAAGGGCGCGTCGTAGCGCAGGATTTCCTCGATGGCGCTGGTGATCAGAGCCGGATCCGCACGCAGGCGCGCGACCTGGCCGGGATGGCGCAACAACGCCAGGAGTCCATTGCCGGCCGCGTTCACCGTCGCTTCGTGGCCCGCGTTGAGGAGCAGCATGCAGGTGGCGATCAGTTCATCGCGCGTGAGGCGTTCGCCCGCATCGACCACGGCCACCAGCCCGCTGATCAGGTCGTCGCGCGGTGCAACGCGCCGCCGCTCGGCCAGCTCAGCCAGCATCGCGGCGAACTCGGTCGCGGCCGCCTCGGCCCGCACTGCGTCGTCCGCGGTGTGATCCTTCTCATAGAGGCGCACGATGTGTGCCGACCACCGACGCAACCGGTGGCGTTCCTCGGGCGGCCAGCCCAGCAGATCCGCGATCATGTAGACGGGCAGCGGCTCCGCGAGGTCGGCGAGAAAGTTCATGCGGCCGCGTGGAAGCACTTCCGCCAGCAGCCCATCGACGAGCGCCTGGATGCGGGCACGCAGGTCCCGGATCCGCCGCGGTGTGAGTGCCGCCGACACCAGGCGCCGCACGCGCGCGTGTTCGGCCCCTTCTGTTTCCAGCAGATTCACGCGCACGTAGCGGCTGTAGTTCGGCGTGCTCCTCCACTCCGTGCTTGCACGTTGCTGCGCGATCTCTGCGCGCGTCTTCACGTGATCGAGCGTGCGCCCGAGCCGACCGTCGAGCAGGAGGCTGCGGATGTCGTCGTACCGCGTGAACAACGTCATCCCAAGTTGCGAGGAGTGGAAGATCGGAGTGCGCTCGCGCAGTCGCGCGTACACCGGATACGGATCGGCCGCGAACGCTTGCGAGTACGGTTCGAAGTCGGTGTGGCTGGCGGTGCTCATGGGCGCGGATTGCGGTGCCAATCGGCGTACAAAACGGTATTGTACCCACCCTCGCACGGGGGCCACGTTCGTCTATGCCGCTGCGCATGTTGAGATCGAAGGCTGCACCCAAGGTCGCATTGATCGAGCGACCGCAGCGTGCGGTGCGCAAGGGTGCGAGCGAAGAAAGTGTGCACCGGGCCATCTACGACGCGGTGATGGACCATCGCCTGCCTCCCGGGGTCAAGCTCACCGAGTCCGCCTTCAGCAGCTTCTTCGGTGTCAGCCGCACGGTGATCCGCAAGGCGCTGTTTCGTCTCGCACAGAAGGGCATCGTGGAACTGCGCCCCAACCGCGGCGCGGTGGTTGCGAGCCCGACACCGGAGGAAACCCATTCCGTGTTCGATGCGCGCCGGCTGATCGAGCGCGAGCTCATCCGGACGCTCGCCGGCAACTGCACGCGCAAGCAGCTTCAGCAGCTCAAGGAGCTGGTGGAGCGCGAGAAAGAGGCGCAGGCGCGCAGCCTCGTCCGGCTCAGCGGCGACTTCCATGTGAGACTCGCCGAGTTCGCCGGCAATTCAGTGCTCGCCGACCTGGTCTCGAACCTGGTGTCGCGCACCTCGATCATCATCGCGTTGTACGAGGCACCGGGAATGCCCGCGTGCCGCACGCACGATCACTCGCAGCTGATCCAGCTGCTCGACGCGGGCGACGGCGCCAGCGCGGCGGAGGCGATGACGCAGCACCTCACTGAGATCGAGAACCGCCTTGATCTGTCCACGACCGAGGGGCAGCTCGACCTCCGCCAGGTGTTCGCGAGCGTCGACGCTTAGGAAATGCGGTAGAGCGCGTCCTTCTCGAGGCGCGCGCCGACTTGCTGGATCACCGCAGTCGCGGCGCGTGAGCCAAGATCGGCACAGTCCTTCAGCGAGCGGCCGCTGGTCTTCGCGTACAGGAACGCCGCGGTATAGGCATCGCCGGCACCCGTCGCATCGACGACCTTCGCGACCGGATACGCTTTCTGCACCACTCGCTCTTTTCCGGAGACGATCACCGAGCCGTGCTCCGAGCGTGTGATTGCAAAGAGCGCGCCCACCTTTGCGGCGCGCTCGACGGCGGCCTCGAAGCTCGTCACTTCGAACAGGCTCATCGCCTCGGTCTCGTTGGCGAACACCATCTTCACTTCGCGCCCGACCACTGCGACGAACTCGGCACGATGGCGCTCGACACATTGCGCGTCCG
Organism: Steroidobacteraceae bacterium; assembly: GCA_035263105.1. Taxonomy (GTDB): domain Bacteria; phylum Pseudomonadota; class Gammaproteobacteria; order Steroidobacterales; family Steroidobacteraceae; genus DATBVX01. The sequence continues at coordinate 5,298 of DATFRO010000041.1, read as the reverse complement.
ACAGCGAGAGCGCGATCACGGTGCCGGCACGTTGCCCGAGTCCGATGGCCTTCTTGAGCGCCGCCGGTCCCTGTGGCAAGTCCCAGACATAGCCTTCGAGCAGCGCGATCTCAGGCTGGCCGAAGGTCTCGTTCGTAATGTGCTCGGGCGCAAGCGTGGTGCACGCCCCGAGATAGGTCTGCATCGTGCGCTCGCCGTCGGGCGTGATCAGGATGTAACTGCGCGCCGTCGACGGCCCGCTCTTCGCGGCCGCAAGTCGCACCTCCACGCCGAGCGACTGCATGTCGTGGATGAATACGCCGCCGAACTGATCGTCGAACACCCGACCGATATACGCGGTGCGGCCGCCGAGATTCGCAATCCCCGCAATGGTGTTGGCCACCGAACCACCGGAGACCTCCGTGGTCGGCCCCATCTGCCGGTAGAGATCCTCCGCGCGCTGCTCATCGATGAGCACCATCGAGCGCCTCGGTACGCCGACCCGCGTGAGGAACTGATCATCGACATGCGTCAGCACGTCGACGATTGCGTTGCTGATGCCGAGAACCTGGATTGCGCTCATCGTGCGGCGGATCTCCCGTTGTCCATGAGATCGGACAGACGGAAGCGCGCGATCTTGAACACCTGGCGCAGGCTCTCGTCGAACTCCGATTTTTCGTCATGGTTGATGCGCATGCGGCAGCTGTCAAGGATGCTGCGCGAGCTCGCATTGCGTACGGCGAGGATGAAGGGAAATCCAAACTTTGCTTCGTAGGCGCCGTTGAGTTGCGCGAGCTCAGCGCGCTCGGCAGCGCTCGCGTCCAGGAGCCCGGCGCCGGCCTGCTCGGAACGCGAATAGCCGCTCAGCGCGAGTCGCGTCCCGAGACGTGGATGGTGGTGCAGCAGCTCCAGCTGTTGCGCGTGACTCGCCTGACGAACGACCTCGGCCAGCGCATTCTCGAGCGCTGTGCAATCGGCAAACGGTCGCTGCTTCCAGGCGCCCTCCGCCACCCACGGAGACTTCTCGTAGATCGCGCCGAAACGGCCGACGAAATCCGCGCGTTCCATCGCATTGACTGCGGCGATCGTCAGCAGAGGCGCGTTCATGCCCGCGCTGATCCACCCGGCGGGTGCTGACTGATCCAGTGACGCGCGATGTCCACACGCCTGCAGATCCAGACGCGCTCGTGCCGTTCCACGTGATCGAGGAACTGCTCGAAGGCCTCGCAACGTCCAGGCCGTCCGCCGAGCCGGCAGTGCAGGCCCACGGACATCATCTTGGGTGAGTGCGCGCCTTCACGATACAGATGATCGAAGGTCGCGCGCAGGTACTCGGTGAATTCCGCGCCGCTCGCAAAGCCATTGACCGTGGTGAAGCGCATGTCGTTGCAATCGAGCGTGTACGGAATGACGAGATGATCGCGTCCGCTCACCTTCTGCCAGTACGGCAGATCGTCCGCATAGGAGTCTGCGTCGTAGAGAAAGCCGCCGTGCTCGACCACGAGCCGGCGCGTGTTGGGACTGTCGCGGCCGGTGTACCAGCCGACCGGCCGTTGACCGGTGAGCTTCTCGATCGACTGCACCGCGAGCGCGATGTGCTCGCGCTCGGTCTTCTCATCGACCGACTGGTAACTGATCCATCGCCAGCCGTGACTTGCGATCTCGTGGCCGCCCTCGACCATCGCGGCGACCGCCTCGGGGTTGCGCTCCAGCGCCATCGCGACACCGAACACCGTCACCGGCAAGCGGCGTCGCTCGAAGAGGCGCAGCAGCCGCCACACACCCGCACGGCTGCCATACTCGTAGAGCGACTCCATGCTCATGTGGCGCGCGCCCTTGTACGCTTCCGCGGCGACGATCTCGCTCAGGAAGGTTTCCGACGCCGCATCGCCGTGCAGGATGGAGCGCTCGGCGCCTTCCTCGTAGTTGAGCACGATCTGCAGCGCGAGCCGCGCATCACCGGGCCAATGCGCATCGGGCGGCTTCGCACCGTAGCCGATGAGATCTCGTGGATAGTTGGGGCTCACGCGCGCGGTATTTGGATACAATTGCAGCGGTCGATTGGAAACATCTTACCTTGGCCTCGGACCGAATGAACATGGTGACGCTTGCTTCCGGCTCACAAACATGACCACAGCGACGAGCACTGAAGTACCGGGCGGACTGGTCAACCTGGCCGAAGATGCGCTGGGTGCCAAGGTTCTCTGGGCCACCGACGATTTCTTTGCCGCGAAAGAGCGCATGCTGAGCCGCGCCGAACCCGTGTCGAAGCCCGGTGTCTTCGACGCGCATGGACAGTGGATGGACGGTTGGGAGTCGCGGCGTCGCCGCGACGGCGGCCACGATGCCGCGATCGTCAGGCTCGGGCTGCGTGGTGTCATCCGGCAGATCGATCTCGACACGCGCAACTTCACCGGCAATTTTCCGCCGCATGCGTCCGTGGAAGCGACCGACGATGTCGATCCCCTCAAGCCGGACGCGAACTGGACAACGCTCCTTCCACGCAGCGAGCTGCAGGGCAATCGTCACAACATCTTTCCGATCGACAACGCGGCCAGCTGGCGATTCCTGCGGCTCAGTATCTTTCCGGACGGCGGCATAGCGCGCCTGCGGGTGTGGGGCGAGGTGAGTCCGGATTGGGACCGGATCGGCACGCGTCGCATCGACCTCTTCGCCATCGAACATGGCGGCACCGGCCTGCTTGCGAACGATCAGCACTACGGCCAGATCGGCAACCTCAATCGTCCGGGCCGCGGCATCAATATGGGCGATGGTTGGGAAACACGTAGACGACGCGAGCCCGGTCACGACTGGGCGATCCTGCGTTTGGGTCGACCCGGAATCATCGATGAAGTGGAAGTCGATACCGCTCACTTTCGCGGCAACTTCCCGGATCGGGTGTCACTCCAGGCAACGCTCATCGACCACATCGCCAAGGAAGCGCTCGAGGCTGCGAGCGCAACCTGGCCGACGCTGCTGTCCGAGCAACCGCTGCGTCCTGATCATCAGCACCGGTTCAAGAGCGAGGTCCGGACGTTTGGCGTCATCTCGCACGTGCGACTGAATCTGCACCCGGACGGCGGCGTCTCGCGCTTGCGTCTATACGGCAGCGTTGCGCGCTCGTGAGTAATGCGCGATCACTTCGGCCCGAACCGCTGACGCGCGCGGCGTTCGCCGCGTTCGGTGACGTGATTGAAGCGGGCAACGCTTTCGACCTGATCAACAGCGGCACTACACAGCAGTACCGCAAGCTCACCGACATCGACGTGAGCACCGACGGTGGCAAGACGCAGATCAGCCTCTACCGCGTGGTTCCCTACAGACTGCCGCACACCATCGACATGCTCGAGCGCCATCCGCTCTCCAGCCAGCTTTTCATGCCGCTGAATGCCTCGCCGTTCCTCGTGGTGGTCGCGCCGGCCGGCGAGCGCATCGATCGCGCGAGCGTGCGCGCGTTCGTGACCAACGGCGCGCAGGGCGTCAACTACCGCCGCGGCACGTGGCATCACCCGGTGATCGCGCTCGCGAATCCGAGCGAATTCCTCGTCGTCGATCGTGTGGGCCCGGGCGCAAACTGCGACGAAGTCTTCTTCGACCGGGAAAAGCTGCTGCTCGAGTCGCCTTAGCAACCCGGCTTTGTACGGCGCGTTCAGGAAAGAAAAGCGCCTGTTCCCTGGCACCTTCAGAGTATAGCGGACGAAGCACTTGCCGTAAGGCCCCGGTCTTGCGGCAGCATCGCGCGCCGCTGCCAGAACCGGCAGCACTCGGAGTCGCGAGGTGCGTGCGATGAAGACCGATCGAAGTGCGAAGATGAACGAGCATGCGGTGGTGATCGCTGGAGGCGGTCCGACGGGGCTGATGTTGGCGGGCGTCGACGTCGCGATTGTCGAGCGTCGCGCGAACCAGGAGCTCACCGGCTCGCGCGCTGGCGGGCTGCACTCACGCACGATCGAGGTGCTCGATCAGCGAGGCATCGCCGATCGGTTCCTCGCGCAGGGGAAGGTGCATCACGTCGCGCACTTCAACATCCCGCTGGACTTGAGCGACTTTCCCACACGCCACAACTACGTGCTCGGACTGTGGCAGAGACATTTCGAGCGCATCCTCGCCGGCTGGGTTGACGAGCTCGCGGTGCCGATCTATCGCGGACGTGAAGTGACGGGCTTCGCACAGGACGATACCGGCGTCGACGTCGAGCTGTCCGCGCCGCAAGGACCTCGGCCGCCTTCGGGCCGAGAAGCGGTGCGCTCGCTGCGCGCGACGTATCTCGTCGGATGCGACGGCGGACGGAGCCTCGTACGCAAGACCGCCGGCATCGAGTTTGCCGGGTGGGATCCGACGATGAGCTGGCTGCTCGCCGAGGTCGAGACTGCCGAGGAGCCGAAGTGGGGGCTGCACCGGGACGCGCGCGGCATTCACGCGATCGCCAGGTCAGAGAGTGGCGGCGCGCGCATCGTGCTCACCGAACCGCAGCTGCGACTCGACAGCGAACCGACGCTCAGCGATGTCAGCGAGGCGCTCGTTGCCGTCTACGGCACCGATTACGGGATCCACAGTCCCACCTGGATCTCGAGATTCACCGACATGACGCGGCAGGCGACGCGCTACTGCAACAGGCGCGTCCTGCTCGCCGGCGATGCCGCGCACGTGCATCCGCCGATCGGCGGACAGGGCTTGAACATCGGCGTGCAGGACGCGGTGAACCTGGGATGGAAGCTGGCGCAGGTGGTGAAGCGGACATCGCCGGAGAGTCTTCTCTATACGTATCACGCCGAGCGCCACCCGGTCGCTGCTCGCGTGTTGCGCAATACGATGGCGCAAGTGGCGCTTCGCCGTCAGGACGATCGCACGAAGGCGCTGGATGCGGTTGTGTCCGAGCTCATGAGCACTGCGGAAACTCGCAAGCGCTTCGCCGCCGAGTTGTCCGGGCTCGACGTTCGCTACGATCTCGGCCGCTCCGAGGCCGACGCGGGGCACCCGCTGATCGGGCGTCGCATGCCTGATCTCGATCTCGTCACCGCCGCCGGCCCGCTGCGGTTCTTCAGCCTGCTGCACCAGGCTCGGCCGGTGCTGCTCAACTTCGGTGCGACGGGTCGCTTCGATATCGCACAATGGGCGGATCGCGTTCAGTTGCTCGATGCGAACTACGCGGGTTCTTGGGAGCTTCCGGCAATCGGCGTGGTCGCCGCACCCACCGCCGTCCTGGTGCGGCCCGACGGCTACGTGGCGTGGGCGGGAGTTCAAACCCGCCCGGGCCTCACTGACGCACTAAATCGATGGTTTGGACCGCCTGCGGCTGCGCACGACTTCCACCATTTG
>DATFRO010000040.1:0-32068 GCA_035263105.1 Steroidobacteraceae bacterium | reverse complement strand
GGGGGGGGGGGGGGGGGGGGGGGGGGGGGCACCTTCGAGCCTCCTCGCATTTCCGCCCTTTGCCAGCCAGCGGCGGGCCGTCGACCAGGTGCTCGCGCTGCTCGAGGATTCGGCCAAGCCGTTGCCGGCGGCCGATCCGCGGCGGCGTGATCTCCAGGCGGCGATCGAGTCGGTGCGCGCCTGCGACGGCCGCTACCGGCGGCGACGAACCGCCTGAGCCGCGCGGCGCGTGGCGACCGCTGAGGGGAGCAGCGTGGTCGCTACAGTCGAGACAACAAGTTGGCCGCGACGGCCAATCCATTAACTGAAGGGTAGATCATGGGCGTGCAGGCCTCGGCGGGACGGAAGTACTACCGGCTCTGGATCGAGAATGCGCCCGTCGGCGAGCAGCGTGTCGACACCAACATCCTCGTCGGCACGACGACGCAGCAGCAGAAGGACTCCTACAAACTCGCCGAGGCGCTCTACACCAAACTCCACAACGGCTACGCCGCTGACGTCTACAACCTCCCGCGCGAACGCGAACAGATTCGGTTCAGCAAGTATGCGGCGTGGTACCGCGAGCACAAGACGCCGAAGCACCGCGGCCGGACCCGCGAGGCCGAGCTCCTGACGGTGCTCGAGCGCTACTTCGTGAACGAGCGGGACGACGTCCTGCTCTCCCGGTTCACGACGATGCTGGTCGACGAGTATCAGACGTGGCGCGCGGCGGCGGGCGTGACGAACCGGACGATCAACCGCGAGGTCGATCACCTCAAGATCATGCTGCGCGAGGCGTGTCCGACCTACCTCGCCGCCTCGCCGCTCAAGGGCATGGCGCGCTACGACGAGGCGCCAGTGCGGCGGCGCATCATGAGCAAAGTGGAAGAGCGCAAACTCCTCGCCGTCGCCAAGCGCGACCCCCAGGACTACCTGATCCTGGTGCTCGGCATCGACTTCCTCGTCCGGCTCGGTGACCTGATCGATCTGCAGTGGGACGACGTCGCCGATGGCTCGCTCTGGGTCGCGTGGACGAAGAACGGCGACCCGCTCGAGGTGCCGCTCGCGATCTCGCGGCGCGCCGTCGCCGGCCTCACGGCGCTCAAGAAGGCGAAGCGCGCCGGCCCGTTTCTCTTCCCGAAGTTTCGGAAGGCTGAGGACCCGCGCGACTGGCCGGGCTCGGTGCGGCAGCGCCTCGAGTATCTCTGTCGGGAGGCCGACGTGCCCTACGGGCGGACCAAGCGGGGCATCACGTTTCACTGGGGCACGCGCCGGACTGGGACGACACGGCGCTTTCTCGACGATCGGTGGACGCCGGCCGAAGTGCAGGCGCTCGGCGGCTGGAAAACGCCGGACACGCCGCTCGCGATCTACACCGAAATGAGCACGCAGGACATGCTGAAGAAGCGTGCCGAGCGGCCCCGTGCCCACCGTACGCCCAACGCCACTCGGAAGCGCGCCTAATGCTGAGCGAATCCGCGCGCGCGCGGGGCGTTCGCAACGCGGAGGTCGGGAGTTCGAGCCTCCTGCCGTCCACCAGCTTTTTCCCTCGACTTTGGCGAATTGCTCAGGAAAATCGCCGATTCCTATGTCCGGCCGGTCAGCACGACCTGTCCAGAAGTCACCAGAAAACACCCGGTTTCACTCGTTCCATGCCCACGGTACGCCCAAAGTATGGAACTAATTCCCTGAGGGCTGTATGCACTGGGTGTTGACGGCGGTCGAGATCGCGCTCTTCGGCGCCGGCCTCTTTGCGATGCTGGCGGGCGTGCTCGCATTCAGCGAGATTCGCGGGAACGATCCGGCAGCCCGCGGCCGGCGCGAAGCCGCTACGCGCGAGGCCTCGAAGTGGCTCGCCGCCGGCGTCTTCCTGCTGCTGACTTGGGGCGTGTTGCTCTGGGCGTCAGCCTGACCGCCAGCGATCAGGCTGACAGGTATACCCGCAGATGCCCCGCGGACACTCCGGGTGTTGGAGAATTTTGATCGGCCATCCGTCCGGACACACGCGGCGCAGTGGCAACGCGCAGTTCGTCTCGAGCAGCACCAGCAACGTCGCAATGAGGACTCGACGCATCAGACAATCAGCGTCAGGGTCAGGGCCGCCAGGCCGAGTGCGATCAGGTTACGGCCCCGTGCATCGACAGGCCAGGCCGCGAGCAGGAAGAGGACGAGCGCGGCGACGTAGAGGATCAAGTGTAGGTGCGCCATCAGTCCCTCCAAGGCGAACAGTAGCGAACGAAGATGACGACGTAGCCCGCGAGGGTCAGCAGCCCGATCACGCCGAGCAGGATCAAGCCGGCGCGCGCGTACTCGTCCTCGGTCAACGAATCAACCGCTGCCCGCGCCGCTGCGCGGCGTACGGCGTCAGCGGCGACACCGTGAACGGTTCGCGCACCGTCGTGTCGACCGTCACCATCGGCGCCATGCGGACGAACGTCTCGGGCCGCTGCGGCACGGTGCCGGCGCCGGAGTCGAGGTAGCCGTCGGCGCCGACCGACACCGCACGGTCGCCCCAGGCCTCGCCTTCCGCGTAGGCTCTGTTGTCGTGATAGTTCCAGTACGCGCAGTACTCGCCGGCATAGAGGTAGATGGGCTCGTTCGGCCCCCACAGACTGCACGTCGGCCAGCCCGCGTACCCGAAATGGAACCTGTTGTAGAACGAGTACGGGCAGTCGGCCGCGAACAGATCCGCCCAGTTGTCATAGTTCGATTTGGTCGGATGGTTCGGGTCGCCGTGTTCATTCGGGTTCGCGAACGAGCTCGCCTGGTGCAGCCACCCGTGAATCGTCGGACACACGCGCGCCCACACCTTGTCGTTGCCCGCCCCGTTGTCGTCGCCGAGTTCATCGGTCCCGCCGGGCGCATCGACGTCCGGTACCGTGTGGCAGCAAATGAGCGCATCGGGTAGCAGGTCATGGCCCCACTCGAAGTAGCGCGCCCACGTCTCCGAGCTCCAGTTGTAGTACGCCGGCTCCCATCCACTCGGGACGCACGCACGGATCAACCGCTGCGCGCGCGCGTTGCCGCGAATCAGCGGCTCGTAGAGCTCCTGTGTCTGCTCGAGCGTCCAGTTGTCCGGATGCATGAAGACGATCGGAATGAGGTGGTAATCCCACAGACACTGCAACCAGTCGAGGAAACACTCGAACCTCTCCGGCGTGTCGAAGAAGTAGTCGGGATAGTGGCCGCGATAACTCTGCGCCGTGACGGGGCCGATGCACGCATGCGTGTACCCGAAGCTGCAGTAGGTCCTCAACATCGCCTGCTGCTCGTCGTTCAAATTGAACGCGCCGCCCAGTGCCATCGGGTTGTACGGGTCGCCGTAGCTGTAGAGGTACTCGAGGGCGGTCACGTTCGAGGGCTGGCCTGGACGCGGGCCGTATTGCCACGCGCCGCGGACCGTCCACATCGCGCCGCGGATGGCCGCGATTTGCCGCAGCGACAACGTGGACGGATCGATGGCGCCGCCGCTCGAGCGTTCGACGTTCGACAGAAGGTAGTACTGCTGCGCGGGTGAGAGAATGGCGCTCATGTGTTAGGCGTCTCGGTCGCCATGCCCACCAGCCACGTCTTGCCGTCGGACCCAATCGGGCGGTACACCGCGCCGGCCGCCGTCTTTTTGCAGCGCTCGAAATTGCCGGCGGTGCCGGCTGGGCGCGTCTGCCAGGTGCCGTCCGGCTGCAGCGACAGCACGTCAGTCGGTTGCGAGGCGGTGCCATCATCGCGCCAGAGGCCCTGCGCGTAGCCGGCGGCGGTGACCGTGTAGTCGCCGTCGCCGAGCTCGTTGTACTGGTCGGGCGCAAGCACTTCGATTTTCGGGACGGCCGCAATCGGGGGCGGCGGGACGTCGGCCGTGTGCGGCTGCTCTTTCTTCATCGTTAACTCGCTTTCTTCTTGGCAGGCGCGCCAGTCAAGATGACCAGCGGGTTCTTGGTCTTGCCTTCCTGAATCGCGACGAAGCCATCGATCGAGCGTTGCACTTGGCCGAGCGGCAGCTTGAAGAGAATGCTCGCCACGTCCTCGGTCGCGCGGACGAGGCCACGGTCGGCTTTGCCCTGCTCAATCTGTTGCCCGAGTTTGTAGACGCTCGAGACGAAGCGGGTGCCGCTCGGGCCTTCGTACCCGCGCCCGCCCGTGCGCCCAGTGGCGAGCGGACCGAACTCGCGCACCCACACCATCATGTTCATGGCGGTCGCGAGGACCTCTTTGCCCATCGCGAGGTACCACGGCTCCTTGTCGTCACCCTTGCCGAAGGCCTTCGCGAGTGCGACGGTGAGCGCCGCCGGCGCGATGTAGAGCAGCGACAGGTTGCCGAGCATCTGGCCGACCGAGCCGCCATGCACCCAGTCGCGCCCATACACGCGCACCGTCTGGTTGAACATCAGGTTGCCGTAGCTGTAGAACATCGTGAACAGCTTGAACGCCGGCGAGCCGCGCTGCACTTTCGCGAGGTCCTTCATCTGGCCGCCGCTCTGGGCATCGAGCACCGCCTGGTCGGCGAGCGCCGTCGCCCGCTCCTCTGTTTCACCGGCGCTACGGTGCCGCTCGTAGGCGCCGATCCACGTCGGGATGTCGGCCATCTTCTGCCCGAGCTCAATCAGCGCGAGGTAACTGTTGGTGATGTCCTCGCGCTCGAGGCGGTCGCCGCTCACGGTTCGCAGGATGTTGTCGAACCAAGACCCGCTGCGGGTGAGCGAATTCCGCATCTCGGCGATGTCGCGGTTCGCCGTCTGCCCGCGCAGGCGCATCATCTCGGACTTCGCGTACACCCACTGCGAGCTCCACTCCATCGTGCTGGTGTCGCGCAGGAAGCGCATCAGGCCACGCGCCTGCCACACGGGCCCGTTGATGACCGCCCCGTTCAGGATGCCGATCGGTTGTTGCACTGCCGTCCACACGTTCCAGCCGAGGCCGGCGAGCGTGCCGCCGTTGCGAAGATAGGTCATCGCCCGGTCGACGATGTTCGTGGCGTGCTGCGTCCCGAGCGCGATGTCGAGGAGGTTGTCGCGCATCGCCTTGTAGCCGAGGTCGCCCTCGCGCGACACGATGGCGTCTTGGATCTTCCGATCGGCGAGCAGTCGGCCGACGTCGATCATCACTTCGCGATGCGACAGCGAATGAATGATCTGCTCGAGGTGCTCGTACATCACGCTGAGCTCGAGACGGACCGGTTGGTTGACCTTGGCCTGGCGCTCTTTGGTGTAGCCATGACGCGTGGTCGCGTACGCATACGCCGCGTGCGCCTGCAGATTCGCCTCGCCGGCGTTGATCAGTTGGTCAGCGCGGACGGAGAGCCGTCCGTCATAGGCGATCGGGTAGTAGCCGCCACGCTGTTCGCCGAACTGCGGATGCACCCACGACGCCGGCTCGACCTTGTCCGGCGGCAGGCCTTTGAGGCGGCGGTCCTGCGCTTCGATCTGGGGCCAGAACGAGTTGATGTAGTCGAGCGTGTCCTGAACGAACTTCAGGTCGCGCTCGTCGAGCGTGTTGAGAATCGCCTGGACCTGCGTCTCGTTCCAGTTGCGGCCCGACTCCATCAGCCGCTGTCGGTTGCCGGCATTGCCCCAGTTGAGCGCGACCGCGAGGCGCTCTTCTTTCGTGAGGCTCGCGTTGATCGCCGGAATGAAGAGCAGCGTGTCCTTGCCCAGCCCGAGCGCCTTCTGTTTCGCGCTCGGTCCGCGGAGTGCAGCGACCTCGGCGCCGCTGTACGCCGTGGTCAGAATCTCGCTGAGCCGCTGCGCGGCTCGCTCTTGTATGACGGCGGCCCGTGTCGCTGCTTCGTTCAGCGGTTTCATGATCGCCGTCCACATCGGGCCGCCCTGGACGTAGCCGTCGAGGCGCGCGATGAATTCGGCGAGCTTGGTATGCGAGGCGATCCACTCGCCGACCTTGCGCGCCGGCGCATCGCTGATCCGGATCGCGATCGGTTTCGGGCGCGCTTTCCCGTGCTGCTCGATGTGGTCGACGATGCCGTCGCGCGTCGTCTGGAAGTCGCGCTGCTTCTTCGCGGTCAGCAGTTTGTTCTTCAGTTGCGCCAAGTGCGCGATCTGCGCGAGGCCGTCGGTCACCGCCATGAACTGCTCGACCGTGAGCTCGCGGTAGTTCTTGCGGTGGGCCTCCTCGAGGACGAGTTCGGGGAGTTCGACCGGCATGTTCTCGCCTTGCATCGCGGCGACCCACGCGCGAATGCTGGCGCGGCGCTCGAGCACCTTGTTCGATACCCGCGCGAATTCGTAGCGGTCGAGGATGCCGTCGACCTGATCCAGATACGTCTCGCCGGCGAGCCCCAACCGCGCGCGCGCCGGCCCGCGGCCGAGGTCCCGTGCCGCCAGGGCCCGCGCGTTCACTTCCTCGAGCACGCGCGTGGCCTCGCGATAGAGCGCGGTGTTGAGGAGCTCCTGCTGCTTGGCCTTAATGGCTTCGTCGAAATTCTGGCGGGCGGCGTGGTCGACCGCCGCCTTGCCCGCTTTGCGCGCGGCCGCCCAGTAGATGTCGGGTCGAATGTCGCGGACGAGCATCCCGTTGATCGTCGCCTGCGCGTAGGACCGGATCTCTTTGGCCGAGGGCAACGCGGCATTGATGCGCGCCGCGCCGCCGCGGGCCTCCCCCTTCAGCGTGCGGAGCTGGTCGCGCAGCGTATCGATCTCGGATTGCTTCCGGCCTTCCGCAATCGCGATCCGCAGACGCGCTTCCGCCTCGAACCAGCGGCGCTCGTAGGCTTGGTTCGCGCGTTGTTGCGCGAGGTCGGCGCGCGCTTCGCCGCGGGCGTTGCGTTGCCGGAGTTGCGCGAGCATCCGGAGTTCGTCGCGAATAATCTCCTCACGCGAGTCGTGCATCAGCGCGGCACGCGAGGCGTCGGTGAGTTGGTTCTCGACGGGCTGTTCGCCGTACTGCGCCTTCATCCGGCGGTCGGTTTCGGCGGTGACGGCTTGCTCGTAGGGCAGCACCGCCTGGACGGCCTTGAGCATTTCATCGGTACTCGAGAAGCCGTAGAGCTCGGCGAGCAAATCCGGATCAAGCCCCTGTTCGTCGCGGGTGTAGATCAACGGACCAGGGATCTCGCGGAGTTGCTTGACGCGTTCTTCGCCGAACCGCTCGGCCAGCAGTTTGCGCGAGAGTTTCTGCGGCCGGACCTCGAGGCCCTCGACCAGCGGCGCGCCCTCCGGCGTCGTGCCGCGTTGCATGGCCGTCAGGGCGATGTAGGCGGGTTGCGTGGCGAGCTCGCTGCGGACCTGCGTCTCGGTCGTCGCGCGGCGCGCTTGCCATTCGGCCGTCTGGCGCCGGCGCACATCCTCGAGCGCCTTCTTCTCGAGCCGTTCGCGACTTTGGCGGGAGGCGTCCTCAAGTTTCTGGCGATAGTGCTCGAACCGTTCGCGCGAGACGCCGGCCTGCTCGGGTGTCAAGAACAGCGGCGGGACGTCGCGCGCCTGCTCAGCGTCGGCGACCTCCTGGTCGGTCGCGATCATCCGGTCGAAGACGTCGCGAACGTCTGGCGTGAGATTGACGCCGAGGGCCTCGACCGCTTTGTAGATGTCGAGCAGCCAGCCGCGGAAGCGATCGAAGATCGTCTGCATCTGCAGACTCGGCGCCTTGCCTTCCATCAGGTACGCGTTGAACCCGTCTGCGAATTTCTCGTGCCCCTCGCGCTGCTCGTTGAGACTGAGCGCCTGCCACGCGTGGATGTCACCCTCATGGCCGATCCATTTGAAGATGGTTGCCATGTCGCGCTGGAGCTCCGGCGAGGCATCGGGACGCGCGGCCAAGTCCGCCATGACATCGAAGTAGAAGTGCGCCGTCTCATGGAGGAACGTCGAGAAGTTGGCTTGCTCGAACAGTTGAATGAGGCGGCCTGAGGCGAGCCGCGAATACCCACCGCGCGCCGTCTGCCCTGGTGGTGGTGCGGTCGGCGCGGCGCCTTCGGCCGGCGGGGCGGCCGCGCCGGCCTCGCCCTCATCGCCCTCGCGCTGGAACAAGGTCTGGCCGCCCATGACGGCCTCGCGGAGCTCAGGCGTGAACATCACGCCTTGATTCGTCTCGCGTTCCCCTTCCAGCCCGGCGACGGCGAGTGAGGCCATGAGCTCGCGCTCGCGCCGCTGATAGACGTTCTCCATCGATTCCGTCATCCGCCCGTATGCCCGCTCACGCTGCATCTCTTCGTGGAGTTCGTCTAATTGCTTGGTGATGCGGCCTTCGGTGCCGAGCTCGCTGACGATGAGCCGCTCGACCTTGGCCCCGCTGCGCTTGACCGCCGGAAGGCTGTTCACGACGTTGCGGAAGTCGACGTCGTAGAGTTTCTTTAAGCCCTCGCCGCCGATCTTCAGACCCTCGCCGCTGATTTCGCCACGGGCCTCGCCTTCGACAACCTGCGAGGCGAGTTCCTTGCCGATCACATCGGCGAGTGATCGGCCGACCCAGTCGTCCGGTGCTTGCGCTCGCGTATCGGCTATCCGACCGTTGGGCTCCACAATCAGGCCCATGAGCCCGCGCCGCGTGTTGATGATGACGTGCTTGCCCTCCAAGCCGTGCTCTTGTTCAGTCAGCGGCGTCCAGTCGATCTTCTGCACGACCTGCTCAAGCCGATAGCGCTGCGCCTGCTGTTCACCGCGTGTCCACGTCACCCCGTCGAGGCCCTGCTCGGCGGCAATGCGGAGCGCGTACTTGAACGCCATCTCGCGCCAGTTTTTGCGGAAGAGCTCCGGCATTCGCTTCTGCTCGTCCTCATGCGGCGGCTGCACCTCCTCGAGGAAGAGCACGCGCTGGCCGTCGGCCGTCGTGCGAATGTTGTAGCGCAACCGCACGATCGGGTTCTCAATATCGCCGTACTCCTCATGGCCGTCTTGCCACTGTTGCCCGTTGTCGGTCGCGGCCGCCTCAGGTGCCGTGAGGAAGACCTCGCGATAGGAGCCAGGTTCGCCGCCCGGTTCGACGTACTCGCCATAGCGTGAACCTGCTTGGTCGGCGCCGAGTTCTTGCTCGGCCTGCGTTAAGGCTTCGTCCCAGGCATCGGGCGGCAACAACGATTGGGCATGGTCGCGCAGAGCCTCTCGGAGGTCTTGCTCATCTTTCTCAAGGCGCTTCTGCGCTTCTGCGTCAGCCGCCTGCTGCGCTTCTTCCTGGCTGTCGTAGATAAACCCGAGGTCGTCACCATCGACCGCCGCTTCCCATCCGCCCTCGTCCTTGTTGTAGCCAACGTCGGTTTCCGGCGTGGGTAGCTCTGGCGGCCCGCCCCGATACTCCTCAATCTCTTGGACCTTCTCATCGACCCACCCTTCGTAGATGGCCTGACGCCGTTGGTGGATCGCCTCCTTGGACGGGCCCGCCTGTTCGCCGAGCACGCGCGTCTCGACCTGCACGGCGTTCTGTTTCAGGTAGTCGAGGACTTCCTGCTTCGTGTACGTCTTGCCGTCCTCGAGGTCCTCGACTCTGGTGAGCGCGTACTCGTCGCGATTGATGCCGACCTTCGCGTTCTTGATCGTCGCCTTCCACTGGGCGCCGCTCGCCTTCGCTTGTTGGGAGGTTTCGACCGCGCGCTGCAGGCGGGAATAGAACGGGGCGCCGGTCTGTTCGTCGACCGCGTCTAGGAGCGATTGGAAGAAGGTGCCGAGGTTGCTGCTGCCGGGGATGCGGGCAGGCTCGGCGCGGGCTTCGCGCTCGAGCGTGGGCGTTAGATGGACGGCTCCGTGGTGGGGGGCTTTGGCGTAGCGGGCGAGGAAGGCTTCTCGTTCCGCTGGAGCAAAGCCTCGACCAACTGCTTGTCCTGCTGGCCCTGCGCCGGGCTCCGCGGCTTCCGCTGCAGGAACTGCTCGTCCGCTAACTCCTGCGCGGTCATCGGCGCGACCGGTTGACTGAGTAACTCTTGCAAGCGTGGCGTTGATTTCATCGTCGCTAATCCCCTTGGAACGGGCGAGCGCGCTTGCCGCGTTCGCATAGTCTGGTGCCTCGGAATCTTCGTAGCCTTGCGCGACCTCATTCTCCGAGGTGCCGGCATCGTACAGCCGCTTCTCCGCATACCAGAGCAGCGCCTGTAAATCCGCCGTCGTCATTCCAGTGTAGCCGAGATGCTGGAGCTCGGCGAGGACGTCGCTAAATACTGCGCGGATCTGTGAACGCTCGACTGGATTGGCCGGTGCCTCCTTTTGTCCGTCGAGATGCGCGCCGAGCATGTTGCCGTGACGCCGGACGGCATCGCCCCATGACGTGCCGGCCATGACGGCGCGCACGTTCGGATCGGCGCTGGCCTTCCGAATGGCATGTCCGAGCGCATCGATGTCCTTCGGCTTCCGCACCGTGGCGAGATTGATCCCGACCGCCTCGCCGAAGACACGCGCCTGCGCTGGGGCGCGCGCGAGTAACTGGCGCACACTGTCCCGTAACTCGCCGCGCTTCTTGCGGACGAGCGCCTCGTTGTCGAACAGCAGCGTCCCAGTCCAGCGCCCCCAGGTCCGCATCAGCCAGCGGTCCATCGTCAGCGCATCAAAGAAGCCATTGAGGTTCGAGAAGAACCCGTTGCCGATCTTCGGCCCGATGACGGCCGCGCCGCGCACTACCGCGCTCGCCGCCTCGCCGTTCACATCCTCGCCGAGCCGCCGGAGTTCGCTGACCGTGAACTCACTGAGCATGAACTTGCGGAACGTATCGAGGCCCCATTGCTGCACGCGCTCGTTGAAGAGTTCAGCCGCCTGACGGATCTGCTGACGGGCCGCCCCGATGCCGAGGTTCGAGGGCATTTGGCCCGTCTTGCGGTAGACCTCGTAGGCCGCATCCGCGATCTGGAAGTTCTGATTGACGGGCAGACCGTTGGAATGAATCGCCAGCGCGTAGGTGAAGGCGAAGCGCGCGTTCTCATCGTGCTCGAGTTCGGGATGAATCAGCGCGGCGACGGCGAGCGCCTGCTGCGTCTTCTCGTCGTACCAGCCGACGGCGTTCGGATTCGAGCCGAGGCTGGTGAGCACATCGCGCAGCGCGATGCCGACGAGGTAGGCGTGCCCTTCAGGCGTGCTCGGATCGACACTTGCGCCGGCCTCCTTGGCGGCCTGCCGCACCAGTTCCTGCATGTGGACTTTGAGATCACGCCGCTTCGGGAAGTTGCCCTCGCGGGCGACGGGCAACATCGCATCCAGTGCGGCCACGTTCTCGACGGCCGTCGCCGCATCGGCCATCTGGAACAGCGTGCCCTGGTCCGGCGTCGTCGGCTTCGCCGGCGGCGGCGTGAGCGCGAACTGCGCCTCGGCGACTTGTGGCGTGGCGATCTCTTGCTCGCGGACCGGCTCGGCCCCCGGCAACCGAGGTTGCACTTCGCCGGTCGGGAGCACGTCCTCGGCTGCTGGCGGCGTTACGCCCTCGAACGTGACGGACTTGGGATCGAACGCGATGATCTCAGTGCCGAGGCGGCGCTCGAAGACGAGCCCGTCGTAGCCGTTCTCGCGCGCGAGTTGGCCGAGGGCCTGGTTCTCTGAGCCGTCGTGCTGCTTGACGAGTTCATCGAACCGCGCGAGTTGGTCCGGCATCTGCTTGGCGACGATGTCGCGCCGGTCGAGCTGGCGCATGAGGTCGCCGCCGTATCGGCCGCCGACTGGGCGCATGTCCTCGACGACCAGCGCGTTCTGGAGCCTGACTTGCGCCGGCAGCGCTGTCGTCTCGATCTCGCCCGACGCCTCGCGCGTGCGAAGTTGCTCCCGCCAGAAGCTGGCCGCATCGCTGGAACGGTCGGCGAGATAGATCCCAGGGCCGTAGGTATCGCCGCCAAGGCCGCCGCCACGCGCGACATCGAAGCCCGTCGCACGAATGCCGGCCAGCCCGCCCGGCGTCGTGATGTGAACGGCGGCCGTTTCGTAAGGTTCGCCCTCGCCCGTTTTCGGCGCGCGGGGCGGCTCGAGCATGGCCGCGCGCGCCTCGGCCTCTGTCGCGTAGCTCTGGCGGCCCCATTCGCCCCGAGCGTTGACGACGTGCCAGCGCTGGTCACCGTAGATGTTCTGTTGGACGGTCTGGCCGCGGCGCAATGATGGTTGTTTGCGCGGCCGGCGCTGCTCGAGCATGCCCTCTGGCGCTGCGGCGGCGAGCTCGGCGGCCGCCGGCTGACGCTGCCAGGAGTCCTCCCACCACGTCTCGTCCGGCCACATCTGCAGGTCGGCCGCATACTCGGCGGTGCTGGGAAACGTGCCGCCCTCGTCCTCGAGCGGATGCCGGATGGCATCGTCGATCGCGTCGATCAGGTGGTTGATGTTCTGCAGGCCGGCGAAGCGCGGGTCCTGCCGGAGCAGTTCCAGCATGCCGTCGAGGCTATGGCCCGTCTGGCGCACGCCACGCGCGTCCTGCGTGGTCTTCTGGAACACGCCACGCACACCCTGCACGCGACCGAAGGTCTGCCCCTCCTTCAGCCACTTCAGTTCGCCAGGGAACGTAGGATCGTCGCCGATGCCGCCGAGCTTCGCGACCGCCTCAAGCAGGCCGCGCGGCGTGGGCACGTCATCGCCACGCACCGCGGCTTCGCGCTCTTCAAGCGCGTTTATTCGGTAGTCGAATTCGGCGCGGAGGGCGGCGGGGTCGACGGTGGGGTCGAGTTCGCGGGCGTAGCCGAGGAGTTCATCAAAGACTGCATCCAGGTGTTGACTCTTGCGTCGTTCGCGGCCCGCAGGCGTTTCGCGTTCTCGCGGGCGGCTTGGCGGAACGCCGCTCTCACGGGAGATCCGGAGGCGATCAGTTGGTCGACTCGCCGGAGGTCGAGGGGCATACTGGGCCTTTCGTTCGGCTTTAGCCGCTTGAAGGATCGCATCGGCTTCGGCAAACGTGTTGCCGTGCGATCCGCTGAGCGACACCTCGAAGGTGTCGCCGTTCTCTTTCGTGAATTCGCGAGGCGTGAAGAGTTGCTCGGCGCGAAGCCGAATCGCCTCTTTGAATTCATGCGGAGCGAAGACGACGAACTCATCGCCGCCCCGACGGAAGACGCGCGCGCCATACCCAAACTCAGTAGCCGCCTGCTTGACGGCGTCCGCGCCCGCTTTGATTATCGCATCGCCGGCTTCCTGGCCGCCGCCGAGATTCTGTGCAACTTTGTTGACGGCGCCGAAATTATTGCCGTCGAACACGATCACGGCCATGTTCGGATCGGCCTCGACGGACTTGAGCGCGGCATCGTAGGCGCGGCGACTACCTAAGCCGGTGAGCGGATCGGTCATCGCGCGCCGTTCTTCTTTGCGCCGTTCGCCGCGTTCCTGCGCGGTTTCGCGTTCGGCGGCCGCGCGCGCGGCTTCGGCCTGTTCGGCGCGCGCGCGGATGGCGGCGACATACGCTTCGACCTCTGGCGACAGACCGGTCGGCGCCGGCGGGATCGTTTCCGCCGCAGGCGGCGCTTCGGCGGCGACGGTTTCGCCCACCGGCGCGCCAGGCTCGATCGTGGGTGTCGGCGGCAGCATCTCGCGCGTCGTGAGTTCGTTGCGTGCGGCCTCGGCCTGCACTGGGTCCGAACTCGAGGCGACCTCACGCAGGCGCTCGATGGATTCATCCTTCATCGACGTCGCGACTTGCGCGCCGGCGATGTCGGTGCCTTGCGCCTGCATGACTTTCAGCGCGGCCTCGGCGGCCGCGGCGACCTGCTTGTCCGGATGCTTCGCGAGGTCTTGGAGGTGGTCGGTGCGCCCTTCCGCAGCGGCTGTCCGCACGCGTTCGAGCGCCTCGCGGAGCTCCGGCGCCTGGAGGTCGGGCCGCTCGATGCGGAGGCCGTAGCGCGCGAAGAGGTCCGCGGCATTGACCTTCTCGCGCGCGGCCAAGCGCGTGAACACGCGCAAGAAGAAGCGCGACTGAAAGTCGGCCACTTCGGGCGTGTAGCCACTCGCCTCGAGTTGGTCCCGAATCGCGAGCCGCACCGGTTCGTTCTTGTCGGCGTCGGCGGTCTTGGTGCCGGCCGCGGCCGCTTCGGTCATCGCCTCGCGACTCGCCAGACGCTCGCGACGGTTCTGCTCGCTGGGGTCGAGCCGGAACTCATTCGAGAAGAACGCATTCGCGACCGGGTCCGAGGCGATCTTGGTCACGTACGCGCCGATCGGAATCGGGAGGTCTTGCCCTTGATCGACGGCGCGGTCATACGCCGTCGGGTCGCCGGTGAGTTCGGTCGCTTTCGCGCGCGGGTCGATGCCTTGTTCTTGATAGAACGTCGTGAACGTCTCGGTCGGCGCGTAGACGTGCGTCACGCCAGTGGCGATGCCGGCCTGCGTCATCAGCGCATCGACGGAGGCGGGGTCCCGCTTCAGCGTGTTGGAGTTCTGCGCGTCGGCGCCGAGCCGATCGAAAACCGCCTTCGCGGCGTGCCCGCCGATGCTCGACGTGCCGATCATGACAATCGTGCTGATCGCCGTTGCGACCGCGCGTTCGGGCCGTGCCCAGAGGTAGTCAGCGAACGTCTTGTCTTTGTTCGACGGGAGCTCGCCCCACTCCACTAGGTCCTGCAACAGGGTCGCGATCTCCTCGCCCGGTAGCTCGGTCGCGAGTTGGTGGACGATCAGTTTCCGCAGCGGCGCGTTGTGCGTGAGGTCCTCGACGAAGTAGTGCATCGGCAGGCCTTCGGTCGCGACCTCGATCGTCCCTTGCAGACCGCCGAACGCCGCCGCCTCGTAGACGTCGAGGCCTTCTTTGCGCGCCTGCCGGTACGCCCCGCCCGTGCTCGAGGCGCCCATCAGGCCGAGGCCGAGCTCCGGGTTGGCCGTGAGGACGCCGGCGACCATGCCTGGGAGGTTCGCGCCGACGGATTCAAAGCCGCTGTAGACCTGTTGCTCGACGTAGCCGTACTTCGCCGGCGGCGGGCCGAGCGCTTGCGCGACTCGTTCGCCACGTTCCGCCTCGCGCTTGGCGAGCTCGCCGATGGTCGTTTTCTGCGGCGCTGCTGGCGGCGCCCAGCCTTGAAACGCGATCGACGGGAAGGACCGAATGTGCGCGAACACATCGCCGATGTCGCGGCGCGCCTCGCTGTAGACGTCCGCCAGCATTTGCACGGCGCCGGCGATGTTGCCGTAGCCGCCGCCGATGAGGCCGGCGCCGGTCGACCGCGCGATGTTCGCCGGCACGCGGAGGGCCGCCGGCTCTTTCATCGGGTCGGGTTGATCGTAGACACCGGCCGCATACTGACGATGGAGCCGCTCAGCGTATGCGTCTGAGGCGGCGGCGGTGCGGAAGATGCCGAGGTGTTGGCCCGTCTTCCGATACTCGTCGACCGCCTGCTGCTGGACGACTTGCGGATCACCGACGAAGTGCCGGCCGTCCGGTGTGACTGTCGGCAACAGCACTTCCTTCCCATCGAGCTCGACACCGATGCTGTCGACGGTGCTGATGCTGCCATCGGCGTTGCGGACGCGCGGTTGCGCGAAGAGGTCGATGTTGCCGGGCGTGATCAAGTCGGCGGTTGGCGTGCTCTGACTCGCGGCCGCCGATACCATTTGCGCGGTCAGGTCGCTGAGCGGCAGTTGCCCCAGCAAGCGCGACAAGCGCTGCGCCTCCGGTGACGGCTTCGTCGCCTTGCTGCCGAGCGTGAGGCTCCGCTCCATGCCGGCGAGCGTGGGCACATCATCGTGCGCGACGGCGGCATTCGTCGGATTCCCGAGCCAGTCGGCGAGGGTGCGCGTGTCCTTGGCATCGCGGTGGGCCTGGTCGCTGTCGACTTGGCGCCGGAAGGTATCGTAGCGGCGCGTGACGAGGCCTTCCGGCGCGCCTGTCTCGCGCGAGATTTTCAGAATGGCTGCGGCGTGGTCCGGCGAGACGTTGCCGCCGACGTTGAAGGACGTCTTGAGCGCCGCTTCTTCGGCCGCCCGGATTTGGAATGCCCCCTCGAGAAACGGGTTCTGTTTCTTCTCCTCGTCGGTGAGTTGCTCGAGTTGCTCGTCGAAAGGATTGCCGGCCATCGTTACTCCGGCGCCACGTACTTAAAGCCTCTACCCTTGCCCTGGCTCCGCTTCGTGTAGATGTACTGCCGTAAGAGACGCTGTTCAAACTGCGGATTGATCTTGCCATCGGCGGTGCGCTCGGCGACCGTGGGGAAGGCGCGCCGCACCGCCTCAAACAGTTGGCGGCGTTCGTCCTGCGGGATGTCGTCGATCGTGAGTTTGCTGATCGGTTTCGTGACGTCGCCGCCGCCGAAGTAGTTCCACACGCCACCGGGCTTGAGGATGACACTCTGCCAGATGTCGTCGAGGATCTCCTGCTTCCGCGAGCTCGGGATGGGTTTGCCGGCGCTTTGCTCGAGGTCGACTTGTAAATCCCACTGGCGGTGAATGAGTCTGGCGCCATCGCTGTCGACGTCGAGGCCGGCGTCGAGCATCGTGTTCTTGAACATGTCCTCATTCGAGCGGATGCCGGCGACGACGTTCGGCGCCTTATTGGTCGCCTGCCGCATGTTGGTTTGAAGCTCGATCATCTCCATCATTTCGTGCTTTGGGAGTAAGTGACTGAGGCTCGGGAGCGTGGTATCCATGAAGGCTTGGCGTTGTTTCGGATCGTCACTGCTCGCCATCGTCTTGAGCGTGTAGTACGCGCCGAGGTTGAGCGTCGGTTCGTTGCCTTGCTGCAGTGACTGCGCGAACGAGCGGATGTTCGGCATGTGCTTGCCAAGCGCTGCCTCCTCCCACGGTTTGATGGAGGTCAGATCACCGCCATTGCGATAGAGCCGTGTGTTGATCTCGTTGAGCAGGTTTTCTTCGCGTTGATTCTCCGCGCGGTCCTTGAGTGCCTGTTGATGCTCGAGTTGCGCGTTGACCTTGTCGCGGAGTTCACCTTTGTGCTTCTCGCCGGCGAGCTCTTTCGCGCGCTCCTGTTGTTTGGCGAGCGTATCGAGGCTCGGGTCCGCGAGGATCTTGTCGGCCATCCGCTGCGCCTCGACGTTGACGTTGCCGATCTGCACTTTTTTCTCGAGGTCATCGAGTTTGTCGCCTCGGATCTGGCCGAGTTCTTTGTACTTTTTGAAATAGACTTCGGCCTCATCGTACTTGTCGTTCTCCTGCAGGCGATTGATCACACCCTCATGTACGGCGGTCTGCGTATCAAGCTTCATCGCATCGATCTGCACTTGCGGGAGGCCGAGTTGGGCGCCGGCGATGTCGATGGTGTTGAGGGCGCGGTCGAGTTCAGCTTTGGAGCGCTCGGGATCGAGCCCGTACGCGATTGCGAGGTTGGACGCGTTACCGACGTTGGCCTTCACCGTCTCCGTTTTGTACTTCTGAATTTCTCCAGAGACGTGCCGCTGCACCGTCATGTCGAGGCCCATGCCCCGTTGCAATCGGACTTTCTGAAACGCGAGCCGTTGGCGGTCGGTCGAGAGGCCGCTGGCGATCTCGTCGGCGAACTGGTTGTACTCCTCGTTCACCTGTTCGGGGAGGCCGAGCGCGTTTTTGCCTTGTTGCGAGAGGGCGCCCCCATCGCCGAAGAGTCGCGTGTTTTCCCAGCGACCGAGTGCCGTCTCGGCTTCCATGACGGCGATCTGATCGGCCTCGTTGATCTCCTTCTGCCGCGTCTGCTGGTACTCGCTGAAGGCCGTCTGCGCGAGTTGCCCGCCGACTTGCGCGAGCGCCTGGCCCGTGCCGATCTTCGCCCGCTCGACGCCGACGCCGGCCGCCTCCTCGGTGAGTGCGGCCTGCTTGCGGACGCCAGGCAGCGCTTCGGTGAGAACTTGGCGTGGACCGTAGGTACGAACCGTCGGCATGGTCTAGCCCCGCGCGACAGGTCCCGTGTTGCCCGCGGCCCAATACGCCTGTTGTCGCGCCGTTTGGTCGCGTTCGTTGAACCCGTACCTCGTCGCCAATAGCGAACTGGTCCCGCCAAGCACCGTGCCGGCCGCGCCGATGTAGGCGCCCTTTGCCGCCTCGCGGCCGGCGGCCGCCGCCATCTCGCCGCCCTGACGCTGAATCTCGGCGCGCCGCCGCAAGTCTTCCGCTTCCACTTTGTAGCCCCAAGCCTCGCGCGCCGCGTTGTTCCGGATCGTCAGCGCGTCGAGTTCGCCGAGGAACGCCGCATCGGCCTGCACGTCGGCCGCCGAGCCGTAGCCCACGTCGACGTTCGCGCCCGCGAAGCCGGCGCGCTGCGAGCCAATCAGGCCGCGCACCTGGTCGCGGAACCGCGATTCTTTCTCGCCGCCACGCTCGAGCGCGTCCTTTGCCTGGAGCTCGGCGACCTGCGCGTTGTAGTCGCTCAGTTGCGCTTCGCTCTCGGCGACCTGTTGCTGCGCCTCGCCGGCGCGCTTCGCTGCGCGCCCCGCGCGCACCTGGCCGTAGGTCGAGGTCGCCATCGAGGCGATCCCCATCACCAGCATGGCCGTCGTAAATGCCATCGCCCCTACCCTCCGAGCTCCACGTTCGGGATCACGCCGAGAATGGTCAACGGCAGCGGATCACTGTGGCGAATGACGAAGCGGCCGTGATGCGTGAAGACGGCCGTGATGTTGAACTCGAGGTCGTCGCTCACGCTCGCGCTCGTCGGGTCATACGGCGCAGGCAAGTAACTCGAGAGGTGCGCGAGGTCCGGTCCCGCCTGAAAACTGCGCGCACTCTTATCGACGATCACACTCACGCTGCCGAGCCGTTTCCACTTGTCGCGGATCGCCTGCCCCTGCACGTCGAGGTTCAGCGTCTCAAGATCCGCGAAGCGGATCGCGAGCCCGACATGCACATCCGAGTAACTGCCGCCGAGACTCACACTGCCGCCGCTGACCGTGAACGACGCCGCGTTCGCGCCGGCGGGATCACCGTTGTAGACGACGGTGCCATCGCCGACCACGGCGACCACTTGTCCGTTGAGATGCCCGAGCCCACTCACGCTTGAGACGGGCGCGCCGTGATAGCTCAGGCCGCAGTCGACGAAGAACACGTCCTGGTTCCAGTTGAAGATCGTGCGGTCCTCGAGCGCCTCGATGTAGCGCACGGTGCCGCCGCCGATCGTGCGCTTGACCAGGAAGTACGGGACGTCGCGCCCGAGCTCCGGCACGACGCACACGTCCTCGAAGTGCGCCGCGGCCGCGCTGTCGTGGCGGTGCCAGCCCCAGACATCCGCCTCGGGAATGTAGGTGAGCCCGAGCAGCACGCCGTCGCTGCGACAGGCCCAGATGATCGAGTCGGGTGTCTGCTGGTAGTCGAGGTCCACGATCGTGTGCCCCTCGAAGAGGTGCGCCGCAAACAACGTGAGGTCGCGGCCAGCGAGGCCTTCGACCTGTTGGTCGAACCGGATCTCGCGCAGCACGTTGCCATGCAGTTGCGGATAGATCACGCTGTTGCCGATGATGACCGGCGCCACTTTCGGATGCGACCCGACGTAGGTGTTCTGGTCGGCCTGGATCGCGTCCGGCTTGATGATGCCGCCGTTGTCACCGACGACGCTCCACTCGCCGGCCGTCGTCATCAGGATTAAGCCGGCCTTCAGCGTGAGCAGGAACCACACCGCATGGTGGTTGTTGCCGGCCACTTTGAAGTTGACACTGTCGTCGTCCTGCAGCGGCGTCGAGATGCTGAAGTTGCTCGGATAGCCGATGCGTGATCCCCACACCGCATCGGGTTGGTGATCGGTGTTGCCGAAGTAGCGCCGCTGCTGATGCGTGGCCGAGCAGTCCGGATAATCGTTCACGTCCTCGAACGGGGTCTGCGCCTGCGGGGGGGTGAGCATCATGTCGGGCACCAACAGCGTGTCGTAAAAGGCGTTCGTCGTCGTGCTGCCGACGTAGCCGTAGATGCCGTTGCCCGTCGGGTCGCGGTAGACGTTGTACTCGGCGGCGCCCGTGACCGCGTCCCAGCCCAGGACAATCGGTTCATGCTCGGTGGGCGGGTCGGTGAACGTCACATCAATCGGCGTCGAGGGGTTGCTCTCCTCGTTGGTTGCCTCATCGATCGTGGTCACCACGTAGTGATAGGTGAGCGTGCCTACGGGCCCTGAGGCGCCGCTGAACCCACTGGTCGGCGCGCTGACCTGCGGGAGCGTCGTGATGTCGTGCAAGACCCAGCGCGTGAGGCTGTAGCAAATGAGTTCGCGCGGGTGCTGATTGCGTTCGGTGATCGTGATGACGTTACCGCTCTGGCTCCACTTGAACATCGGCGTCACGCCGCCGTAGGGCGTGGGGAGCTCGTAGAGCAAGCCCGTGAGGGCAAACCAGTACGACTCGTTCGGCGGCGCGTTCCCCGTCGTCATCGTGTGGCAGTAGTAGTTCACGCCGCCACTTGAGACGAGGTCGCCCGGCACGTACGCCGTCGCCCCGTTGTAGGCGGCCGCCGGCCCGCTGAGACTGAGCGCGGCGCCGTTCAGATAAAAGCGGAAGTAGCCCGTGCCGGCCTCGATGAGTACCGACTGGCCGGGCTCGCTCGAGATGTAGCGCATGAGGAGCTTGCCCGGATCGTTGTCCTTGGCAGCGGCAACGAAGCGTGTCCCTGGTCGGTTACTGACGCCGCCCTCGCGGCGCACCAGAAAGTTGCGACACGTCCGCAGCCCCATGGTGTACTTCGCGAGATCCGCGCGCATGGTGAGCGCCGGCGCGAGCTCGCCGCCGGCGAACGAGCGTTGCAGGATGCTCTCGGGCATCTAGTTGCGCCCCAGAATCCACGGGGCGTCCGGTTCGTCGAGGTCCGGCTGCTGCTCGCGCGCGTTGATCGCTTTGGCCTTCGCGATGGTCGCCGCGTAGTTCGCGGCGGCATCAAGCGCGAGTTGCCGGCGCAGTTGCACGCCGGTCGGCTTCGGCGTCCGCTGCTCGCGCGCGTCATCGGGCCCGCGGCCGAATTGCTCAGGCGGATACTCCGGCGTAACTTGCGCGACCGACGGCGCGAGCGTGGCCGCGAGTTTCCACGACAGCGCTTCGCGGAAGAGTTGATCGCCGAGCGCGACGATGCCGTCGAGGCGCGCGGTGTACTCGAGCGCCGCGTCCTGTTCGTCGGTGAAGAGCACTTGCGCGCGCGTCGTGCCGTCCTGACCGATGCGGAACTTCGGCGGCTGCTCTTCCCACGTTCGCCTGGCGCCGCTCGTCAGTCGCCGCGCGAACACGCAATCGGTCGGCAACGCATACGCATAGGTCCAGTCGGGATTGACCGGCGCCGCTGGAGTGCCACTCAACAGGGTGAGGGGATCGACGTAGGCGGTCGCAAACGCCCACGGGAAGTCGCGCAGTGTCGCGACGAGCTCCTCCTCGAAGACGAGACGGGCCGCGGTCGCCTCGCGGTTCTGCTCGGCCAGACTCCGAATCGTGTGCGCCCCGATCCGGACCAGCGCGAGATTCACAACCGCGAGGTTCGCAGCCTGCGCGGCGGCGCTCTGATCCAGCGCACCGGCCGCCGCAGGGTTGCCGGGGTTGCCCGGCCGCAGGATCTGCTGCGCCTTCAGCAGCACGCGCTCGTACATCTGTAGCGCGTTCTCGGTCTTGCCTTCCATGCGCGAGAGGGCCGGCGCGAGACTCGCGGCAAAGCGCCACATCAGCGCTTCGCGGAAGAGCGCGTCGCCCTGGCTCGCGGGGCAGAACACGCGCGCGGTGTACTCAAGGACCGCGTTCGCGACGTTGGAGTAGATCAGGCCGCCGCCGGCGGCATCGCTCCCGAGCGCGAACGGCGGCGGCGTCGGATCGATCGCGGTCCCGCGGTCGAGGACAATCCGCCGCTCGTAGACGCAATTCGCCGGGCGCTGGTAGGTGTAGATCCAATCCTGATTCGTCGGCGCGGCCGGACTCCCGCTGACGAGAGCGAGCGCGGCGTACTTCGTGGCGAACGGCCAGGCAAAGTCGCGCAGGGTCGCGTCCACGTCATCGTCCACGATGAGGCGCGCGCTGGTCGCCTCGATCGTCAACTCGGCGGCGAGGTCGCCGATCTGCTTACTGACGCCGATCCGCGACAGGGCCTGATTCATCAGCGACTGCGTCGACCCGACGCACCCTGCGCCGGTGTTATTCCCAGGCGGCTCCGGCGGTCCCGCGCCGCCGCCGCCACTTGGCGGCTCGGTGCCTGGGGCGCCTGGCGGCTCGCCGGTGATCGGCGGCCACGGGCCGTTCGCCGGCGGATAGAACTCCCCGTTGATGAACTCGCCGTTCACGCCCCAGCCGTTGTTGCCGGCCGTCGCGCTGCCCATCAGGACCAGATAGTTGTAGCGGATCGCGTTCGTGTTCAGCGCACTGCCGACGGTGATCGAATCGATGCCGCCGCCGGTGATGCCGTTCGCGGTGTCGGTGCCGGCGTAGTTCGCGCTGTTCGTGCTGGTGTGCGAGGGATCGCGCCAGAACCCCGTGGCAACCGCCTCGGTGAAGAAAATCGCGAACACGGGCCGCAGGCCGCTCGGCGTGAGGCCGATCGTGCGCGAGCCCGAGCCGTCGCCCGTGTAGCCGCCGATCTGCACCGTGCCTGGCTGCCCCGGATCGCCGTTGCCGTCACTGTGGCGCCAGAGACTGAACGCGTTGTTGTACGACGAGCCCGCGTGCACGCCGGCCTTGCTGGTGACGATCCCCGCCGCAAAACTCAGGCTGTTCGTGATCGCGTTGCCCACGTCGAAGGCCGACATCGCATCGCTCTGGCTGTTGGGTCCGCGCGCATACAGCGGGCGCGCGGGGCCGGCGCCGGCCTCTTCCATCTGCAGGAACGCGAACTCGGTCAGCCAGTCGGCGTTCACGAGCTTGTTGTCGTAGGTGCCCTCGGCGTTGCGATGCACGCACGACATGTTCAGCATGTAGCGCGAGCCAGGGTCGCAGACGGCGATGTACTGGTAGGTGATCCCGATCGCGTTGTTGCTCGGATCGTTGCCGGCGAGACGCAGAAGGTAGCTTTGCTGCTGCCCTTCGCCGCTCGCGCCGACGTAGGTCGCATCCTCGATGCCGAGCGGGACCTGCGACGACACCGCCGTGCTGTGGTCCTTGTGCGCGCCGAGCATCCCCGTCCACCACGTATAGACGCCCACCGTGCCGCCGCCCGTGCGGCGAATCCAGAGCCAGTTGACCGGCGCGCGGAACTCGAGATCCTGGCCGGTATTGTTGCCGACATACGTGCCGCACTTGACGATGAACGGCGACAGCGGCGGCGCTTCCCCACCTTGCGCCCACGGCGACAGCGGGTAGGACCAGTTGTGTTGCCCCACCCACACCGGTTCGACGTAGGCGTCATAGATCGCCCGCGCTTCGGGCGTCAGCGCGTAGAGGTCACACTTCGCCCACGTCCCGACGAGTTCGGCCTCGCCCGAGAGACAGTGCGTACTCGAGGCGTTCGCGTCGGTCCCTTTGGTGCGCCGGAGTTCGATCGGAGTGTAGTCGGGCGGATCGACGGCCACCGTCGGCGGGTTCATCAATGCGCTGTTGCCGGTCAGTGCGTTCGACTCGGTCATCGTCTTCATGCTGGTGACGCCCGCCGCTCTCGCCCCGACCTGCCCGTTCGCCGCCGCAAAGGTTTTCACGCCGCCCGCGGCAGCGAGCAGCGCCGCGCACCCGAACTTGCCCGTGTCCGCATCGACTTGAATCGCATCATCGGTGTCGACCGCCAGCAGGGCGCCGGAGGTGCTGCTCGAGAGCGCGTACATCGGCGCGCCCAGCGTCATCATGGACTGCAGGAGCACGCGAAAATCGCCAGGCCACGCCCCGGCGTTGTGGTTGGTGGAGAAGCCCTTCGGATGCAACCGCACGATCTTGGAGCCGGCATAGCCGTCTTTGCCGGTCGGCCCGAAGTACGCCACCGGCGGGGTGCCGTTGCCGGGGTCGGCGTTGATCCAGTCATCGACATCGAGTTCGAGGAGGTCCGTCCCAAGACTCGGCGATACAAACTCGCTGTCGGTGTGCGCGTTGGTCGCTAACCCAGGCACGTTGGGCCCGACCGAGAACACGGGGTTGCCATCCACGAAGATGCTGAGGAGGTTCGTATTGCTGGCGGGCGCCGCGCCATCGTAGCGGATGAACACATCGAACTTCCGCCACGCGTGGGGATTGGTGACTGGGTCCCACTCGGTCATCCGCACGACCGTGCCGAGCGTGACGGTGGTCGACCCATCGTAGCCGTAGGCCACGACGTCGCCGGCGGGCGTCATCCCCAGCTGCACTCTCGGCGTCGTCGACGGCGTCCCGCGTGTTTGCCAGAAGACAGGGTTCGTCGTGGTCGGTTTCCGCCGCAGCCGCAGATAGAAGCGTTCCCAACTCTGCTGCGGGGCCGTGCCGCCGTAATACGTGGTGGTGATGTTCACCGTGCCTGAGTTCTGTCGGATCGCGAAGCCGAGCCCGCCCACATGGCGCGCGGCATCCGGCGACAGTCGAACGAGGTCGCCCTTCCGCATCGCGGCGAGCTCGAAGCCGCAGATCCACCGGCGATTGCGAATCGGCCCGTAGGCCGTGCTCGTGCCGCCGTCGGGATGATCCGGATCGGTGCCGACGACAAACTGCGCGAGCCAGCGGTACTCGATCACCGTGCCGCCGAAAATCCAGAACCCGCCGCTCTTGATCTGAAATACCGCCTGATCGAGCGGGAACGCGTTGCCTTTGTCGTCGGCCTTCCACGGCGACCAACTGTAGTTCCCGCCGACCTTCGGATCGGTGTAGCCCTTCCACGGCGCGTTGTGCCGTGTGGCGAGCGCGTTCGGCGAATCGATGTAGCCAAGAATCGGCGGCGTGACGCCAGGCAGGTTGTGGTCCTTACACCACTGCTGCCAGTACTTGACCTCGTTGGGATCTTTCAGCACCACGTAGACGTTGAGGTACACGACACGATCGGGTACGGACGACTTCGGCGCAGCGGTCGCCATTACGTCACCGCCCAGGACAACAGCGTGGCGAGGCCCTCATACGTTGCGTTCTCCACATCGACGCCCCAGAGAATCTGATCCGCCGTCAGGTAATCGGTGCGCCCGACCGTGTGCACTAACTGCCAGTGCGTGCCGTCCGCCGAGATCCAACACTTGCGGTTCGTGCCGTCATCGCTGATCCGGAGCCAGAAGGGGGCCGTCGAGAGGCGCGTGGGCAGGGCCGACACATAGCTTGCTGAGAACGACCCTGCGGCCGCGGTGTACTTGTGGACGCCGAGATGCATGCCGTAGGAGGCCGTGCTGGTGTTGCATTGCGGCCCAAACGTGACGAGCTTGCCGTCGGAGGATTGCCGCCAGCCGATCGCCACTTGGTGAAAATTCGCCATCAGGGCTGACATCCGCAACACCGTCGTCAGCGTGTAGGGCGTGGCTGGGGCCGCCAGCGTTTGCAGGCGCCAGTTGGTGGAGGCCCCCACCGGCGCGGTCATCGTGTAGCCCGTGGTCAGCGTGTCGATCGCCGCCGTGCCTTGGTTGATCCACGCAAACGAGCCGAGCGACGGCAGCGCGTAGCTCGCCGTGCCGACGGCGGCGGCGACGAATGCCGTCGTCGCGAGCTTGGTCGAGTTGTCGCCCGTCGTCTGCGTGGGCGCACTCGGCGTGCCGGTCAGCGCGGCTGACGCGAGCGGCGCTTTCAGCGCGAGGTCACTAACGAGGCTCGCGACGGCGCTCTGCGGCAACGAGCCCGTCACATCAGCCGCGAGATCGACGGCGCCCCACGTCGGGTCGCCACTCGCATTGCCGTGCAACAGCGTGGTTGCCGTGCCGAGCGAGCTCAGGACTTGGAGATCATCCGATGCGTTGCCGACCACGACCGCGTGATCGGTCAGTGCGCCGACCGTGTGTGTGACCGTGCCGCCGGCGGCGGCGGGAGTCGCCCACGCTGGATCGACGCCGGCGCCGCCGCTCGTCAGTACCTGGCCGGCGGTGCCGAGCGCCGCGATCGGTTTCACATCCACCGTGCCGTTGCCGAGCAGCACGGCGTGCGCTGTCAAGGCGCCGCTGCTGTTGGTGAGCGCACCATCGGCGCCTGCCGGGCCGGTCGGGCCGGCAGGACCCGTCGCGCCCGTGGGACCCGTCGCCCCAGTGGGGCCGACCGGACCTGCGGGCCCGGTCGCACCGGTCGCGCCCGTCGCGCCGACACTTGGGCCCGCTTGCACGTAGACCGTATGGCCGCGTTCGGGTGGGCGACGGTAGGGCATGTCAGTAAATCGTGCGCCACGCGTAGCCGTCGGTGCCGCTCTTCGCGCACACGGCAATCGCGTCCTTCACACCGAGCGCGCCGAACGAGCTCCAGAACAGCCCGCGCGTGGTGACCGAGCACGTCGGTTGCGCGAGCGTCGTCGCGAGCACGCCAAACTGCAGACCGCCCGCGAACGTCGCGCCGTCGAGTGTGAAGATGCCGAGCGCGCTCGCGTTCGTACCTGCGGCCTTGAGAATCAGGTCCGGCGTGATCGTGACCTGCGCGATCGTCGGCGACGGATTGGTGCCGCCGGAGCGGGCCCACGCCGCATACCCGCGGCGCATGGAGACGAGCGCGGTACCGGACGTCCACGTTGTCGCGCGCACGCGGAGCGTCAGAAACCCGATGTTACTGAGCGTGTAGGACCCAGCCGC
The DNA here is from genome assembly GCA_035263105.1 of Steroidobacteraceae bacterium. Lineage (GTDB taxonomy): Bacteria > Pseudomonadota > Gammaproteobacteria > Steroidobacterales > Steroidobacteraceae > DATBVX01. Next base: position 5,713 of record DATFRO010000040.1, on the reverse strand, counting down.
CGTCGTCGTGGCGCTCGCGCCGCCGGTCGAGACGTTCAGGAGTTGCACTAGGCGCCAGTTGGTGCCGTCGATCGTCGCCTCGAATTGCAGCGTGCCCACAAACGTGCCGGAGATGTCGAACCCATACGAGACAAGGTTGCCGGCAGGAAAGACGGCACACACGCCGGCCTGCGTGCATTCGGGGCCGCCACTCGCTTGTGGCGCGGGCAGGTTCGGTGGTTGTGCCCGGCCGGCGACCGGTGGACTGATCGGAATCGGGCCGGTCATTTGCGCCTCGAGCGGCACCGCGCTCGCGAACGCGAGAACGAGAACGGCTAACGTGCGTCCCATCGTGGAGCCTCCTCGAGAAAAACGGCGCGCGGTTCAATGGGGTCGCAGTCCGGTTCATCCCATCCTCGAGAGAGGGTGCCCTCGAGGTTCCCAGGCGGTGAACGCCGCAACGAGCTCGCCGCTGAACCGCGCGCGTGTCGACCTAATCGCCGAGGACGTTCATGCCCGGCCGCCGATGCGCGCCGAGGATCTCGTCGTGCTGCCGCCGGAGTTCGTCCCTGCCCGTGCTCGTATGTTCCGGCGTGTCGGCCGCCACGTCTTCCATGCACTTGGGATTGAAGTCGTCGTGCAGGACCGGCTTGCCCTTCGGGCCTGGGATCTCGTAGGGCTGACGGATGCGGAAGACGTCGCCCAGTCGCCGGCGTTTGTCGTCGTAGTAGGTCGGCGCCGTCGCCCGCACTTTGCGTGTTTGCGGCGGGAGCTCGACCTCGGTCGCGTCCGGCGCTGGCGAGAGCGACTCGTCGTCGCCCTCGCTGTAGGTCGGCGCCGCGTGTTTCGGATCGGCTTTGGTTTTCGCCATGACTCACACCACGTAGCTCTTCGCGTACGCCTTCGCCGTGATCGAGAAGAGGTCGCGATGCGTCAGCCACGACGTGAGCGTGGCGGTCGTGGTCCCGCCGGTGATCGTGACGCGGATGGCGAGGAACTCCTTCGTTGGCTTGCCTGGCGGAATCGGGACAAAGAGGAGCTTGCCGGCCGTGAGGTTCGCGGCCACATCGCTGACCGAGGCGATCACATCGGGCGACGTCATTGCCGCCGCGTCCGACTGAATCACATCGATCACCGGCGTCGAGCCGGCGCCGGCGGCGACGTCGAACGCCACGCCGAACCCCATGCCCTCGCCCGTGCCGATCTCGCGCTTCGGCGTGACGTTGCCCAGGTCGATCACGTTGGTCGAGACAGTCGCCGCGCCCGTGAAGGCCTGCGCGTCGGATACCAGTAACAGATTGTCGATAAACATGCGCGCCTCCTTTACGGCACCAGCGCTTCGCTGTTGAGCAGTTGATCCACGCGCTTGACCGGAATGTCGCCGAACATCAAGACGCGCTTGCCTTCGACGTTCTCGTAGGTGAGCCCGCCGCCCGTCGACACGTCCGCCCGCTCCTGCTTGCGGAGATAGCGCGCGACGTAGCGGTTCATGTAGAACGTTTTCTTCCCGAGGTTGTTCGGAATGATCTCGGTCGCCGCTTCCATGAAGTCGATCAGGTCCGGCGGCGTGGCGCCCGCGAGGTCGCTCACATCGATGTTGCAAATGCGAACGACGTAGCGCCAGTCCTTCAGCGCGATGCCGCTCTTCCACTGCCAGCGTTCCTGATACGCACGCATCCGCGAGCCGGGCAGGCCCGCCGTCATCTCGACGGTGACCTCGCCGAAGTCGTCGTGGATCAAGCCGGCCTTGCTGCCCTTCGGGAAAATGCCCGTGATCGTCTGGTCGCCCCACGCGATCAACCAGATACTGGTGTTGTCGGCGCCGGTCCCGCCGGCCTTGATGATGTTGTCCGCGTTCGCCGGCGAGCCGCTCGTCGTCGCGTAGCGTACCGACAAGCCGGTGAACTCTTCCGGCGCGAGCCCCGCGTTGCCGTAGAACAGCGTCTGGCAGAATTCCTGGTTCATCGACTCGATGAACGCTTTCGACTCCGAGAGGCGGAATGTGTTCACGTTGCCGTTGAGCATTGCGAGGTCTTTGTCCACTTCGCTCCACGCCTCGAGCATGCCGCACTGCTCGTCGATCTGCGCGGTGGTTGACTTGCTCGGCGTGATGCCCTGGTTGAGCAGACGCCACGCGACCGCCGGCAAGCCGGTGCGAACGGTGGTGCGGTGCCCGGTCGGGAGATTGCCTTCGACGAACGTCATGTCGTCGAGGACTTCGTTGGTTTGACTGAGGAGCTCGATGATGATCGGCACGTTGCCATCCGGACCGAGCCGCTTCGCCCAGTCCGCCATCGTGAGATTGCCGGTTCCAAGTGTTGCCATGCGTCACTCCAGTGGCGCTTACCCCCCGCTGACTCCGACCGTGGTCGGAAACAACGCGTCGGCGGGATTGGGTTTCTCAGGTGTGAGGCGGAAGCCGAGCGCCCCGGTCGTTTTGTCCTCGGCCATCATTCGCCCGATGTCGGCGAAGAGGGCGACGACAGGCTTGTAGTTGCCCCAGCCGGTCTTGACCAGTGCGCGGCGAATTTCATCGCCGGCCGGCGTGCCTCGCGGTCGGAGCCGATCGAGCGCGAGATTACAGAGACGCTCTGTCTCCATCAGATTCGCGCCGCCGTAGATCGGGTCCTTCTCGAGCTCAGCGCGGTAGTGCGCGCTCTGCGCCTGGAGCGCGGCCGCGTGTTCCTCGAGCACCTGTTGTGCGTCTTGGTTCGTCCAGTTGTTGGTGCGCGCGAACCGCTCGAACGCGGCGAGGTCGCCGCTATCGAGGTGCGCGCCCTCCGGCAGGCTCAGCGTGTACCGCTCAGGCGCCGTCGGGGGGGCGGCGGCTGCCGCCGGCGCCGGCGCGGAGGGTGGGGCGCTGCTGTCCGGAGTCTTGCTCGCATCCGGGGTCGCGTCCGGTTTGGGTGTGTCCGGCTTCGCGTCCGGCTTCAGGGCGCTTCCGCTGTCAGGCTTTGCGCCAGGTGTCTCGGCCATGCCTTACTCCTCGGTGATGCTGGGGGTCCGTTGCGCTTCGACGTCGACGTTCTGTCGGCGCTCGCGAGCTCGGGCCTCGCGGTGCATGAGTTCGTACGCCTGCTCGTCGGCCTCGAGCAACTTCCCCATGAGCCAATGGCCGATGTCTTGTTGGCCCGCGTTGTAGTGAATCGCCGCGCTCAGTTGCCAGATGGAGCGGAACACGCCGCACCGCGCGAGCACGTCCCAGTACATATGCCGGCCCTCGGCCGTGCGGAGCACGGATCGGAAGGCCTCGAGACTCGCGGCCTCGCGGCGGCGTACGACGCGGTTGCCGTAGCGCTGCTGCGAGCCGTCGGCGTAGTTCTCGACGAATGCGCGCTCGCTCATACGGGTGTCGCCTGTCCTGCGGGCGGTGCGACCCCGCCGCCGGCCGTCGCCGCATCGACCATCCGGTTCAGCGCGTTATCTCCACTCAGGTCCGCTTGGCTGGCGTCCTTCATCGCCTTCGCGCCGAGCGCCATCTGCTGCGCCTGCTGCGCCGCCGCCGCCTGCTGCTGGTCGGCCGCCATCGCCTGCTTGGCCTCGTCGCTCGGCACGATGATCCGCGGGTCGACACCCAGCATCTCGCCGTAGTTGTCGACGAGTTGGAACACGTCGAGTTTGTATTTCGCTTCGGGATACAACTGCGTGAGCGGCTGCACGGTCATCGAGAACCGGTCCTGGCCGACGACGGACACCAGCTTCTGCGCCTGCGCCATGATGCTCGTGTACTCGACCTTGAGTTGCTTGCCTTGGATCTGCGGCGGCGGGTCAGGGATAAAGCCGGCCTCGTCCATCATCGCGTAGACCCGATCGATCAGCGGCTCGAGGAGTTCGTCGTTTGTGCGCTCGAGCACTGGCCCGAGCGCGAGCAGTTTCTCTTCGTGCCGCTCCTCCACCTCGCGCGCCGTCAGCGGTTGCGCGCCGCGCATCTGGTCGCTGCGCGCGAGCATCAGGAACAGGTCCTCGTAGAACGCGCGCTGAATGCGGTACTGGACGCTCTGAATGTCGGCCGACATGTCGGCGAGATTGATGCGGAGGTCGTAGACCGAGCGCATGCCGGCCATGCCTTCGCGCACATCGACGTAGGTGATCTCGCCGGCGTGCAGGCCGGTCGTCTGCGTCTTCAGCACCGTCGGCGCCATCACCGGCGGGTCGACCATCTTGTTGATCGCCTTCGCCTTCATCGCCTGTTCGTGCTGCAACTGCTTCACGTCGGCGAGCGCCGTGATCCCTGGACTGTCGGTGCCGTAGGTGTCTTCGCCAGTGACGTCCCAGCGCGGCGCCATGATCGGAAACGTGCGGAAGCCGGACTCGCGCAGATACTTCTGCTCAGTGCTGCCCGTCTCGTAGTAGCAACTGCTGAACGGCAGGTACTTCGCGGCGAGTTTCTGCGGGTCCGCCTGTTCGTTCGGCGTGATGATCCAGGTGACGTCGACGGCGGCCTCGTACTGGCCGCGGTCCCAGAGGCTCTTGACCGTGGTGCTGAGCATCGACCAGTCGATGTCGCGCGAGGTGGGCCGGACGACGCCGAACTGCTCGACGACTTGGCGCACGGTGAGCTGGTACTCGCGCGCGAATGTCGTCACGAGGTTGCGCGCATCGAGCCCGAGCACGTAGCTGCCGACGGGGTATGCGTAACAGCGGAAGAGATCCTTCGTGTCGTCAACGACACTCATCGCGGCGGTGCCAAACACGCCCATGTCGCCGTAGACGATCGGCAGCGTGTTGTAGAGGTTCGTCTGCTGAAAGACCGTCAGCATGCGCTGCGTGACAACGTGCAGCCATTCCTTCACGGGCTGCTGCTCGGCGAGATCCTGGTTCGGCGTGGTCAGCCGCATCCACGGGCGCGCCGGCGAGGTGAGGCCGGCGTGCAAGCCCGACTGCAGCGTGCGAACCGAAAAGCGGGCGGTCGAGTCGAGAATCTTCTGGTCCTGCTTGCGGCCGGCGCTGCGGTTGCGGTCGCTTGGCTGGAACCGGTAGCGGCGCGGGAAAATCCAATCGCCGAGGTCGCGCCACAAGGGGTCGAACGAGCTCCGCTCGGACTTGAGCGCGGCGAGGAGGGAGTCGTAGCGCGAGCGCTTCGCGAGGCCCTCCGCGCCGTACTCGCTCGCCATCAGTAGCCGCCCAGGAGCGTCCGGGTGCCGGCCGTGCCGGTCGGCACCGCTTGGCCGACCGTGCCCATCAGCGGCCCGCGCGCGCGCCGACGCGCACGAGCGGCGGCCGCCTGCGCGGCATTCATCTGCGCGCCGACGTTGGCGACGGGCGGCGTGGGCACGCCTGGCCCAGCCGTCCCAGTCGTCGGTGCCGTGCCGGCCGGAGGCGCAGCGATCGTCGCCCCAGTCGGGGCAGGCCCGAGCGCTTGATTGAGGGCGGCCCCGACCCGCCCGCCCAAGCCGCTCTGCGGCAGTGTCGCGATGCGGCGTCGGAGGTCCTCGCCCGCCGGCGTCCCAGCAATGGGCCCCAGCGCCTGCCCCAGCCGCGCGGCACTGGCCGCGCTTCGACCAAAGAACCCAGCCATCTGTGACCTCGAGTGGGGATGTCGACCGAGACAGCCGCAGGCGTCTGACCGGACGGACTGTTCAGTCTGTCTGGCCGGACATTCTACGCCCGAAAGTTGCGTTATGTGAAGCGCTTGTGGTAGGCGGTTTCGACCTCGACGTAGCCGCGGCGCGCGTAAAGGCGCCCGACGCTCGAGTCCGCCGGCGCGACCATCTTGAGGCCGGACAGCCCGCGT
>DATFRO010000039.1:0-40782 GCA_035263105.1 Steroidobacteraceae bacterium | reverse complement strand
GCGCGCACGCTCGCCGAGTGGAAGCAGCGCGTGCGGATCGCCTGGCCGCGGGTGAGCCTCAAGCTTCTCAGTGACTCGACCCGGGACCTGCCGCGCGGCGAGCGGCTGCGCCTCTCGGTGGCCGTGGCGCTGAACGGCCTCACGCCTGCCGACGTCCGCGTCGAGTTCCTCGCCCGCCGCCTGCTTCCGCGCGCCGAGCGCACGCCGCCCGCGCTGTCCTCCTATGCGCTGCCGGCGCGCGATGACATCTGGCGTGCCCCGCTCGAGGCGGCCGAGGACGCCAACCAGGCCGGCGACACGGTGTTCGCGCTGGATGCCGAGCCGCCCGAGTGCGGGCAGTTCGCCACCGAGATCCGCGTCTACCCCTGGCACGAGCTGCTCAGCCACCCCTTCGAGCTCGGGCTCATGAAATGGCTGTGAGCGGCGTAGAGTCGGCGGTTGCGCAGCAGCTGCGCCTTGCGCTGTAGTACCGCCCATGGCCCGCCAACCCGCCCGCGCTTCCTCGGGACGTTACGTGAGCCGCCTCACCGGCGGCACGCTCGCGGTGATTCTGGCCGGCGGGCGCGGCGAGCGGCTGCGTGACCTCACCGCCAACCGCTGCAAGCCCGCGACTCCCTTCGGCGGCAAGTTCCGCATCATCGACTTCGTGCTGTCGAACTGCGTGAACTCCGGCATCCGCCAGATCTGCCTGCTGACGCAATACAAGGCGCAGTCGCTGATCCAGCACGTGAGTCGCGGCTGGGGCTACCTGAGGGGCGAGTTTGGTGAGTTCGTCGAGATCATCCCGGCGCAGCAGCAGATCGGTGTGCACTGGTATCGGGGCACGGCGGACTCGGTGTACCAGAACATGGACCTGATTCGATCGCACCGGCCGACGCACGTGCTGGTGCTGGCAGGCGATCACATCTACAAGATGGACTACGGTCCGATGATCGCTTACCACGTGGAGAAGGGCGCCGACATCACGGTGGGCGTGGTGCAGGTGCCGCGCGAGCAGGCCCGCGGCTTTGGCGTGATGACCACGACGGAGTGGAACCGCATCATCAAGTTCGCGGAGAAGCCGGCCAACCCCGATCCGCTTCCGGGGCGCGAGGATGTGGCGCTCGCTTCCATGGGCATCTACGTGTTCAACACGCGCCTGCTGGAGAAACTGCTGACCGCGGATGCGGAGCGGCCGGAGTCCGCGCACGATTTCGGCCGCAACATCATTCCCGAGGCCATCGATCGCATGCAGGTTTTCGCCTATCCGTTCCAGGATGTGCGGACGCGCGCGCAGAGCTATTGGCGGGACGTCGGTAATGTGGACGCCTACTACGAAGCCAACATGGAGCTGGTGCACGTCGATCCGGAGCTCAACATCTACGACCAGCAGTGGCCGATCTGGACCTACCAGTTGCAGCAGCCGCCGGCGAAGTTCGTGCTCGATGACGATGGCCGGCGCGGTATGGCGGTGAACTCGATGATCTCGAGCGGCTCGATCATCTCCGGCGCCTCGGTGAGCCAGTCGCTGCTCTTCTCCGGGGTGCACGTGCAGGAGCGCAGCACCATCGAGCGCTCGGTGATCCTGCCCGATGTGGACATCGGCCAGCGTTGCACGATTCGCCACGCGATTCTCGACGAGGGCTGTGAGATTCCGGACGGGATGCGCATCGGTTTCGACGAGGAGGCCGATGCGCGCCGCTTTCACGTCACCGAGCAGGGCGTGGTGCTGGTCACCGCGGACATGTTGAGGGACCTCGAGGGGTGAGCTCGGGCGAGCCGTTGCGCGTGGTGCTGTGCTGGCACATGCACCAGCCGCAGTACCAGGACCTGGTCACGGGCGAGCACGTACTGCCGTGGACGTACCTGCACGCCATCAAGGACTACGTCGACATGGCGGTGCACCTCGAGTCGCAGCCGGGCGCCGCGGCCGTGGTGAACTTCTCGCCGGCGCTGATCGAGCAGATCCGCGACTACAGTGCACAAATCTCGGCCTGGCAGCGCACCGGCCAGCCGATCCGCGACCGGGTACTCGCGCTGCTCACGCCTGAAGGCATGCCACAGGATGCGGTGTTGCGTACCGATGCGCTTCGCGCCTGCCTCAAGGCAAATCGTGAACGGCTGATCGAGCGGTTCGCCCCGTACAAGCTGCTGGCGACGCTCGCCACCGATCTGCTGGACAAGGATGCGGCGGCCTATGCCTCGCCACAGTTCGTGCGCGATCTCGCCGTCTGGTATCACCTCGCCTGGTTCGGCGAGACGGTCCGGCTCGGCGATCCGCGGGCGCAGGAGCTGATGACGAAAGAGAAGGACTACAGCACCGAAGACTGCCGGCAGCTCCTCGAGATCATCGGCGACATTCTCTCGGGCCTGCTGCCGCGTTACCGCAGGCTCATGGGGAGCGGACAGGTTGAGCTGTCCGTGACACCGTGGGGCCACCCGATCGTGCCACTCATGTTCGATTTCGATGCGGCGCGCGAAGCACAGCCGGAGCTCGCGCTGCCCGCGGAGCCCGAGTATCCGGGCGGCGATGATCGCGCGCGCTGGCACGTGGCGCGCGCCATCCAGTCGTTCGTCGAGACTTTTGGCGTGCGGCCACGCGGGTGCTGGCCCGCGGAGGGCGCCGTCAGCGAGCGTGCGCTCGCGCTGTTCGATGAGTTCGGCTTCGACTGGGTGGCGACCGGCGAGGCGGTGTTGCGCAACAGCCTGGCGGCATCGGGTGCCGACAGCGTGCAGCACAGCGCGGGACTCCTGCATCGGCCTTATCGGCTGCCTGGCGGTCGCGTGCGGTGCTTCTTCCGGCACGACGCCTGGTCCGATCTCATCGGCTTCACTTACTCGAAATGGCACGGCGACGATGCGGCGGCGAATCTCGTCGATCATCTCGAGCACCTGGCGAAGCTGTTCGAGGATGAGCCCGGGCACGTGGTCGCGATCGTGCTCGACGGCGAGAACGCGTGGGAGTACTACCCCTTCAATGCGTACTACTTCCTGAAGGCGCTGTACGAGAAGCTCTCCGATCATCCGCGCCTGCGTCTCACGACCTTCTCGAGCTGCCTCGCGGAGGGCGCGAAGGACGGCGAGCTCAAGAAGCTGGTGGCGGGCAGCTGGGTTCACGGCAACCTCTCGACCTGGATCGGCCATCCCGCCAAGAACCACGCCTGGGACCTGCTGTGCGAAGCGAAGCGCGCCTTTGACCGGGTCGTGGTCGAAGGGTCGCTCAGCGAGGAGGAGCAGATCGCCGCGGAGCGTCAGCTCGGTGTGTGCGAGGGATCGGACTGGTGCTGGTGGTTCGGCGACGACAATCCAAGCGAAGCGGTCGAAACCTTCGACCAACTGTATCGACGTCACCTCGGCAACCTCTACCGCATGCTCGAAGAGGAAACGCCGGCCTCGCTCGCCGAGCCGATCGCGCATGGCGGTGGCACGCCCGAAGCCGGCGGTGTCATGAAGCGCAGTGCATGACTTCACTCGATCGGCGCCGCTCGGGTGTGCTGCTGCACCCGACTTCGCTTCCGCGAGCGCAAGCGCATGGGGCGCTTGGCGCCGCTGCGCACCGCTTCATTGATCTCATCGCCGACGCGGGATTCACCGTGTGGCAGATGCTGCCCGTCGGCCCGGTCGACGAGAGCGGCTCACCCTACTTGTCGCGCTCGGTGCACGCCGGCAGCGTTGCGCTGATCGATCTCGAAGACCTCGCAGCGCGCGGCTGGGTGCGGGCAGAACCAGAACCCAAATCCGGCGAGGCGGCCGCTCACTTTCGCGCGCGCAAACTCCTCGAAGCACTGATCGGTTTCGAGAACCAGGCTGACGCCGCTGTGCGCCGCGACTTCGAGGCGTTCCTCGCCGCGCATCGGCGCCGGCTGATCGATGACGGCCTGTTTCTCGCGCTCAAGGCACAGCACCAGGGCCGGCCCTGGTGGCAATGGGCGCCTGAGTTTCGCGACCGCGAGTCGCGCGCGATCGCGGCGGCGCAGGACCGGCATGCGGCGGCGATCGATCAGTTCGCGTTCGAGCAGTACCTGTTTCACAGCCAGTGGCAGGCCTTGCGCGCACACGCTCGCAGCCGCGGAGTGCTGCTGTTCGGCGATATTCCGATTTACGTGGCGCACGACAGCGTGGAAGTCTGGGCGCATCGCGCCTTCTTTCAGCTCGATACGGCAGGGCAGGCGGTTTCAGTCGCGGGCGTGCCGCCCGACTATTTCTCGGCGGACGGCCAGGTGTGGGGCAATCCGCTTTACGACTGGACGGCACTGGAGCGCGACGGCTTTCGCTGGTGGATCGCGCGGCTCGCCACGCAGCTTGAGCGCTTCGATCTGCTGCGCATCGATCACTTCCGCGGACTGGAATCGTACTGGGCGATTCCGGGCGGCGCGAAAACCGGCCGCGACGGCGCCTGGCGGCCCGCGCCGGGTGACCGATTGCTCGAGCGCTTGTCGTGCGCGTTCGGCAAGTTGCCGCTGATCGCCGAGGATCTCGGCGTCATCACGCCGGAGGTCGAACGCCTGCGCGATCGCTTCGATCTGCCCGGCATGCGCATCCTGCAGTTCGCGTTCGACGGCAGCGCGAGCAATCCGTACCTGCCGCACAACCATGTTGCGAATTGCGTCGTGTACACCGGCACGCATGACAACGATACGACGCGCGGCTGGAGTGACTCGCTGGACGCACAGACTCGCGCGCGTATCGCCGACTACTTCGGAGTCGCCGCTGATGGGCTTCCCGAAGCGCTGATTCGCGGCGCGCTCGACTCCGTCGCACGCCTCGCGGTCATCCCGCTCCAGGACCTGATGGGGCTGGACGCACGCGCCCGGATGAATACGCCGGCGACGACCGTTGGAAACTGGTCCTGGTCCTTCGCCTGGGACGAGCTCCCGGCCCAATTCGTGCCTGAATGGCGCCACATGAATCTCATGTACGGGCGGGCGTAGACTAGCGGCGCCGCGTGCGTCGAATCATAAGGAGGGGGCCATGCGATGGACTGTCACCCTGATAGCCGCGCTCATCACAGCGTGCGCTTCACAGACGAAATTCGAGGCGCCCACGCTCAACATCGTGAACATCGAGATGCTCGAGGGGAGCAGCTTCTTCACGCAGCGCATGAAGGTGCACGTGCGCGTGCAGAACCCGAACGACCAGGAGCTCCCGATCAAGGGCGTGAGCGCCAAGCTCGAGTTGCAGGGCGAGAAATTCGCGACCGGTGTCTCCGCCGAGTCTTTCACCGTGCCGGCTTTTGGCGAGGCTGAGTTCGACCTGCTGGTCGACGCGAGCGTCGCACGCGCCGTCATCGGCATGATCGGCAAGGGCAAGACCGACCAGTTGCAGCAACAGGGCCTGGACTATCGCCTGACCGGCAAGGTGAGCCTGTCGTCGGGACTGATCCGCTCGATCCCGTTCGACGAAACCGGGAATTTCAAGCCACCGGCGGAGACGGCTGCTCAGTCACCCTGAGCAGAACCAACGTGATCTGAAGGTCGGGCGCGTCTAGTGCTTGGGCGCGGTGCCTGCCGGCGCACGCTCGACCTCGCTCACCAATACCCAGCCCGGTCGTTCTCTTTCGACTTGAAAGGTGAACGTGCGGCGCGGGTTCCACGTGTCCAGGGTACCGCCGTTGAAGCGCGCTCTCGGGTCGCCGGGGTTGCGCACGAACCGGAAGAACGCTTCGTCGCTCGAGTCGCTCGCAATACGCCCGGCCCAGAAAACACTCGCGCCGCTCGGATCTTCCTCGATGCGCGAGAGCACGATCTCGAAAGACTCGCTCGAGCTGACCGCGACGACCACGCGGTCGCCGGTCACCGGCTTCAGCGGATCGAGGTCGGTGAGCCTCGCCCACCTGCCAGTGATACTGCTGAACAACTCAAAGCGTTGCCCCTGGTCCGTTGGCGCTGGAGGATCGGCCCGCAACTCCACGAAGGCCAGCAGCAGCGCGGCGGCGGATAGCAGGCAACGGGTTACACGCAGGTTCATGGCAATGACGGGCTACTGAGCGTGCACGCGCAAGGTCTCGCCGATCGTATTCATGATGTAGCGCAGCTGATCGTAGTCGGGATGGCGCACGCGCATCCAGGCGTTCGCCATGTAGCCGGCCTCGATCGGCTGCGTCGGCGTTCCCGGAGGCGGCAGATGCGCGGCCACGATGCACTCGCCGAACTCGCGGCCGATGCGATCCGCACCCTCGTAGCCTGAAATCCGTCCATCGCCATCGGGGCGCAGCGCGATCATGCCGCACGCGTAGCGACGCGAGGGGCGCTGGCCGACGCGTCCGTGCACCAGGGCCATGGCCCACTCCCGATAAATATCGAACTCGTTGCCCGCGTTGTAGACGTCCCACTGGCCGACGCCCGGCGGCCGGCAGCCGATCTCCGAGAACTTCAATCCCTTCGGCCCGAAGAACCATTCCATGTGCGTGGCGGAACTGCCGATGCCGAGCGCCTTGATCACCTTGCGCGCGAGCAGCTTCACTTCGCCGTAGCCCGGCGCATCGACGCGATTGGTGGAAACGATCTGCGGCGAGATCCAGCGTTCGCGCATCGCCTCGAGCACGTTCGGGTAGTAGTGGCTGATGAATTCGTGCACCACCTCGCCGCGAATCGTCAAGGTGTCGAGAAACCCCTCGTGGCCCTCGATGAATTCCTCGACGGCGACCGACTGGCCGTGATCGATGCCAAAATCGCCGATCGCGCGCTCGAGCTCCGCGTCGTTCGAAACCTTGGTGGTGCCGGACGCGCCGGCGCCGGCGCGCGGCTTGAAGATCAGTGGATAACCGACACGCGCGGCAAATTCCCGCGTCGCCTGTGGCGACTCGACGCTGCTCGACTGGGCGCACGGCACGCCGGCCGCACGCAGCGTCTCCTTCATCGACGGCTTGTCGCGGCACAGCCAGGCGGTGCGAACGCTCGTTCCAGGTATTCCGCACGCCTCGCGCACCTTCGCGGTCGGCATGATGTGCGCTTCTACCGTCGCCTCGAGCCGATCCACCCACACGCGCTTCTGGACCTTGCGCACCGCCTCGAGGAGCGAGGGCTCGTGCACAACCGACGGGACCTGCTCGTAGTCGGCGAGCCAGTGCCGCAGCTCGCCGTCGAGGTAGCCGATCGGCCGCTCGCCGATGCCGATGACGCGCGCCCCGACCGAGTGCAGGCCGCGCACGAACTCGCGCTGGTTAAGCGGAAAGGCCGGCTCGACGAAGATGACGTTCATGCGCCCACCAGTCGTGCGTAGAGTTCAACGTACGCGGCGCCCTGTTTCTCCCACGAGAAGTCCTGCGCCATTCCATTGGTCATGATGCGCGTCCACACGGCGCGATTCTGATACAGATCGAGCGCCGCGTTGATCGCCCATACGATGGCGCCCGGGTTGTAGTCGTTGAACACGATGCCGTCACCGGCCCCGGTATCCGGGTCGTACAGCTGGACGGAATCGGCGAGTCCGCCCGTCCGCCGCACGATCGGGACCGTACCGTACTTGAGACTGTACATCTGGTTGAGCCCGCAAGGCTCGTAAAGCGAGGGCATGAGGAATATGTCGCTCGCCGCCTCGATCAGGTGCGCGAGCTTCTCGCTGTAGCCGCGGTGAAATACCACCTTGCCGGGATGCGCGCGCTGCAGGCTGGTGAAGAACTCCTCGTAACGCGCCTCGCCGCTCCCGAGCACCGCGAGCCGGAAATTGCGGCTCGCGAGCAGGCGAGGGAGCGAGTCGAACAGCAGGTCGATGCCCTTCTGCACCGTCATGCGCGTGACCATGCCCACGAGCGGCACGCGCCGCCCGAGCTCGAGCTTGAGCGTGCGCATCAGGAACTGCTTCATGCGCGTCTTGCCGGCGAGATCCTCGGCGTTGTAGTGATGCGGCAGGTGCGGGTCGCTGGTCGGGTTCCACTCCGTGTAGTCGACACCATTGAGGATGCCGAGGACTGCGGTACCGCGTGCGCGCAGGTCACTCTGTAATCCCATGCCGTACTGGTCGGTGCAGATCTCGCGCGCGTAGGTCGGGCTCACCGTGCTGATTACGTCCGCATACATGACGCCGTGGCGCAGCGAATTGATGCGTCCGGCGCGCAGGTCATCCTGGTGCAGCAGGTGCTGCGCCTCGCCCAGGCCGAGGTCGCCGACGGCGGCCGCGCCGAATACGCCCTGGTAGCCGATGTTGTGAATCGTGAGCACGGTGCGCGTCTTCGCGAACAGCTTGTCCCAGCCGTAAATCGAGCGCAGGAACAACGGCGCGAACGCGGTGTGCCAGTCGTTGCAGTGAAACACCTGCGGCGAGAAACCTAGCCGCTGGCAGCTCTCGATCGCCGCGCGCGTCAGGAGCAGGAAGCGCAGGTGCTCGTCGGGCCCGGCCGTGTAGATGCCCGGGCGCTGATAGAGAGCCGGGCAGTGAACCAGGTGAATCGGGAGCGATGAACCGGCGAGTCGCGCGGTGATGATCGAGAACGTGAAGCGGCGCGTGCCGAGCTGCAATGGCACGTCCTTCAGGCCATCGAGCGGCGCGAGCTCGAGCTTCGCGGTCTCGATGCTGGAATAGAACGGCAGGAACAACCGGACATCGTGTCCCTGCGAGTGCAGGAAGCGCGGCAGTGCGCTCGACACGTCCGCCAGCCCGCCGGTCTTCGCGAGCGGCGCGACCTCGGAGGCGACGAAGCAGATCCCGAGTGGCGCAGGCATGCGCGAGGAGTCTAACAAGACTAGAGTAGAAGAAGGCCTCGGGCCTCAGGCCTCGGGCCAGGGACAAGAGAAGACCAAGAGAAGACCGCGACAAGACCCAAGAGAAGACTAGAGAGCTCAGGCAGTGAACGTCCTGCTGATATCACCCGGGTATCCTGCGGACATGCCGCAGTTCACCCGCGGCCTCGCTGAGGTCGGCGCGACGGTGCTCGGCGTCGGCGATCAACCGCCGGGCGGCCTTCCGGACCTCGTGCGCAAGTCGCTCACCGGCTACCTGCACGTGCGCTCGCTCTGGGACGAGGCCAGTGTCGCGGAGGAACTTCGCACCTGGCTGCGCGGACGCGCGCTCGATCGGATCGAGTGCCTGTGGGAGCCGGGCATGGTGCTCGCGGCGCAGTTGCGCGAAGCGCTGGGCATTCCCGGCCTGAGCGTCGAACAGACGCTGCCCTTCCGCGACAAGGAACGCATGAAACAAGTGCTGGATGGCGCCGGCATCCGTACCCCGCGCCATGTCGCCGCCAACAGCGTCGCGCAATGCTGGGAAGCGGCGGAGCGCATCGGCTTCCCGCTCATCCTCAAGCCGATCGCGGGCGCGGGCTCGGCCGACACGTATCGCGTGAACGATCCGGATGAGCTGCGCGATGCGCTCGGGCGGCTGCGCCACGTGCCAATGGTGAGCGTGGAGGAATTCGTGGACGGTGAAGAATTCACCTTCGACACCGTGACCATCGACGGCCGCATCGCCTACTACAACGTCGCCTGGTATCGCCCGCGTCCGCTGATCGCACGCTCCAACGAATGGATCAGCCCGCAGGTGATCGCTTTGCGCAACGTCGATCAACCCGACCTTGCCGGCGGCGTGCGCATGGGACACGAGGTGATTCGTGCGCTCGGGTTCCAGAGCGGCTTCACGCACATGGAGTGGTACCGCAAGGCCAATGGCGAAGTGGTGTTCGGTGAGATCGGCGCACGGCCGCCCGGCGCGCACCAGGTCGACCAGATGAACTACGCCTGCGACTTCGACGTGTTTCGCGAATGGGCGAACGCGGTGGCGCGTGCGCGTTTCGATGCGCCGATCGAACGCCGCTACAACGTCGCGACCATCTACAAGCGCGCGCAGGGCACGGGACGCATTCGCGGGATCGAGGGCGCCGAGGAACTCTATCGCCGCTTCGGCTCGGCCATCGTCTGGAATACGCTCCTGCCGATCGGCACGCCACGTCGCAACTGGCGCCAGACGCTGGTCTCGGACGGCTTCATCATGCTGCGCCACCCGGATCTCGGCGAAACCGTGGCGATGGCGGACGCGGTCGGCGAAAAGCTGCGGCTGTACGCGGGCTGAGGGGCTCGCATCGCGCGCGTTCGCGCGGTGTTCACATCAAGCGGCGCGCAATCGCCGGGACGTCAGCACGATCGTCGCGAGCAGCGGCAGCGTCACAAGGTTGAGCGTCGCCCAGCCGATCTGCTGCACCACGACGCCCGCGAGCAGCGAAACACAGGCCTGCGAACCGAACACGGTGAAGTCGTTGATCGCCTCGCCACGATGACGATTGCCGCCGCGCAAGGTGCGCGTGAGAAGCGTCGTGCCCGCGACGAAAGCCAGGTTCCAGCCGACGCCGAGGAGCGTCAGTCCCCACCAGTAGTGCATGACGGAGTGGCCGAGCAGGCTGAACAGTGTGCAGGCCGCGAGGATCGCGCTGCCCATGACGATCACCCGTTGCTCACCGAGGCGCGCGACCACGTGTCCGGTGAAGAGCGAGGGCACGTACATGCCGAGCACATGACTCTGGATCACCAGCGTCGCGGCCTCGACACTGTGGTGACTGACGACATGCATGCTGATGGGCGCAGCCGTCATGATGAAGGTCATCACCGCGGAAGCGCCGGCGCTCGCGAGCACCGCGACGCGAAACGCCGTGGTCCGCAGAGGATTCTGCACCGACTCGCTCGCCGCCGCCGCGGGCACGGTTGGCGCGCTTGGATTGAGGCGCGTCAGCACCAGCGCTGCGAGCACGCAGAAGACGCTGATGGCCGCGAACGAGCCGGCAAATTCGTGACCGGCGATCCACCAGCGGCCGGCGAGCGCCACCTGCGGTCCGATGATCGCGGCGCCCAGCGCGCCGATGAGAACCTGCGAAATCGCGCGGCTGGCGCGCTCCGGCGGCACACTCTCGGCCGCCGCGAAGCGGTATTGCTGCGTGAACGCGACGCAACTGCCGAGCAGCAGGGCACCCGCGCAGAAGACTTCGAAGCGCTGCACGATCACGCCGGCGCAGCACGTGAGTCCGCCGCTCGCGCCGACGAGGGCGCCGATGATGAAGCCGTAGCGCCGGCCGATCCTGCGCATCAGGAGCGCTGCGGGCACCGTGGCCAGCGCCAGCGCCACGATGGCGAGCGAGAACGGCAAGGTGACGAGTGCGGGCCCGGGCGCGATCTGCGCGGCCACGAGGCCGCCCATGATGGTGACGACCGTAAGCGCCGACCCGGTGAGCACTTGGGCAGTGGCGAGAACGACGACGTTGCGCATGCTGGAGCGCGAGCCTCGACCTTCGATGTGCCGTTCCGCCGCGGCGAAACTCAGACGAGCTCGCCGAGATACTTCGGCAGCATCTCGCGCCACGTGACCCAGTTGTGATGCCGATCGCGGCCCCAGAGATCCACGCGGTTCGGCACACCCTTGGCGCCGAGCACGTGCGCGATGCGCCAGGACTCGCCCGGATCCTCGTAGTCGCCTTCGCCGGTCGGGATCACGATGAAGCGCTTGCGCAACTGCTCGAGCTGCGGACCGTCGCCGAGCCCTGGCAGGTAGTGCAGGGGAGAGGAGAAGTAGAAGTCCTGGTTGAACTTGCCGTCGAGATATTTCGACAGGTCGAAAGTGCCGCTCATGGCGACCGCCAGCTTGAACACATCCGGATGCCGGCAGATGCTCGCGACCGCATTGAAGGCGCCGATGGACGCGCCCGTCGCGACGACCTCGATGTCCTTCGAGTCGCAGTCCTCGCGGATCAACGCCACGACTTCCTGGTAGATGTAAGCGTCGAACAGGTTCTGCACCCGCGAGCAGTACTCAGGCGAGTGCGTGCCCTGCAACCAGGTCTTGCCGGCGACGCTGTCGACCGAGTAGACCTTGATGCGCCCGGCATCGATGAGCTCACCGAGCACGCGGATGAGGTGAAAGCGCTCCACCTCCTCGTAATCGCCGCCCGCGGTCGGAAACAGCAGCACCGGAGTGCCGAAGTGGCCCCAGCGCACCACGCGCGCCGGCTCGGGCAGGCGCTGCGTATTCCAGCTCCAGTGCTTTTTTTCCACTTCTTGTTCTCGTCAGACGGCTAGCGCCGTCTTGCCTTCCATCTTGCGCCATTCCTGGATGCGATTGAAGAACAGCTCCGTGAACTGGTCGATTTCATGCGGCGGGTAGAGCGCCGTCACCTTCTTGCGCACGGCATCGCGTGCCTCGGCGCTGGCGAAGAATTCGTCCGCGACCGCATCGAGGTGCGCCAGGTGCTGCGCGCAGAACTCGCGGAACGCGTCCGTCGCGAAGTGCTCGCGCGCGAGCAGCGCGTAGCCGCGCAGCTTTTCGTGCGCCGACAGGTCCTTCGCGGCGATCCTGAAGTACGGCTCCCAGTCGAGATTGCGGCGCATGGCGCGCCTGGTGGTTGCACAGAAAATCGACCAACGCAGGTTGGCCTTGATCAGCCAGGGGAAGTGATAGTGGAGCGAGGTGACCTGTGAGTCCGGGCACGCGTTGGCGAAGTCGATCGGATACCACTCACCGCCCTTGAGCAGCGCCTCGCAGGAATTGAAGTCCCAGCCGAAGAACGCGTTGATGGTGAGCGTGATGTCCTGGAGCTTGCGCTGCTGGTCGGTGTCGAGGAAGTCGCGATCCATTCGGTAGCGATCGTGGAGCGGTGCTGAAGGGTCGTAGTTCACGACGCGCGTCTGCGGGCCGAGCCCGACGCAGCGCACGAAGCGGTCGTACGGAATGACCCCCGCCTGCAGATGCATGATCTTGGTGCCGCTCGCCTCGTACGCCGCGCGCAGCGCCGCTTCGTTGTCAATCTTGGTGACGCCGACCCAGCCGCCGCCGTCGTACGGCTTCATGAAGAGCGGGTAACCGATCTGCGCGCCGATGGTGCCGATGTCGAAGAGCTTCGCGTACCGCTGCAGCGTCGTCTCGAGATCCGCGGACTTGTCGTATGACTTCGGCGGCACCATCCAGGTCTCGGGGATCGGCAGCCCCAGGCGCATCATCGCGCAGTAGGTCGCGTGCTTTTCGTTCGCCTGGATCGACCACGGATTGTTGAAGACATAAAGATCGTCGAGCACCACCGCCTTTTTGATCCACTCGCGGCTCACGTGATACCAGTGCGTGAGCCGGTCGATCACGACGTCGTAGCGGCAACCCTGGCGCAAATTGAACGGCTCTATGGTGACGCGGCTCACTTCGAAGCCGACCGTGTCGCCTTTCCATGCGATGTTGAGCTTGAGCCGGCGCATGATCTCTTCGAAGCAGATCGGCCAGCAAATGTCCGCGCCGAGGGACAGACCAATCTGTCTCGTTACGTGAGCCATGTTGGATGCCTCCCTTCTTTATTCATACACCATCCACAGCGGCCCCGGGAACAGCCACGACAAGCCGGTTCGCAGCCGGTCGCGCCAGTTCTGCCAGTTGTGGCCGTCGCGGACTTCTTCGTAGCGCACTTCGATCCCCTGCGCGTTGAGGAGCGGGACGAGGGAGCGGTTCTCGTAGATCAGCGATTCGTAGATGCCGCAGCTCAGGTACATCCGGTCCGCGGGCCGGCCCGGGCTCGCGCGAAACTCGTTGACGAAGCGCGCCACCGGGTCGAACACCGGGCCGCGCCGGTGATGGCCGATGTCGGAGAACGCGAACGAGCCCGATTGCAGTAGCAGTCGACCGAACAGTGCCGGATAGCGCCACGCCGCGTGGAGCGAGGCCACAGCGCCGAAGCTTGCGCCCATGAGTCCGCGTCCGCCGGGCTCATCCATCAACGGATAACGCGAGCGCACCAGCGGCAGCACTTCCTCGGCGAGAAAACGCGCATGGTTGTTGTGGCCCGCATACTCCATCAGCCGGTCGGGCGATTGCGTGAGGCACACGATCATCGGCGGAATCTCCAGCCGATGAATCAGGTTGTCGAGCACGGTCTTGAGGTGCGCGAAGCGCACATAGTCCTCGCCGTCGTGCGCGATGAGCAGCGGATAGCGGCGGCTGCGCCGAAAGCGCGCCGGGACGTAGATGAGCAGGCGTCGCTTCGAACCGAGCGCCTCGCTGCTGAGCTGCAACTCCTCCAATGCACCGACACGTGCCTGCGGGTCGTGCAGCGTCCAGCCGGGTGTTTCATAGCCGTAGCCCTGGCAGACGGAGTTGGCACCGAAGGGGTCGGCGGCCCGTACCGGATTCAGTGGGTCGGTGATCAGTTCATTGCCCGATCCGCGCACCACCTCGAACTTGTATTCGATGCGCGAGTTCGCTGGCAATTCGATGCGCAGCACCCAAAGATCAGTCTCCGCAATCGGTTCGAGGGGCTGCGCGGTGGGCAGGCCGTGAATGAAGCAGCGCAACAGTACCGCGTCCGCTTCTCCACGAAACACAAAAGTCACTCCGGTTGGATCGACGATCGGAAAGCGGTTGGTGGCGATGAACGCATCGATGCTGGCTGCGGCCGGGCGACCGCTCGCGACCAGCTCGCTCAAGGTCGCGATCATGCCGTGCGCACCTCGGCGAGCGCGCCCGAGCGACTCAGGCGCCAGGAGGCACTCGCGCCGGTCAGCTGTCCGGAGCGCCAGTGCACGAAGGAACCTTCGTCGAGCGTGAGGCAACGCGCCGGCGCGAAGCGGCGCACGAATTGGGCGACCCGCTCATGGTCATGCAGCGCGAGACGCGACTGCGCGGACGGCAGCGGAACCACGCCGCGCGCGAGCCCGAGCCCGGCATCGAAGACTTCCGCGATGCCCGGCCCCTGCGGCGGGTGATCGTGGAACAACACGATCCGCTCGCTGAGCGCCATCGCGCCCGCCGACCACGCGATGAGCGTCTTGCCCACGAGCAGGCGCTGCAGATCGAAGAGGCGCAGCCGGTTCGCGAGCACCGCGACGTGACCGCCGGCGATCAGCACCGCCGCTGCGGGCTCGATCAGCGCGCGCAACGCCTCGATATGCGGCACGACGCTGGCGCGCTGCTGCACACGCCACAGGCGACGGAAAGCCGCATGCTCGCGCTCGATGTTGGCGAGGTGTTCGCGATCGAGCGCGCGCAACACGTGCAGCGCGGAGCGGGCCGCGCGGCGCACGAGCTTCGGGTCGCCTTCGCGATCGAGGAGCTCGCGCGTCGCCGCAACGGCATGCGCGAGGCGCAGGCGATACAGGTCCTGCATCTCGCGCAGGCGCGACTGGCGCGAGCGATACGCGCTGTGCAACTCCACGTCGCGGGCGAACACCTCTTCTGCGCGCGCGTACAGCCCGAGATCCGTCACCGGCACGGCGACGTGAGCGCGCAACTCGTCGATCTCGCCTTCCCGCTCCTGCCAGCCGGCGGAGATCGACACCAGCGGGCCCGTGATTGCCTGCTGGCGCAGCGCGAGAGCGAGGTTGGGCTCGCGAAATTGCGGCCCGAGGAAGATCACGTCGGCCATGGCGGCATGATAACGGACCTGTCCGCTTCCCTGTTGTGATGCGCGCGCGTTGGCCCGATGATTGCGCCTCTCGCGTCCGAACCATCAGGGTGGCCTCGTGACAACACGCGTCTTTGTGTTCCTGTGCTGCTTGCTTTGCGCCGGCGTGGCCGCGGCCAGCGAGCCCTTCGGGCCGGATTCGCTCCTCAGCTGGGAATTCGTCGGCGATCCCGAGATCTCGCCCGATGGCCATCGCATCGTGTACGTGCACGTGACGGTCGATCGCGACCGCGATGACTACGCGCGCGACTTGTGGATCTCGAACGACGGCGGCGCACCGCGCCCGCTCACCGCCGGCGGTAATGACTCCTCGCCACGCTGGTCACCGGATGGCAAGCGCCTCGCGTTCATCTCCGGGCGCAGCGAGAAGCGCCAGGTCTTCATGCTCGAGCTCGCCGGCGGCGAAGCCTGGCAGCTCACGAGCGATACGGAAGGCGTCGGTGCGTTTGCCTGGTCGCCCGACGGTAAGCGCATTGCCTATAGCTCGCGCACCGCACTCGCGGACGACCCATGGTACGAAGGGGACAAGCAGCCGCCAAAAGAAAAGGACCACCCGCCGGCCCGGCCGCCGTACGTGACGGAGCAGCTCATCTACCGTAACGATGGCGTGCCGGGTTATCGCAACGTCAAGCGCGCACAGCTCTGGGTCGTCGCGACCACGGCGGGTGCGAAGCAAGCCGGACAGCGCATCACCAAGACCCCGTTCAACGTCGGCGAGCCGGTGTGGTCGCTCGACGGCCGCACGATTCTCTTCAGCGCCAACGGACACGACGAGGCCGATTACGCCGCCGAGGACAACGAGATCTACACGGTCCCGGCCGATGGGAGCGCCGCGCCGCGCGCGCTCACGGATCGACGCGGACCGGATGGCGATCCCATGCCTTCACCCGATGGCAAGTGGATCGCGTTCACCGGGTTCGACGAGGCGAATCCACCGCGCAGCACCACGGTCACGAACCTCTACGTGATGCGCACGGACGGCACGGGTGCGCGCGAGCTCGCGCCGGAGCTCGATCGCAGCGTCGGCGAGACGACGATCACCGATTCCACCGCGCCCGGCGTCAACGGACGGCGCATCGCCTGGTCCGCCGATTCCCGCAGTCTCCTCTTCATCGCGGCGGACAGCGGACAAGCGCAGCTCTTCAGCGTGGACGCGGGAAGCGGCAAGTTCACCCAACTGACGCACTTCAAGCAGGGAGAAGTGCGCGAGTTCACCCTCGGGCGCAACGCAATCGTGGCTGCCACGTTCAACACGCCGACGCAGCCCGCCGAGATCTACCAGTTTCAGCTCGCGGCGGTCGACAAGCCCTGGAAGCAGCTCTCGACGCACACCGCCGCGCTCGCGCCGGCCGGCGGCTTCGCCGCCTACGAGGAAATGGCCTACAAGTCGTTCGACGGGCGCGACATCGAGGGCTGGATCATCAAGCCGCCGGGCTTCGATACCGGCCGCAAGTACCCGATGATTCTCTACATCCACGGCGGCCCGCACACGATGTACGGGACCAGCTTCTTCCACGAATTCCAGGTGCTGTCGCAGGCGGGCTTCGTCGTGCTGATCACCAATCCGCGCGGCAGCACCGGCTACGGCCAGCAGTTCGGCAACATCATCCAGTACCGCTATCCCGGCGATGACTACCGCGATCTCATGACGGGTGTCGACGAGATGCTCAAGCGCGGCTACGTGGACGACAAACATCTCGGCGTCGCGGGCGGCAGTGGTGGCGGGCTCCTCACGAGCTGGACGGTGGGGCAGACCGGGCGCTTCAGTGCCGCGCTCGTCGAGCGCCCCGTGACCAACTGGTACAGCTTCGTGGGTACGAGTGATCTCAATTACTTCTTCGTCAGCCACTGGTTCCACGATTTCCCGTGGCGCGACAGCGCGGATTACCTGGAGCGTTCGCCGCTCGCGTATGTCGACAAGGTGACGACACCCGTGCTCGTGATCCAGAGCGAGCAGGACTACCGCACGCCGATGGACCAGGGACTGCAGTTCTATACCGCGCTCAAGATGCTCAAGAAACCGGCCAGGCTCGCAATGTTCCCCGATTCCTCGCACGGCATGAGCCGCGAAGGACGCCCGAGCCATCGCGTCACGCGGCTCACGCTGATCCGCGACTGGTTCACGGAGAAGCTGAGCAACAAGCCGCCGGCGGACAAGCAGGAGCAGTCGGCGAGCGCGAACGTGCAGTAGTCACCGCCCGTGAGCCATGCCATGACGCGATTCGCTGCGCGACCCGAGCCTCTCGAGGTGAACCTCGAGCAGTCCGCGATCGTCGTGGTCGACATGCAGAACGCGTTCGCGAGCAAGGGCGGGCTGCTCGATCTCGCGGGCTACGACGTCTCGGTGCCCGCGGCGGCGGTCGTCCGCACGATCGATTCGGTCTTGCAAGCGGCGCGGAACAAAGGAGTGCAGGTCGTGTACCTGCAGACCGGCTACAAGCCCGATCTCAGCAACGGCGGCGGCGAGGCCTCGCCCAACCCGCGCAAGGAGACCGCGCTCTGCCTGATGCGCGCACGCCCCGAGCTCAAGGGCAAGCTCCTGGTCGAAGGCACGTGGGATTTCCAGATCGTCGATGAGCTGAAACCGCAGGCGGACGATCTGGTCGTGCTCAAGACGCGTTACAGCGGCTTTGCCGGCACCACGCTCGATTCGACGCTGCGCGTGCGTGGCATCCGCTTTCTCTTCTTCGTCGGTATCGCGACCAACGTGTGCGTCGAGTCGACACTGCGCGATGCGTACTTCCACGAGTACTGGCCGATTCTCGTCACCGACGGTGCGTTGCAGGCGGGTCCGCCCGCGGCGCACGAGGCGACGATCTTCAACGTGGAATCGTTCTTCGGCTGGACGGTGACGGCGGAGCAGCTGCGCGCCAACCTGCGCTGAACCTCGTCCGCACGAGCGCACGCCACCGCACGCGGCGTCGCGCCGACGCCGCCAGGACTTCACTCGCTGCCGTTACCCTTGCGAACGCCGACCGGTGCTGAGA
The DNA here is from genome assembly GCA_035263105.1 of Steroidobacteraceae bacterium. Lineage (GTDB taxonomy): Bacteria > Pseudomonadota > Gammaproteobacteria > Steroidobacterales > Steroidobacteraceae > DATBVX01. The sequence goes on along the minus strand of DATFRO010000039.1, from coordinate 22,464 downwards.
GGTCGTGCTCGCGCAGAAAACTCTCGACGCTCTCCTGCAGACGGCACGCCATCCCGTCCTGCTGGGCGTTGCCGTAGATGCGGATGATCGACTCGAGGAGCTGCGTGCTCAGGATCGGCTGGCCGAACTGCTCCTGCTCGGCGATCACCTGCAGGAGGATGAGGCGCGTGATGTCGATGCCGGTCTTGTCCTCGACCACCCGCACCTTCTGGCCTTCGACGATGAGCGCGCGGATGTCTTCGAGAGTGACATGACGGCTCACGGTTGCATCGTACAGCCGCCGGTTGGCGTACTTCTTGATGGTACGTTCGGCCCCCATGGGCGGGCAGTGTACCTGATAACGCGCGCCAGACTTGAGAACTGCGCGCGAAGCGCTGACCATAGCCGCCCCGGCCCGTCCAGGCCGCTCGCCGCCAGGAGCCACCATGATCTATGACAGCATTCTCGGCACCATCGGCCGCACTCCCGTGGTGCGCATCAATCGCATCGCGCCCGCGCACGTCACGATGTATGTGAAATGCGAGTTCTTCAACCCGCTGTCTTCGGTGAAGGACCGGTTGGCGATCGCGATCATCGAGGATGCCGAGCGGCGCGGCACGATTCGTCCCGGCCAGACGGTCGTCGAAGCGACGTCGGGCAACACGGGGATCGCGCTCGCGATGGTGTGCGCGGCGAAGGGCTATCCCTTCGTCTCGATCATGGCCGAGAGCTTCTCGGTCGAACGGCGCAAGATCATGCGCCTCCTGGGTGCGAAGGTGATTCTCACGCCAGCCGCGGAGCGCGGCACCGGCATGGTGCGCAAGGCCGAGGCGCTCGCGAAGAAGCACGGCTGGTTCCTCGCGCGCCAGTTCGAGAACGAAGCGAACCCGGAATATCACCGCAACACGACGGGCCCGGAGATCTTGCGAGATTTTGCCGGCAAGCGACTCGATCATTGGGTCACCGGCTGGGGAACCGGCGGAACACTCACCGGTGCGGGCCAGGTCATCAAGCTCGCGCGTCCCGACGTGCGCATCACGGTGAGCGAGCCCGAGGGCGCGGCGCTCCTCTCGGGACGTGAATGGAAGCCGCACAAGATCCAGGGCTGGACGCCGGACTTCATCCCGGCGGTGCTCGATCGCGAAGTGGCGGACGAGATTCTTCCCGTCACCGACGTGGAAGCGATCGAGACGTCGCGGCTCCTCTCGAAGAGCGAAGGCATCTTCTGTGGCATCTCTTCGGGCGCGACGTTTGCGGCCGCGCTCAAGGTGGCCGCCAAGGCGAAGCAGGGCGATGTCATTCTCGCGATGCTGCCGGACACCGCGGAGCGCTACCTCTCGACGCCGCTCTTCGAAGGCATCCCGGACGGCTCCGATCCGGAACCGTGACGAACAGCCGGATTTCGCTGAAAAAACGCTTCAATTAACTCCTCTTAAGGGTCCGCGAATCGGCCCTCAAGCCGGGCTGGCGCAGCCTGTGCGCCATCCAAGGACGCGGCGTTCGTTCCCTCATGAAAGACAGCAGCCCTGGCAGCGGCGGGCTCGGCTCCGGGCCCGTGCGGGCCGCAATCAGCATCGGCGCGCTGATTCTCGTCACTTTCGCGCTCGAGAAATCCTTCCACGGCCTGACCTGGGGTCACCTGCGTGCGGACATCCATGCCCTGTCGTGGGGCGCACTCGCCGCGAGCACGGCGGCGATGCTGTTGAGCTATGCGCTGCTCACCGTTTTCGACTGGCAGGGACTGCGCGCGGTCGGGCGCAAGGTGTCGCGCCTCCGGATGTTTGGCACCGCGTTCATGGCGAATGCGCTCGGCCACACGCTCGGGTTTGCTTCGCTCACCGGCGGCGCCATCCGGCTCAAGGGCTACGGTGATTCAGGTGCGACCGCGGGCGAAGTCGCCCAGATCGTCTTTCATACGAGCACCGGCTTTCTTCTCGGCGCGTGGGCGCTGAGCGGACTCACCGCGGCGCTCGTCCCGGAGCAACTCGCGCTGGTCGTGTCGAGTGGCGTCACGCTGTGGCGCGTGCTTGGCATCGCCGCGCTCGTGGCGCTCGGCGCGCTGCTCGTCTTCCTGCGCGCGACCCCGACGCTCGTGCAGTGGCGCAAGTTCAGCCTGACGCTGCCCTCGCGTCGCGATGCGTGCCTCGCGCTCCTCGTCAGCGTCGTGGAGCTCGCGTGCGCGTCCGCGACGCTCTACGCGTTGCTCCCGGCATCCGCGAACACGACCTTCGGCAGCTTCCTCGGCCTCTACGTGATCGCGGTGCTCGCCGGTCTGGTGTCGACGGTGCCCGCGGGACTGGGTGTGTTCGAGTGGGCGATGTTGCGCCTGATGCCGCAGGTCAATCCGAGCGAGCTGCTCGCCTCGATCCTGGTGTATCGCGCGATCTACTACGTGCTGCCGCTCGTGATCGGTATTGCGGCACCGGCGGCGGTGATGGTGAGGAATCGCAGTCGCACCATCGGCCGCCTGATCGGCGACATGATCCCGACACTCACTGCTGTCGCGGTGTTCGGCGCCGGCGCGTGGCTCCTCTTCGCGGGCTCACTGCCGCTGCCGCGCGAAGCGCGCGGCGACACGCCGCTCGCGCTCCTCGAGGTCTCGCACCTCACGGCGAGCCTCCTCGGCGTCGCGCTCCTGGTGCTGGCGCGCGGCATCCATCAGCGCAATCACGGCGCATGGGTGCTCACCTTCGGGGCGCTCGTCGTGGCCGCGGTGCTCTCGACGCTGCGCAGCGATCCACCGCTCCTCATCGTGGCGACGGTGATCCTGGCGCTCGCGCTCTGGATCGCGCGGCGGCGCTTCTATCGCCCTGCGGCGCTGTTCGAAGCGCGCTTCTCCTGGATCTGGTGGCGCAACGTCGCCGCCGTCGTGTTCGGCACCGGCTGGCTGATGCTGTTCGCGTACCGACACGTGCCGTATCAGCACGAACTCCTGTGGCAGTTCGAGGCGGCCGGTGATGCGCCGCGTGCCTTGCGTGCGCTCGTCGTGGTGGTCGTCGTGTTGTCAGCGATCGCGTTGCGCGAACTGCTGCGTCCGGCGCGCGGCGCGGAGTCGACACCCGACGACGCCACGCTCGATGCGCTCACGCCGGTGCTCGAACAAGCGACCGAGACGCAGCCGCTCCTCGCGTATCTCGGCGACAAGGCGATCCTCAAGTCCGAGGATGAGCACGGCTTCGTCATGTACCAGAGCATCGGCGATTCGCTGATCGCGATGGGCGACCCGGTGGGCGATGCGGCGAGTCGCAACCAATTGCGCTGGGCGTTTCGCGAGCTGGCCGACCGGCGCGGCCTCAACTGCGTCTTCTACCAGATCGGCAGCCAGGACCTGGAGCGCTATCTCGATCTCGGTCTCTCGCTGGTCAAGGTGGGTGAAGAGGCGATCGTCGATCTCGATGCCTTCACGCTCGAAGGCGGCGCGCGCGCTACGCTGCGCGGTGCGCGCAACCGCGCCCTGCGCGAGGGCCTGCGTTTCACGGTGGTGCCGGCGCACGAAGTCGGCGACTGGCTCGAGGAACTCAAGCGCATCTCCGACGACTGGCTACAGGACAAGGCGGGCGCCGAGAAGGGGTTCTCGCTCGGTTACTTCGACGCGGGGTATCTCGCCCGCTTTCCATGCGTGCTCGTGTTCCGCGGCGATCAACCGGTGGCGTTCGCGAACCTGTGGCTCGCGCCGGCGGGACACGAGCTGTCGGTCGACCTGATGCGCCAGACGCGCGACGCGCCGGTGGGCGTGATGGATTACCTCCTGATCGAGACCATGCTGTGGGGCAAGGCGCAGGGCTATCACGCGTTCAACCTCGGCATGGCGCCGCTCACCGGCATGGCGCGTCACCGACTCGCCTCGCGCTGGCAGCGGATCCTCGATCTCATCGCGCGCCGCGGCCAGCGCTTCTACAACTTCGAAGGCCTGCGCCGCTACAAGGCGAAGTTCGCCCCGCATTGGCGGCCGCGCTATCTCGCCGCACCCGGCGGCCTGGCACTGCCCGGAATTCTTCTCGACGTCACACGACTCATCGGCGGCGGAGCACGCATGGCATCAGCAGCACGCAACGAAGCGCCGGCAGCGCAGTCCTCGGGGTCCGGTGTCGACGCGGATCCGGGCGGTGCGCCGGCCACTTCCGACAACAACGACCGCAAGCGACTGCGGCGCGTGGGCCCATGAGAGCCGCGCGTCACTTCGCCGGGTGGTTCTGTGCACTCAGCGTGCTCTGCGGGCTCAGCGCGCAGAGCGCCGTCGCGGCTGCGGCTGCTTCGTCCTCGTCGCCTGCATCAACGTCTTCCAAGTCGTCGGCACCGGGCGAGACGACGTTCGACTTCCAGGATCTCGGTCGCATCACGGTGTACCAGCCGACGGCAGCGCCACGGAGCGTCGCGCTCTTCATCTCGGGTGATGGCGGCTGGAACCTCGGCGTCGTCGACATGGCGCGCGCACTCGCCGCGCGCGGCGCGCTGGTGGCTGGCGTCGACATCCGGCACGCGATCAAAGTCCCGCCGCTGCACGAGCGCGGCTGCATCTACCCGGCCGCGCAGTTCGAGCAGCTCGCGCATACGCTCGAGGCGCGCTTCGCGTTGCCGCACTACCAGTATCCGTTGCTCGTCGGTTACAGCTCCGGTGCGACGCTCGCCTACGCGCTGCTGCTCCAGGCGCCCGCGGGAACCTTCTCCGGCGCGTTGAGCCTCGGCTTCGGACCCGACCTCGAAACGCCGACGCCGCTCTGTGAAGAGAACCTGTTGCGCACCGAGGTGCGGCACACGCCACCGCCCGGTTACGACATGCAGCCGGTCGAGAGCACGCCAGCGCGCTGGATCGTCCTGCAGGGCGATCTCGACCAGGTGTGCGATCCCAAGCGCAGCCACGATTTCGTCACGCCAATCGCCAACGCGCAGCTCGTGATGCTGCCGAACGTGGGTCACGGCTATTCGGTGCCGAAGAACTGGATGCCGCAGTTCCTGAGCGCGTATGACTCCCTGAGCCAGGACGCGCAATCGTCGGCCGCGTCCACGACCACGAGCAGCGGGGCATCGCTCGGCGACCTGCCGCTGATCGAAGTCCCCGCGACCGGCACTCCCGGCGACAGCTTCGCGGTGATTCTCACGGGCGATGGCGGTTGGGCGGGGCTCGACCGCGGTCTCGCCACGGACCTGGCCGCACGCGGTATCCCGGTCGTGGGGCTCTCGACGCTGCAGTACTTCTGGAAGTCACGCACGCCGGAACAGACCGGTGCGGATCTGGATCGCGTGATTCGTCACTACCTCGACCAGTGGCAGAAACAGCGCGTGCTGGTCATCGGCTATTCAATGGGCGCCGAAGTGCTGCCGTTCGCGCTCAATCGCCTGAGCGCCGACACCGCGAGTCACGTCGCGCTTGCGGCCGCACTCGCGCCCGGCACCGAGGCCGAGTTCGAGTTTCACCTCACCACCTGGGTCGGCAAGCACCACGCGGGCCTGCCGCTCTTTCCGGAGGTCGAGCGCCTGAAGACGCCCTTCGTCTGCGTTTATGCGCACGACGACACCAACACGCTCTGCCCGCGGCTCGATCGCGAGCGCTTCCGCGTCATCGAGCTGCCGGGCGGCCATCACTTCGAGGGTGACTATGGCCGCCTGGCCGAGAGCCTCCTTGCATTCAAGTGAGCGCGCCACACCCGCGAATGCGAGCTAGACTCTGAGCATGCGGATCCTGGTAGTCGAGGATGACAGGGAGGTTGCCCGCTTCATCGAGCGGGGACTCAAGGAAGCGGGCCACGCGGTGGACCTCGCCGCGGACGGGCGGGATGGCCTCTTCCTCGCGATGAGCGAGCCCTACCAGGCGATCGTGCTCGACCGGATGCTCCCGCAGGTCGATGGGCTCGCGATCCTGCGCGCGTTACGCGGTTCCAAGATCGATACGCCCGTGCTGATCCTGAGCGCGCTCGGTGATGTGGATGATCGCGTCGCGGGCCTGCGCGCCGGCGGCGACGATTACCTCATCAAGCCGTTCGCGGTGAGCGAGCTGCTGGCGCGCCTCGAAGTGTTGCAGCGGCGTGTCTCGGCGAACACCGCCGGCCCGGTCACGACGCTGCGCGTCGCCGACCTCGAGATGGATCTCTTGAAGCGCAGCGTCAAGCGCAGCGGCAGCAAGATCGATCTGCAACCCAAGGAATTCCAGCTCCTCGAATTTCTCATGCGCCACGCGGACCAGGTGGTCACGCGCACCATGCTGCTCGAAGGCGTGTGGGACTATCACTTCGACCCGCGCACCAACGTCATCGACGTGCACATCTCCAACCTGCGCGCCAAGATCGATCGCGGTGCGACGCAGCCGCTGCTGCATACCATCCGTGGCTCGGGATACCGTCTTGGCCTGGCGTCGGATTAGAAGCCCGGTCTATCTCCTCACCTGGTGCCTGCCGCTCGCCGCAGCCGTGGTGCTGGCCCTTGCGCTGTGGCCGGTGTATCGCGAGTCCTTCGCCGACCTCAACAAGCAGGTGCGCGAGGCGATCGCGGAAGAGATCCAGGGCCTCGATGAGCACTACCACGAAAAAGGCATCGAGGCGCTCAAGGAAACGATAGACCTGAGAGTGCGCGCGCCGGCCGATCCGGACGCCGTCTACCTGCTGCTCGATTCGGACGGCCACAAGCTCGCGGGAAACCTCGCCGGTTGGCCGAATGGCGTGCCCCGACAGGAGCGTCCCTGGTTCAGCGTGATGCAGACGGACGGCAACGATCTCGAAGGGCGCGTCTTCGAGCTCTACGACAACCGCCTGCTCCTCGTCGGCCGCCGCTCGCCGCTCCGTCGCATCGACCAGCACCTGCGCACCCAGCTGTGGAGCGCGACCATCTTCGGACTGATCGCCTGCGGCGCGATCGGGATCACCGCGATCCTCCTGTTCCGCTGGCGCATCTCGAAGATGGCGACGCGCGTCGACTCGATCGAGAGCGGCGACCTGACGCAGCGCCTGCCGCTGAGCGGCGCCGGCGATGAGCTCGACGAACTGGCGCGGCGCTTCAACTCCGCATTCGACCGCATCGCGACGCTCATCGACGGCACGCGTCACATCAGCAGCGCGATCGCGCACGATATGCGCCGCCCAGTGGCGAGCCTGCGCAACGAGCTCGACGAGCTGAGCCGCGACTCGCGCCTGGAACCGGCGAGCCGCGAGCGCGTGAACCAGGCGCTCGAGCGCATCGACGAGATGCTGTCGACGTTCTCCGCGCTTCTGCGTCTCGCGCGCATCGAGGCGGGCAGCTTCGGGCCGCGTCACGACGACATCGACCTGCGCGCGGTGTGGCAGGACGCGGTCGATCTCTACGAGGCGGTGGCGGTGGAGCGGGGCATGCACATCGCCGCGCAACTCGAGCCCGCGACGGTGACCGGGGATCGCGACCTGTTGTTCCAGGTCGCGCAGAACCTGCTGGAGAACGCCGTCCGACACGGCGGCGGTGGTATCGAAGTGGAGCTGCGCAACGGGAGCAAGGGGAGCACCTCGAACATCGCGCACCTCACGGTGCGCGATCACGGCGGCGGCGTGCCGCCCGAGGCGCTGCCGCACATTTTCGAGCGCTTCTACCGCGTGGATACCGCGCGCACCAGCAGCGGTTTCGGCATCGGCCTCGCGCTCGTCAAGGCGATCGTCGAGCTGCACGGCGGACGCGTGCGTGCGCGCAACGCTGAACCCGGCCTCGCCGTCGAAGTCGAACTGCCCAGTCCCGCCTGACATACTCTCGGGCGGTAAACAGTGACATACTCCCGCGCCTCTTCCCCAGGCGGCGCCAGCGCGGCATGAATGTTTTTCGCAGAATCCCCGCACCGCTGAGTGCGGCTGTGCTCATCGCGGCGCTGACCGCGGCGCTCGGCGGCTGTTCGGGCGACAAGTCCAATGCAATGAACAACGTGCCGGCCGGCGCGGCTTTCAATGGCGGGCCGGATGCGGCCGTCGGCGTCGTGACCGACGCGGCCCGGGAAGAGGATTTCGCCTACGAGCTCGAGGCGCTCGGCACTGCGCGCGCCAATGAGGCGGTGGAGATCACCTCGAAAGTCTCGAATCTCGTCACCGCGATCCGCTTTCGCGAAGGACAACAGGTGCGCCGCGGCGACATCCTGGTGCAACTCGACAGCGTCGAGGCGACCGCCGATCTCGACGCTTCGCGTGCGGCGTTGAGCGAGAGCCGCAGCTCCTACAAGCGCAGCCAGGAACTCTATGCGACGCAGGCCTTGTCGCCGTCGCAGCTCGAGCAGCTCGAGGCGACCCTGCACGCGAACGAAGCACGCGTCACCGCCTCCGAAAAGAAACTCTCCGACATGCTGATTCGCGCGCCGTTCGACGGCCGCACCGGCCTGCGCCGCGTGAGTGTCGGGAGCCTGGTGAGCCCGGGCACCGTGATCACGACGCTCGATGACACCAGCATCATCAAGCTCGACTTCTCCGTGCCCGAAACTTACATCGCGATGTTGCGCGAAGGGCTGCCGCTCACCGCGCGCAGCGTCGCGTTCCCGAACCGCGACTTCAAAGGCAACATCATCAGCATCGACTCGCGCCTCGATCCGACGACGCGCGCCATCACCGTGCGCGCCGCGATCCCGAATCGCGACGGCGTGCTCAAGCCCGGCATGTTCCTCAACGTGCGCCTGCAGGAAGAGCGCGGGCGCGTGCTCACGATCCCGGAGCAGGCGCTCGTGCCCGAAGAAGGCCGGCAGTACGTCTTCGTCGTGAGCGATGAGCGCGCGCGCAAGCGCGAGGTCAACATCGGCCGCCGCAAGCCGGGGCGCGTCGAGATCGTTTCGGGGCTCGCGGCCGGCGATCTCATCGTGGTCGAGGGCACGCAGAAGGTGCGCGACGGCGCGCGCGTGCAGGACGTGCGCGAAGCGCAGAACACCGGCGCCTGACCTGAACGGCCGCGCCCGGGCGGCACAACTCGTTGTTTTGATTGGTTGAGGAGCGCCCTGACGAGGGCCGCAGGCGCCTCGTCTGCTAAACTCCGGCGCTCTTTTTAGCCCACGCCATGCCTGCATCACCGTACCAGCAACTGGAACAGGAGTTCCGGCGCCTGCACGCCTTCCGCGGCGCGCTGTCACTGCTGCGTTGGGACGCCGCTGTGATGATGCCGCGTGGCAGCGCCGATGTGCGCGGCGAGCAACTGGCGGCGCTCGAGACCGAATATCACGCGCTTCTCACCGCGCCGCGCGTGACGCGGCTCCTCGATCGCGCCAACGCGAACTCGCAGGGACTCGAGGACTGGCAGGTCGCGAACCTGCGCGAAATGCGCCGCCAGCGCGATCACGCCATCGCAACGCCGACGACGCTCATCTCGCGGCTGGCGCGCGCCACCTCGCGCGCCGAAGTGCAATGGATGGAGGCGCGGCAGAAGAACGACTTCAACGTGTTCGCGCCGTATCTCGAGGAAGTGGTCGCGCTGGTGCGCGACAAGGCCGCGCTCCTCGGGCAGGCGTTGAACCTTCAGCCTTACGATGCGCTGGTCGATGAGTTCACCTCCGGCATCACCACGCAGGACATCGACACGCTCTTCAAGGCGCTGTCGCGCAAGCTCCCGACACTCATCAACGACACCATCGAGCTGCAGGCCAAGCAGCCGAGCCTGCCGATCACCGGCAAGTTCACGGCTTCCAAGCAGCGCCAGGTGGTGGTCGACGTGATGAAGGCGCTCGGCTTTCCCTTCGATCGCGGCCGGCTCGACGAGAGCGAGCATCCCTTCACGGAAGGCGTGCCGGGCGACATCCGCATCACCACGCGCTTCGACGTCAACGATCCGTTCAACGGCCTGCTGGGCGCGTTGCACGAGAGCGGCCACGCGATGTACGACCTGGGGCTCCCGCAGGACTGGCGCGACCAGCCGGTGGGACGCGATCGCGGCATGGCGCTCGAGGAGAGCCAGTCGCTCCTCCTCGAGATGATCGTGGGACGCAGTCGCCCGTTCGTGCGGTATCTGAAGCCGATCCTCGAGAAGCACTACGGCGTGAGCGGTCCCGAGTGGGACGCGGATAACCTCTACCGGCACCTGAATCGCGTACGCCGCGGACTGATTCGTGTCGATGCGGACGAGCTCACGTATCCGCTGCACATCATGCTGCGCTACGACCTCGAGAAGAAAATCCTGAGCGGCGAGCTCGCGATCCGCAACGTGCCGGAAGCGTGGAATGCCTTCATGGAGCAGCGCCTCGGGATCCGGCCGCAGAGCGACCTCGAAGGGTGCCTGCAGGACATTCACTGGGCGGTCGGGTCGTTCGGGTATTTCCCGTCCTATGCGCTCGGCGCGATCATCGCCGCGCAGCTCTGGGACAGCCTGCACGCGCAGCACGCGACGATCGACGAGGAAATCGCCGCCGGCCAGTTCACGGGACTCTTTGCGTGGCTGCGTGACAACGTCCACAGCCTCGGGGCCAAGGTGTCGATCCAGGAGTTGATGAAGAGCGCGAGCGGCAAGCCGCTCACCGCGGCCGCCTCGCTCCGTTATCTCGAGACCAAGTACCTGGAAGGGGCGGCGTGAGAACGGCCATGCGCGCGCTCGCCGCACTCTCGCTCGTCCTCGCGCCGCTGCTCACACACGCCGACGACTATTGGCTGCAAGCCGACAGCTATCATCCGGCGGCCGGCGCGCACCTGGTCGTGCACCTCGACGCCGGCCAGGCCTTCGCCGCACGCGAAGAGAAGGCCTACGAGCGCGCCCATACCGAGCGCTTCGAGCTGCGCCTGCCGAACGACGTCCGCGACCTCCTGGCCTCGACCAACGACGGCGCGAAGCCGCTCATCGACGACGCGCTGCCGGCGCCGGGACCGTTTCTCGTGACCCTCGTGACGGGCTCCGAGCAGGTGGGCCGCGAGCGGAGCTGGCACTTCCTGAAGCTCCTCGGCCATACGGGGGATGACACGGAGACCGACCTCAATCACCGCTACACGGGCATGCAGTACGAGATCGTTCTGCTGCAGAATCCGCTCACCATGCACGCCGGGGAGGAGCAGATCGTGCAGCTCCTGTTCGAGACCAAGCCGCTGCCCAACGCGACCGCCTATGCTTTGCGTCGCGGCGCGGACGGCGCCGTGACGGAGTTGAGCGGCTTGAGCGATGAGCGCGGCGTAGTGCGCTTCCCGCTGACGCAGCCCGGCGTCTGGCTCATCCGCAGCGTCCACACGCGCCCGTGCAAGGGCTGCAAGGACGCGGACACCGAAAGCTTCTCGGCCGCCTACACGTTTTCCCTGGAATGAGCCACGTGGACGCGAAGACCGCACTGCCCGCTGATGCGCTGTCGAATACGACGCGGCGGCTCCAGGCGCGCCTGCGCGGTCTCGTCGGCAAGGCCATCGAGGACTACGCGATGATCGCCGCGGGCGATCGCGTGATGGTGTGCCTCTCGGGCGGCAAGGACTCGTACACGCTCCTCGATCTGCTGCTCAGCCTGCAGCGCAGCGCACCGGTCAAGTTCGAGCTGATCGCGGTGAACCTCGACCAGAAGCAGCCGGACTTCCCGGCGCACGTGTTGCCCGGGTATCTCACGGCGCTCGGTGTGCCGTTTCACATCATCGAGCAGGACACCTATCGCGTCGTGAAGCGCGTGATCCCGGAAGGCAAGACGATGTGCGGCTTGTGCTCGCGACTGCGGCGCGGCGCGCTCTATCGCTACGCACGCGAGAACGGCATCACCAAGATCGCGCTCGGCCATCATCGCGACGACATGATCGAGACGCTGTTCCTCAACATGTTCTTCGGCGGCAAGTTGAAGGCGATGCCGCCCAAGCTCCGTTCCGAGGACGGGCAGCACATCGTGATCCGGCCGCTCGCGTACGTTGCCGAGCGCGACATCGAGCGCTACGCGCGGGCGCGGGAATTCCCGATCATCCCGTGCAACCTGTGCGGTTCGCAGGAACACCTGCAGCGCGCCGCGATCAAGCAGATGCTGGCGGACTGGGAAAAGGAACATCCGGGACGGCTGGAAGCCATCGGCAGTGCCTTGCGCAACGTCGTGAGCTCGCACCTCGCCGACCCGCAGGCATTCGACTTCGCACACCTCGAACCCGGCGCGCGCGAGTAGTTCGCCATGCCCGAGCGGGATGCGTCCGATACGCCGGCACCGCCGCTGCCGAACACGTATTGGGTCGAGCCGGCGCGGCTCCTCGCCGGCGAGTATCCAGCGACGCCGTCACGCGCAGACACGCTGTTCCGTCTCAATCGCCTGATCGGAGCGGGCGTCACTTGCTTCGTCGATCTCACCGAGCCGGGCGAGCTGACGCCGTACGATGCGCTGCTGCCGAACGCCAAGGTCGCGAGCGGTCGCTACGTGACCTACGTTCGCAGGCCGATCCACGATCACTCGGTGCCGCTCTCGCCGCAGGCGATGGCGGAGATTCACGAGTATCTCGATCGCATGCTCGATTCGGGTCACTGCGTGTACCTGCACTGCCAGGCCGGCGTCGGCCGCACGGGCACGGTGCTCGGCTGCTACTTCGTGCACCGGGGAATGATTCCCGAAGCCGCGCTCGATCATCTCAATTCGCTCTGGCGCTTCAACTCGCGCTCCAAGGACTGGCCGCAGACGCCGGAGACGGACGAGCAGTACGAGTACGTGCTCAACTGGCGCGAAGGCGCGCGCGCCGCAGCGGCGCCGCAGCCGCGCACCGAGGAACTCGTCGCGGCGCGCGCGGTGCGCGATCGCTACCAGGGAACGCTCCTCGGTCTCGCCGTCGGCGATGCGCTCGGCGCCGCGGTGCAATTTCGTGCGCCGGGTACGTTCACGCCGCTCGGCGATCTGCTGGGTGGCGGACCGTTCGAGATGCCGCGCGGCGGCTGGACGGACGACACCGCAATGGCGCTCTGTCTCGCCGAGAGCCTGGTGGAATGCGAAGCGTTCGACGTGACGGACCAGGTGGCGCGCTACCGGCTCTGGCAACGCAAGGGACGCTTGTCGAGCACCGGCGCCTGCGTCGGGATCACCGCGACGGTTGCGCGTGCGCTCGCCGCGTCGCAGTGGTCCGGGAAACCCTTCTCGGGCTCGCACGATCCGGCACGGCTCGATAAGGATGCGCTGACGCGCGTCGCTCCCGTCGTGCTCTATTTCCTGTCCGACCCGAAGGCCGCGATCCACAACGCCGCGGAGGCGGCACGCACCACCGATCAGTCTCCCGTGGTGCTCGATGCATGCCGCTACTTCGCTTCACTCCTCATCGCCGCGCTCCAGGGCGCGAGCCGTCAGCAGCTCCTGAGCGCTGACCCGAACGGTCAGTTCAAGGAGCGGCCGTTGCGGCCCGAGATCGCGGCGGTGGCAGCGGGTTCCTTCCGCGACAAGTCGGCGGACACGGTGACCGGCGGAGGCGGGGCGATGGCGGCGCTCGAGGCCGTGCTCTGGGCGTTCTATCGCACGCAAACCTTCCGCGAGGGTGCGCTGCTCGCCGTCAACCTCGGCCTCGATTCGGACGTGACCGGCGCGCTCTTCGGTCAGCTCGGCGGCGCGTTCTACGGCGTCAACGCGATTCCCTCCGGGTGGCGCAGTGCGCTGCTGGAGCGCGAGGTCATCGAGCAATTGGCCGATCGCCTGCTCGCCGCGTCGATGGAGAAAATGGCGCAATGAAACGCGCGAGCACACGGGCGAGTCGCGGCGGGCGCAAACGCGCGAGCGCGCACTCGAGGCGCCGCCGGCGCAAGCGCGCAAGCACTCAATCGATTCGGCGCAAGCGTGCGGCGCACTGGTCGCGTCTCTCGGACGAGCACCTGCTTGACCTGCGCTTTCGCGACCTCAAGCTGCGCATCGAGGGCACTGAGCTCGCCGCGCACATCGAGCGCCTCTACGGCGAGCTCGAAGCCGTCGGTCTCAAGGTCAAGCCGCATTGCTGGCTCGCCGAAGAATGGTTCTCCCCCGACGGCGTGCCGGGCATCGCGATTCCTTTCTATCTCTCTCATCCACGGCTGCGTCAGCTTGAACGCCGCATGATGCACGAGGTGGAGGGCGGCAACTCGAACTGGATGATGCGGATCCTGCGCCACGAGGCCGGCCACGCCGTCGATACGGCATTCCGCTTGCGGCGCCGGCGGCGCTGGCGCGAAGTCTTTGGACCCGCTTCGCTCCCGTACCCCGACAGCTACCGGCCGCGGCCCGGGAGCCGGCGCTTCGTGCAGCATCTCGGCGCCTGGTATGCGCAGAGTCACCCGACCGAGGATTTCGCCGAGACGTTCGCAGTGTGGCTGCGGCCGCGCTCAGGCTGGCGACGTTCGTACCAGGGCTGGCGTGCGCTCGAGAAGCTGCGCTTCGTCGACGAGCTCATGCGTGAGCTCGCGCACAGCAAGCCTCCCGTGCGCACGCGTGATGTCATCGAGCCGCTGTCGTGCGAGAACCGCACGCTCCGTCAACACTATCGCTCGAAGCTCGCGCGCTACACCGGCGGGCGGCGCTCGAACGCCGAAACGCTGATCGGTCGTGCGTTGTGCGCTGATCCGCAGGCGCGCGGATCGATCCGTGCCGCTGCGTTCGTGCGCGCGCTCAAGCCCGACGTGCGCCGCAGGGTTGCCCGCAAGCTTGACACGAGCGAGTATCTGATCCACCAGGTGCTGAGACTCATCATCCATCGCTCCGCCCAGCAGGGTCTCGCCGTCCACGGACCGGCGCGTGCCGCGCGCCGCCGCATCGAAGCCCTCGTCACCCGCATCGCACGACTGCACTTGAACGGTGCCGCGGGGCGCCACGTGCTATGAAGCCGCTGCGCACGCTCGTCGTGATGCATGAAAGCCTCGTGCCTCCCGACAGCCTCAAGGGTCACAGCGACAAGGAAATCGAGGAATGGCGCTCCGAGTACGACGTCATCACGCACCTGCGCAATGCCGGCCATGACGTGAAGCCGCTCGGCGTGCGCGACAGCATTGCGGAGCTGCGCGCCGAGATCATGGAATGGAAGCCGCAGATCGTCTTCAACCTGCTGGAAGAGTTCGACGGCATCGTCACCTACGACCAGCACGTGGTCGCGTTCCTGGAGCTGCTGCGCCAGCCTTATACCGGCTGCAACCCGCGTGGGCTCCTGCTGTCGCGCGACAAGGTGCTGAGCAAGCAGCTCCTCGCGTATCACCGCATCCCGACGCCGCAATTCGCGGTGTTTCCGCGCGGCGCGCGCCTGCGAATGCCGAGAAGGCTCCGCTACCCGCTGTTCGTGAAGTCCGCGACCGAGGATGCGAGCCTCGGCATCGCGCAGGCGTCGGTCGTGGAGGATGCCGCCAAGCTCAAGGAGCGCATCGAGTTCATCCACGAGCAGACGACGTCCGACGCGCTGGTCGAGGAATACGTCGAAGGGCGCGAGTTCTATGTCGGCGTGCTCGGCAATCGGCGCCTGACGACTTTCCCGGTGTGGGAGATGACCTTCGGTTCGCTCCCTGAGTCCCTGCCCGCGATCGCAACGCGCAAGGTGAAGTGGGACAAGCGTTACCAGAAGAAATATGGCATCACGACGGACCCGGCCAAGGACCTGCCGCAGGCCGCGGTCGACCAGATGACCAACATGGCGCGCCGCATCTACAAAGCGCTGCACCTCTCCGGCTACGCGCGCATGGACTTCCGGCAGCGCGCCGACGGGAGCCTCTTCGTCCTCGAGGCCAACGCGAACCCGAACCTGAGCAAGGAAGAAGACTTCGCCGACTCGGCGCGCTCGGTGGGCATGTCCTACGACGACCTGCTGAGCAAGATCCTGTCACACGGCTTGAGCTATCAGGCGGCGTGGCGCCTGTACGAATCGTGACAGGCATACTGCGGCGCGACGATTAGCGTCGAACACGGCACGAAGGTCGAACGCGGCACGAACCTTGTCGAAAGCGACGACCGTCGTTCGTCGTTCACACAGGAACGATTGTTGAGGTCTGTGTTCCAACGCCCGGTCGGTCCGCAAGCACCAGGGACACAACGCCCATCCCACGGAGGTATGCATTATGAATCCCGTCGTTCATTTCGAAATGCCCTACGAGAATCGCGAGCGCATGGCGAAGTTCTATGGCAACGCGTTCGGCTGGCAGACGCAGCTGCTCGGTGAAGACATGGGCAAGTACGTGGTCGCGACGACCACGGAGACCGGTGACACCGGCCCGAAGAAGCCTGGCGCGATCAACGGCGGTTTCTACGAGAAGAAGTCCGACTGGCCCGCGCAGTACCCGTCACTCGTCATCGCGGTGGACAGCATCAAGGATGCGGTGAAGAAGGTGAAGGATGCGGGCGGCAAGGTGCTCGGCGACCCGATGGAGATCCCGAACGTCGGTCAGTACGTCTCGTTCATGGACACCGAGGGCAACCGCGTCAGCATGTTGCAGCCGTCGCCACGCGGTCGCGCGTAGTCCCACAGCTTCGCCGCAAATCGCGCGCTTTCGCCGAGGACGCCTTTCAGCCGCGGTGCGCCTCGAGCGTGGCCGCGTCTCAAGCCTCGGCGATCGCCGCGATCGAGATCCGCATTCCTGCCAGCCGAACCGGCAGCTTCGCACCCTGACGGGCGGGTGGGTCGGTGGGGAACCACTTCACCCATTCCTCGTTCATGCCCTGGAAGTCGGTTTCATCGAGGAGGATGACCGTCGCGCTCACCACCTTGGAGAGCGAGCTGCCCGCCGCCTCGAGAATCGCCGAGAGGTTAGTGAGGCACTGCCGGCACTGCTCCTGGATGCTTTCACCGACCACCTTGCCGGTGGCGGGGTCGAAAGGACCCGTGCCGGAAACGAAGACGAGGCCGGCCGCCTTGACGGCCTGGCTGAAAGTCGGCGGCGCCTTGGGCGCCTTCGGCGTCGCAATGATCGTGCGCGGCATGAGTCGTTATCCTCCCTTGTCGAGCGTCACCTGGCGCGTTCCGGCTCGCGCCCGCCGAGCAGGAACAGGATCAGGAGCGCCGAGACGAAGATACGGAAGGCATCCGGCAGCACATTGAGTTCCTTGCTCTGCCACATCTCGAACCATTCGTTGGCGATCACCAGCCAGCCGATGAAGTAGAGCGCCGCGGTGATGCCGAGCCCGACCTGCGCGAGCGCCGTTGAACGTTGGAACGCGGCCGTGTCTTTTCGCGCCGACCACATGCGCGCGACGCCGATCCAGCAGACCACTGCGGCCGTGGCTTCGGTCAGCAGGATCACGACGAAAATCGCATAGATCCACACCGGGCTCGTGATCGCGCGCCACATCGCACCCGGATGTTGAAACGTGGTCTGCATGCCGACCGCGGTCTTGATCGCGCCGAACGCGAGATCCGGCATCGTCGCGTTGCCGAGCGCGGCGATCGTGAGAAAGAGCGCGACTCCCGCGACCAGGATGATCTTGATGTTCTTCATTTGAATCCCCCGCCTGTTGTTCTTATCCGGGCGCCCGCGTGCTCACGCGCCCTTGTTCTTCTCGTCCCAGTTCTTCGGCTCCCAGAGCTCCACCTTGTTGCCATCGGGATCCATGATCCATGCGAACTTGCCGTTCTCAGCGCTCTCGGGCCCGCCGACGATCTCGATGCCATCGCGCTTGAGCTGCGCGATCAGCTCGGTGAGATCGTCGACGCGGTAGTTGATCATGAAGGCGGAATTGCTCGGGCTGAACCAGCGGCTGTCCTTGTCCGCGACACACCAGACGGTGAGGCCCTTGTCCTCGGCCTCATCCTCCGGCCACCGGAGAATGGCGCCGCCGAAACTTTCGAGCGCGAGGCCAAGGTGTCGCTTGTACCAGTCCGCGAGCGCCGCGCTGTCGCTTGTGCTCTTGAAGAAGACCCCGCCGATCCCGGTTACTCTCGCCATGGCCATCTCCCTTCGTGCGAGCCAGGCGGCAAGTGTACTGGTTGCCGACGTTCGCGGCGCTTCCCTCAGTCAGGAATGTCAGCCTCGACCAGCTTGGCGAGGAGCGTCAGCGATTCCTGCCAGCCGAGGTAGCACGCCTCGACGGGGATGACGTCGGGGATGCCTTCCTGGGTGACTCTGAGCTCGGTCCCGACGGACACGGCGGTGAGGGACACGGTCGTATGCATCTTTCCCGGCAGGTTCGGGTCATCGAACGCATCGGTGTAGCGGATCAGCGCGTTCGGCTTCAGCTCGAGGTAAGTGCCGCCGAACGAGTGGCTCTTGCCGGTCGAGAAGTTGGTGAACGACATCTTGTAGCTGCCGCCGGTGCGCGCATCGATCTGATGCACTTTCCCGGTAAAGCCATTCGGCGGCAGCCACTTGGCCATCGCGTCGGCGTCGAGGAACGCGCGGTAGATTTTCTCCGGCTTTGCACGAAGTACACGGTGAAGTTGAACGGTGCCCATGGGAATGATTCGCTCAGGTTTGTCAGAGGACGTCCCTCTGGATGCACGACGATCCAGGCGCGTGGAAATCGACAACGCCTGGCTTTCGGGTTCCGCGGCCTCGCGCGACACGGCATGCGCGTACCGTGCCATCAGCCTTGCACCTGGGCGCGCCACTTCGCCGCGTCAGGCGCTGGCTTGCGCTGTGACGCGCCTGCCGACAGAGAGCCACGGCAAACCGCGATAGGAATCCGCGACCAGCCACGCGCCGGCCGTCAACGTGCACGAGTTGATGAACTCGGTCCACTGGAAGGGGTTGGGACTTGCGGTGACGATCGGTATCCAAACCAGCACCGTGAACAATCCCATCTCGAGCGCCGAGAGCGAGGCGGCGAGCCGCGCATACACACCGATGAGGATCGCGACACCGGCCACGAAGAGCGCAGCGCCGGTGATGTACGCCCATGCCACGTGCCACGGCAGGTAGCCGGGCACGAGCACCACGGTCTCCTGCAGATAGACGAAGTGCGCGATGCCGAAGGGGATGAGGGCGAAGCCGTAGAGAAGTCTCGCGATGCGCAGGCCGCTCTCGCCGGCCGCGAAGCTGAAGCGCGGGCCGTCGCGATCGCCGACGAACCAGGCGTACAGCACCCACGCGCCCGCCGCCATCACCGCGATATCGCCGAGCGCCCACCAGCCGACGAGCTCAGTGGGCTTGAGGACCACGTAAGTCAGCCTGACGAGCACCAGCCAGAGCAGAACATAGATGAGCAGCACGCGCGCCGCGGCGGGTGCGATGCGCTGAAAGAGCACGCCGATGCCGCAGACGAGGCATACGAGCGCGCAGAGGTAGATCAGTGCCTCGCGCCCGGGCATGCCCTTGGGTATTCCCGCCAACGTCGGCATGAAGTCGCCCTGGACCAGGCCGAGGATTCCGAGGGCGATCAAGATCGCGGCGAACGCCGCATGACCCCAGCTCGCGATGCGCATACCCTTGCTCCCGCGTTGTTCGTGTTCGGCGGATCGTAATGCTTACCGGCATACGCACTCAACGACGCGCCGTTGAGCAGCGGAACCCGGCACTTCGTCCCTCGCCGTGCGCGCTCTGACGCGTCGTCGAGATCAAGGGTCGCCCCGAGCGAGCGCGGCCGCCTGTTGCAAGCTGATGCCGCTCACGAGCGGATCAGCATGCCGATGCACGAGCCGCCATTTGGCCCCTTCACGGCGAAACACCTGCGTAACGCGCAGCGACCAGTTCTGCTCCGGCAGTCCGCCGACCTCGGCCCGTACGCGCTCGATCGTCACCAGCACGACGAGATCACCGGAGTCGTAGGTAGCCACTACTTCCTGGTCGAGCGTGCCGGACTTGAAGAACCGCGCCATCGCGCCCCGGCTCGACGGGTTGAAGCCGCGCGTCGGCGCTCCGCCGAATGGCGCCATGAGCGTGTAGTCCTCGGCGTGCTCGGTCAGTGCGAGATATCGATCGATGTCACCGCGCACCAGCGCGGCGTTCGCATCTGATGTCCGCCGCGTCAGGTTGACGACGTCCTCAGAAGGCACTCGTGAGTTCATGACGTTTTCTCCTTGGCGACGCAGTCGGCCCAACGCACGCATTGATCGACGACCCACTCGGGGGCATCGGTCGTCAGGTCGTGGCCCGCGTCGGGATGCTCCTCGAGCGGTGCAGCGAAGCGGCGGGCGAGCGCTCGCGAGCAGTCCGGATGCACGAGGCGATCTTCGCGTCCAACCAGAAACATCGACGGCACGCGAAGCGATGCGGGAGCCCTCCAGTGCGAGGCGGCGTTCATCTGCGCCCGGACTGTGGCAGAAGTGACAGGGCGATCACGCTCGATCTGCATCCATTCGCGCACCACGCGATCGCGAATGTCCGGACGATTCGACACGACGCGCGCGATACGGCGGTGGCGGCGCTCGGGGTCGCGCGTGAGCATGTTCAGCAGGAGGCCTCCCAAGCCGGCGAGACTGAATCGCTTGAGGAGTGGCGAGAGGTCAGGCGCGGAGGATGCCGCGATGACGACGCCCGACAGGTCCTCAGGGTGGCTGTTCGCCCACTCCAGGGCGACCATGCCACCGAGGGAGATGCCAAAGAGGAGCAGCGGCGCGCCCAGCAGGCCGCGCGAGGAAGCCTCCTCGCGCACGCTTTCGACCATCTCGCGCATCGTGCTCGGGGCCTTGCTGTGAAGCTTGGTCCCCGTGCCTGGAAGATCCAGCGCGACCACGTCGCAGTTGCATGCCGCTGCCCGGAAAGCCGGCAAGAAGGGCCCCCAGTGTCTCGACTCGCGCCCGAGCCCGCGCAGCATTACCCAGTTTGGAATCCGAAGGTGCCGTTCTGATGTCATGGCGATGCTGGCGCCTTATCCATATCGCGTTTGCTCCGACGCCTGGTCAGATCCTCATTAGCCGCCACCACACCACTGCGATTCACATGGGACGCCGTCACGATCGCCATCCATTTCAACGCCAGGACAGTTCTTCAGGAAGTACGTGGCTTCGGCACAAGAACGCATCTGCGAACAGCGCTTTCTGCCATCGCATGAAAACGTCGCAGAAGATGCCTCCTCCCGATCGGTCAACGTACTTGCGGCAGGGATCTGTTCGTTCGAAGCGCCTGAGTTGGCCGACGAATGATTCTGATACCTCGTGTATCCGTACCAACCCAAGAGCAGGATCGCGACGAACGGCACCAGTTTTTTCACCGAAACGCCCGCCTACGTTTGAAAGAGGATCTATCGTCCATGTTGAGCGAGCGGCGCGACATGAGCCTCGCGAAGTTGCCTTCCGCGCCCTGCACGAGCTTTAACCATTTCGCGCTTGCTCCCAACGCGTTGTTAGGCGTCATCCAATGCCTCGAGCCTACTTTGCGGAATACCTGCTTCAATCAGGAGTCTTGATACGCGCTGCATCTCATTACGTAACCGGAATGCGAAGAGGAAGGGAGCGTGCGATACGTAGTAGAAGCCACAACATTGCAATTCGCGCAACGCTTCGAGTTTACGTGTCCGCTGGGCAAGAGCTGAGAGATCCGCAAGGCGATGTTGGCTCTGATCGAAAGTCACGACGCATGTAGCCGCGCCATCCTCAAGTTGCTGAGCAATAGTGGAAACCGTGATGTGCTCGCGGCTCTCGCGCTGGTTTGGCCTGCCGGGCAAGCGGATTCCGGTATCCGGATCGTTTAGAAGCGCGTGCGGTCGTTTGGACGTTGGCAGGAGCGGAATGCGCGTCAGCCTGGTGAAATCAGGGCGCAATTCCTTAGGGATAAATCGAGGTTCTGCATAGAGCGGCAGCTCGGACTCAAAGATACTTTGCCAGAGGCGTTTTACAGCGTCGTATGAGTCGCCTAGGTACTTACGGTTCACCGCTGCGCCTCCAATCATGCCCAACGTCCCGGCTCAGCGGCCGGGCACTGACAATTGGATGCTGGCACTTTATCCCTCACGGTCCGCTGCAACCCGTTGTTAGGCGGCGGCCATCAGCCGGCGCTTGCCTCGAAACGCGAATCTTGCTGTTAGCACAAAGACAACCGCGAGAATCAACACCAGCGTTGCATAGGCCGCTAAGAGCCAATACAGCTCGTTTCCCTTCCACACCCTGTTCAGAATCATCGAGTTCGTCTGGATTCTGAAGCTCCCGGCCACAAGGGCTGGGATAACCTCGCTCTGCACGAGAGACACAATGCCCATCGCAAAGACGACGATCAACGCAAGGGAAACGATTGACGCGAGACCTGCTAGTACTCTCTTCATGACTCACCGACTCCGATGAGCGCTCCAACCGGTTGTTAGGCGGCGGCCGCGGAGAGTTTCCGCCGGATCTCCGACTCGGAAAGACCTACGATCTCGACAATCTTGCGAGGCGATGAGCTTCCCGAAACGATTCTTACTCCACCGCCAGAACACCCGAGCGCCTCTCGTAAGAGATCCTCCACTGCAGCGTTCGCCTTGCCACGTTCCGCCGGAGCAGTGACGCGCACCCGCAATGTGTCACCAAGCCACCCCGCGATACCATTCCGAGACGATCCGGCCACAACTTTGATCGGCAGTTTGACCTTGACACCGTTCAATGCGTCGATCCCCGCCGTCTAACGTCCCCGCTCAGCGGCCGGCTGCGAAGCTGTGAAGATCGATGGCACTTTATTCCTCCCCGGTCCGCTGCAGCCGGTTGTTAGGCGTCAGGGACCCGCTCCGCAGCGGCTGCCTTGAGTTGATGGTAGGAGATGGTCCCGTAGACACCACGGAAGTACAACGCGTAAACCCCTGCGATCACA
>DATFRO010000038.1:0-44128 GCA_035263105.1 Steroidobacteraceae bacterium | reverse complement strand
GAAGCCATCAACGATCCGGCGATCGTGATGCTGTGGGGCATTACCAGCGAAACGCTCGAAACGTGGCTCAGCGAAGGCGATGGCGCGGCCAGCAATGAGCTGCGGGGCTTCGCGGCATCGAGCGGCATCGTCGAGGGCCCGGCACGCGTCGTGAAGTCGGTCGAGGAAATCGGGCGCCTCAGGCAAGGCGACATACTGGTCTGCCAGGTCACCAACCCGACCTGGGCGCCGGTGTTTCAGAAGATCTCGGCCGCGGTCTCCGACATCGGCGGCTCGATGAGCCACGCCGCGATCGTGGCGCGCGAGTACGGACTGCCCGCGGTCGTGGGCACGGGCACTGCAACCTCGCGCATCAAGGATGGTCAGCGAATCCGCGTCGACGGCGGCCGCGGCGTGGTGACCCTGCTCTGAGTCTCGGCTCCGCTCGCGCCGGACGGCGCGAGCGGAGCCCTTCCTGCAGTTCCGTGGCGGCGGCCCATCAGGCCTGCTTGGTCCGCCAACCCTCGTGGTAGCTCTCGCGCACTTCGCGTGCGTACGGCACCGGCGCCACTTTCACGCGCACATCGAGCTGCTTGTGGCGCTCGACGGTCGTCTTCCGCGTGCCGCCGTTCTCCTCGCCCCAGGTCACGGTCAGGACTTCGCCGACCTCGACGTCCGGATCGACGATACCGAGCGAGAGGGCCGTGCGCTCGTTGAAACTGTAGCCGCCGAACATCGAGAAGCCGACGACCTTGCCGTTCCTGGTGATCTTGTCGTAGTTCGAGGACGCGTAGTTCGAGTTCGGCAGGTCGTAGAACTTGTAGAGATCGCCGTCCGGATGGAACAGCGAGGCATAGATCTTCGCCATGTCGTCCGGATTCCACGCGAAAGTCACCTTCTTGCGGTGCGGCTTGTTGACGATCTTCTCCAGCGCCTCGCGACCGATGAAGTCATGATCGAACTTGACGAACGGCCCGTAGCCCAGCTCGTACGGCGTGACGTAGTAGTCCTCGATCTTGTCCGAAACGAAGCTGCCACCGATCGAGCCGCTCGCCTCGTAGCCATTGGCGGGCAGCCACTCGCGATACTTCTTCATCTTCTCGCCGGTGTAGACGGCCGGCAGCGGCGAAGGAATCCAGCCCGATTCGAGCGTGTTGCTCGAGTAGGCGCGTGCGCCGACCTGCACGATGCCGAAGTCCTTGCCCGCCTCGAGGATTGCTTCGCGAATCTCGTCCCGCTCGGCGTACGGGCCCCAGATCTCGAGGCCCGGGGCGCCTGCCATGCCGTGGCGCAACGCACGCACCTTGCGGCCCTTGATGGTGATCGCGTCCATGGTGAAGAACTTCACGTCCGGGATCGGACCGCCGTTAACGCGCTCGAGGATCTTCGCCGCGTTCGGTCCCTGCACCTGGTAGCGATAGTGGCGGCGCGTCACCGCGTTGCCGCGCGGGTGCGAGGGCGAACGATCGTCACGGATGATGTCGACCTTGAAACCGCCGGTCTCGGCCTGGAACTGCAGCCAGTTCACCGTCGGCGCGCGGCCGACGAACAGGAACTCCTTGTCGGCGAGATAGAACAGGATGCCATCGCCGATGACGTACCCGTCGTGGCTGCAAGGCACCATCTGCTTGGCCTTGTTCGGCGCGAAGTTGTTGAAGGTGTTGATGGTGCAGTAGGAGACCAGCTTGAGCGCGTCCGGCCCCTTGATGGTCAACTCCGCCATGTGATGCGACTGGTCGAAGAGCACCGCGGTCTCGCGCCAGGCGCGCTGCTCGTCGCGCCAGTTGGTGAATTCCATCGGGACCACCGGGTAGACATACGCGCCGAGCTGCGAATTACGCAGCATCTTGACGGTGTTGCCCGCACCCTTGAGTACGGTTTCCAGGCTCTGCTGACTCATGACACTCACTTCCTCTTTCGATTCGCAGTACGTATGCGTTCGGGCGCCGCGCAGGCATTCGCCGCGCCCGGCGGGCGCTCACTGGCCGCGCAGGGTCGCACAAGAGATCGCCCCCGGCACAACCCCCGGCGAACTCAATTTCGTCCGCGCGCGAACCCCCTGTCCGGGTTCCCAAGCTTGGGATCCCGTCTTGACAGGTTGGGATCCTAACAAGCAGCATGCACGCTGTCAGCAAGGGGGGATCCTTTCTGAGCACTCAGTTGTCCGAGGCGATCGTGCGGTTGCGCGAGATGATCCTGCGCGGCGAGCTCGCGCCCGGGCAGCGCGTCGCAGAAGCGCCGGTGGCGGAGCGGCTCGGCGTATCGCGAACCCCGGTCCGCCAGGCTCTGCCCCTGCTCGCACAGGAAGGCCTGCTCACCGAGCACGAAACCCGCGGCTATGTCGTGCGCGCGTTCACCCCGGGCGACGTGCTCGATGCGATCGACGTGCGCGGTGTCCTCGAAGGCGTCGCCGCGCGGCGCGTCGCGGAGCGCGGCGCCTCCAAGGGTTTCATTCGCGAGCTGCGCGCCTGCCTGCACGACGGCGACGTGCTGCTGCGCAAGCGGCGCCTGGAGTCGAGCGACGAGGCTCCCTATTCAGACATGAATGTGCGCTTTCACGCGCTGATCCTCAAAGAGGCCGGCAGCCAGATCCTGGCCGAGGCGCTGGAGCGCAACAGCCGCGTGCCGTTCGCCGGTCCGCAGGCCCTCGCCTTCGACAAGACCAACCTCGAGCGCATGTACGACGTGCTGTTCCAGGCGCATCGCCAGCACCACGCGATCGTCGAGGCGCTCGAGCGCGGCGAGAGCGGGCGCGCCGAAGCGCTGATGCGCGAGCACGCCAACTCGCCGAAGGAAAGTCTCAACATTGCCGGCTTCAGCGTGGCGCCCGCGGATGTGTCGCGGCGCGTCGCGCTCGTCAAGTGAAGCCATAAGGGGTAGGCTGAACGCGAACTTAAGTTCGCTATGCGAAAAGAGTTCAGGTCGATTCAAATCTCAAGGGGGGGACCATCATCATGAGACTCGACAGTGGATACCTGCGCCTCGCATGGACGATCTCCGGCGCTGTGGCCGCTGCGTTGCTGAGCGCAAGCGTGTCGGCCCAGACGCTGGAGGAAGTCGTCGTCACGGCGACCAAGCGCGAACAGAACGTGCAGAACGTGCCGATCGCGATCAGTGCGTTCACCACCGAAACGCTGCGCGCCAAGGCGGTCACCGACATTCACGCCCTGAGCAACCTGACGCCGAACGTCAACCTGGATGCGAGCTCGCCCTTCTCGGGCGATACCTCGGTGCTCTCGGCATCGATCCGCGGCATCGGCCAGGACGACTTCGCGTTCAACCTCGATCCGGGCGTGGGCGTCTACCTCGACGGCGTGTACCTGGCGCGCACCATCGGCGCGAACCAGAACCTGCTCGACGTCGATCGCGTCGAGATCCTGAAGGGCCCGCAGGGCACACTGTTCGGACGTAACACGATCGGCGGCGCGATCAACATCGTGACGCACGAGCCGGGAACCGAGGCGCGTTTCCAGGCCCAGGCGACGGGCGGCAGCTACAGCCGCGCCGACGTCGGGTTCACGGCCGACCTGCCGATCACCGACACGCTGCTCACGACCGTCACGGCTTCATCGTCCCAGCGCGACGGCTACCAGAGGGTGATCCCGTATCCGGGCAATACGCTCCTGGGCAGCACACCCTTCATCGTCGATCCACCCAATGCGTACCCGAGGGCGGGCTACGACCAGGCGAGCTCGTACGGCGGGCAAAACCTGCAGGTCATCCGCTCGAAAGTGGTGTGGCATGCCTCCGACAACTTCAAGGCCACCTTCACGGGCGACTACCAGCACCAGGACCAGCCCTCGACACCGGCGACGATCCTGAGCGTCACCAACGGGGACGTCACCGATCCCAACGATACCCATGTGTTTGGCGACATCTACAATCTCTGCATCAGCACGCCGGCAAATGTCATCAACACGGTGCTGCCGCCGATCTTCAACACGACGACCGGCTTGTGCGGCCCACGGGCAACCGGGTCGCCCGAGTTGGGAGGGACCGGCGGTGCCCCGCTGGGTGGCGCCGGTTACGTCAGCGGTCCGGGAGGCAACCTGCTCCTCTCAGGCACGCCGCGCATCTACTGGAACTTCGCCAACACGCAGACCGGCAACAAGGACACGACCTACGCGAACGGCGTGAGCTTTGCGAAGAACGACGCGTGGGGCGCCGCGATGACGCTCGACTGGACGGTCAACGACGCCAACGAGCTCAAGTCCATCACCGGCTATCGACAGATCAAGTGGAGCGTGGGCATCGACCTCGATGGCACGCCGGAGTCGATCCAGGAAGTGACCGACAACCAGAACCAGTACCAGTTCTCGCAGGAATTCCAGTGGCTCGGCCGGGCGCTCAACGACAAGATCCAGTACGTCGCCGGCCTCTACTACTTCAAGGAGAACGGCTTCGTCCACGACTTCGTGCCGTTCGAGGGTCTGCTCTACGTCTATGACTACCAGAACGACGTGGACACCGAGTCATACGCAGGATTCGTGCACGTCGACTTCAAGTTCACGGACACCTTCGGCGCAACGCTCGGCGGCCGTTACACGGATGAGAAGAAGAAGTTCATCGGCGGCCAGGCCGACCTCAACGGCTTCGCGTACAAGATCACCGGCTGTAATCCGCCGACCGCGGTCTTCGATCCGCTGCCGTTCGGCCCGCCGGGCGGCATCCCGAATCCCGCCGGGGTCGATTGCCGGACCGCACTGGGCTTCCCGGAAGCGAGCCAGCCGCTGCGCTACTTCCCGGCAGACCAGCAGGAGCAGACCTTCCACGAGTTCACGCCCGAGGTCGGGCTGCAGTGGAATATCTCCCCCGACGTGATGACGTACGTGAAGTACTCGGAAGGCTTCAAGTCCGGCGGTTGGACCACGCGCCTGTCGAACCCGATCCTCGATGGCTCGTTCGCCGAATTCAAGCCGGAGCGCGCCAAGTCGGGCGAGCTCGGCCTGAAGTCGGTGTTCCTCGACAATCGCTTCCTGGTGAACACCGCGATCTTCTATACCAAGTACGACGACATCCAGCTCAACTTCCAGGAAGGCGCGTCGCCGGTACTGCGCAACGCCGGCACCGCTCGGCTGCAGGGCATCGAGGTCGAGTCGCAGGCCGTCCTCGGCGGCGGCTTCGGCTTCACCTTCGCAGGCGGCTACATCGATGCCAAGTACACGGATGTGACGGCCATCGGCATCACGACCGACAGCGATCTGCCGAAGACTCCCGAGTACAAGATCAACGTCGGGCCGACCTACGACTTCAACCTGGGCAACGGCGGGGCGCTGCGCCTGGCGGTCGACTACACCCACACGGCCGACATGTGGAACGACTCGCTCAATACGGCGAACCTGCATCGTCCGGAAACCGACAACCTCAACGCGGCGATTCGCTACATGTCACCGAACGACACGTGGGAGTTGACGCTCGGCGGCACCAACCTGACCGATGACCGTTACCTGGTGACGGGCTCGATCAACGAAGCCGCCGGCGAGCACGTCGGGACCTACAACGCGCCCTCGCAGTGGTACGTGACGGTGAGGGTGAACCTGCAGTAACCGTAGTTTGTGAGGGGCATCCCCCCCTCGTGTGGCGGAGGTGTCTCCTGTGTGGCGGGAGGCGCCTCTGCCACAGCTAAAGGCAAAGGTCGCGACCTGAAGAGGTCGCGACCTTTTTTCATGGTGAGCGTCGGTTGAGGGCGACCGCGATTCGCGGTCTTCAGCGAGATGAGCGAGACCAGAGACGCTCGCTGGCGATGCGTGCGCCTTCCGCCATCGAGGCGAGCTTCAGGTACGCGATGTCGGGCTCGACCGGGCCGAAGCCTGCAAAGGTGCTGAATCCGCAATCGCTTCCGGCGATCACACGTTCGCGGCCGACGATGTCCGCGAAGCGGCAGATCCGCTCCGCCACCAGCAGCGGATGCTCGACATAGTTGGTCGTTGAGCCGAGGACGCCGGGGATCAGCACCTTGTCATCCGGGAGCTTCGCGTCGCGGAACACCGCCCATTCATGGGCGTGGCGCGGGTTGGCGGCCTCGAACAACAAAGCCTGCGGCTTCGCCTTGATGACCACCGGCAGCAGGTCCTGCATCGGCACGTCGTGGTGATGGGGCGCTTCGTAGTTGCCCCAGCACACATGCATGCGCGCGCGATCCGCCGGGACGTTCCTGAGCGCGTGGTTCAGGACTTCGATGTGAATGGCCGCGCGCTTCAGAAACTCCTCCACGCTCGCGTGCCGGTAAAGCGTATGGCGGCCCATGGCGAGGTCCGGCGCATCGATCTGCACCAGCAGGCCTGCCGCCACGATGGCTTCGTATTCGACGCGTAATGCCTCGGCGATGGCATCGAGGTACGCATCCGCGGTCGGGTAGTAGTCGTTCGGCTGGAACAGCGCGATCACGCCCGGCGAAGCCGCGTTGAGAAAGCCCTCGACAGGATGCGCCTGCCCTACGGCATCGCGCAGGTGGGCGATGTCATCGCGCAGCGGCTGCAGGTTCTTGACCTTGATGTCGCCCACGCACTTCGGGCGCTTGTACTTGGCGGTCGCGCCGCGTTCGGCGAGCTTCTTGAGGAGTCCGGGGAATTCGACCAGGTCCTGCCCCGGCTCGCGTGGCGTGTCGCCGGCAAAGCCGGTGAAGCGATCCGCGATGTAGGTCGCGTAGCTGATCTTGCTCATCTCGCCGTCGCTCACGACGTCGACGCCGACGCCCACCTGCCGGCGCACCACATCGTGGACCGCGGCGGCGATGGTCGCGGTGCCCTGCGCCTCGTCGGTGAGCGTGCCGTTTTCACGGCCGAAGAGCACATCGGTCACGGCCTGCGAGCGCGGCAGGCTGCCGACGTGCGTGGTCAGGATGCGGTCAGTGCTGAGCTGCAATGCCCGTTACTCTCTACGCGCGCTGTGCTAGCGGTAGGTGTTGTTCGAGGTGTGATCGCCTGCGAGCCAGCGCTTGAGCTCACGGTGCGCCTTGCCGAGGCTCTCCTTGTTGATCTTCTCCACGTCCGGGTGATCGCGCGTGAACTCGACGATCATGCCGTTGGGATCCGTGACGTAGACCGAGCGGCAATAGCCGTGCTCGAGCACGAAGGACTGCGGCTCCTTGAAGCCGTGCTCCTTCAGCCGCTTCTCGATTCCCGCCTGAGTTTCGTCATCGACGTTGAGTGCGATGTGGTGGAAAGGTGTGAACGGCATCTTGGGTCCGAACTGATCCTGGTCCCCCTCGTCGGCGAACTGGAAGAACGCCAGCGCGCCGCCGTCGCCGAGCCCGAAGAACAGGTGGCAATAGGTGCGCTCCGCGCCGAACAACAGGTCCTTCTCGCACCAGGTCGCGAGCAGCGGCAGCCCGATCACCTCTTCGTAGAACTTGCGCGTCGCCTCCAGGTCCCGCGACACGTAGGCAGTGTGATGCAGCCGCGACGGCAGCTTTGCTTTGATGGCCATGTCAGACACTCCACTCAGAACTTGTACGTGAACTCCAGCCCGTACTGGCGCGGCAACGCCTTGAACAGGAAGCCGCCGGGCGAGAATTCCTGATTGTATTCCTCATCGGTGAGGTTCTTCGACCAGGCGGTTACCGTCCACTTGTCGCTCCCGAGCCCGATGCGCGCATCCAGCAGGTCGATCGGGTCGCGCGAGGTCACGTTGTAGGGCTCCCACCAGGTCTCGCCGATCTTGCGATAGTCGGCGCGGAAGGTCAGATCCAGGCCCGCGGACAGCGGCTGGCGGTACTGGAAACCGGCATTCGCCGTGTAGCGCGAGACCAGCGGCGCCTCGTTGCCCTTCACGGTCGGGTCCTCCATGTCGGTGATCTTGCTGTCCGTGTAGCCATAGGACGCATAGACATCGAAGCGGTCGGTCAGGTGAGCCGTCATCTCGAGCTCGCCACCCTTGTAGTCCGCGTCGAGGTTGCCGAGGTTCTGCGTCGAGTTCGCGGCGAGGAACACGAAGAAGTAGCCGTTCGTCGACTGCGTGTAGAACAAGGCCGCGCCGAAATCCAGCCGCCGATCCATGAACTGGCCTTTCATGCCGATCTCGTAAGTGTCCGCGACTTCGGCGTTGAACAGGTCGTTCACGCCCGCGATGCCGTTCTGGTCGGCGACCACGCCGACGCCCGTCTGGTTGAAGCCGCCGCTGCGGAAGCCGCGGCTGTAACCGCCGTAGAGCGTCACGTTGTCGACCGGCTTGTAGCGCAACGTGATCTTGGGCTGCGGCTCGCTCCACGTGTGCGTGCGCACGTCGCCCGTGAACACGGTCGGGTTCATCGGGTCGGGCTGCGGAATGAACGCCTGCGGCGTCTCGGTCGTGTTCTCGCGCCGGTCTTCGTCGTAGCGCAGCGCGGCGTCGATCTCGAACTTGTCGGTGACTTCGAACGTGACATCCGCGAACAGGGCCCATGCGTCCTGCTTCTGCGAATCGGACAGGAAGGTCGCATTGGGATTCGGGCCGCTCAATCTCGGGTCTTCGTGCACCGGGAATACGCCCGCGCCCGTGTCGACCATGTTGCCGGTCGAAATGAAACGATCGGTGTGCACGTAGTACGCGCCCGCGATCCAGCGGATGCGTCCCGACGTCGGCGACACGTAACGCAGTTCCTGGCTGTAGGACTGCAGGCTCAACCACTGGCTCTGGTTGAGATCGACGCCGATGAGCGTCTGGAAGAAGGACACGGGGGCCGGCCGGAAGTCGAAGGCATCGCCGGTCAGGATCTCTTCGGTGTCGTCATACGATGAAATCGAGGTCAGCGTCCCCTCGCCGATCTTGAAATCCATCTTGAGAGCTGCGTTCCAGAGATCGCGATCGTTGATGCCGGGGTTGTCGAGAGTGATCGGGGTGCTGGTGTTGTTGGCGTCCTGCACGATGCTGAAGGGATTCGCCTCGTCGGCGCGCGGAATCACGAAGTACAAGGCGCGCGTCTGCAGCTGGTCGTAGGCGACGCGCAGGTCGCCGGTGAACATTTCGTTCGGCGTCCAGAGCAGCCGCACGCGCCCCGCCAGGTCACGCACTGGATCGGCCTTCTGGTCGAGGAATTCGTTTTCGAGGAACCCATCGGTGTTGTAGTAGGAGCCGGCAAGACGGAACTTGAGAGTATCCGTGATCGGTCCGCTCACCGTGCCCTGCGCGCGGTACGAGGACTCGTTGCCGTAGCCGAGCTTGACCGAGCCTTCGAACTCATCCGCGGGCGGGCGCGTGGTGTAGAGAATCGCCCCGCCGATGGCGTTACGGCCGTAGAGACCGCCCTGCGGCCCCTTCAGCACTTCGATCTGCGTGACGTCGTAGAGCTCCTGGTTGAACTGCGCGGGGTTGGTCTGCGCCACGCCGTCGACCAGCACCGCCACCGAAGGCTCGCTGTTGCGGGCCTGGGAGATGCCGCGGATCACGACGAACGCGTTGCCCGCGTTCTGCGTCTCGACCAGGTTCATGTTTGGCACCATGTGCACGTAGTCGGACGGTCGCTCGATGCCCGCGGCCTGGATCGACTTGTCCGTGAACACGTTGATGGTCACGGGCACGTCGCGAAATGCCTCGTCGCGCTTACGCGCGGTCACCACGACTTCCTCGAGAGTGCCGGTCTCCGCGGCCATGACATCGACAGTGAGCATCGACGCGAGCGTGCACAGCACGCCCAGCGATGCGATCCGACTCCGCTGCGTAGCCATCTGAACCCCTCCGCTAGTGGCTCGATTTGTTAATGCTTGCCCGATCGCCCGAGCTCCGCACGCACCAGCGCGGCCCCGGCGACCATCGACTTGAGCTTGCCGAATGCCACATCCCTGGGCAGGTACTTCATGCCGCAATCCGGTGCGACGATGATGTCCCCGGGCGCGACGAACTCGAGTGCACGACGAATGCGCGCCGCCACCGTCTCGGGTGTCTCGACGCTCATGTCGGCCAGGTCGATGACGCCGAGGATGATCTTCTTGCCCGGGAGCGAGCCGAGCACCGAGCAGTCGAGCTTCGATTGCGCGGTCTCGATCGAGATCTGCCTGCAGCTGCAGCGCGCGAGCTCGGGCAGGAATGAGTAGGCGTTCGGCCGCTCGTGAATGATCGCGGCGTAGCCGAAACAGATGTGCACCGCCGTGGTCTGGCTGATGCCGTCGAGCGCGCGGTTGAGAGCTTCCAGGCCGTATTGGCGCGCGAGTGCCGGGCGCGCCTGCATGTACGGCTCATCGATCTGCACGATGTCGGCGCCCGCTGCGAACAGGTCGCGGATCTCTTCGTTGACCGCCGCCGCGTAATCCAGCGCCGCCTTGCCGGCATCGCCGCCGTAGTAATCGATCTGCGCCTGCTGCGACATCGTGAAGGGACCGGGAACCGTGATCTTCTTCAGGCGCGTGGTGTAGCGCTTGAGGAATTCGAGGTCGGCGACGCCGACCGGATGCTTGCGGCGAATGCGGCCGACGACGCGCGGCACCGGATTCGGGTGGCCGCTGCGATCGAGCGCCGTCCCGGGGTTGTCGATATCGACGCCCTCGAGCGCCGTCGCAAAGCGGTTCGAGTAGCTTTCCCGGCGGATCTCGCCATCCGTGATGATGTCCAGGCCAGCCGCTTCCTGCGCCTTGATGGCGAGGATCGTCGCATCGTTCTGCGCCTCGGTGAGGTACTCCTCGGGGATGCGCCACAGTTCCCTGGCGCGCACACGTGGCGGAAAGCGCCCGGCCAGTTTCTTGCGGTCGATGAGCCACTCGGGCTGCGGCATGCTGCCCACGAGCGAGGTCGGAAACAGTGTGTGAGTTTCCCCGGACATGCCCGTCACCCGGCGGCCCGGCGCGAATTGACCGGCGTCGCGCTCGACGGCCAGTGCTGGTCCTTGCCGAGCGCGGCGCGAATTTCGCCGCCGTGCTCATCGAGCATGGGCGCGGCCGAAACGAGGGTGGCTTTCTGCCCGTTGAATTGCAGCGGCGGACGCACCGCGTAACGGCCGCCCTCTTTCGCTGAAGCCACCGGTACCACCAAGCCGAGGTGATGGGCCTGCGGGTCGTTCACCACCGAATCGATGCCATTGATCGGTGCGAACGGAACATCGTGCGTGCTCAGCCGCTCGGTCCATTCGGCGAGCGTGCGCGTCCGGAACAGCTTGTCGAGCACTTCGCCCAGCGCCTCGTAGTTCTCGATGCGCGCCAGGCGCACACCGAAGCGCGGATCCTGGTTGAGATGCGTCGCCTCGAGCGCGAGTGTCAGGCCGTGCCAGAACTTTTCGAGCGAGGAGAGATGGATGGCGATGAGGCGATGATCGGACGTGCGCAGGATGTAGGCCTGGGCGAGCCGCGGGCGATCGGTTGACTTGGGCGCTTCGCCGAGCGCGAAGAACGCCGCGAACGGCTCGACGGCGAAGTGCGCCATCGCCTCGAGCATCGACACCTCGACCAGCGAACCGCGGCCGGTCTGCGAGCGCTCGAACAGTGCGCCGAGGACTCCGTAGGCCGCATAGATCCCGGTGATCGCATCCGCCAACGCCGGCCCCAGGAACCGGGGGCGCTCCGGGTCGACGACCACGCTCAGGAAACCGGACAGCGCCTGGGCGACCGAGTCGTAGCTCGGGCGTTCCGCATACGGGCCATTCGCGCCGAACCCGCTGATCGAGCAGTAGACCAATCGCGGATTGAGCGCACGCAGCCGGTCCGGGCCGGCGCCGAGCTTCTCGGCCGTGCCGGGACGGAAGTTCTGCAGGTAGACGTCGGCCTCGGCTACGAGGCGCTCGAAGAGCTCCTGGTCGGCGGACTTCTTCAGGTCGCAGACGATGCTGCGCTTGTTGCGGTTGTAGGCCTGGAAATGCGGTGAATAGAGCTCGCCCTGGTAGCTGCGGTAGGGATCGCCCCCGGGGCTTTCGATCTTGATGACGTCGGCGCCGAGATCCGCCAGCATCATCCCGGCGCAGGGACCGGTGATGAAGGTGCCCTGCTCCACCACGCGAATGCCGCGCAGCACCTGGATGGCGCTCATCAGGAGCCCTCGCCGGGAACAAAGCCCTCGGGAGCGTCGCCGTCGTAGCCAATGGCTGCGGAACCGGAGTGCGCGAGGACGAACCCGATGGGCCGCTCCTGCTCTTCCAGCAGATGCGCAATCAGGCTCGCGGTGCGCGCCAGGATCGGCACACCCTTCACGGCGAGCAGCGGGTAGCCCGCATCGAGGAGCACCGCGCCGATCGCGCCCGACACGTTCATGACGAGCGGCTTGCCGAGGACTTCGGGAAGGAGCCTCTCCACCGCACGGGCGATTTCGATGTGACGGCCCGCAGTCCCACACTCGCCGGCGACAGCGAGGAGCGCATCGACCCGGGGATCGCGCGCCTTGTGCAGCGGATGACCATAGCCCGGCACCGCCTGGCGGCGATCGCGCAGTTCCACCAGTGCGTCACGCACCGCGGTAGCCGACGCCGTACGCTCCGCTATGCCTTTGAAAAACCGCGCGGCCAATTCCGCCGACCCCAGGATCACCGAGCCGCACCCGAGGATGCCGGCCGCAACCGCGCCCTGCAGAGCCTCCGGCGCCGCCGCCAACGTCAGGCGGCTCGCGGCGACACTGGGGACGAGGCCGTGTTCGGCAATCGCGACCAGGGTGGCATCGAGCACCCGTTGCTGCCCCGCGGACGGGAGCTTCCCCGTGACCAGGAGCCACAGGTGCTCGGTGAAGGAGATCCTGCCGATGAGATCGCGGCACAGGTCGCGGCCGCGAACCACGATCTGGCTCGGGTTGGACGCCGAGATTGCGGTGCTGCGGTGCTGTTGAGGTCCGATCTTCACGCCACCGCGCCCCTCGCCTTGAGCATATTTCGTATAGCGAAATAAACTTCGTGTTACGAAGTATGCTGAGCCTTCGGGTCCGTGCCAGTCAAGTGAGACAAGCCGGCTGACCTTGTCCGCATTTCGCATATCGAAATAAACTCGACGCCATGTCGCCACGTCCGTCTGCACAGCAACGCCGTGAGGCCATGGGAGGTCTCGCGAAAGGGTTGCAGGTCATCCGCGCCTTTACGCGCGATCACTCCTCGCTCACCTTGAGTGAAATCGCCGGCATCGCGCGCCTGCCGGCCGCCACGGCGCGTCGTTGCCTGCTGACGCTCGAGGAGCTGGGCTACGTCACGCGCAGCGGCCGCGCGTTCCTGCTGCGCCCCAAGGTGCTGGAGCTCGGCGCCGCGTATCTCGAGTCCATGGACATCGAGCACCTCACCAAGACGCACCTGGAGGAGCTGGCCCGCCTGACCGGCGACTCGGCGGCGCTCTCGGTGCTCGACGGCAACGACATCGTCTATGTGGCGCGCACTTCCGTCCGCACCCTGGTGCGGCTCGAAGCCCACGTGGGGAGCCGCTTCCCCGCGCACGTCACCTCGATGGGCCGCGTGCTGCTGGCCGGCCTCAACGCCGACCGCCTCGAGCGTTACTTCCGCACCCAGTCATTCCTCGCCCTGACCGAGCACACGGTCACGGATCCGAAGAAGGTCCGGCAGCTCATCGAGGAGTGCCGGCGCAGCGGCTATTCAGCGGTGCAGGACGAACTCGCCTATGGCGTCGTCGCCCTGGCGGTACCGGTGCTGGATCAGCACAGCCGCGTGGTCGCCGCGCTCAACAGCTCCAGCCATTCGGGCCGCATCACCAAGGCGAAGCTGGTGCGCGAGCGCCTGTCGATGCTGCGCCAGGCGAGCCAGCAGATTTCCACCGAGCTCAGCCGGGTTCCCGGCCTCTCCCTCAGCGCCCAGCTTTGATCCGCACGCGGGCATGCTTGACGCCATTCGGCCGCGACCGTAGCCTGTTTGCGAAATATTTTTCGGTATACGAATTTTTTGAACGCGCCCGTCAGTCGCGCTTGACCTCGAGCATGCAGACACCCGATCAGTACTTCACATCGGGCACCGAGCGCCTGCGCTACCGCGAGCAGGGCCAGGGCGACACGCTGGTCTTCATTCACGGCTGGACTCTCGATCTCGACATGTGGGAGCCGCAAGCCCGCGAGCTCGGCCACAACTGCCGCGTGATTCGCTACGACCGTCGGGGCTTCGGGTTGTCTTCGGGCACCCCTTCGCTGGTGGACGACCCGGTCGATCTCGCGGCGCTCTTCGATCACCTGCAGGTGAGCTCGGCCGTCGTCGTGGGCATGTCGCAGGGTGCGCGCGTCGCGCTCGACTTCGCGCTGCGCAATCCGCGTCGCGTCGCGGCGCTGATCCTGGACGGCCCACCGAATCCCGCGGACGCGATGGATGGGACTGCCGACGAAGAAGTGCCGCGTGCCCGGTACCGGGAGTTGATCCGCGCGGAGGGACTCGACGCGTTTCGCCGCGAGTGGGCGCGCCACCCGTTCGCGCAATTGCGGACCACCGATCCCCAGGCGCAGGCGCTGGTGCGACAGATCCTGGCGCGCTACCCGGCCCACGAGTTGCTCGAGCCACCGGCCCAGTCGGCGCCGGGCATCGCCGCCGACGCTCTCGAATCGCTCGGCAAGCCCGTGCTGGTGCTGAACGGCGAGCTGGACACGCGCCGGCGTCAGCACATTGGAGTCGTTCTCAGCCACGCGCTGCCCTTCGCCACGCGTGAGCTGGTGCCGGGCGCCGGACATCTTGCCAATCTCGACAACCCGCGCGTCTACAATGAGCTGGTTCGACAATTCCTGGCGCGCCTGGCGCGCGCCGCTGCATAACCCGGGAGCACGCCGATGGCCAAACTCCTCGTTCTCTACTACAGCAGCTACGGACACATCGAGCAGATGGCGTACGCACAGGCGGAGGGTGTCGCGCGCATTCCAGGGGCCACCGCCGTGGTCAAGCGCGTGGCGGAACTCGTGCCGCCGGACGTCTGCAAGGCCTATGGCTTCAAGCTCGATCAAGCCGCGCCGCTGGCGGATCCCAACGAGCTCGCCAATTACGACGGCTTCATCTGCGGCACCCCCACGCGCTTCGGCAACATGTGTGCGCAGATGCGCAACTTCTGGGACCAGACCGGACCGCTGTGGGGTCAGTACGCGCTGGTGGGCAAGATCGGGAGCGTCTTCAGCAGCACGGCGAGCCAGCACGGCGGCCAGGAAACGACGATCACTTCGTTTCACTCCACGCTCCTCCATCACGGCATCATCGTGGTTGGGCTGCCCTACACCTTCAAGTTGCTCTCGACCATGCGCGAAGTGACGGGCGGAACACCGTACGGCGCGAGCTGTGTGACCGGAGCGGGCACGGAGTTGCGCATGCCGAGCGCGCTGGAGCTGGACATGTGCCGCTACCAGGGCGAGCACGTGGCACGCATCACGGCCGAGCTGGTCGCGGGACGCGCCGCGCGCAAGTGATCCGCACGCCATGACCGTGCCGCGGAATTCCACCGAGCCCGCCGCCGCGAAGGCGGGTGTCGCTTCCACGCCGTTTCGCTTCTACGACAACCGGCAGAAGTACCTGGCGTTCGTCAACACCTGCAACGAGAAACCCGCGATCGCGCGGCGCGTGACGCAGGAGCTCTCGCATATTCACCCGCAACCGCCGAGCCTGCGCATCTTCGATGCCGGGATGGGCGATGGCACCGTCCTGTCGCGCATGATGCGCAGCATCCATCGCTCGTTTCCGACCGTGCCGTTGCTCGCGGTCGCCAAGGAAATCAGCCTCGAGGACGTGCGGCTGGGACTCGACAAGATGCCGGATCGCTTTCACGAGCATCCCGCCACCGTGCTCGTCATCACCAACCTCAACTATTCCGAGGCGCCGCGCCTCATGCCGCGCGACATGAACGCCGCGGCGGCGCTCAACTGGCGCGAAGTGCGCCTGCGGGGCGAGTCGGCCTTCGAATACGGCGAGCAGATCGAGAGCGTGTGCCAGTCCCTCGATGAGGCCTGGCAGACCAAGCTGAGTGCGAAGACGGGAAATCCCGTCTATGCGCGCCCCTCGGTGCTCGTCATCTACCGCGAGGATCACAAGTTCCTGCTCGACAGTGTCGTGCCGCGGCCGGGGCAGGTGTTCGAGACCTACGACCTGATCCTCGCCTCCCAACCCTGGCGCGCGCGTAACTCGGCGGAGTTCAAGGCTGCGAAGGTACTCGCGCCTCTCACGCGCAGCCTCGCACCGGGTGGACGCTTGCTCGGCATCCAGTCCGCGGGCAAGGACCCGGCGCTCGAGATCATCCAGAGACTGTGGCCGAAGGAGAATCCGTTCCAGGTGGATCGGCACGCCCTGCTCGCTGCCTTGAAGAACGAGCTGGGCCGCGATGCGCGCGACTACGTACTCACCGCGCTCCCCGACGACAAGGCCATCTTCCGCTACGAGATGCACACGCTCCCCACCGAGATCGGCGACCGGATCGGCACCTCGACGCTGTTCGCCGCCTGGAACGCCGCGATCTACGTCAACCAGATCGAGGACGAGCGCCTCGATGCGGTGGTGCACGAGGGCAAGTATCTCGACGCCACGCAGGAGGTGCTGCAGAAATACGGCGGGCTCTGGTTCAATGACGAAACCTTCGTCGTCGCGCGGCGCAAGGCCTGACCGCGCACGCAACGCATGAGCCGCGGTCACGACATCGAAGTCCCGGTGCTGATTGTCGGCGGTAGCATGGTCGGCATGAGCACCGCGCTGCTCCTGGGCCACCACGGGGTTCGATCGCTCGTGGTCGAGCACCACCGCGGCACGGCCATCCATCCGCGCGCCGCGTCGGTCACCCAACGCACGATGGAGATCTTCCGCAGCGTCGGCATCGAGCAGACCGTGCGCACCAAGTCGGAAGCGCAGTTCGTGCAGGATGCCGGCGTCGTCGGCGCCGAGACGCTCGCGGGCGGTGCGACCGCGCACTACATCGCCAACTTCAACGACGGGATCCGCGACCTGAGTCCCACGGTGCGCGTGTTCCTGTCACAGAACGCGCTCGAGCCGACGCTGAAAGAGAGCGCGGAGAGCCACGGCGCCGAGATGCGCTTCGCGACCGAGTGCGTTTCAATCGAGCAGGACGCGGCCGGTGTGAGCGCGGTGATCCGCCATCGCGACAGCGGCGAGTCACAGACGGTGCGTGCGCAATATCTCATCGCCGCGGACGGTGCGCACAGCCGCATCCGGCAGCAGCTGGGCGTGCGCATGCTCGGGCACGGCTCGTTTTCGAAGAGCGTCACGATCTATTTCCGCGCCAACCTGCGCAGCTTCCTCGAAGGGAAACTGTGGGCCGTCGTGTACGCGAATCACCCGCAGCTGCGCGGCTTTTTCCGCTTCGAGAAGCCTTTCGAGAGTGCTTTCCTGGTGGTGAACACCACGGGCGATGCGGCGCGACCCAACGTCAACGTGTCCGACGGGTTCACGACCGAGAGCGCGCTCGAGATGGTGCGCACCGCGATCGGTGTCGCCGATATTCCGGTGACGATTGAGAACGTCATGCACTGGCGGGCGACGGCGGACACTGCGGAGCGGTTTCGTGTCGGCCGCATCTTCATCGCCGGCGATGCGGCGCACGTGATGCCGCCCACCGGCGGCTGGGGTGGCAACACCGGCGTCCAGGACGCGCACAACCTGGCGTGGAAGTTCGCGCTGGTGTTGCAGGGCATCGCCGGTGAGAGCCTGTTGTCGACCTACGAAGCCGAGCGCCATCCGGTCGCCGAACTCACGGTCGAGCAGGCGTACACGCGTTACGTGTTGCGCACCGATCCCTCGATGCCGAGAGACAACATGCAGGCGCCGGTGAATGACCTCGACATCGAGCTCGGCTACGTGTACCGCTCCCCGGGCGTCATCGCCGAAGGCGCGGACACGCCCCTGCATCTCAATCCACGCGAATCGCGGGGACTCCCCGGCACGCGGGCGCCCCATTACTGGCTGCAGCGTGACGGTCAACAGGTCTCCACGCTCGATCTCTTCGCCCGCAACTTCACGCTGCTCGCAGCAACCGACGGACAGCCGTGGTGTGAGAGCGCGATCCGCGCGGCAAAAGACAGCGGACTTCCGCTCACCGTGCTGAGGCTGGGTCTAAATGGATTGCGCGATGCGCAGGGTGGCTTCGCGGCGGCCTACGGCCTGGAGCCTTCGGGCTGTGTCCTGGTGCGTCCCGATGGATTTGTGGCGTGGCGCGCCATCAATTCCACGGGCGCGTCGGCCGCACGCCTCAGCGAGGTGCTTCGCTCCATCCTGTCCCGGAACAGCTGATCAACGACGCGCGTTCTTTTTCTTCTTCATCGCACGCCGAAATGACGCTTCCGCCGCCTTCGCGGCGCGCCGTGCCCGCTTGGCGGCGCGCTTCGCTTCCCGGACCGCTTCCCCCGCCTGCTTCCATGCCGCTTTCGCGCGGCGCGCCTTGACTCGTGCTTCCTCCGCGAAGACCCGCGCACGTTGCGCAATGCGTGCCAGGGCCTGATGTTCCGCGCTGAGCTTGGGCTGCTTATTCCTGCGCTTCATGACGAGGTCCTTGTCGGTTGTTCACTGTTGCGGTGGACGACCTGTGCATAACTGCCGCTTGAAAATGGCAGAGTACGCGACTTTCGGCCGCGGCGCTTGGATTGGTCATTCCGTGATCACTCAATCGATCGGCCACGGCATTGCTTGCGGCAGAGTGCTCTCGGTGGTGATCGGCCTGAACGCGGCAGCCGCATCGACCACGCGCCACCACGGTTCCAGCTTGTGTTCATGCGCCGGCTCGACCGGCTCGCCGAGGCGCGGCATCAACAGCCGCGCGCCGGACTTCGGCCCCAGCTCGAGCACTGTTTCCGCAGGCTGATCCCACGCATGCATCGCAAGACTGAACGTGCCCCAGTGCACCGGCAGGAATGCGCCATTGCCCAACAACTTGAGCGCCTGCAGCGCGTGCTCGGGGCCCAGGTGAATATCGCCCCAGGCCGGATGGAAGGCGCCGATCTCGAGCATGATGAGATCGAACGGCCCCAACCGCTCGCGGATCGCCTGGTACTCCGTGGTCAGGCCGGTATCGCCGCTGAAGAACACTCCGTGCCCCGGCGAACGTATGACAATCGAAGACCACAGGGTTGCATTGCGATCCTTGAGCCCGCGCCCGGAAAAATGCTGCGACGGCGCCGCGGTCACCGTGACTTCGCTCCCGGCCACGCGATGCGATTCCCACCAATCGAGCTCGGTGATGCGCCCGGGGTGAATGCCCCAGGCCTCGAGGTGCGCGCCGACGCCGAGTGAGGTGACGAAGGGGATGTCAGTCTTCGCGAGCGCGCGGATGGTCGGATAGTCGAGATGATCATAGTGATCGTGCGACACGATCACGAGATCCACCCGCGGCATGCCGCGCAGTGCCACGGGCACCGGCTGGAAGCGCTTGGGACCCGCGAGACGCGAAGGCGAGGCGCGCGGCCCCCAGACCGGATCGGTCAGCAGGCGCGCTCCGTCGATCTCGATCAGAACCGTGGAATGACCGAGCCAGGTGGCGCGCAGTCCGCTCGCCGCCGGCCGGGTCCAGGTCTCGAGCGGGCTCATCGATGGCAACGGACCGCGAGGCACACGCCGCTCCCCGCCACAGAGGAAGTCACGGAGCGAGGGCATGGCCGCGTTCGGATCGCGCAGTCCCGGGAGGATGGGGTGCACATTGCGAAACCGCTCGCCATCCCAGCGCGGCGATGCCTTGATGCGCTCGAGGCGCGCACCCTCGGGTCTCGTGCCCAGCGACTTCATATCGGCTTCGCGTCCTGGTGTCGATGCAGGGTCATGATTGGACCGCGCAACAGCGGCCGGTATCCATAAGCCGGTATTTTTTCGTAAGGCCTGCGCGCCATGCCTGAGGTAGTCTTGCCGCCGGGCCGCCGATAACAATGGGAACACACATGACGCATCGCTCCGCTGCTGCCATCCTGATCACAGCCATTTCCCTCGCCCTGCCCGCGCTGTCGCTGGCGGGGACGCTGGACCAGATCAAGAAATCCGGTGAGATCCGCATCGGCTATCGAACCGACGCGCCGCCGCTGGCGTTCAACGACAGCGCCGGGCAGCCGGCGGGCTACTCCGTGGACCTGTGCAAGCGGATCGCAACCGCCGTCAAGGACGACCTGAAACTCGCCGATCTCAAGGTCACGTTTGTGCCGCTCACCTCGGCCGATCGTATCGATGCCGTCGTCAACAACAAGGCGGACATCGAGTGCGGCGCCACCACCGTGACCCTGTCGCGCGAGGAGAAGGTCGACTTTACGCTGATGACGTTCGTCACCGGCGGCAGCCTGCTCTCGCTGGGCGAATCGGCCGTCAACGCGCTGTCGGATACCGCCGGCAAGTCGATCGCCGTGGTCAAAGGCACGACCTCCGAAACCGCGCTCAAGAATGCGCTCACCAAGAACCTGATCGACGCCAAGGTCACCACGGTCGCCAGCCGCGAAGAAGGAATGAAGCAGCTCGATGCCAAGCAGGTCGCCGCGTTCGCTTCGGACCAGGTCGTGCTGATCGGCCAGATCATCCAGTCGGCGGATCCGAAGAAGTACGCCCTGGCGCGCGAGCTGTTCTCCTATGAGCCCTATGCGTTCGTCGTGAGGCGCAACGACTCGGCCTTCCTGCTGGTGGCCAACCGCGCGCTTGCGCAGACGTATCGCACGGGCCAGATCGAACAGGTCTACGGCAAGTGGTTCGGCCAGGCGGGAATCAAGCCCTCGCCGGTGCTCGCGGCGATGTACGCGCTGCAGTCGCTGCCCGAATAGACTCAGTCGTTGAAAGGGGCCCGGCGCGTCACGTGCCCGCGTGATGCATGTACACGCTCGTCGTGCCATCACGCGCGACGAGAAGAACGTCGTACGCCTCGGCCTTACCTGACGCTGTTTCCATGCCCGGCGATCCCACCGGCATGCGGGGTACGACGAGCCCTTTCGCATCGGGCTTTTCACGCAGCAGGCGCTGAATGTCCGCGGCCGGGACGTGACCTTCGACGAAGTAGCCACCCACCTCGGCGGTGTGACACGAGCCCAGGCCCACGGGGATGCCCGCGCTCTCCTTGATCGGACCGAGATTGTCGAGGTGATGCACTTCCGTCGCGAAACCTGCCTTCTCGAGATGCTCGACCCACAGCTGGCAGCAGCCGCAGCTCTCGTTCTTGAAGACCTTGACGAGGGGCCGCGCTGCAGCTGCGCGCGCACCGGGCGCGCTCGCCAATGCGATCAACCCCAGCGCCAGCAGCGCGTCTCTGCGGTTCATGTCCAGTACCTCGCGTAGCCCCAAAGGACAATACCTCATCGCGCACTGCATGGTGACAATTCCGCGATTCGAGTGTGCCGAAAAGCGGCCCGCAAGACACCGCACCCGACGCATCGCAGTCAAGGGAGCACGACCATGCAACGCCTGATTCCGCTGCTCACGTCCACCGTTCTCATCCTCGCGACCGCGGCACTGGCGGAAACACAGCCCGCCCCGTCTGCAGGTTCGTCCGCTCACGTCCTGCCATTCCCCGATTTCCACTACAAAGGCAACATCGGGCGCACGATCAAGGACAGCGATCCTCCGCAATTCCCGCAGCCGGTTCGACCGCCGAAAGGGGCGCCCAACATCGTCCTGATCCTCATCGATGATGCGGGATACGGCCAGTTCGGAACCTTCGGGGGACAGGTTCCAACACCGGCGCTGGACCGCGTCGCGAAGGATGGATTGCGTTACACGCGCTTTCACACGACCGCGTTGTGCTCGCCGACGCGCGCCGCGCTCCTGACGGGCCGCAATCATCATTCGACCGGTAACGGCGTGATCACC
This sequence comes from Steroidobacteraceae bacterium, assembly GCA_035263105.1. GTDB lineage: Bacteria > Pseudomonadota > Gammaproteobacteria > Steroidobacterales > Steroidobacteraceae > DATBVX01. The sequence continues at coordinate 22,539 of DATFRO010000038.1, read as the reverse complement.
GAGGCCGCGACCGGTTATGACGGCTACACCGGCATCATCGGCAAGAATGTCGGCACGATCGCCGAAGTGCTGCGCCAGTACGGCTATGCCACCGCGTGGTTCGGCAAGAATCACAACACACCCGACTGGGAGACGAGCCAGGTAGGACCGTTCGATCGCTGGCCGAGCGGCCTCGGGTTCGACTATTTCTACGGCTTCATGGGCGGCGACATGGACCAGTGGCAACCTACGCTCTACGAGAACCACCAGCTCGTGCCACGTTCGTCGAATCCGAACTACATCCTGACCGTGGACTTGGTGGATCACGCGATCGACTGGCTGCGGCAGGTGCGCTCGATTTCCGCGGACAAGCCGTACTTCCTCTACATGTCGACCGGCGCGACGCACGCGCCGCATCACGTGTCGCCGCAGTACATCACGAAGTACAAGGGGAAGTTCGACCAGGGCTGGGATGTCTATCGCGAGGAGACCTTCGTGCGTCAGAAGCAACTCGGTGTCGTGCCGCAGGATGCGCAGCTGAGCAAGCGGCCCAAGGAGCTGCCCGCCTGGAATTCGCTGTCCGCCGACCAGAAGAAGTTGTTCGCGCACATGATGGAGGTGTTTGCGGCTTTCACCGATCAGACCGACACGGAGATGGGCCGGCTGCTCGAGGTCGTGCGCGCGCTCCCGGACGCGGACAACACACTCGTCTTCTACGAGGTGGGTGACAACGGCGCCTCGGCCGAGGGCGGCCTGGTCGGTCTCATGAACGAGAACTCGTTCTTCAACAACGTGCCGGAATCGCTCCAGGACAACCTTGCCAAGATGGATGAGCTCGGCGGTCCGAAGCACTTCAACCACTTCCCGGCCGGCTGGGCGTGGGCCATGAACACGCCCTTCCAGTGGACCAAGCAGATTGCCTCGCACCTGGGAGGCGTGCGCAATCCGCTGGTGATCTCCTGGCCCGCGCGCATCAAGGACCGTGGTGGCGTGCGTTCGCAGTTTCACCACGTGATCGACATTGCGCCCACGATCTACGAGGCCGTCGGGATCGACTTCCCCGACACCCTGAATGGCGTGGCGCAGAAACCCATCGAGGGCATCTCGATGGTGTACACGTTCGATTCGGCCAGCGCCCCGGATCGACGGCACACCCAATATTTCGAGATGTTCATCAACCGCGGCATCTATCACGACGGCTGGTGGGCGGCATCGCGCGTGAACATCCCCTGGGAGGGTGGCGCCGCGGCCGCCGATCCCGACACGGCGACCTGGGAGCTCTACAACCTTACCGACGACTTTGCCCAGGCCAGCGACATCGCGAAGAAGAATCCCGCGAAGCTGCGCGAGTTGCAGGACCTGTGGTGGTCCGAAGCGGCGCGCTATGACGTCCTGCCGCTCGACGGTCGCAAGACCGAGCGGCTCAATGCCGAATTGCAGGGCCGGCCTTCGCAGGCCGGCAAGCGCACGTCCTTCACCTACTATCCGGGCGTCCTTGCCTTGCCGGGCGGCAGCGCGCCCAACGTCCTGAACAAGTCGTTCTCGATCAGCGCGGATGTCGAAGCCAAGGGCGCAGACACGCAGGGTGCGATCTTTTCGCTCGGTGGGAGTGATGGCGGTTACGGGATCTACGTGCGCGACGGCAAGCCGATCTTCGTCGGCAATTTTCTCAATCGCTCGATCACGCGTGTCACCTCGAGCAGCGTGCTGCCCGCGGGGTCCGCGAAGGTCAGGGCTGACTTCGTCTACGACGGCGGCGGCATGGGCAAGGGCGCCACGCTGGCGCTCTACGTCGACGATCAGAAGGTGGGCGAAGGCCGGATGACGGAGACCCAGGGCATCACGCTCGGGCTCGGAGGCACGTTGGATGTCGGCGCCGACACCGGCACAGCCGTGGATGAAGAATACACGCCACCCTTCATGTTCAACGGCAAGATCCTTCAGGTAACCGTGGATCTCAAGCCGTAGATCATCGCCGCCAGGAGTGAGGCGCTTGCGCAAGTGCATCCGGCAGGCCGCCCTTGTGTCGGCTTGCCTTGCCGCTTCCGCGGTGTGGGCCCAATCACCCGAGTCCGATGTGACCCCGGAGTCGCAGGCGCTTGCGCACGACACTACGGCCTTCGCGATTCCGGACATCTCCTCAAAGTCTCTCGAGAAGCTCAACGTCGAAGACCCGCACGATCGCTTCTCGATCGACTTCGGCATCGTGGCGCTGTTCGACTACACGACGTTCGACCAGGACGACAACAGTCGCCAGCAGGTCGGCACGCAGGAGGACAAGTTCGAAGTGCGTTCCTTCCGCGTGTCGGTGCGCGGTCACTTCGAACTGCTGACGCATTGGGACTACTTCGCGAGCTACGAATACAAGGGATTCGACCAGACCTCGGAAGATGACTGGAATGCGACCGACTTTCGCTTCGCCACGCAGCTGGGATCGCTCGGCACGCTGACTGTCGGGAAGATCAAGGAACCGTTTGTCTACGAGATGACCGGCGATGCCGCCAACCTGCCGCATCACGAGCGCCTTCTCAGTCCTTTCTTCGTCTCGCGCGGCGTCGGCGCCACGTTGTCCGGGCAGATGCCAGACCAGCGCGGCACCTGGAATGTCGGCTGGTACAACGACTGGTTGACCTCGGGCGACAGCTTCGGCGACAGCGGCAACGACTTCACGGGCCGCGTCACCTTCCTCCCGGTCTGGCAGGACGACGGGCGCACCTTCGTGCACGTCGGCGCCAGCTTTCGCTACGTTGGCAACGATGACAACACGCTGCGCATGAAGGGCAAGCCCGCATCCAACGTCGCGGATAACTATGTGGATACCGGCAACATCCACGCCGACCACGCCTGGAACTATGGGCTGGAGGCGTTGTTCAACTACGGCTCCTATTCGCTGCTCGGCGAGTTCGTCGAGTCGCACGTGCGCTCGGAGTCGGCGGACGATCCGGTGTTCAGCGGCTGGTACCTGACGGCGAGCTGGGTCGTTACCGGCGACTATCGGCCCTACGACCGCAAGGCCGCGTATGCGCGTCGCGTGCTGCCGCAAGGTCGCTGGGGCGCCGTTGAACTGGAGGCGAGAGTCGGTCGCGTCGATCTGGATGACGCCGGCGTCGCCGGCGGCACGATGGACGGCTGGTGGCTCGGCGTGAACTGGTGGGCGACGCGCCGCTGGAAGGCGAGCATCGGCTACGGCAATATCGATCTCGACCGGTTCGGCATCGAAGGCAACACCAAGACCGTGCTGAGCCGCATCCAGTGGATCTACTGATCGAGCGAGGCAGGTGTTCCTGGTGCCTGCCTAGCTGCTGGTGCGCTCCTCGCGTTGCGTTTCGCGGTGGCCGGCGCGCGTCTTCGCCAGCATTTCGCGGGAAAGGGCTGGCAGTCGGGTCGCTGCCCGATCGCGCACCACGACAGTCGTGGCGAATCCCGGCCTCATCGCAAATCCGATGCCGGCGAACATCGCGAGCACGATTGCGAGGCTCAATGCGGTTTGCAGGTATCCAGCGCCCTTGTATTCCATTGATGCTCCCTGGAGTTCGAATCGGCTGCGGGCCGATCATTGCCGGGGAGTCCACTCACCTTCTGTCAACTTGTTGACACAACGGTGAGGCGGGTCGCAGAAGACGTTCGTCCCTGCGGCATAATTCGCCACCCATGATCGCGCTACTCGAAGCCCGAAGTGCCGGCCTCTTCCGGCGCGGGAACATCTGGAACAACGTCATCGCGGGAATCGTGGTGGGCATCGTCGCCCTGCCGCTGGCGATGGCGTTCGCAATCGCCTCGGGGGTCAGTCCCGAGCGCGGACTCTATACAGCGATCGTCGCCGGTCTCGCGACAGCGCTCCTCGGCGGAACGCGGGTACAGATTTCGGGACCGACCGGCGCCTTCATCGCCGTGCTCGCCACGATCACCGCGCAATACGGCGTTGGCGGCCTGCAGGTCGCGACGCTCATGGCGGGATTCATCCTGCTGGCGATGGGCATCGCCCAGCTGGGCGCCGTCATCAAGTTCATTCCGAACCCGGTGATCGTGGGCTTCACCTCGGGCATCGCAGTGATCATCTGGATCGGCCAGTGGAAGTATTTCTTCGGCCTGCACCCGCTGCCGTCGGGCAGCCATTTCCACGAGAAAACCTGGGCGCTGCTCCAGGCGCTGCCTCACCTCGACTGGCCGACGACGGCGATCGGCGTCCTCTCCCTGATCGCGGTCGCCGGAGGCAATCGCCTGTTCGCGCTGATCCCGCTCTTGCGCCGGCTACCCTCACCTCTCTTTGCCATGCTGCTCGCGGTCGCGCTGCAGGCGTATTTTCACTTTCCGACGGTCGCCACCATCGGCACCGAGTTCGGCGGCATCCCGCGCAGCCTGCCCGCTCTTGCATGGCCCGACCTTACGCTCGCCCAGTTGCTGCAACTGATCGGTCCCGCGTTTGCCATCGCGCTGCTCGGATCCATCGAATCGCTGTTGACCGCCGTGGTCGCCGACGGCATGTCCGGCACACGCCACAACTCCAACCAGGAGCTGATCGGCCAGGGTATCGCCAACATTCTCTCGCCGCTCTTCGGCGGGTTCGCCGCGACCGGCGCAATCGCACGCACGGCCACCAATATCCGCAACGGCGCGACCAGTCCGCTCGCCGGCGTGGTGCACACGGTCCTGCTAGTGCTCGTCATCGTGCTGTTCGCGCCACTCGCCGCCGGCATTCCGCTCGCCGCGCTGTCGGCGATCCTGTTCTTCGTCGCCTGGAACATGTTCGACGTGCGGCATGCCTCCCGGCTCCTGAGGACCGCGCCGCGCTCCGACAAGGCGCTGCTGCTGATCACCTTCTGCCTGACTGTCTTCGTCGACCTCGTGGTCGCGGTCAACGTCGGTGTAGTGATCGCAGCCCTCCTCTTCATGCGTCGCATGGCGGAGTCGGTCAGCGTCCAGGAGCAGGTGTTCGGCACCAGCGCGCCGAATGAAGCCGCCGAAGCGGGCGAACGCGTCACCCTGCCGGCGAACGTGCTCGTCTACCGCATCGAGGGGCCGTTCTTCTTCGGCGCCGCCGAGAAACTCGAAAGCACGCTCGAGCGAGTGCAACACGACATCCGCACCGTCGTCATCCGGCTGGGACGTGTGCCCTTCATGGACGCGACCGGGATGCAGACCCTGGCGGAGATCATCGAACGCTATCAGCGCCGCCACGTTCGCGTGATCCTGTGCGGCATGAGCCCGGCGCTGCAGCGAGCGCTGCGCAGCGTCGGCGCGATCGATCTCGTCGGTGAGGATAATGTCTGTCGCGACATGAGCGAGGTCGCGCGGCGCATCGATGCCGGGCACCAGGCCAAGCCTGCCAGCCCGAGCGCACCCGCTAATGGCTGAGTACTACCTGCAGATCAAGTTCGTCCACGTCCTGTGCGTCATGCTGTCGGGGAGCCTGTTCGCGCTGCGCGGGCTGATGATGCAGGCCGGCGTGCGCTACGCGAATCATGCCGCGCTGCGCTACCTCTCGTACGTGATCGATACCACGCTGCTCACAGCGGCGCTGATGCTGATCACCATCCTGCACCAGTATCCGTTCGTGCAGGCCTGGCTGACGGTGAAAGTGCTGCTGCTCGTGCTCTACATCGTGCTGGGGATGTTCGCGCTCAACGCGCAACGTCCGCGGGCGACGCGGGTCGCCTGCTACGTGGCGGCGCTGTGCGTGTACCTGTTCATCGTGAGCGTGGCTCGTGCTCATTCACCCTGGGGAATCCTGAGCAGGTTCGCGAGCTGACCCGGCACGCGGCAGCGTGTGCGAGGTTCTGCGCCGACGGATGCGCCTGAGGCACCCGCAGCGCGCACTCTGTGGTGGTGCCGCTGCGGGCGAAGCGGTACGCGTTACTTCTTGTCGCTCTTTTCCTTGTCGAGCCACTTGTCGACGCCGCCGTGACTCGAGCAGGCGCCGGAATGACTCTCGCCGTAGTACATCGAGCCGTCCTTGCACTTGGCCGTCGCGGGCTGGACACCGCCGTGATGGCTGCAGGCGCCATGACCCGCCTTCGATGACGAGCCGTCCTTGCACTGGACCATCACCTCGCTCTTCTTCGAGCTGTCGGCCTGGGCCGGCATCGCGAACGCGAACACGGCCAATGCGGCAACGATGCTCAACGACCGATGAATGCTGGAACTGCGCATGGGACCCTCCCGCCCTGTTGGCAGGCGCAAGCGTACGTCGACAGACGAGGAGACAGCATTAATCTTGGTTCATCTCAGTTGTCCTGCGTACCGAGCAGTGGTCTTGCCATGGGGAATGCTCCTATTGGCCTTCCGCGGATTTGGCCTAAGACGCAGATGGTGCAGCTTTTTCCGCGCCGGGCAAATTGTGCCTGCGGGCATCTGCCGGGCACACCCTCGGGAGTGACCGAGTAGCGCGCCGCACAGCGTTGGTCCAACATTCGCGGGCTTCTGACCGGCTCCTGACAAGACCCACAACAACGGAGACTCAATCATGCGATTCCCGACGAAGCTCATCGCGCTTGGTTTGTTGCTTGGCACCACGGTTGCGCTCGCCGACCTGGAGCCCTGGAAGGACTACGAAGAAAGCCAGGAAGTGTGGTCCGTCACCACGATCAGGGTGCAGCCCAACATGGATGACGCGTACCTGGAAGGAATCGCGAAGACGTGGGTGACCACCAACGAGGCAGCGAAGAAACTGGGACAGATCGAGGACTACGAGATCTTCCGCAGCGACCTGCCGCAGAGTGGCGAATTCAACCTGCTCCTGATCGTCAAGTTCGCCAAGACCGACGACCTCGCGCCGAACAAGGCGCGCTACGACGCGTTCATGAAGTCATTCGGCAAGACGAACGTCGACGAGACCACGGTGTACTCGCAGAAGAACTATCCGGCGATGCGCGAGATCACCGGCCAGTACCTGTTCCGCAAGATCACGTTGAAGAAGTGACTCACTGCCATCGCCCTCTCCGGCTTGCGGAGAGGGCGATGCGCCGAGGGGTCGTTTCACTGCCGCGCTTGACGGGAGCGCAGCATCCGCACCGTGCCCGCGATCAGGAGCAGGTCGCAGATGACGGCTGCGATGCCGAAGGCGATGCGGCCACTGCGTTCGTCAACAGGTCCCGACGCAACGCTCGTGCCGTTGATCGAAGTGCCGGCCGTGAAGTGACGCTCTCCCGGCCCGAACGCCACCCAGTTACACACGAGCGTCAGGCCGAGCAGGATGGCAAATCCGAAGATCGCCTGCGGTTGCCCATCGCGACTCCATCTCATGCTGAGCAGCGCGAGTCCCGCACTGATGAACGCAAGACCGCAGGTGACGATCACCCAGCCGGGCGCGTGCACCTTCGCAGGATCGTGTGGCACCCAGCCCAGCCCGATGCCCGCACAGTACGCGCCCATGACGATCGGGAACGCGGCCACCCAAGGGGAAACCGTGCGCGGCTGTGAGGGTGTCGGTCGCTGTTGAGCGCTATCCATGCTCTCCAGTTGACGACGCCCGGCGCGGGATTTCGGTGACCGGCGTCGCATCGCGGCCGCAAACACCGCGACAACTCAGCGCTGCGCGGCTTGGCAGCACTCCAGGAGCTGCTGATCCGATCCGACCGCATGGGCGCAGGTGATGCCGCGTCGATCGGCCTCGATGTCGCGCCACTCGGCATCCCCGGATCCGAAGAGATCCCCGACCTCCTTGCCGAAGCTCGCGAGCCAGGCTTCGCCGCCGCTGCAATAACGCGCGATGGCGCCGGCGGCGATGCAGTGCTTCATGTCATCGCTGACGCTCACGGGCACTTTCTCGTCGCGAACCTTCTGCATGCAGCCCAGGCTGGAATGTTCGGCACGCAGCGCACGGCCGGCGAGCGGCACACAGCCGCACAGGGCCGCGCAGACTCCCAGCGTGACCAATGCGCTCCAGCGACGCATGCGCCGCATGAAGTGAGAGCTCGCGTACGCGATGTAGGACAAGGGCACCCGCGTTGCCTCGTCTGCTCCGATACCTGAGGGAAGAGACGCGCCCTAGTTTGTCGCAAAGCGCAGTTTTTTGGAGCGCGGAGGCTGAGTGATACCCAACCTATCGAAGCGATTGCACGAGGCGGGCAAGATCGGGTGGATCCTGCTGTGGCTGCTCGGAGTACCGATTCCCGTGCTGCTGTTTCTTTTCGCGATACGCGGCTGCACCTGAAGAGGCGAGCCCCGCGCTCGCCTCTTCAGTCACCTGCTGACCTGGTTCTCAGTCCGCGGCCGTCGCCAGATCGATGCGGCCGAAGACACCGTCGGCTTCGTCCGTCCCGGCCGTGAAGAACAGTGCGTTGCGCGGCTGATCGTGGCTGTCGTTGCCGAAGGCGATGCTCGAGAGCCCGCGGTTGATCAGCGGGCGCCCGGCGCTATCGCTCAGCGTACCGATGAACCTGCCGGTAGACACATCGAACGCGTTGATCTTCCCGTCGCCAAGGTTGCCGACCAACAGCGCGCTGCTGAAGGTGCCGAAATTCTTCGGCGCGAGTGCCATGCTCGAGGGTGCATCGAGGATGCCGCCGGCGGGAACGAGATGCCGCAGCAGCTTCCCGTTGGCATCGAACACGTTCACCACTCCGAGTCCCGCGCCCACGGCATTGTCCTGATTATCGGGTGCGAGTTGCTGCGCGTAGCTCACGTAGACCTGTGTCGTGCCTGCAGGACCGTTCCTGATCGCCAGGATGCCGGCGGGCGCGTAGCCGGCGGGCAGACTGGCATCGACGAACGCGCCGGATGCCGACACCAGCCGGGTGAAGCTCACATCGAACACGTCGATCTTGTTGTTGCGGAAATCGACGGCGAGCATCCGGTTGCCGCCTGGTGTTTCGGCCAGCGTCAGGCCGGTGTAGACCGCACCATCTGCAGCCCTGAACATCACCACGCCATTGGCACGATCGACCGCGGCCGACCACCCACCGATCATTCCGTTCCTTCCGGCGTAGACGAGGGTCGCGGCGCCCGTCCTGCCGTTCGCCATCACCCTGAAGTCCGACGTGTGGTTGGCGACGATCGCGCTTGGATCGAGCGTGAGGCCGTTGGCACTCACCGACACGCTGGACCCTGCCATGCCCGCAGCCGACTGGGTCTGGCCATTGCCGTCGAACATGGCAGCCGCGCGGTTGGTCATGACCCATGCGGGTGCTCCGGGCGCAAACGCAACTCCGTGCGGGTTAGTGAGATTCGTATCAGTCGCCTTGGCTGCGGTCCCGGCGAATCTCGAGACGAGATCGGTCTGGTTGAAGCCGCTCATCGCATTCACGGTGAGCACGGTCGAGATCGTCTGACTTTCGCCGTAGCCGCCGCCCGAGCACATCAGGGAGTAGGTGAACATCCCGACCGAGGGTGGCGTCACGGTCTCAGTGCCGCTGCCCGCCTTGGCGCCGCTCCACGAACCGCTCGCGACGCAGGTCGCTCCGTTGGAGGTCCAGGTGATGGTCGCGCTCTGGCCCACGGTGATCGTCGTTGGATTGACGGAGATCGAGAGTGTCGCCGCCGGCGGCGATGAGCCCCCGCCGCCCCCGCCGTAGCCGCCTCCGCCGCATCCTGCGAGGAGAGCGAAACACAAGCCCGCAACAACCCTACCGAGCGAGTAAAGGTGAGTCCTCATGACCGACCCTCCCAGATGGATCAACAGGAGCCGCTTGCTGGCACCTGTGAGTTGGGTGGGAATCGAAGGTTCAACGTTGAGCAAATTTGCTCAACTTTCGCGCGTTTCTCAGAGCCGCGATGTCCCTCTGCGGTCTGGACCCGGTCTCAGATCGGCTTGTCGATCGAGGCTGCGAGTGGCGTGAAGAGCTTCGGCCCCGCCTCGGTCATGTACCAGCAATCTTCCATGCGGATGCCGAACTCGCCGGGGATGTAGATGCCGGGTTCATCGGAGAAGCACATGCCGGCCTGGAGCGGCGTCGTGTCGCTGCGCACGAGATAGGGCGGTTCATGCCCGTCCATGCCGATGCCGTGGCCGGTGCGATGCGAAGTTCCGGGCAGGCCGTAGTCCTTGGACCATCCCTTTCCTTCATAGAACGCGCGCACCGCCTTGTCGATGGCGCCGACCGGCGTGCCGATCTTCGCCGTGGCCAGCGCGAGCTCCTGGCCCTGCTTGACCGTGTTCCAGACTTCGCGCTGCTTCGCCGTGGGCTCGCCGAAAACCCAGGTCCGCGAGATGTCGGACACATACCCGTGAACCGAACACCCGGTGTCGATCAGCACCACCGACCCCTGCTGAACGGACTGCGGCTTTACCGAACCGTGCGGGTAGGCGCTCGCCTCATTCAGCAGCACCAGCGAGAACTCGTGTGTGCCGCCGAGCGCTTCTGTGGCGGCGATGAGCATCTTCATGACGTCCGCGCTGCTCATGCCTTCGGTGATGTGGGCATGCAGCTGCCGAATCGCCGCGATGGTGACGTCGTTCGCCGCCTGCATGAGCGCAAGCTCGGCCGGTGACTTGATGATGCGGCAGGCGCGCACGAGCTCATCGCCCGAGATGATCGGGCGCGCGGCCGTCGACGCCTTGGCAACCCGATCGGTGATGAAAAAGCGCGTCGTGACTTCCACCGCGAGCGGACCTGCCGGCGCGTCGCGCAGCGCCGCAGCGAGCAGGTCGAACGGGCTCTCGTCCTCTTTCCAGGGCCGGACGTCGGCGGCAATCTTCAGCGTTTCGCGAATCGAGGGCTCTTCGAAGAACGGCGTGACAACGACGACTCGACCGCTGGCGGGAATCAAGGCTGCGGTCGTTCGCTCGGAGCGCCACCAGCGGATCCCCGTGAAGTATTGAAGCGAGGAACCCGCTTCGACGAGCAGCGCCCCGACCTTCTGCTGCTGCATCAGCGACTGCAGCTTCGCGAGGCGCGCCCCATGCTCTTCAGCCGTGATCGGCTTGGCGTTCCCGGTGAGCGAACTCAACCGATCCTTCTTTGCCTGCGCCGCATCGACTCGGGTGCCGGCTGCGAGGACCGCGCCCGCGGCCGCCACACCGAAAAGAGAACGCCTGGATACGGTCGTCATCACTGCCTCCGTCTGCCTGGAACGCGGACGCGCATGGGTCCCTGATACCAGTTGAGCGTGATGGCAGCGAGGAGACAAAGCAACAGGAGCGCCGTCACGGCGCCGCCGCCGCCTCCCCCGCTGCTTCCTCCGCCACCCGGGTTTCCCGGCGGCGTCGGTGGTGTCGGCGGTGCTGGCGTCTCGCCCATGACGCGCGCGACCCAGACTGTGACCGCGGCAACGTTCGACACCTTGCCGTCATTGTCGCGAACCGTGTAGGTGAACTCATCGGTGCCGCCGAAGCCGCCGCTCGGCTGATAAGTCACGACACCAGTGGTCGCATTGACCGCGACGGTTCCCGATGCCGGGGTCGACACGATCTGCACCGTCGTGGGGTCGATGGTGCCGTCGAAGTCGCCATCGTTGGCGAGCACTGGGATGGCCGTCGGACCGCTCGCCGCCGCGTTCGCAGTATCCACATTGGCACTCGGCTCGCCGTTGCGAATCACCCAGAGCTCATCGCCATGCATGCCATCGTCCGCTTCGAACACCAACGATTGCCCGACGAGACGGATCGGTTGCGGGAAGCCCGGGAAGAATCCATCGACTTCGGTCAAGCCGCGCCCACCTGGGAAGGTGGCGAGATGCACGGTACCCGCATCCGTCCCGTCGCTGCGCACCAGGTCGTTGCGATTGGAGCTCATCGATTGATCGAGGCCGAGGATGCGCCCGGCCACGACTTCGGTGGGCACGAATCGCGGGCCGCTGCCGCCCGCGAGCGGAAAGAGCGCATCGAACGTCGCTCCATCGGTCGAATAGAGCGCGCGATTCGACGATGTCAGCCGATCACTCCCGTAGACGAATGCCCGACCATTCAGGACCGGCAACGGTCGCAACGGATGCGCCCCGCGCGTGCGCTTGTCCGAGATCAGGACCGTGCCTGCCGCGGTGCCGTCGGTCCGATACAAGCTGCATTCCGGCCCGCCGCCGCAGTCGGCGCGAAACAGCGTGAACGCGCCGAGCGGCGTGAAGTTGTGGAAGTCGGCCGGATCCTTCGTGAGCTGCGTGACCTGTTGTGTGCCTGGCGCCGTGCCATCCGTGCGCCACAACTGGCGTCGGCTGCCGTCGAGCGCGATGAAGTACAGCAGGCCATTCGATTCGGCGAAGTTGTGCGGATTGAAGTTCTGCAGGCTGGACGCGTACACCTGCGAAGTGCCCGCCAGGGTGCCGTCGGTCTTCCAGATCTCGTTGCCGAGCGCGAAGTACAAGTCTCCGCCATACACGGCGAACTCGCACAGCTGCGGCGCCGTGGCGAACGGGGTGCCCGGCGAAAACAGCGGTTGCGTGCCTGCCAGCGTTCCATCCGTGGCGTACACGTAGAGGCCGGTGGTCTCGAGGAAGATGTTGATGAGCGCGCGACCATGCACCACGGGCGGTGGATGACAGGTGCTCATGCTGCTGAAGGGTCCCGGGCTGAGATCGGCGAGCGGCGTCGTTCCCTGTGGCGTGCCGTCCGAGATCCACGGCTCGAAGCCTGTCGCGTCGGTATGCCCGGCAAAGAGCACTCGCGTGCCCAGCTGGGCGAACTCGGAACTCACGCTCACGCTCGGACCCGTGAGCCGCACTGTGCCCGCGTCGGTCCCGTCCGTGCGCCACAATCCCCAGACGTCTTCGTTGGCGTTGGCACTGAAGTAGTAACTTGCGCCCGCGACGATTCCACCGTGCAACGCCGCCCCGGCCGTTACGACATCCGTGTTGATGTCCTTGAGCAAAGTCAGTGAGCCCGCGGTTCCGTCGGTCGTGTACAGCTCCGTCCCGACGCCGCCCACCTTGATGCGAGCGCTGACGAAGGGCTTGCCATCCACCACACTGAGACCATCCTCGATGAACAGGCCCTCGGCGATCTTGACCGTGCCAGCCTGCGTGCCGTCGCTGCTCCACAAGGTTTGCGTGATCACGCCGGGTACCTGGCTTTGCTGCGGATACGGAAGCGTCGCGAAGTACAGGCGCGCATCGTTGGTCGCGAACATGGTCGATGCGCTTGGCGTCAAGGCGACGATCGCATCTGGCAAGTCGATCTTGAAAGTCCCCGCGACGGTGCCGTCGCTGGTCCAGAGCTCATTGAGATCCGAGCCCGGAAATGCGTTCACGAACATCACGCGCGAGCCCAGTGCAAAGGCAACGGCGGCGCCCGCGTCCTGAGTGCCGATCGTCGTGATGATGTGTGTACCTCCCGCGGAACCGTCCGAGATCCAAAGTTCGAGGCCGGGGAGCTTGTTGACGAACAGGTACAGCCGATCGCTCGCCACGACGACCTTGTCAGCATAGGGGCCGATGCGCTCGGCCCCGGTCGGCGTGAGACGGTAGGTCCCTTCCGTACCTTGAGAAGACGCCACACTCACGTAAGCCGCACCGTTGAGTGCGTAGGTCGTGCCCAATCCGGAGCCGCCCGCACCGGGTTGCAGGTCAGCGACGAGCTGCGGCTGAGCGCCATCGCTGGCTATGACCCACGGTTCGGTGCCGTGAACGCCGTCATCGGCGGCAAAGTAGAGCGAGGAACCGATCACGCGCAGATCAAATGGCGCGGAGCCGGCGGCTCCCTGTCTGATGTCGGCGACCTCACGCGTGCCAGCGGCTGTGCCATCCGTTGACCAGAGTTCCTCGCCGGTCACCCCGTCCGAGTAGACGAAATACAGACGCGACCCGAACACCACCATGTCGAGCCCGAACCCGCCACCACCCGTCAGTGTGAGCTGAGTAATCGCGGTCGTGCCCTGTAGCGTGCCGTCGCTGCGCCAGAGCTGCGCCTGCTCGCCGGTGCGCGCCAACTGGACGACGAGCCTGCCGTTCCACGCTACGCCGAGACCTACGCCAGAACTGACGTGATCCGGAGTCAGGTTGGCGACCAAGTGCGTGCCCGCGGTCGTTCCGTCGCTGACCCACAGTTCCTGGCCGTTCGTGCCGTCATCCGCACCGAAGAACATCCGGTCGCCGACGACGGTGAACGGACCGAGATTGCTCGACTGCGGGCCTGGCTTGATATCGGCTACCAGCTGCGTGCCGGCAGCCGTGCCGTCCGTGCTCCAGAGCTCGCTCCCGTGAATGGAATCCGTCGCGGTGAACAGAAAGAAATTGCCAACGCGCGTGAAGCGAATGGGATTCGAACCGGCGGGCGCCGCGAACGTGTTGAGATCCCGAAGGAGTTCCACCGCAAGAGTCGGCGTGCACTGAAGCACAAAGCCCAGCGCGAGACCGGGCAACAAGAACCGTGGTTTCATCAATTCGGAGTGTCCCTGAAGTGGCGGCGTTCTTGATGTCGCCGTTGGGACGATTCTAGCCGCGCAAAAACCGCCGTAGAAGAATGTCGCGCGATCTTCCCGACTCTCTTATGACAGGAGTCAATGGAATGTAAACGCAAACCCACCAGGCACGATCGCTACCGCGATCGTCATGTACTCGGTATCGCGAGCAAGCGTGCGCGCACGCGCCGCGAAGCGAGCAGCGCCAGGTAGTGTGGAATGCGGGCGATGCTCTCGAGCCGCCGCAACTCCTCATCGTAGAGCTGCGCCACTTCGGCGGCCGAGCGTCCGTAGGCGCGACTCAAAGCCTCGATGGCATCCTGGTGTGGTGTAGCCATGACCTTCCCGCTCTGTGAATCCGCCGTGTGACCGCGTCGCCCTGCCGAAGAAATCGCGAGCGCGGGTCCTTGTTGTTCGATGCGCGGCTCAGGATGCAGGAGGTCGCCCCCGGACACAAGGGGCTTCATGCGGTCACCGCCTCTTCGACCCGCAGTTCCGCCTTCATCCGCTCACGCATGACGAACTTCTGGATCTTGCCGGTCACCGTCATCGGGAATTCCTCTACAAAGCGGATGTGCTGCGGGATCTTGAAGCGCGCGATCTGGCCGCGGCAGAAGGCGCGGATCTCCTCCGCGGTCGCCAGCGCTCCCGGCACCAGCTTGATCCAGGTCGCCACCGTTTCGCCAAACCGGTCGTCGGGAACGCCAAACACGGCCGCTGCCTGGATCTTCGGGTGCCGGTACAGGTACTCCTCGATCTCGCGCGGAGAAATGTTCTC
The DNA here is from genome assembly GCA_035263105.1 of Steroidobacteraceae bacterium. Taxonomy (GTDB): domain Bacteria; phylum Pseudomonadota; class Gammaproteobacteria; order Steroidobacterales; family Steroidobacteraceae; genus DATBVX01. The sequence goes on along the minus strand of DATFRO010000038.1, from coordinate 7,515 downwards.
GCCGCCGCGGATGATGAGGTCCTTGACACGCCCCACGATGTTGCAGTACCCGAGCTGGTCCAGCACCGCCACATCGCCGGTATGCATCCAGCCGTCGGCATCGATGGCCCGGGCGCTCGCCTCCGGATCGTTCCAGTAACCGCTCATCACGGAATAGCCGCGCGTCAGCAGTTCCCCGGTTACACCCCGGGGCACCGTGCGACCGCCCTCGTCGATCAGCTTGACCTCGAGATGCGGCTGCACGCAGCCGACAGTCGATACGCGCCGTTCCACCGAGTCGCTGATCGAGCTCTGGAAGGACACCGGCGCGGTTTCCGTCATGCCGTATGCGATCGTGACTTCACGCATGTGCATGCGTTGCACGACCTGCTTCATCACTTCGACGGGGCATGGAGACCCGCCCATCACGCCGGTGCGGAGCGAGGACAGGTCGTACTCCTCGAACAACGGGTGTGCGAGCAACGCGATGAACATGGTCGGCACACCGTGCACTGCCGTGCATCGTTCGGCCTGGATCGTGGCGAGAACCGCGGCGGCATCGAAGGCGGCGCTCGGGTACACCATCGTGGCGCCGTGCGTGATGCACCCCAGGTTGCCGATCACCATGCCAAAGCAGTGGTACAGCGGCACCGGGATGCAGACTCGATCCGTCGCTGTAAGCTGCAGCGCGCGGCCGGTGAAAAAGCCGTTGTTGAGAATGTTCCGGTGCGTGAGCGTTGCGCCCTTCGGAGCACCGGTCGTGCCGGAAGTGAACTGGATATTCACGGGATCCGTGGCACGCAGCCGTGCCTCGATCGCGTAGAGCGCCTGCTGCTCCATGGGATTTCGCGGCTGGAGCAGCCGATCGAAATTGAGCATGCCGGGAGTCATCTCGCTCCCGAGTCGAATCACGAACTTGAGTTCCGGCACGCTCGCGGCCTGGAGTTCACCCGGGGCTGAGTGATCGAGCTCGGGGGCGATGCTGCGCAGGATCTCGACGTAGTCGGCCAGGTGAAAGCTCGGTGCCAGGATCAGCGCCTTGCAGCCGACCTTGTTGAGCACGTACTCGAGCTCGCTGCGCCGGTAGGCCGGGTTGATGTTGACGAGGATCAGGCCGGCCTTGGCGGTCGCGAGCTGGGTCAGGAGCCACTCAGCGCAGTTGGGGGCCCAGATACCCACGCGATCGCCGGGAGCGAGCCCGAGCTGTAGCAGGCCGATCGCGAGACTGTTCGCGCGATCGCGCAGCTGCCGATAGGTCCAGCGCACGCCCTGGTGCACGGCCACCAGTGCCTCGCGATCGCCGTGGCGGCTGGCAGCGCGGTCGAAAGCGACCCCGATGGTGTCCTCGATCAGCGGGATGTCCGTGGCGCCGCGCACATGACTTTCCTTCGGCCGCATGCTCGAATTCCTCCCCTGTGAGCAACAGCTGGGCACTCCAGGCCCTGCCTGGCGCAGCTATCAGCACTGGGAGGGATTGTTCCCGAGTGGCCCCGGGAGAACTGTCAACTAGTTGACACAAGGACCGCCGGCGAGGGTGGCGGCTCAGTCGGGCGTGATGATCACCTTGCCGCGCGCGTGCCCCTCTTCCAGGTACGCGATCGCAGCGGCGGTCTCGCTCAACCTGTAGCGCTTGTCGATCACCGGCGTCAGCTTGCCGCTCTGCATCAGCTCGCTCAGGTACGCGAGATCCTCGTTGGTCACGTCGGCGAGGAAGAATTCGAACTTCTGGCTCACGAACGGTGACAGCATTTTTGCCTTGATCGGACCGGTCATCGCACCCAGCCACTCACCCTTGTCAACCGCGCCCACGATGACGAGGGTGCCGTCTGGCGTCATCGCCTTGCGGTAGTCCAGGTACGAATGGCTGCCGACGTTGTCGATGATCACGTCGTACTGTTGCTGGCCCTGGGTGAAGTCTTCCTTGGCATAGTCGATGACGTGATCGGCGCCGATCGAGCGCACCATCTCGGCGTTGCGCGCGGAGCAAACCCCGGTGACTTCCGCGCCCATCGCCTTGGCGATCTGCACCGCGAACGTCCCCACGCCACCCGATGCACCGTTGACCAGGACTTTCTGGCCGGCCTGCACGTGTCCCTTGTCACGCAACGCCTGCAACGCCGTGATGGCGGCAATGGGCACCGCAGCCGCCTGCTCGAAGCTCACGTTGGCCGGTTTCAGCACCATCGGACGCTCGGACGGAACGGCCACGTATTCTGCGAACGCGCCCTTCTTGACGCCGAACACTTCGTCGCCCGGCTTGAACCGGGTGATGTTCTTGCCGACGGCTTCGACCGTTCCCGCGTAATCGACGCCGAGGCGCGTCGACGTGGGCTTACCAGTGCCGGCATCCATGCGCATGATGTACGGCGTGCCGCGCATGTAATGCCAATCGAGCGGATTGGCGGACGCTGCGTGCACCTTGATCAACAGCTCATCGTCCTTGGGCGTCGGCTTCTCGATATCCTCCACCTTGAGAACTTCCGGGCCGCCGTAGCAGCGGTAGACCACCGCTTTCATGGTGGTCGCATTGGCTGGAAGCGCGGGCGCGGATTCGCACGGTGAGTTGTGACTCAGCGTGAAGGCCCCCCACAGCACGGCGACTGCGAGGAGAGCGAGGACGATTCTCACGGCCCTGCGGGTTCGCGTCATGGAGGCAGCTCCTACACCAAAGTGTTATTGCACCGGTGACTCGTTGCGCCTAGCGTCGTCTGGGGACGGGACCTGGTCGCGCTCGCTGTTGTTCTCGAATTCCGCGCGCAGTCTACTCCAAACGGCCCGTGACGATGGAGGTACGCAAAGTGGCCGAGAAGAGCACGGAGCTGCCGCTTGTGGCGCGAAAGCAGCGGATCGTGATTGCATCCCTGCTGTTCGCGGCCCTCGTGGGTCCGCTTGCATCGCACGCCGAGGACAGCGGCTACATCGGACTGCTGCGCACGCGCGATCTGACCTCGTTTGGCTTCCTGCGTCTCGACATGCGGCCTGCACATGCCGTCTCCGCGCCCGCGGGAACGTGGGCGATCGAGACCGAGCTCGGCTATCAGAACACGTGGGCCCTGAGCCCCGAGGTCGAGCATTACCTGAGCGCACTCCCCGAGCGCCACGAGCTCGGCCCCGCCGATTTGCAGGCGATTCAAGACCTGCCGGGTGAGAACTACCTCGTCGACCTGGAGCTCGCCGAGCTCGACGTCACCTTCCACTACAAGTTCGCGCAGCACTGGGGCGCGTACCTGATCATGAGCGGCGTCCATTACAGCGGTGGCTTTCTCGACAGCACCATCGAAAGCTTTCACAAGACGTTCGGTTTCAGCACCTTCGGCAGAAAGGCCGCCAGCCGCAACGATGTCAACCTGATCTTCGATCTCAAGTCCGCGCAGCTCGCGACCTTCGATTCACCGACCGACGGCGGGTTGCTCGATCCGACGCTCGGCATCCGCTACTCGGGTTTCGAACCGTTCACAGGCTGGAACATGGTGCTGGAGGCTGCGGTCAAGATTCCCGTCGGCGGACAGCGCGACCTGCTCTCGACCGGGAGGACCGACGTTGGTCTCGAGGCGACGCTGCAGCACTTCGCGAAGCATTACGCGGTGTATGTGAGCCTCGCAGGCGTCTACTACGACGGCACGACGAGCATCACGCCAACCGATCCGCAGGTAATACCGACACTCGTGCTCGGGTACGAGCGGCGCCTGAGCGCGAACACGCACCTCATCCTGCAAGGGTACGTGAGCCCCAGCATCTATTCGGAAGAGGACACCGACCTCGAGGAGCTGCGAGCGACCAAGTATCAGCTCAGCCTCGGCTTCTATCACCGCATGGGCGGCGGCGTGTTCTCGTTCGGCATCACCGAGAACCTGCAGAACATCGACAACACGCCCGACATCGGCTTCCAGTTCGGATGGGCCTATAGCCCCGCGCTCAAGCGCTAGGAACCCTATGAAGCTCTATGGCGCGGACGGCAAAGAACTGATGATGATCACTGCCATCGAGCGCGATGGTTCCGAGCTCATGGTCAGGGGAAAGATCTTCGGCACGATGCCGCTCACAGCCCGGATGAAGCCGTCGGAGTTTCGCAAAGGCCTGGGGCTGATGAGCTGGCGAACGCTCTGGTTCGCGTTCACGCTGCCATTCCGGCGCGGCTGACCGGCCGCGGATACCGAGACGCTCGACGCGGGTGCGGGCAATCAGCCGAGGAGCCGCTTCGCGTTCTCCGGCGGTCGCCCGATCACCGCCTCCCCGCCTCGCACGACGATCGGCCGTTCGATGAGGATCGGGTCGCGCACCAGTGCCTTGATCCATTGCTGGTCGTCGAGCGTCTTGCCGCTGTACTTCTCGCGAAAGACGGTCTCATTCTTTCTGACCAGGTCCTCGGGCCTGATCCCCAGCTTTTTCACGATCGCGGTGAGCTCGGCCTCGGTGGGCGGCGTCTCGAGATACTTGACGACGTGCGGCGTGAAACCGCTCGCCTCGATCAACGCCAGCGTCTGGCGACTCTTGCTGCAACTGGGATTGTGATAAATCGTGAGCGCATCGCCCGACTTTGAGTTGCTCATGCCTCGACCTCGCGAGCTCCTGCGCGCCCGCCTCTACTTCAGCTTGTCGGCGACCTTGGCAAGGCCCGCTTCGACACAGGCATCGTCGACACCTGGACCGAACGCGCCAGACACTGCAACAGCGCCCGTGATCTTGCCGTCGACCTTGATGGGTTGACCACCCGCCAACACGATCAGGTTCGGGTCGGGGTTGTCACCGGGCGGCACCGCAAAGGGTTGTCCCGGCACTGGCGGCGGTAATTTCTTGTCCGGCGTGAAGCCCACCGACGCCGCGAATTCGGCCGTGCTCATGCCCGTCTTGATCACGGTGTATGCCTTGCGCCGCGCGAACTCGACCGTGATCGCGTTGGCGCCGTCCGCGCGCACCACGAGCTTCAGGCCATACTCGCGATTCATGTAGGCCGCGGTGACGTTGAAGCCCTTCTCCTTGCACGCGGCGATCGCGGCCTGCGCCCATTCCATCGCGACCGAGAGGGGCAGTTCGTCTGCGGGCGGCGGCGGCGGACCCATCGGCGCCGGCTTCGCGGGCGGTGTGTCGCCGAAGAGCGGCGCACTCAGCAACACCAGGACACCGGACGCGATCAGGCTGCGCTTCATCGGCCGCTCCTCGCGGAAAAAGGAGCGCTAGGGTGACGCGGAACGCGTCATGCCGCAAGAACGGGATCAGCCGACGAAACGCGTGGGCCGGACTTCCGTCGCCTTCGATTCGGCACGTCGCATCAGCGTGCTCTTGCCGAAGAGGGAGCCGAGCAAATCGACGGCAACTTCAGCCGTGCGATTGTGCACGTCGAAGGCGGGATTGAGCTCCATGATGTCGAGCGATGCGAGCAGCCCCGTATCGGCGATCATTTCCATGCAGAGCTGCGCTTCGCGGTAGGAAGGTCCACCCGCCACCGTGGTGCCGACGCCGGGCGCGATATCGGGGTCGAGGAAGTCGACATCGAAGCTCACGTGCAGGTGCGTGTTCTTGTCGAGACCCGCGAGCGCCGTCTCCATCGTGTGGCGCATGCCCATCTCGTCGACGTAGCGCATGTCGAACACCTCGAGCCCGAGCTCGTGCACGAAGCGCTTCTCGCCCTGGTCGACGCTGCGAATGCCGATCTGCCGGATGACGCTCGGCGAGATCGCGGGCGCGCGCCCGCCAATGGTGGTCAGCTCCGCCGGGCCGTAGCCGCACAGGACGGCCATCGGCATGCCGTGAATGTTGCCGCTTGGAGTGAGCTCGTTGGTATTCGAATCAGCATGAGCGTCGAACCACAGGACGCGCAGCTGGCGCACGCGCTCGCGGCAATGACGGGCCACCGCGCTGATCGAGCCGATCGCGAGCGAGTGATCCCCGCCGAGCAGGATCGGCAACCGCGACGCCGCCAACTCGGCATAGAACGCCTCATGGACCGCCTTGTTCCAGGCGATCACTTCGGCGAGATGGCGATAGCCGTCGACCGGTGGCCGGTTGGGGTTGCCGGGTCCCTGCAGGTTGCCGCGATCGACAACCTCGACGCCCTGCGACTCGAGTGTGCCCTGCAAGTGCGCGACGCGCAGGGCTTCCGGCCCCATCGACGCGCCACGCGTGCCGGCGCCGATGTCGGTCGGCGCGCCAATCAATGAAACCCGCTTCGCGATGGAAATCATGTTGCTCATCCTGCGATCCTCAGCCTGGCGCGCGCGCCACCCAGCGTGCCGCCGAACAGGTCCTTCGGGTCCTGGAGCTTCGGCACGAGATCGATCTCACGACGCAGGCCCCGCTGCTCCTGCAGGAGCGCGTGCAGGAAGCGCAGCGCCGAGTAGTCCTCGAGCGCGAAACCGACCGAATCGAACACCGTGATGTCCTGCGACGAGGTGCGGCCCGGGGAAGTTCCCCGTGCGATGTCCGCAAACTCCACCACCGGGTAGTCGGCGGGCATCTGCTGTACTTCGCCCTCGACGCGCGACTGCGGCTCGTACTCGACCACCACGCGCACGTTCGGCATGCGAAGAATGTCGGCGTGCAGCTCCGTCTTGCCCGGGCAATCGCCGCCGACCGCGTTCAGGTGCATGCCGGACTTGATCATCGGCGGCGTGAGGATCACCGCCTTGCGCTTGTCCGCGGTCACCGTCGTAACGACGTCCGCGCCCTTGCAGGCGTCAGAGGAGGACGTGGCGCGAGTGATCCTCAGATCGGCGAGCCCGGGCATCGCGCGCAGATTCCGTTCCAGCTTCGCGGTCGCGAGCGGGTCGACGTCGAACAGGCGCAGCTCACGAATTCCCAGCATGCGATGAAAGGCGATCGCCTGGAATTCGCTTTGCGCGCCGTTACCGATGAGCGCCATCACGCGCGCGCCCGGCGCCGCAAGTTTCTGCGCGGCAAGTGCAGACATCGCCGCCGTGCGCAGCGCCGTGGTCACCGTCATCTCCGACAGCAGGAGCGGATAGCCCGTATCGACATCCGCGAGCACGCCAAAGGCGGTGACCGTCAACAGGCCCTCGGCCGTGTTCTTGGGATGCCCGTTGACGTACTTGAAGGAGTAGAGCTTCCCGTCGCAGGTCGGCATGAGCTCGATGACACCGACCGGAGAGTGACTTGCGAGGCGGGCCGACTTCTCGAACTCGGGCCAGCGCCGATAGTCTGCCTCGATTTCCGCAGCCAGCCGCTCGATGAATTCACCCAGGCCGACGGCCTGGATGAGCTGTTGAATGGCGTTGACGCCGATGTAATCGACCATGACCAGGCTCCGGTGCTCGCCGCAGGAGGCAGGGATTTAGGAGGCATCATCCCGGGGTCTGGAGCCAACAAGAAGACAGCAGACTGGACAAAGTGTGCTATAAATTGAGCATATCTACCCAGCTATTCGCGCTAAGTGATCAGTACTGGAGCCCTAAATGGACGACCTGGACCGCCAATTGATCGCCGAACTCAGGACCAATGCCCGCGCAGCGGTGGCGGCGCTTGCCAAGAAGCTGCGCGTGGCGCGCGGCACGGTGCAGAACCGGCTCAACAAGCTGGAGA
>DATFRO010000037.1:0-51736 GCA_035263105.1 Steroidobacteraceae bacterium | reverse complement strand
GAGCACCCGGGATAAATCCACCGGCGTTTCGAGATAGTGGTCGCGGAACGAGTGGTTCTGCGCCGGGTCGAGCACCTCGAGCAGGGCGTCCGACGGATCGCCGCGCCAGTCGGCGCCGATCTTGTCGACCTCGTCGAGGAGCACGACGGGATTCATCGTGCCCGCGTCGCGGAGCGCCCGGACGAGACGGCCCGGCAGCGCCCCGACATAGGTGCGGCGATGGCCGCGGATCTCGGCCTCGTCGCGCACGCCGCCGAGCGACATGCGCACGAACTTGCGATTGGTGGCGCGTGCGACCGACTGGCCGAGCGAGGTCTTACCGACGCCCGGCGGACCGACCAGGCACAGGATCGGGCCCTTCAGCGTTTTCACGCGCTGCTGGACGGCGAGATACTCGACGATGCGCTCCTTCACCTTCTCCAGCCCGTAGTGATCTTCGTCGAGCACTTTCTCGGCGACGACGACGTCGGTGTGCACCTTGGTCTTCTTCTTCCACGGGCACTTCACCAGCCAGTCGACGTAGTTGCGCACCACGGTCGCTTCCGCCGACATCGGTGACATGAGCTTGAGCTTGTTGAGCTCGGCGGTCGCCTTGTCGCGCGCTTCCTTGCTCATGCCGGCCTTGGCGATCTTCTGTTCGAGCTCGGCCAGCTCGTTCGGGCTGTCCTCCATCTCGCCCAGTTCCTTCTGGATCGCCTTCATCTGTTCGTTGAGGTAATACTCGCGCTGGCTCTTCTCCATCTGCTGCTTGACGCGGCCGCGGATGCGCTTCTCGATCTGCAGCACATCCATCTCACCTTCGATGACCGCGAGCAGGTGCTCGAGGCGCTTGCGCACGTCCTGGATCTCGAGAACCTTCTGTTTCTCGCCGAGCTTGAGCGACATGTGCGCAGCCACGGTGTCCGCGAGCCGCCCCGGCTGCTCGATGCCCGCGAGCGAGGTCAGGATCTCGGGCGGCACTTTCTTGTTGAGCTTCACGTACTGCTCGAACTGCGAAATCACCGAACGCGTCAGCACGTCCATCTCGCGTTCGTCGTACTGCTCGATATCGGGCAGCGCCGTGATCTCGGCCGCGAACATTTCGCCCGAATGCAGCTTGTCGATGCGGGTGCGCTCCACGCCCTCGACCAGCACCTTCACGGTGCCGTCCGGAAGCTTGAGGAGTTGCAGGATCGTCGCGACGGTGCCGATCCGGTACAGGTCCTCGGCCTTCGGGTCGTCGACGTCCGCCTGTTTCTGCGCAATCAGCACGATGCGCTTGTCGGCCTTCATCGCCAGGTCGAGCGCCAGGATCGATTTCTCCCGGCCCACGAACAGCGGGATCACCATGTGCGGATACACCACCACGTCGCGCAGCGGCAGCACCGGCACCACGTTCGCGGTGGGTTTGACGGTCGAGCTATCTTCTTCGGTTGTCACGATGTCAGTCCTTCTGACGGCTGTGCCCACAGGCGCAAGCCGTTGTCAGCCTTGGAACAGGGGAGCTTGGGGGGACAGTGAGGTCTGCGGCGCCGCTTTTCAACGCGGCCCGGGAAACTCGCTACGGCGCCAGGCTCAATGATGGTGGTCGGATCCCGTGGGTCGTCGGTGATCTTCCACCGCCGCGAGGCGGCCGTCGTCGGAGCGGTGGACGATGTACGGCTTGCGTTCACCTTCGATCACCGACTCATCTACCAGAATCTTTGCCACGTTTCGCATCGAGGGCAGCTCGTACATCGTGTCGAGCAGCACATTCTCGAGGATCGTGCGCAGGCCGCGTGCGCCGGTCTTGCGCTGCATGGCGCGGTGCGCGACCGCGCGCAACGCGTCGTCGCGGAATTCGAGCTCCGCGCCCTCCATCTCGAAGAGCTTGCGGTACTGCTTGGTGAGCGCGTTCTTCGGCTCGACCAGGATCGACATCAGCGCCGACTCGTCCAATTCATCGAGCGTCGCAACCACCGGGAGGCGGCCGACGAACTCGGGGATCAGGCCGTACTTGATCAGGTCTTCCGGCTCGACGTCGTGGAACAGGTCGTTGCCGTGCGGACGCGCGTTCACCTCGCGCACATCGGCCATGAAACCGATGCCGCTCTTCTGCGTGCGGTTAAGGATGATCTTCTCGAGCCCCGCGAATGCGCCGCCACAGATGAAGAGAATGTTGGTGGTGTCGACCTGCAGGAATTCCTGCTGCGGATGCTTGCGGCCGCCCTGCGGGGGCACCGAGGCAATCGTGCCTTCGATCAGTTTGAGCAGCGCCTGCTGCACGCCCTCGCCCGAGACGTCGCGAGTGATCGAGGGGTTGTCGGACTTGCGTGAGATCTTGTCGATCTCGTCGATGTAGACGATGCCGGTCTGCGCCTTCTCCACATCGTAGTCGCACTTCTGCAGGAGCTTCTGGATGATGTTCTCGACGTCCTCACCGACGTAGCCGGCTTCGGTGAGTGTCGTGGCGTCAGCGATCGTGAAGGGAACGTTGAGCAGGCGCGCGAGAGTTTCGGCGAGCAGCGTCTTGCCGCAGCCCGTCGGCCCGATCAGCAGGATGTTGCTCTTGGCGAGCTCGACGTCGTCCTTCGCACGCTCGGAGCCACGGTTCTGCAGCCGCTTGTAGTGGTTGTACACCGCGACCGAGAGGACTTTCTTGGCGCGCTCCTGCCCGATGACGTATTCATCGAGCACCTTCTTGATCTCATGGGGCTTGGGGAGCTTGTCGCGCGTGCGCTCGGCGCGCTCTTCGAGCTCCTCGCGAATGATGTCGTTGCAGAGTTCGACGCACTCATCGCAGACGAACACCGAGGGGCCGGCGATCAACTTGCGTACTTCGTGCTGGCTCTTGCCGCAGAACGAGCAGTACAGCAACTTGCCGTCGTCGTGCTTGCCCCGTGAGTCTTCGCTCATCCGCGTTCCTGGTCTTGGTATGACCCTTTAAAAATCATGCGCTTACGCGCGAACAATTGCGCTGACTTATAGCATGCGGGGCGCCCCGAACGCAAAACTCGGGGAAGCCCCGAGCCGCGATTCACGACCCCGTTCAAGTCTTGCCGCCCGCCTCGGTCGGCAGGTCGCCCCGCTGCTCGAGGACATGGTCGATGATGCCGTACTTCACCGCGGCCTCACCGCTCATGAAGTTATCGCGGTCCGTATCCTGCTTGATCTTGTCGATCGGCTGGCCCGTATGCTTCGCCAGGATCCTGTTCAGGCGATCGCGGGTTTCCAGCACTTCGCGAGCATGAATATCGATGTCGGCGGCCTGGCCGTGAAAGCCCCCGAGGGGCTGATGAATCATGACGCGGGAATGCGGCAACGCGAAGCGCTTGCCCTTCTCCCCGCCTGCCAGCAGCACCGCGCCCATGCTCGCCGCCATGCCGACGCAGATCGTGCTGACTGACGGCCGGATGAATTGCATCGTGTCGTAGATGGCCAGGCCCGCGCTCACTTCACCACCCGGGCTGTTGATGTAGAGCGCCAGGTCCTTCTCGGGATTCTCGGATTCGAGAAACAGCAGCTGGGCCACCACGAGATTCGCCATGTGGCTCTCGATCTCGCCCACAATGAAGATCACGCGCTCCTTCAGCAGGCGTGAATAGATGTCGTAAGCCCTCTCGCCGCGGGCCGTCTGCTCGACGACCATCGGGACCAGGTTCAGCGCACGGGTTTCTCGGGTTTTCATGGCTCTGGATGTGGGTTCCTGTAAATCGTAGGACAAGGGCTGGGCCAGTTTGTTGGCTCAGTTCCCGAAATTCATGACGGCTTTGAAACTGCTCGGCTGGTCCGTGACTTTGACGCGGCCCAGCAACCAGTCGACCACCTGGTCTTCAAGGACCAGCATCTCAACCTGTTGCATCGCCTCGCGGTTTTCCCGGTAGAGCCGCAGGGCCTCCTGCGGGTCCTTGTAGGAGGTCACCAGCTCCTCGAGCCGGCTGGCGACCTTGGCCCGATCCAGCTCGATCTTCTCCGTCTTGATGATCTCGTTGATCAGGAGGCCCAGCGCCACGCGGCGGCGTGCGGGCTCCACGAACGGCTCGCGCGCGGGAATCTGCGCAGCGTCACGGACTCCCATGCGGCGCGCGGTATCGATCTGCATATCGCGGACCTGGCTTTCGACCAGCGCCGCCGGCAACTCCACCGGGTTCGCCGCGAGGAGCTTGTCGAGCACCAGCGACTTCATGCGAGCGCGGACGTTCTGCTCCAGCTCGCGGCGCATGTTGTCGCCGACCTCCTCGCGAAGTTTCGCGACGCCGCCCTCGCTCACGCCGTAGGCCTTGGAGAACTCCTCGTCGAGCGCAGGGAGCTCGGGTTCCTCGACCTTCTTCACGGTCACCGCGAATTCCGCCGTCTTTCCGGCGAGGTCCTTCGAGTGGTAGTCGTCCGGGAAACGAACGTTGATCGTGGCTGTCGAGTCCGCATCGCGTCCGATCAGTCCGGCTTCGAACTCGGGCAGCATGCGTCCTTCGCCCAGGACGATCGTGACGTTCTCGCCCTTGCCGCCATCGAACGCCACCCCGCCGATCGTCCCGGCAAAGTCGATCGTGATCCGGTCGCCGGTGCGAGAATTGCGCGTCGCCGTCGTCCAGTTGGGGCGCTGCTTGCGCAGGCTCTCGATCATGGCGTCGATGTCTTCGTCGTTGACGCTCGCCACCGGCCGCTCGAGGCTGATGCTGTCCATTCCCTTGACCGTGACTTCGGGAAACACTTCGAAGATCGCGGTGTACTTGAGATCCTCGCCTTCTCCGACGCTGATCGGCTCGATGCGCGGGCCGCCGGCAGGGTTCAGTTTTCGCTCGCTGACTGCCTCGGCAAAGCTCGACTGCAGCAGGTCGCTGATGACCTCACGATGAATCTGGCTGCCGAACTGCTGCCGGATGACCTTGAGCGGCGCTTTGCCCGGCCGAAAGCCCTTCAATCGGGCCGTGCGGCTGACATTCTTCAGACGAGCGTCGACTTCTTTTTCCACTTGCGAGGCGGGCACCGCCACTTCCATGCGCCGCTCCAGTGCACCCGTCGATTGAACAGAAACCATCATCGCTCCAGGACCTCAGCTGTGTTTGACAGATCGCGGCGCCGGGTCGAGCGTCATTGAAATGTGAACTGGCAGACTGGTGCGAAAGGAGAGACTCGAACTCTCACGGGTTGCCCCACCGGCTCCTAAGGCCGGCGCGTCTACCAGTTCCGCCACTTTCGCCTGCGAATGACTCCGGGCCGCGCGAAATTCAGGGCGGCATTATAGCCGAGCGGCCGGGAGTCCGATCAGTGGGGCATCCGGGACGGATGCCGGTGGATACCGGGAATTACCTGAAGGGTTGCGCTGTGGAGCGCGCCCGGGTGCGGCTGCACCCGAGGGCGACGACACGGCCCACAAGGAGCCGTGCCGTCGCTGAGGCGAGGATCATCAGAACGAGAACCGGGCAAACACGCCGTAGGTCGTCACGTCATCGGAGAACCCGACGCGCGCGCCCGCGGAGAACATGTCCGTGAACTCGTACAGGCCACGGAGCGACAGCCCCGTGTCACTGCCAGAGTCGCTGAGATCGACGTAGTCCACCGAACCCATGAGGTCCAGCTTGTCCATCACGTGGCCACGCACGCCGGCCGACAGCATGTAGCCGTTGTCGTCCGCACTGCCGAAGCCGCTGACGTCGACCTTCTCATCCACGTAAGCGAGCCGGCCGACGAAGTCGACCGCCTTGCTGATCGGGAAGTGGCCGCCGAACCCCACCTGGAACTCATCGACGTCGGCGCTCACGCCCGACTGATCGAAGCTCGAGGTGTTGTACTCGGCGAACCCAAGCCAGTTGGTTCCGAAGGCAACCGACCCGCCGACGAAGTAGCCATCGCCCGTGTCGATACTGTCCATATCGACGCGACCGAAGCCGCCTTCAGCGTACGTGTAGCTCAGGTCACCTGCATGAGCACTGGCCATTCCTGCCAGCGCCGCCATTGCCCAGATTAGCTTTCGCACGAATCCCTCCTCGGATTAAGTCCAATTGCGAAATGAAACACATGGCATCATCCGTATTCGCGCGCCGTGGACAAGAAATGCACAGTCGAATCGTGCAGCGGATCACAAAGATTTTCGTGGCAGAAACGCGACGCGGTGCAAGTGCCTTGAAAAGCGTGCACGGCGCACATTTGTGCGCTGAATCCAACGCTGGCGCCTGAATTCGGGAAGCGCACTCGGCGCAGGTAAGATGCCGCCTTATGACACGTGGGGATGACTCGGTACTCGCCGCGGAACTCAAACCGGCGCTGCCCGCACGCTTCTATCAGGACGCCGCGTTGTTCCGGCTCGAAGCGGAACGGATTTTCTTCGAACAATGGTTCTGCGTCGGTCGCGCGGAGCAGATCCCGGCGCCGGGTGATTGCCTGCACGTTGCAGTGGCAGGAGAAAGCGTACTGATACTGCGGGGTCGCGACGGCGCGTTGCGCGCGTTCTACAACGTGTGCCGGCATCGCGGCAGCCAGTTGATCCGCAGCCCTGCGTTGCCGGACGTCGCACTCCCCGACGCCATGAGCTCAGGGCGCCTCAGCGGTGCGGTGACCTGTCCTTACCACGCGTGGAGCTACAACTTCGACGGCACGTTGCGCGCGGCACCCTTCATGCGCTTCGACGAGACGTGCCCGAAGGACGGCTTTTCTCTCGCTGCGATCCATCTCGACACGTGGGGCGGTTTCATTTTCCTGAATCTCACCCGGCAAGCTGCGCCGTCTCCGCTCGCGGAGCAGCTGTCCGAACCCACGCGACGGCTGGTGCGCTACCCGCTGCAGGATCTGCGGCGTGGCGCACACCTCGTGTACGACGTGCGCGCCAATTGGAAGGTCCTGATGGAAAACTACAACGAGTGCTATCACTGCGGGCCGGTGCATCCCGAGCTGTGCGCGCTCGTGCCGGCGTTTCGTGAGCGCGGCGGCGCCGGCCTCAACTGGGAGGACGGAATCCCGCACCGCCCTGGAGCATGGACCTTCACGATGACGGGAACTTCGACGCGTGCTCCGTTCCCAGGCCTGTCGGACGCCGAAAAGACGCATCACAAGGGCGAGGTCTGTTACCCGAATCTGCTGCTCAGTGCGGCGGCCGAGCACGTGGCGGCCTTCACCCTCTGGCCGAAGAGCGCGGAGCTCACGCGCATTTCCTGCGAGTTCCTGTTTCACCATGCGCAAACGACACGGCCTGGATTTGATCCGCGCGATGTCGTCGAATTCTGGGACCTCGTGAATCGCCAGGACTGGCAGATCTGCGAGGGCGTGCAGGAGGGAATGCGCTCGCGCGGCTTCCGCGGCGCCTTCTACGCGCCGATGGAAGACCCGAGCCTCGACATCCGGCGCTATCTCGAGAAGCATCTCGGCGACCTGACTCGACTGAGCTGACGGTCAGGTCACCACGTGCCCGTCACGCACTACGACGTCATCATCATCGGCGGCGGGCACAACGGCCTCACGACCGCGTTCTATCTCGCGCGCGCCGGGCTCAAGACCCTGGTGCTCGAACGGCGCGAGATCCTCGGCGGCTGCTGTGTTACCGAAGAGATCGACGCGCGCGCCGCTCCCGGGTGCCGCGTTTCAACCGCGTCCTACATGGCGAGCATGCTGCGCCCCGAGATCATCCGTGATCTCGAACTCGAGCGGCAGGGACTGCGAATGGTGGCGGCCGAGCCGACCGTCCAGGCGGTTACACCGGACGGCGTCGTGCTCCCGTGGTGGAGCGACCGTGGCCGGATGCGTGATCTGCTGCAACGCTTCGCTCCCGGAGACTGCGAGCGCTTCCTGTCGCTCGACGCCGGATTGAGCGGCCTCGCGCAGCATCTCGAGCCGCTTTTCATGTGCGCGCCGCCGGACCTGGAACGCAGCGGCCTCGCCGGACTGGGTGAGCGACTGCGCTTCGCGCTCAAGTTGCGCCGCCTGCGTGGCCGCGACCTGACGAATCTCGTGTCGTTTGCGACCGGGAGCCTCGGAGAATTTCTCGATCGCTCACTCGACTCATCGCATCTCAAATCGCTGGTGCTGGCCAACAGTCTCTATGGCAAGCACGGCGGACCGTATGACCCCGGCACGCTCTTCGGCCTGCTGTTCCATCTCCTCGGTGGCGGACAGCATGCGAAGCAGGGCTTCGTGGGTCACGTAATGGGCGGCATGGGAGCGATCACCTCTGCCATGGCAGCCGCTTGCCGGGCGCAGGGTGTCGAGCTGAGGACCGCGGCTACGGTCCGGCAAATCATGGTTCGCGCTGGCCGCGCAACAGGCGTGGAGCTCGACGACGGTGCCGAGATCAGCGCACACATCGTGGTCTCCAATGCCGATCCCAAGCGCACGTTTCTCGGGCTCGTGGCACGCGAAGAGCTCGACCCGGAATTTCTCGCAGCCGTTCGGGGCATCAAGATGGACGGTCCCTGCGCCAAGTTGAACCTGGTGCTGAGCGAGGAACCGCGGTTACGTGGCGCCGATTCGGGCGCGGACGCCTTGCAGCGCGCGCAGTTCACGCTGGTGCCCTGGCTCAACGGGGCTCAGCAGTGCTACGAGCAGGCGCGCAACGGCAGCGTGCCGGATCGGCTCTGGATCGACTGCCTCGTGCCCTCGCTCGTCGACTCCTCGCTCGCGCCGCGCGGCCGACACGTGATGACCTGCTTCATTCAATACCTGCCCTACCGGCTCGCCAGCTCACAGTGGAATGTCGAACGCGATCGCCTGCGGCAGCAGATTCTCGGACAGATCGCGGAGTTCGTCCCCGCCGTGAAGCAATCGTTGGTAGCGAGCCGGCTCTACACGCCGCTCGACCTGGAGGATGTCTTCGGCATCACCGAGGGGAATATCTTTCACGGCGACCTGAGGCTCGATCAGCTCTTCTTCATGCGCCCGCTACCTGGTTATGCGCGTTACGCGACGCCGCTGCGTGCACTCTACCTGTGCGGTGCCGGCACTCATCCCGGCGGCGGCGTGACCGGCGCACCGGGCTTCAATGCCGCGCATCGAATACTTCAGGACCTGCGTCGCGACCGGTCACTGCTCCGCGCAGCGACCTGAAGGTTACTCATGCAAGGCCTGAGGCACGTTCCCGTTCGCTTCCGAATTCTCGGAGTGCTGTTCGTCCTCAGCATCGTCAACTACCTGCTGCGCAATAACCTCTCGATCGCCCTGCCCAGCATCCGGCACGAATTCGGATTCACCACCGCAGAGCTCGGCCTGATACTCGGAGGCTTCAACCTGTCTTACGCCTTGTTTCAGGTTCCAGGCGGCATCTACGGCAAGGTGTACGGACCGCGCCGCGCGATGGCATGGATCGCGGTCTCCTGGGGGATCCTCACGTTCCTGACCGGGTTCGTGCCCACGCTCATGGCCGCATCCGCGGCGGGCACGCTGTTCTCGCTGGTCGTGGTGCGCTTCCTGCTTGGACTCACCAACGCCCCGCTCTACCCCGTGATGGCCGGGGCAATCGAACGCTGGTTTCCACCGGGCCGCTGGGCCTTTGCGAACGCACTTTCGAGCGTCGGTGTCGCGATCGGCCAGGCGGCACTCGGACCGCTGGTCACGATTCTCATCCTCAAGTTCGGCTGGCGCGAATCGTTCTACGCGCTGGCGCCTCTCGGAATCCTGTGCGGGGCGTGGTGGTACTGGTACGGCCGGGATACTCCGCACGAGCATCGCTCGGTGCCGCCCGAAGAGCTCACGCTCATCGTCGCCGATCGTGCGCCAGTCGCGACGGATACGACGCGTCGCGGTGAGTGGCGCAAGGTCCTGCTGCGGCGGGACGTGTTGCTGATCGCCTGCAGCTACTTCTGCTCGAACTACGTTTTCTACATGTTCGCGAACTGGCTCTTCACCTACCTGGTCGAGTCGCGCGGCTTTTCGCAGCTCGAAAGCGGCTGGCTGTACGCTTTGCCATTCGTAACCGGCGCCATCATGGCAGCGGCGGGTGGGCTCGTTTGCGATGCCCTGTGTCGTCGGATTGGCGCGCGCTGGGGGTGTGGCATCCCCGCCATGACCGGGCTCATTCTCGCGGGCGTGTTCCTGCTCGCGGGCACCTATGCCAAGAATCCATACGTCGCGGTGGCCATGCTGTCACTGTGCTTCGGCTTCATCTTCTTCCTCGAGGGGCCGTTCTGGGCTGCGTCGACCTACGCGGCCGGGCCGCACACCGCTGCGGCAACCGGCGTCATGAACACGGGCGGAAACATCCCGGGACTGCTCGCTCCCTTCATCGGGCTGATGATCGATCACCTGGGCTGGCTGCCCACGCTCGCGAGCGGCTCGGTGTTCGCGGTGCTCGGCGCGTCATTGTGGTTGCTGATCGGCAGGCAGAGCCGTCAGGCGCATGGACTCGCACCAGCCGCGGCTACGCAGGATGCGTGATCGAAGAGGCGTAGTGCGTGCTGATCCATTGGCGGTGCCGCGTATCCATCACCTCGCGCCACCACGCTTCATTGTCGAGGTACCAGTCAAAGGTGCTGGGCAATCCGCCGTCCAGCGTCATCTCTGCGGTGAAGCCCAGCTCCTTTTCGACCTTGTTGGTGTCGATCGCGTAGCGTCGATCGTGCCCCGGCCGGTCGGTGACGAATCGAATCAGGCTCTCGCTCGGCTCGCCGCGCGCCGCGGGTGAGGCGGCGAATCGCCGCCTGAGTTCAGCATCGGCCGCGAACCTCGCGTCTGCGATGGCACACAGCCGCTTAACCAGCGCGAGGTTTTCGCATTCGCTTCTCCCGCCGATGTTGTAGACGGCGCCAGGAGTCCCTCGCCGCAGAACCAGGTCGATCGCGCGACAGTGATCGCCTACGTGCAGCCAGTCACGGACGTTGCGACCGTCGCCGTAGACCGGCAGCGGCTGGCCGGTGAGGATGTTCACCATCATCAACGGGATCAGCTTCTCCGGGGACTGGTATGGACCGTAGTTGTTGGAGCAGTTGCTGATGGTCACGCTGAGGCCGTAGGTGTGGTGATAGGCGCGCACCAGGTGGTCCGACGCCGCCTTGCTCGCGGCATAAGGGGAATTCGGCGCGTACGGCGTCGTTTCGGTGAACGCCGCATCATGCGGACCGAGCGATCCATAGACTTCGTCCGTCGAGACGTGATGAAAGCGATGTTCGGCGACGCGCCGCTCTTCGAGCCAGACCCGCCGCGCCGCCTTCAGCAGAGAGTGAGTCCCGACGATGTTGGTGGTGACGAAGCTGTCGGGGCCGACGATCGAACGATCGACGTGAGACTCCGCCGCGAAGTGCACGATCGTATCGATCGCTTCCTCGCGCAGGACGCTTTCGAGCGCTGCCGTGTCGCAGATGTCGGCGCGAATGAAGCGCAGCTCCGGCCGCGTGGCGATGGGCTTCAGGCTGACGAGGTGTCCTGCATACGTGAGGGCATCGAATATCACGATGCGCTCACCGGGATGCTGTCGAACCCAGTACTGCGCGAAGTTCGCGCCGATGAAGCCGGCCCCGCCGGTGACCAGCAGCCTAGCCACTCGCAATCTCACTCATGACGGCACGCAGGCTCGTTCGCCAGTGAACCGGCTGCAACCCCAGCAGCGCGCACGTGGCGCGCTTGTCAAGGACACTGTAAGCCGGCCGTCGTGCAGGAGTCGGATACTCTTGAGTCGAAATGGGCGACACCTCGATCTGCGGCGGCAGCAGCTTCAGCGCCGCACCTTCTTCGGCGATGGCGACGGCGAAGTCGTACCAGCTGGCAACGCCGGCGTCAGTCCAGTGATGAATCCCGTGCGCATCGGTGCGCGCAACCAGTCTCCACAGCACGTCCGCGATGGAACGGGCGGCGGTCGGCGAGCCGACCTGATCGGACACCACGCGCACCTGCCGGCGCTCGGACATGAGCCGCAGCATGGTTCGCAGGAAATTGCTGCCCGCTGCGGCGTAGACCCACGCTGTGCGCAGCACGACGGCGCGGTCTGCCAGCGTCTCGAGCACAGCACGCTCGCCCCGGAGTTTGCTCTCGCCGTACACGTTGAGCGGACGAGGGCTTGCGTCCGCCTGATAAGGGGTCGTGCTGGTTCCGTCGAACACGTAATCGGTGGATACCTGCAAGAGTCGCGCGCCGCACTCCTGCGCGCACTGGGCGAGGTACTGTGCGCCCTGAGCATTGACCTGGTTGCACTGGTCGACCTCGCTCTCGGCGCGATCAACGGCCGTATACGCTGCCACGTTCACGATGACGTCCGGTTGCATCTTGCGCACCGTCGCGCGAACCGATTCCTCGCTCGTGATGTCCAGTTCGCGCCGGTCCGGGGCGTGCACCGCGTGATCGCTCGGCACGCTCCGCAGCAGCGCCCTCCCCACCTGGCCGCCGCCGCCCGCAATCAGGACTTTCACGCGAACAGCTCCGCGCGGTCCAGGGTCATGCCCGCCGCGTCTCTCGTCGACACCAGCGGCAACGTACCTGGCGCGAGCGGCCATGGAATGTCCAGGGCGGGATCATCCCAGCGAACGCAGCGCTCATGTTCGGGCGCATAGTAGTCCGTGCATTTGTAACTGACGTCCGCCACTTCACTCAGCACCAGGAAGCCGTGGCCGAAGCCAGGCGGAACCCAGAGTTGGTGATGGTTCTGGTCGGAGAGCGTTTCGGCCACCCAGTGTCCAAACGTGGCGGAACTCTTCCGCAGATCGACTGCGACGTCGAAGATCGTGCCCCGGGTGACCGACATCAGCTTTCCTTGCGGTTGCTGAATCTGGTAGTGCAATCCGCGCAGCGTGTTGCGCACCGAGCGACTGCGGTTGTCCTGCACGAACTCGCATGCGAAGCCGGCCTCGGCAAACTTGCGCCGCTGCCAGGATTCGAGGAAGAAGCCGCGGTCGTCCGCGAACACCCTCGGGCGCAGCAGGATCACGTCGGGGATGCGGGTCGGCTGGAATTCCACGGCTAATGCCCGGCTCGCAGCAGCTCGAGAAGATAGCTCCCGTACCCGGTCCCGGCGAGCGGGCGCGCCAGGCGTTCGAGTTGCGCTCCGTCGATGAATCCCGCGCGAAAGGCGATCTCTTCAGGACAGCAGACCTTGAGTCCCTGCCGCGTTTCGATGGCTTCGATGAACATCGCCGCCTGCAGCAAGGACTCGTGCGTGCCCGTGTCGAGCCAGGCGATGCCACGGCCCATGATGTCGACCTTGAGCAGTGAGAGCTCGAGGTACGCGCGGTTCACGTCGGTGATCTCGAGCTCGCCGCGCGCGGAAGGCTTGAGCGACGCGGCGATGTCCAGGACGCGGTTGTCGTAGAAATAAAGTCCCGTCACGGCGAAATTCGATTTGGGCTGCGAGGGCTTCTCCTCGATCCCGAGCGCGCGCCCCTGAGGATCGAAGTGGATCACGCCGTATCGCTGCGGGTCCTTCACGTGGTATGCGAACACGGTGGCCCCGTCATCCTGGCGAGCCACTCTCTGCAACTGCTCGACCAACCCGTGCCCATAGAAGATGTTGTCACCCAGGATCAGCGTCGCCAGGTCGCGCCCAATGAAGCGCCGGCCGATGATGAAGGCCTGCGCGAGCCCTTCGGGCCGCGGTTGCTCGGCATAGCTCAGCTCGATTCCCCACTGCCGTCCGTCGCCCAGGAGCCGCTGGTAGTGCGGCAGATCCACCGGCGTTGAGATCACCAGGATGTCGCGAATACCCGCCAGCATCAGCGTGCTGAGCGGGTAGTAGATCATCGGTTTGTCGTAGACCGGCAGCAGCTGCTTGCTGGTCGCGAGCGTCACCGGGTGCAGCCGCGTTCCGGCCCCGCCCGCCAGGATGATTCCCTTGCGACTCATTGATGTGCTTAGAAGTGCGCGGCCTGCTGCGGCACAGGGTTGAAGATCGGAGGCGAACGGCGCCGCAACCGATCGTAACCCAAATAGTCGGCGCAGCGAATGCGCTCCATGTCCAGGCCGAAGCAGCCCACTTCGAGTGCCAGGTCGCGTGGATACGCTATGCACAGCAGATCGATCTGCCCTTCGCCGAGGGTTGCCAGGTCGTCCGAAGCAGGCTGACCCCGCCGCAGGAGATATTTCTTCCAGTAGGCAACGGGAACGACCGACAGCGCGTCCTTGCGCCCGGCGATATTGCGCGCGTGCGTCTCCAGGTACGTCGGATACAGCAGGCAGTCGTGTCCAAGAAAGCAGACGTGTGTGCCGCGGCTCTCTTCCAGCGCGATGCGTCGCAGCCGGTTGCCGTACGCGCCGCGACACCGCGTGATGGGCTTGTAATGCAGGGGAACCGCGCCCTCGAGCTGCCGGGCGACCTCCTCGCTCGCGCGCGAGCGGCCGTCCGAGTACATGCGGATCTCCCAGTCAGGCAGCGTCTGCGCCAGCACCGTCTGCACTGCGTGCGGCAGGAAAAGCTCGTTCTTGTAGACGGTGATTGCGATGCTGAACTGCATTGCCGCAGCTCGCGAACGTCAAGGGCCGTCACTCATTTGACCAACGCAGGGCCGGCTGAGTTCGCCGCTGCCGCGATCAATGCGGCCGTACGGCGTGCAATCCCCGGGACGTCGTACTGGTCGCGCACCCGCTCGAGACCTCGCTGGCCGAAACTCGCGCGCAGTTCCGCCGACGCGAGCAGGCGGCGCAACGCCTCGTGCCACTCGCTCGGCGTGGTCGCGAGAAATCCGTTGTACTCGTCGGTGATCGCTTCGCGGCTGGCACCGACCGGCGATGCGACGCAGGGCAACCCCGCTGCCATGTACTGCAGGAGCTTGAAGGCGCACTTGCCGCGCGTCCATTCGTTGTCGGTGAGCGGCATGATGCCGACGTCGGCGCTGCCCAGCGCCGGCACTTCGCTCTGCGGGCTCCATTGCACCGGCTCGATGAGCGGATCGCCCCAGTCGGGAAAGCGCGAACAGATCACGCGCAATTTCAGGTCGGGCCACGATTTCTGCAACTTCTCGATCACGGGCCGCAGCATTTCGAGGTAGATCAGATTTTCCGGCAGGCCGATCCACACGAGTCGCAACGGGCGCGGGGGATCAGGCTTTGAAGGCCGGTAGCGGTCGCAGTCGACGGGAGTCGGCACGATTTCCACGCGCGTGCCAAGCGGCTTCACGACGTCCGCCAGGTGGCGATTGCCGGCAATGACCAGCTCAGCGGAGCGGCAGGTGGCCGCGAACTTGGTCCGGCGCCACCATGAATTTTCTGCATCACCCAGCGGCTTGCGCGGCTTGCCCGCGTAGATCGCGTCGTCGATGTCGAGAATGAGATGGCGGGCGAAGCGCCGCAGCAGCCATGCCTCCGGCGGATTGAGCTGAATCTTCGCCAGGACGACGGCGGATGCTTCGCGCAGCGCGGCGCGCAGGTCCCAGATGCGCCGACCGTAGCGGCCGCGTGGGACCCTTTCGACGCGGCAAGGAATTCCTTGCCGGCTGAGGACGTCGATGGCGGGCGCCATCCGGTAGCGGAAGCTCGGCAGGCCTGGATCGTGGGCGAGAAACAGCACCGACCCAGACGTCGCGGCCAGAGGTGCGCGCGGAGCTCGCGCCCCAGCTTCATTCGCCCGTGCATGCATGTTGGACATCGACACGAATGTTATTCAATCGGCGGGGCCGAGCCCCAGCGCGCCAGCATAGCTGTAGGACTCTAACTGACAACCAACGGACTATGCGCCACCGATCTGTACCGACAGACATGAACGAATAGGAGCGACCAGCATGTTGCACACGCCGTCATTCGGCGCGCCGAGGGATCGAGCGGCACCAACAAAGGGAAGCTCCTATGCGTCAGGCACGTCTCGCAACATGGATGTTGTCGTCTCTGGTGGTCCTGGTCGCCGGTTGTAGTGGTGGCGGCGACAGAGTCGCACAGAACCCGCCCCAGTCGCCCGCTCCACCTGCACCTACGCCGTTACCGCCGTCGCCACCGCCGCCGGGGCCCACACCGCCGCCGCCACCCCCTGCACCGCCGCCTGTTGCCAGCGGGCTCGACGCCCGGCCCAGCAACACGACCTGCATCGCGCCCGCGCGCGCCACGGGCAGCGTCACCGTCGGGACAGAGCGGGCATTTCCGAACCTCAGTTTCGTGGACGCCAACGGCGTAACTACCAACCCGCTCCTCATGATCCAGGCACCGGGCGATGCGAGCCGCTGGTTCGTCGTGGAACGGTTCGGAACCATCCACGTATTCGACAACAACGCGAGCGTCGCGACTGCCTCGCTCTTTGTCGATCTCGCCTCGCGCGTCGAATCCACGTGCGCCGAATGCGGCCTGCTCGGGATGGCGTTTCATCCCGATTTCCCCAAGACGCCCATTGTGTATGTGACTTACACCAGCATTACGCGCACCGACCAGGGGCCCGATACACACCTCTCGGAATTCACCTCTGCCGACGGCGGCCTGACGCTCGATCCCAATTCGGAGCGCATTCTCATCACCATCATGAAGTTCGGAGAAAATCATCACGGCGGCAACATTGCCTTCGGGCCCGATGGTTACCTGTATTTCGGCGCGGGTAACGGCAACGCGGCAAACCCCCTTGACGACTCGCAACGCACGAACACGCTGCTCGGCAAGATGCTCCGCATCGACATCCGAGGCACGACGGCCACCGTCCCTTACAGCATCCCGCCCGACAATCCGTTCGCCGCGAGCACGGCGCTCTGCAACGTAAACGGCGACGGAGGCACCGAGAACTGTCCCGAGATCTATGCCTGGGGCTTTCGCAATCCCTGGCGCTGGAGCTTCGATCGCCAGAACGGTGACCTCTGGGTCGGCGACGTCGGGGAGCAGAGCATCGAGGAAGTGGATCGCGTCGTGAAGGGCGGCGACTACGGCTGGCGCTGCTTCGAAGGCGATCAACCCACCGGCCTCGATTGCAACAGCCCGCCCTATCCGTTGTTGCCCCCGGTCGCCCAGTACACGCATGCGCTCGGCAACGCCGTGACCGGCGGCTACGTCTATCGTGGCAGCGCGATCCCGAGCCTGATCGGGCAGTACATCTTCACCGACTTCGTCAGCGGCCGGATCTGGAACATCCCCAACGACACCGCTCCCACGGTGACGGTGACGGACGGGTTCGATTCGGGACTGAACATCGCCTCGTTCGGCCAGGACATCAACGGCGAGCTGTACGCCGTGAACATCCAGGGCGATCTGCATCGGATCACCGGCGCAAGCAGTGGCGGCGGCACCGGGGTTGCGACCCAACTCTCCGCCACCGGTTGCGTGGACCCTGCCGACGCGACGCGTCCGGCCAGCGGCCTCATCCCGTACGCACCGAACGCGGCCTTCTGGTCTGACGGCGCCGTGAAGGATCGCTGGATCGCATTGCCCGACGGACAGAACATCACCGTCGGCGCTGACGGCGATTGGGATTTTCCGAACGGCACAGTGCTGATGAAGAACTTCCACCTCGGGTCGCAGCTCGTGGAGACGCGACTCTTCATGCGCCATCCCGACGGCGTGTGGGCGGGGTACAGCTACGAATGGAATGCGCAGGGGACCGACGCGACGCTCGTGCACGGCGGCAAGCGCGTAACGGTCGCCGGTCAGACGTGGATCTATCCGAGTGAAGCGCAATGCCTGCAGTGTCACACCGAGGCTGCGGGCCGCTCGCTCGGCCTGGAGACGCGCCAGCTCGCGTCCAACATGAGCTACCCACAGACCGGGCGCACCGCGAACCAGCTAGTGACGCTCAACACCATCAATACGCTGACGCCGCCGATCGTCAATCCCGCTGACGTCGTTCCCTATCCCGATCCGAAAGGGACGGCCGGCACGCTCACCGAGCGGGCGCGCGCGTATCTGCACGTCAATTGTTCGCAGTGTCATCGCCCGAACGGACCCACGACCTCGAACATGGATCTGCGTTACGACACCGCACTCGCCGATACGCACGCCTGCGGCGTCGCGCCCTCGCTCGGCGACCTCGGCATCGCCAACGCGCGGCTGATCGCGCCCGGCGCGCCGGACAGCTCAGTGCTGCCTACGCGCATGAACCGGCGCGATGTTCCCGAAGCGATGCCGCCCGTGGGTTCCGCTCGCGTCGACGCCGATGGTGTAACGCTGATCCGCGATTGGATCAGCTCGCTCGCGAGCTGCGATTGAAAGCGCGTGTGGCGCCTTGTGCATGTTGGTGGGCCATATAGGACTCGAACCTATAACCAACGGATTAAGAGTCCGCTGCTCTACCAATTGAGCTAATGGCCCGTCTCGGCGGGGTTCTGCGCGAGGGCGCGCATTCTACCGGAACGCGGGCGCATTGGCGCAATCCGGGCGCAGAACCGGCCACGCCGGCGCTTCAGCCGCAGGGTTGGCCGGGATCAGTGGGCTGATCGGAAAGGGTGTCCAGGACTGGCTTGAACGCCGTCTTCGCCTCGTCGGTGGCGAGGCGGGTGACCGGCTCTTCGATCCTTCCGGAAACTTGAATCAGCGGTGCATCCTTGATCAGCCCGCGCTTGAGCGTTGGCTTCACCAGGAAATCCATCTCGCCGCTCGGCAGATTCACCGACCCCGCCCCGCGCATGCGTGTCGTCTCGGTGTCGATCCGCAGGTTCCGCGTCTCCGCGCGGCCCGCACGCAAGCGGAAATTTCCGCCCATGCAGCGAATGTGCGTCAGCTCGCCTTCGGCTGGCAGGGAGAACGCGAACTTGAGGAAGCCTTTCGACCAGCGTTCCACCTGGTCGATCGGAAATTCCGCTCGCCCGGCATCCACGCGTGCGTCGCCTTGCAGATGCTCCAGCCACTCCTCGAGCGTTGCGCCGCGTGTCTCGAAGGTCGAACTCGCATCGATGTAGCCGGCCGTCGCCAGGCCGCGCGTGGACGCATTCAGCCAACGCTCGAGATCGAGACCCTGCGCCGCTCCCGTCCCATGGATCTGCAGCCCCGAGTCTGTCTGCGAGGCGAGCGCTTCGCCCGTCACTCTTCCACTCCCCCATTCGCCGCGCACGATGCGAAATCGGTATCCACCCTCCTCGTCCTTGAGACTTCCGCGGATGTGCAGTTCATCGAGCGCGACGCCGTGCCAACGGCCGGGTTGCGCATGCGCGTCGACTTGCAGCTCCACGTCCCGCAGTTCTCGCGGCTTGCCAATCGTCCCCTGCACTTGCGCTCGCACCAGGGACCGTCGCAGTGATGCCTTCACGTCCCACGGGCGATTGGCTCGAAACGTGGCCCAGCCGTCTCCCGACAGGATGAGAAACGGCGAATCATCATCCTTCGCGTACACCGAGATCTCGCTCCGCCCCTGCGCGGGGGCACTCGCAATGACGAGCGCAACATCTTGCTTGAGCGCCTTGCCACACAATCCGCCGTGACACATCAGGCGCAGGCGGCGAATGGTGATCTCATCCAGCCGCGTCAGTTCGTCGATGGCATCGAGCGCCGGGCGCCAGTCGCACGACGAATCGCGCTGCACCGAAACGCACATCTCGGCATCCTCGATCTGCAATCGCCGGATCGACCACTGGTGATGGAGGAACGGGAGCAGATCGACTTGCACTGTCATGGCCTTCGCACTGAAGGCATCCTGCGCGGCAACGTTCGGCCGGCGCAGATGTACATCGTTGAGGTTCACTCGCGGTCGCAGTGACAGCCGCACGGTGAGCGGTCCATTGATCGAAACCTCGAACCCCAGAAGTTTCGACAGGCGCTTCTCGATCGAAGCGGGATCACGGAGTGCAAAGGAGTACTGCGAGAGGGCGAGCAGCGCGACCACGAGCCCGAGAAGGACCGCGCCGGCGATAACGAATCGCCGCGTCCATGCGCTGTACCTGCCCTGCATTCCCTTGCTCGCCGCATCCATGTCTGGATCGTGCCGAAACCGCGGACCACTGACCAGCCGGCGTGGTTGTAGGTTCTACAGGAACAGGAGGGAGTTGGGGTGGACGATGGGACTCGAACCCACGACGGCCGGAATCACAATCCGGGGCTCTACCAACTGAGCTACGTCCACCACGGTCCTGGTGCGCCCGGCAGGACTCGAACCTGCGACCCTCGGCTTAGAAGGCCGATGCTCTATCCGGCTGAGCTACGGGCGCGCAGCCGATCGCACAATAGCCGTCGTGTCGCGAAGCGTCCACGCGGCCGGGTGAGTGGTCGGGGCGAGAGGATTCGAACCTCCGACCCTCTGCTCCCAAAGCAGATGCGCTACCAGACTGCGCCACGCCCCGATTCGACTCTCCGCCCTGCACGGGGGCCGGAATCATACGGACGGCCCTGTGGAGGGTCAATTTCGTCAGCGGCTCCGCTACTTTCTGCGCCAGGTCGTGCCCTGCGGGCCGTCCTCCAGCACGATGTCCGCCGCTGCGAGCAGATCCCGGATCCGATCGGACTCCTTCCAGTTCTTTGCCTGGCGGGCTGTGACGCGATCCTGGATGAGCTGTTCGATCTGCGGGTCGCTGAGCCCGTCGCCGGCCGCCTGACCGATCGACTGCTTGAACCACTGCTCCGCGTCGTGGCGGACGATGCCAAGGATGCCGCCAAGCTGGCGCAACTCTCCCGCGATGGTTCGTGCGTCGGTGGTGCGCCCGGCCGCCTTGGCGGTGTTCAGATCGCGTGCCAGCGACTGCAACACTGCAAACGCCTCCGGAGTATTGAAGTCGTCGCTCATCGCCGCCCGAAAGCGCTCCAGTGTCGCGCCGCTCAACGGCTCAGAGCTCGCCTCGACACCGCGCAGCGCGGTGTACACGCGATCGAGTGCCGCCTTGGCCTGCTGCAGGTTCTCCTCGCTGTAGTTGATCGGCGCGCGGTAGTGCGTTGACAGAAGGAAGTAGCGTACGGCATCCGGGTGATGGAGCCTGACGACG
Organism: Steroidobacteraceae bacterium; assembly: GCA_035263105.1. Classification (GTDB taxonomy): domain Bacteria; phylum Pseudomonadota; class Gammaproteobacteria; order Steroidobacterales; family Steroidobacteraceae; genus DATBVX01. The sequence goes on along the minus strand of DATFRO010000037.1, from coordinate 31,067 downwards.
TCGCGGATGGTGAAGAAATTGTCGAGCGACTTCGACATCTTCTCGTCGTTGACGCGCAGGGAGCCGTTGTGCATCCACACGTTCACGAACTTCGTATCGAGCGCAGCAGAGGATTGCGCGATCTCGTTCTCGTGATGCGGGAACTTGAGATCGACACCGCCGCCGTGCAGGTCGAAGTGATTGCCCAGCACCTGCGTCGACATCGCCGAGCATTCGATGTGCCAGCCGGGCCGTCCCGGCCCCCACGGCGACTCCCACCAGGGCTCGCCGGGCTTCGCCGCCTTCCACAACACGAAGTCGAGTGGATCACGCTTGGCTTCGTCGACTTCGACGCGCGCACCGGCGCGCAGATCCTTGAGCTGCTTGCCGGACAGCTTCCCGTAGCCGGGGAAACTGCTCACGGAATAGAGCACGTCGCCATCTACAGCGACGTAAGCGAACCCTTTGCTGACGAGCTGCTGCACCATCTTGATGATGGCGGGCACGAACTGCGTCGCGCGCGGCTCGTGATCGGGCTTCAGCATGCCGAGGGCTGCGCAATCCTCGTTCATCGCGTCGATGAAGCGCGCCGTCAGGGCCTCGACCGGCTCCTGGTTCTCAGCTGCGCGCCGGATGATCTTGTCGTCGATATCCGTGATGTTGCGGACATAGTTCACCGCGTAGCCGAGCGAGCGCAGGTAGCGCACGGCCATGTCGAACACGACCAGCATGCGGCCGTGGCCGATGTGGCAGTAGTCGTAGACCGTCATGCCGCAGACATACATGCCGATCCGTCCGGCCTGTAACGGGACCAGCTCTTCCCTGCGGCCGGTGAGTGAGTTGTGAATCCTGACGGGGTACATGTTCAGTGGGGCTGCGCCCAGACCTCGAGGCGGCGACGCGCCGTGTTGTGTGGCAGGAGCCTGAGGAGCGGCGCGAGTTCCGGTCCATGCAATCGCCCTGTCAGGGCGAGACGCAACGGCCTGAACAGCTCGGGACCCTGCCGGCCGGTCGCCGCCTTGAGAGTGGCTCCCAGCGCCTTGAGATCCGCGCCGTGCTCCTCGAATGCGCTGACCGCCTCGCGAAAGAACGCACCCCCCGTTTCGTTCATCAGGCGACGATCGGACTCGCTCAGCGCTGGCAGCTCGCCGAAGATCACGTCGACCCACGGCGCCGCGTCTTGAGGCAGGACGACGTTGTGCCGCACGAGGTCGACGAACTCCCGGATGCGCGTCGCCTCGACGCTCACCGGCAGCAGCGGCTTGAGCCACTCCATCAGCACTTCGGTCGGCGCGCGCGAAAGGGCTTCCTTCTGCCAATGGACGAGCTGCGTTTCATCGAAGCGCGCCGGCGCGCGCCCGAGGTGATCGAGACGAAAATGCGCGGGCATCCCGTCCAGATCGAGCCAGCCTTCCTGGTCCGAGGTATGACCCAGCCGAAACAGGTGATTGGTGATCGCCTGCGGCAGAAAACCCCGTTCGCGAAACTCCCGCACACTGACGCTTCCGTGCCGCTTGGAGAGCGGTGCTCCGTCCATCCCGGTCAGCAGGGCGACGTGGCCGTACTGCGGAATGGGGAGTCCCAGCGCTTCCAGCAGCAGGATCTGGCGGGGCGTGTTGGTCAGGTGGTCGTCGCCACGCAGCACGTGCGTCACTTCCATCAACGCATCGTCCACGGCGTTACAGAAGAAGAAGGCCGCATTGCCGTCGGCCCGCCGCACGATGAAGTCGCCGATGTCATCACTCGCAAAACGCTGTGGGCCGCGCACGAAATCGCCGAACTCGATGCTCTCCCCGGGCGGAATGCGAAAGCGCAGGCTCGGCTGCAAGCCACGGGCCGTGCGCTCGGCACGCTCGGCCGCCGACAGGCGGCTGCAGGTCCCGGCGTAACGTGGAGGCTGACCCGCGGCAAGCTGGGCGCGACGCGACACTTCCAGTTCCAGGGGCGTGCAGTAGCACGGATAGACCTTGCCCGCGCCCTCGAGGCGCGCGAAGTAGTCCGCATACACCAGGTTGCGCTGCGACTGGCGATACGGCGCCTGCGCTCCGCCGACATCCGGTCCCGCGTCCCAGCCCAGGCCGAGCCAGTGCAGGTCGTCGATGAGCTCGCCCAGGTAACGCTCGGCGCTGCGCTCCAGATCCGTGTCCTCGATCCGCAGCACGAATCGCCCGTGCAGTTGACGCGCCAGCAGGAAATTGAACAGGGCCGTGCGCGCATTGCCGAGATGCAATGAGCCGGTGGGACTCGGAGCGAAGCGCGTGACCGCGAGGCGTGTCATGCCGCGTATGTTAAGGGAAGACGGCGGCGACCGCCCTAGCCCGTCGGGCGCCGCTTCCTTAAACTTGCGTCCTCACTGTCGCAGGTTCGCTCATGAAACAACTGGCCCCGCTTCTCTTGTTACTGTTCACTGCCGTCGCAGTTGGCCAGGAGCCGGCCGCGCCGGCGCCGGCGTCCCAGCAGCCGACACGCGTGCGCTTCGAGACCACCATGGGCAACTTCGTCGTGCGTTTCGACGCGACGCGCGCGCCGCTCACGGTCGAGAACTTCATCCGCTACGTGCGGGAAGGTCAGTACGAAGGCGTGATCTTTCATCGTGTCATCGCCAACTTCCTGGTCCAGGGCGGCGGCTACGACGCGAACTACCAGCTCAAGCCCGTGCACGGCTACGTCGTCAACGAGTCGGGGAATGGCCTGATGAATCGCCGCGGCACCATCGGCATGGCCCGCGCCGAAGGCCCACATACCAGCACCTGCCAGTTCTTCATCAACCTCGCGGACAACCCCGACCTCAACCCGTTGCCGACACGCTGGGGCTACGCGGTCTTCGGCGATGTTGTCGAAGGCATGGACGTGGTGGATCGCATCGGCAATTCGGCGACCGGGGCGGTCGGCCCGTTCAAGGAAAACGCACCGCTCAAGCCCGTCGTGATCCAGAAGGCCGTCCTCCTCGAGTAGCCGTGATGAGCACGCTGTTCGTCTCGGACCTGCACCTGGACGCTCAGCATCCGGAGATCACCAGCCAGTTCCTCGAGTTCCTGTCGGGCGAGGCACGCCAGGCGCAAGCGCTCTACATCCTCGGCGACCTGTTCGAAGTCTGGATCGGCGACGACGATCCGGAGCCGGAGAAGCGCCGGGTGATCGCGGCCCTGCGCGCGCTCACGGCTTCAGGCGTGCCCTGCTATGTCATGCACGGCAACCGCGATTTCCTGCTCGGCGAGCGCTTCTGCGCCGACAGCGGCTGCCAGCTGCTGGAGGACCCGACCATAATTCACCTGCATGGCCAACGCGTGCTCACGATGCACGGCGATGCGCTCTGCACGGACGATCACGCTTACCAGAAGCTGCGCGCGATGGTGCGCGACCCCGGCTGGCAGCGGATGTTCCTCGCCCTGAGCCATGAGCAGCGCCGCATGTTGGCCGAGCAGGCGCGCGCCGGCAGCAAGGCGCACATCGCCCAGGCGATGAGCACGATCATGGATGTCAATCAGCAGGCCGTCGCAACCGCGATGCGCGCGACGGGAGTTCAGCTATTGCTGCACGGTCACACGCATCGGCCGAACGTGCATCGCTTCGATCTCGACGGCACGCCGGCGGCGCGCATCGTGCTGGGCGATTGGTACGACCAGGGGAGCGTCCTGCGCTGGGACGAAGGCGGATTCGATCTGCAGAGCCTCGGCCGCCACTAGTCGGGTGGTCCCCAACGCTCGATCGATTGCGTCGGTCGGTCGAGCGGCGCCTCCATGAACAAGGTGTCCGATTCCGCGTTGGAGTTGTACGGTGCGATCGGCCGGAAGCCGAGCGCAGCATAGGTCGCCTGCGCCGCTTTCATGTGATGCAGCGTATCGAGCCGCATGCGTGCATAACCGTACTCGGCCGCGCGCTGCATGACGGCACGCACCAGGCGAGCGCCCACGCCCCGGCCGCGGAACGACGGGCGCACCCAGAGTCGCTTCATCTCGCAGATGTCCGTCTCGAGCGGGCGCATCGCGACACAGCCCGCCGCGTCTGAGTCGACCCAGGCGAGCAGCAAGGCGCCGCGTGCCGGACCATAGACGCCGGGCAAGTCCGCGAGCTCGCGCTCGAACTGCTGGTATTCGACCTCGAGGTCGAGCCACGCCGCGTATTCACTGAACAAGGTGCGCACGATGTCGAGCGTCGACGCATTGGCTTCGAGAATTCGAATCGTCACGCGCCCGCTGCTCCGTCAATGCAGCTCGACGGGGACGCCGGAGTGAAAGCGAAATTCCGGATCCACCGTCGTGATCAGTTCCGCCTCGATGTCAGCGAGCTCGCGACAGCGCCTTGCGACGTCGGCGAGCACTTGATCATGACGCGAACCCTCGGCCAGGTGCAGGTAAAGGGTGAAGTGGCGCGCCTCGGCCTGCGCCAGTCCCGCGTAGAACGTGGCGAGCGGCTCATCCAGCCACGGCGCCAGTGCGGCGAAGCGCTCGCAGGAGCGCGCTTCGATCAGCGCGCCGCAGATCAACAGATCCATGCGTCGCTCCGGCTCGCGCGTGCGCACCGCGCGACGCAGGGTTTCGGCGTAACGGCCCGGCTTCATCTTGCGGTACGGGACCTGCAGCTTCGTGAGGAGGCGTTGGACCTGCTCGAAGTGCCGCAGTTCCTCGCGCGCGAGGCGCGAGAGCGCGTGCGTCAGGCCGGCATCGGCGGCGTAGGTGAAGATGAGGCTGAGCGCCGTGGAGGCGGCCTTCTTCTCGCAGTTGGCATGATCGAGCAGCAGTTCCTGCCAGCGCGACTTTGCGGCTGTGATCCACGGCGCCGGCGTCGGAGTTCGCAACAAGGCGAAAGCATCGCGAGCTGCGGGTTCTCCCGCCGCGTTCGCCGTCGGCACGCTCACACCTCGGCGAGTGCCGGCGCGGACTGGACGGGCTCGGTGCTCAGCTGATCGATGGCGCGGATCAGTTCCTCGGCGCTCTGGAAGCGGTCGCGCGGCTCCTTGGCGAGGAGCTTGTGCGCCAGGGGTTCGAGCGCGCTCATCTCATCCTCGAGCGGCGGCAGTGGCGCGTGGCTGTGCTTGTAGATGACCGCCATCGGTGTGCTCGCGAGATACGGTTTCTTGCCCATGAGCATTTCGTAGAAGATGACGCCGATGCTGTAGAGATCGCTCCGTTCGTCGACTTCCGCGCCGTGCCCCTGCTCCGGGCTCATGTAGTAGGGTGTGCCGAAGATCTCCCCCGTCGCCGTGATGGCCGCATCGAGCTCGAGCTGCTTCGCGAGCCCGAAATCGATCAGCGCCAGCGAGCCGTTGGCGCGCAGCATCACGTTGCCGGGCTTGAGGTCACGATGCAGCACGCCGACGCTGTGAATCGCCTGCAGCGCCGCCGCCATCTGCCGCAGGTACACCAGCGCCTGTTCCGGCGTGACTTTCTGACGCATGCGCGCGCGCAGGTCGCCGGCGGGAAAATATTCCATCGCAATGTACGCGTGATCGTCCGCGACCCCGAGGTCATAAATGCGCACCACGTTCGGATGCTCGACCTTGGCAACGACCTCGTACTCCTGCAGGAAGCGGTCGAAGGTGCCCTTGCCCTCGGTGAGGTCGGGGACCTGGCTCAGCACCTTGAGGACGACGAGCGCACCGACGCGCTCGCTCTCGGCCAGGTAGACAGTGGAGATCGCGCCGCTCGCGATCGTGCGCACGTAACGCTGAGCGCGGATGGTCACGTTGCCGAAGCGATAAGCCTGCTGCGCCTGTGCGCTGCCGCGCAGCAGGGTGAGCTGCCGCTTGCGCTTGCGCGTCGCTTCGCGCACCGCGCCGATGAAGCGCCGGTGATCGATCTTCGCCTTGCTGATGCACACTTCCGCCCCCGCGCGCAGCGCGGGCAGAACCACGGCATCTTCGGCCGAGGGCGTGAGAAAGATGATCGGTGGAAAGCCCGGCCGGGCGCTGCAGTCCTTCAGCCAGTCGAGCCCCGATTCAGCGGCGAGCTCCTGGTCGAGGATGACCGCGTCGTAGCCGGCGGCGGTGAATTCGGGAGCGAGCTTTCCATCGACGACAGGATCGTGCCCGGTGATCACCGCGTCCGGCCATTCGATGGTGATGTGATGGCACAGAAGCTGGCGGAACACCGCTTCATCGTCGATCAACAGGAGCTTGACGGTCATGCGCCGCGACCCGGATGCGCGCTTCGAGCGACGGCGCATTCAATCACATCGGCTACTCACGCGCGAATGTGAAGTCCGTCACACTCGCTTCAGGCCGAGCACGAGGTCGCCCACGTTGGTTCCGGTCGGCCCGGAATGGATCAGGTCGCCGGAAGCCTCCAGGAAGGCGCCAGAATCGGCCCTGGCGAGGCAATCGTCAGCATCGAGCCCGCTGAGCGTGCCGCGCTCGAGGGTCTCGCTGTCGACGATCGCGCCGGCGTCGGCAGTCGGTCCGTCGGTACCATCGCTTCCCGCGGCGAGCACCGTGAGCTCCTCGTGCGAAACCAGGAGTCGCGCGGCCGCCAGTGCCAGATGTTGGTTGCGTCCGCCCCTTCCCGGCCGCGCCGGAAGCTTCAGGGTCGATTCGCCGCCCCAGATCGCGAGGCCCGCGGCTCCCATCTTCAACTCGTGGCAGAACCGCGTCGCGAGTCCGATCACTTCACCGTCGAATCGACGCTCCGCCTTGCGCGTCGTCAGCCCCGCCGCACGCCCCGCCTGTTCCGCCGCCGCGAGCGCATTTGCGAGCGACGCGATGACGCGCCGCTGCACCGATTGCGAACGGTCACTGTGGCTCGAGTCTCCTCGGGCGAACAGATCGCTGAGCCACGACGGCAGATCGGCTGGCAAGGATTCGGTCATGCCGCTGCCGGCGAGTCCCGAGCCGATCACGTCCGGATCGTCGCCGGGAACATCGGAGATCAACAAGGCGAGAGTTTCACGACCGCCGAGGTGAGCCAGCAAGCGCCCGCCCTTGATCAGCGACAGGTGCTGCCGAATCGCGTTGATCGCGACGATGTCGCGCCCGCTCGCGAGCGCCCATTCGCTGACGCGTCTCAGGTCGGCAAGGCCGACACGCGCAGGAAGCACTTCGACGAGACTGGAGCTCCCGCCCGAGATCAGGAGCAGGACACGGCACTCTCGCGGCATCGCGCCGAGCACCTCGAGCAGCCGGGCTCCCGCGGCGAGGGATCGCTCATCAGGTACCGGGTGACCCGCGGCCCACTGCTCGACGTGCGGATGCGAATCGAGTTCGGCGGGGAAATGGCCGGGCTTGGAGATCACGAGGGCGCTCGCAAGCCGCGACCCGAGCGCATCGAGCGCGCCGAGCGTCATGGCTCCGGCTGCCTTGCCGACGGCGATCGCCTGCCACGGCTGCCCGCCCCGTTCGGCCTGGCTCAATGCCTCACGAACGCGAGCTCGTCCGTCCACTGCCGCCACGGCCTGTTGCCAGATGTCGAGCAACAGCGCGCGCGGGTCGCTCATCGGAGCTCGTGAGGCGGCCGCCGCATCTCGGGCGGGCCCGGCCGCTCAGACCGGTCGTACGGCGCGCAGCGTGCGACGACGCTCGGCCCGGCGCCGTGACTTCGCTTCGTCGGAGCGCTCACTCTGCAGGCGCGCGAGGTATTCCGGCGTGACGTCACCGGTGACGTATTCACCCGAAAAGCAGGAGGTATCGAATTCCTCGATCTTGGCGTTGTCGTGCCGGACGGCGTGCACCAGGTCGTCGAGCGTCTGATAGATGAGCCAGTCGGCACCGATGAGCTGCGCGACCTCGTCCTCGGTGCGCCCCGCCGCCACCAGCTCCGAAGCCGCGGGCATGTCGATGCCGTAGACGTTCGGAAAACGCACCGGCGGCGCGGCGGAAGCGAAGTACACCTTGCGGGCGCCCGCCTCGCGCGCCATCTCGATGATCTGCGCCGAAGTCGTGCCGCGCACGATCGAGTCGTCCACCAGCAACACGTTCTTGTTACGGAACTCGAGGTCGATGGCGTTGAGCTTGCTGCGCACCGATTTCTCGCGCTGCTCCTGGCCCGGCATGATGAAGGTGCGGCCGATGTAGCGGTTCTTGATGAAGCCCTCGCGGTACTTGGCGCCGAGGAGCTGCGCCACCTGCACCGCACTGGTGCGACTGGTATCGGGAATCGGGATCACCACGTGGATGTCGTGATCGGGACGCGCGTGGCGGATCTGGTCCGCGAGCCGCTCGCCCATGCGCAGGCGTGACTTGTAGACCGAGATGTTGTCGATGATCGAGTCCGGTCGCGCGAAGTAGACGTACTCGAAGATGCACGGCGTATGGCGCGCACCGGCAACGCACTGCTGCGCGTAGAAGCGCCCCTGCTCATCGATGAACACGACCTCGCCCGGCGCCACGTCGCGCATCAGCTCGAAACCCAGCATGTCGAGCGCGACGCTTTCCGACGCCAGCATGTACTCGGGGCCCTTGCTGGTATCGCGCTTGCCGATCACCAGCGGGCGAATGCCATGTGGATCGCGAAACCCCAGGATGCCGTGCCCGATGATCATCGCGACCACCGCGTAGCCGCCGCGGCAGCGCCGATACACCGCGCTCAGCGCGGCAAAGACGTCAGCGGGCGTGATACGCGGCGTGCCGACGCGCTGCAGCTCCGAAGCGAACACGTTGAGAAGCACTTCAGAGTCGGATTCGGTATTGAGGTGGCGCCGGTCCTCGCGCACGAGCACTTCGGCGAGCTCGGCCATGTTGGTGAGATTGCCGTTGTGACCGAGGCAGATGCCGTACGGTGCGTTCACGTAGAAGGGCTGCGCTTCGGAGGCGCTGTCGCAACCCGCCGTCGGATAGCGCACGTGACCGATGCCGATGTTGCCCTTGAGCTGCACCATGTGCCGCTGCTGGAACACGTCGCGCACCAGGCCGCTGCCCTTGCGCTGGAACAGCTCGCCCTCCTGCGAGGTCATGATGCCGGCGGCGTCCTGGCCGCGATGCTGCACGACCGTCAGCGCGTCATAGATGCGCTGGTTGACCGCGGAAGTTCCCACCATGCCGACGATGCCACACATTGCGATTCGCTCCGGAAGTTACCGTGCCTCAGGCAATTCCACGTCGTCTGCGATCGAGCGCATCCAGTCGCCGATGATCGCGGCGTACGGCAGCAGCGCCGAACGCTTCCACCAGGACTCCTCGTTGAGCTGCACCAGGCGCGCCAGGATCGCGAACAGCCCGACGATGATCGCGCCGCGCACGAAGCCGAAGAGGATCCCCAGGATCCGGTCGGTGGTGCCGAAGGGTGAATAGCGCGCGAACCTCGTGGCGAAGAACCCGACCACCACACCGATCAGTACGACCGAAACCAGGATGATCAGCCGCGCAACCCACACACGCACCTGCTCCTGCGCCAGCAGGCCGCCGAGGTGCGGCTCGAGCACACTTGCGAACGTCCACGCGAGCCAGATGCCGAGGACCCAGGCGGCGACCGAGATCGCTTCGCGCATGAAGCCGCGCCACGCGCCGATGACGCAGGAAATCGCAATTACGCTGACGATGATCCAGTCGGCGCCGTTCATGCAGTGCTGGGAACCTGCCTCCGCCCTCGAGACGGCGCGCATTCTAGCTGAACTTCAACGGCCGACCGAGCCGTAAGAGAAAACCCTGATCCGGCTCTCACCTCGCCCAGTCGCTCAAGGCTGCGGCACGACGACGCCAGGGTGTCCGTCGTGTCGCAGGCGATCGGCCAGGTTTTCCGCCCGGGAGCGATCCTGTTCCGGGCCGACACGCGCGCGATAGCGCGTGCGGCTGCCCGAGCCGGTGCGCGAGACGAAAGCCTTGTAGCCGCGCTTCTTCAGGTCCTTGACGAGTCGAGCGGCATTGTCCTCGTTCTCGAAACTGCCGAGCTGCACCGCCCACGCGGACTCCGCAGACGCGTCGGGCGCACTCGGCGCGCTCGTTGTCGCGGTCGTTTCCGGGGCTGCCGGCGTCTCTTCAGGTTGAACGTCGGCTGTGCCCGGCGGGGGCTCCACGCTCACGGTCCCGATGCCCGTGCCGGCGCCGGACGGAGAAGTGACGGTAGCGGGCTCGGGGTCGGGAGGTCTGGCATCGGGTTCGCGAGCCCGTGCGGGAGGGGCGCCGCCACTGGGTGCGCCCAGGTCGATCGTGTAGGTCTGCACGGCGCCCGGGTCCCTGGTGTTGGAGCCGGACGGCTGGCGCGGCCCCGAGAGGAGCTCGGGCACCAGCAGCACGATCAACGCCACCAGGATGAGCGCGCCGATGAGCCGTTCTTTGACCCGAATCTCCATCTCTAGTGGCGCGCGAGTATAGCGGATGAACCCACGCTGCGTTCCAACCATTGGAGCGCCGGGCCGATGGTCTGGAACGATCCATACACCACGACTCGGTCTGCGGAGCGTGCCTCACGCCGCGCGAGCTCGCACGCCTCCTCGATGCTCGCTGCCTCCTCGCAATGCCGATCGAGCAGCGGCGCACAGCGCGCACGCAGCTCCGCCGCGCTCTGTCCTCGGGGTCCGGTCGTGGTCGCGGCGATCCACCGGGTCACGAGCGGCAGCAATGGTGCGATCAGCGCCGGAGCGTCCTTGTCCTTGAGGACGCCCACGATGGCAATCGTTCGGCCACTTGCGGGCAGCGCTTGCAGGTTCTCGCTGAGGGCGCCGGCGGCCTCCGCGTTGTGCGCCACGTCCAGGATCCACACCGGGTCCGTGCGCACGAGCTCGAAGCGGCCCCGCAGTCGCACGTCGCGCAAGCCTCGCGCAAGTGCCGCCTGATCGATTGGCAGCCGACTGCGCAGCTCCTGCAGGACGGCGATTGCCGCCGCCGCATTGCCCGGTTGCCGTCGCCCGGCGAGCGCAGGCAACGGCAGGTCACGGAACCGGGTGTCGCGGCTGGCCCAATCCCAGCTGCTGGCATGCGTTCGAAAACTGAAATCGATGCCGGGAATGCGCAGAGACGTCCCAAGGGCGTGCGCGGCCGCGAATACGGATTGAGGCATATCCGCGCTGCCGAGCACCGCCGGGCGATCACCCCGAAAAATGCCCGCCTTCTCGCGCCCGATGTCCTCAACGGTGTTGCCCAGCCAGTCGCAATGATCGAGCGATACGGACGTGAGCAGAGCCACGTCAGCGTCCACGATGTTCACCGCATCGAGCCGCCCGCCGAGCCCGACTTCGAGCAAGACGGCATCGGGCGAACTCCCCTGGAACAGCAGCAGTGCCGCGAGCGTGTTGAACTCGAAGAAGGTGAGGCTCCGCTCCCCGCGCACGCGCTCGATGCGCGCGAAGGCATCCATGAGCTCTTCGTCCGTCGCCAGCCGCCCGCCGACGCGGATGCGCTCGTTGTAGCGCACCAGGTGCGGCGAAGTGAATGCACCGACGCGGTACCCCGCGGCGCCGAGCATCGCCTCCAGGAGTGCGACGCACGAGCCTTTGCCGTTGGTGCCGCCGACGGTGATCACTGGGCACGCAAACGGCGCGAGTCCGAGAGCTTGCGCAACCTGCCGGACGCGTTCCAGCCCGAGGTCGATGGTGCGCGGGTGCAGCGTCTCCTGCCAGCGCAGCCATTCCTCGAGCGTATGGAAATGCATCTAGGCCGTATCCGGCGCGGTACCGTTCGCAGGTTTGTTGAGCAGCAGGCGCAGCAGTTCCGCGATGCGGTCCCGCAGGTCGCGCCGGTCGACGATCATGTCGAGCGCGCCGTGCTCAAGGAGGAATTCGCTGCGCTGAAATCCCTCCGGCAGGGTCTCGCGTACGGTCTGCTGAATGACGCGCGGCCCGGCGAAGCCAATCAGCGCGCGCGGCTCGGCAATGTTGACATCGCCGAGCATGGCGAGGCTCGCGGACACCCCGCCCGTCGTGGGGTCGGTGAGCACGGAAATGAACGGCAGGCGCGCCTTGGCGAGCCGTGCCAGTGCGTTGCTGGTCTTCGACATCTGCAGCAGCGAATACAACGCCTCCTGCATGCGCGCGCCGCCGCTCGCCGAGAAGCACACGAATCCCATGCGGTGCTCCAGGCAATGGTCGACGGCGCGCACGAAGCGCTCCCCGACCACCGAACCCATCGAGCCGCCGAGAAAGCGAAACTCGAACGCAGCCGCCACCACCTCGAGTCCCTTGAGCGTCCCCGCCATCACGATGAGCGCGTCCTTCTCGCCCGTCGAGCGTTGCGCCTGCGTCAGGCGGTCCCGGTAGCGCTTGCTGTCGCGGAACTTGAGCGGATCATCCGGCTCGATGCCCGAGGCGAGTTCGCTGGCCGAGCCGGGATCGAGGAACTTGAGGAGTCGCTCGCGCGCGCCGATGCGGTTGTGATGCCCGCACTTCGGGCACACGTGAATGTTGCGTTCGAGCTCGGCCCGGTACAGCACCGCATCGCAAGCCGGGCACTTGATCCACACGCCTTCCGGCACCGAGCGCGTGCGACGCTCGGTCTTGATGCGCGAAGGCATGATCTTCTCGAACCAGGACATTCTTCGCTCCGGTGGCGTTGGCTCTAGGTGGCCACGGCTCGCCGCGGCATCATAAACGAAGCGCCCGTTGCCGCCTTGTCCACGCCGGGCGGCAAGCCAAAGCTCTCCGGGTAGCGCACTGCCAGCAGATACAGGCCGGCGGCCGGTGCCGTAGGGGCTCCGAGGCGCCGATCGCGCGACTCGAGCACGGCACGCGCCCAGTCCGGGCCCTCCTCGCCGCTACCGACGCGGATCAGCACGCCGGCGATGTTGCGCACCATGTGATGCAGAAACGCGTTGGCGCGGATGTCGATGACGACACGCTCCCCGTCGCGTTGCACCTCGATTGATTCGACCCGGCGGGTCGGTGTGCGCGCCTGGCATTCCGCAGAGCGGAAGGCCGAGAAGTCATGCTCGCCAACCAGGTGCGCGGCCGCGTTCGCCATGCGCTCGGCATCGAGTTCGCGGTGCACCCAGCAGACCCGGTTGCGTTCGAGCGCGGGACGGCTGGCGCGATTGACGATCACATACCGGTAGGTCCGCGCGAGGGCCGAGTAGCGCGCATGAAAGTCCTGCGGGACCTCGGCGGCCCACTGGACCGTCACATCTTCGGGCAGCGCTGCCGTCGCGCCCAATGCCCACGCCCGGGGAGTCCGCGCCGCCTCAGTATCGAAGTGCGCCACCTGACCGAGCGCGTGAACGCCGGCGTCCGTCCGTCCGGCACAAGTCAGCGTGATGGGATGGTCCGCGACGCGCGAGAACGCGCTTTCGGCGACCGACTGGATCGACAGCGCATGAGCCTGGATCTGCCAGCCGGCGTACGCGCTGCCGTCATACTCGAGGCCGACTGCGAGCCGGACGGTATCGGACATTCAGCGTGGCTGCCCCTGCGGGCGCGAATCGTCAGCCGGGAAGCGACTCGATCAAGCGCTGCGCTTCCTGCTTCTGCGTCGCAGAACCTTCCTGCAGCACTTCTTCGAGAATGCTGCGCGCGCCTTCCGGGTCGCCCATATCCATGTACGCACGCGCGAGATCGAGCTTGGTGCCGACCTCGCTCATGGTCACGGGCTCGAGCTCCGGCAGTCCCATCTCATCGGCCGGGATTCGCGCCGTGCTGGTCGGCTCCCGGTCACGATCGCGGTTGACTTCGCCGACGTCGAGGTCAAGGTCGGTCGCGGCGAGATCCTTGGCACCAAAGACATCCGAGGCAAAGCTCGCATCCTCGGCCTTGCGAGGCTGCTTGATCGTGTCCGAAGTCAGGGCTGCCTCGAGCCGATCGAGGTCGAGATCCATTTCGCCGCCGCGCGGCATCTCGGCAGTGGACTCCGCGTCGAGCCGGCGTCGGCGAGCCGTGTCACCCGCGCCGTCACCGGGCAGCGCGCGATTACGCGAGGTCGTCGCGGACGTATCGCGATCCGGTGCGCCAGGCAGAGCCAGCGTCGCAGCCATCGTCTTGTCTTCAAGCACCCACGTACCGGTCGGGCTGATCTTCGTATCTTCGTCGTCGGCCAGGCGGCTGCGGCGTGCCTCGGCCTCGGCGAGCAGTCGCCGGGATTTGTCGTCGAGACCCGCAAGCATCGTCGGAGCGTTGGAGGGATGGTCGGTCTCCTCCAGCGGATCGGACTGCGCCGCCGCCAGCTCATTGAGCTCGAGACCGAGGTCATCGAGCGCAAGCTCTGCGGTCTGGTCGGAACCCGTCTCGTCCTTGCGGAACAGCGCCGAGTCGATCTTCTCCTTGATCGTCGGCGAATCACGGCCGCGCAGGGCCGGCGATTCCACGGTCGGCACATCGTGGCCGCGATACGTCTCGGTCTCGATGGTCGGCGTTTCCATGGTGCGCGCGGCCATTTCGCGCGTGGTCGCGCTGCTGTCGCGAACCGGCTGATCCTCGAGCGGGAAATCGAGCCCCTGGTCTTTCAACGCGAGGGATTCGCCGGTCTCCGCCGTGGAGTCATCCGCGCTGACGGTGCCCAGGTCGAGATCGATGCCGCCGGCCGTGTCGGTCTCCGCCGGGCCGAGCAGATCGAGATCGACCCGGTTTTCGCCGCCCTCGAGGTTCAGGTCGACGTCTGCGGCCGCGGCGCCAGCGGTGCCGGGCGCCTGCGTGAACATCGGATCTTCGGGGCTGATCTGGCGCCCCATGATCGAAATCTTGTCCCACTCGCCGGGTGCCGCTTCCTGGCTGGTCTGCTTGAGCTCGCGAGCGGCCTGCAGGAACGCGTCCTTGTTGCCCCACACGAAGAAGATCTCGAGCAGCTTCAGTTTCAGGTCGCGACGCTTCGGCTCGCGCTCGATGGCGATGCGCACCAGGTCTGCCGCCTGGTCGTAGAGGCCGTACGCCATGTGGAAGTCGGCCTCGGCCAGCGGATCGCCCTGGTCGAGGTTGATGGCCGTTTCCGAGCTCATCGTGTCGTCGGCGCTCTTGCCGCGCACCGGCTCGGGCCGCGGGCGCTCGGCGCGTGCCGGCTCCGCCGCCTTGGCGATCTTGGGCTGCTGACGCTCGCCACTCTCTTCAACGAGGAACGTATCTTCGACCGGGCGCGTCGTGCGTACCGGTGTGGTCACCGGCTCACGCTCGATGCGAGGCTCGCGTGCCGCTGCCCCGCCGCCCCGGGCCGCATCCGCCAGGCGTCCCAGGTTGCTGAAGTCCGGTTCCTGGCGCCGCCGACGAGCGGCAATCCAGAGCAGGATCAGGATCAGGAGCGCCGCTGCTGCGTAGTACCAATGAGCGATGATCCAATCGAGGATCGACGGTTCTTCCGCCGCCACGGGCGGCGGTGCGGGTTTGGGTTGCTCGGCCGGTGTCGGCTGCGGTTCAGCGGCCGGCGGCGCCGTGGTCGCTTCGGTCGGCGTTTCGCTCGGGGCGGTTGCCTGCGTCTCGACCGGCGGAGTCTCGGCCGGCGGCGGCGTTTCCGTCGTTGGAGCTGGCACCGGAGCCGGTGTCGGCTCGGCCGGCTTGCCGGTCTTCTGCTGCAGTTCTGCGAGTTCCTTGTTCTTGAGCTCGAGTAACCGCTGCTGCTCGGCGACCTGGCCCTGGAGCTGTGAGACCTTGTCCTGCAATTCCTTCGTCTGCGCGCCAGCTGCAGCCTGCGTTGCGCTCCCTTCACCGCCTTCAGTCGGCGTAACGAGTCGCAGTCTCTCGCCCGACGAGGTGCCGGAGGCCGCGACCCCGCGATTGCCGCGCCATTCCGCGTACTGGCGGCGCACTTCCGCGCTCGCTTCTGTTGCACCCACCGAGTCGAACTCGGCGTCATTCGGCAGGCGCAGGATCGCGCCGGCGTGCAGGTCGTTGATGTTGCCGCTGAAGGCTTGCGGATTGGCGCGATAGATCGCCAGCATCATCCGGTTCACGTCGGAGGTCGCGCCCGGCTTGACGCCACTCGCGATGCGCCACAGCGTGTCGTTGTTACGCACGGTGTAGCTGGAGCCCATGCTCGCACCGCTCGCAGCGGAGGGTTCGGGTGCGCGGCTGACACCACCGGACGTTGGCGGAGCAGCGTGAGTCTCGGGTGCGCGCTCGACCGCGCCGCTGCGTGCACTTTCGGTCGCGCCCGCCTGTGGCGCAGACACCGGTGCATTGGTCGCCTGCTCGGCGCCCGGCGTGTAGACCGGCGGATCGAGCAGCATGGTGTACTCACGCAGCAAGCGTCCGCGCGACCAGTTGACGTCGACCAGCAGCGTCAGGAACGGATCGGCGACCGATTCGCGCGAGCGCACCAGCAGTGCGGGCCGTCCGTCCTTGCCCTGTCCGACCTTGAATTCGATTTTCGACAGGAACGCGGAGCGCTCCAGCCCGTAACGAGTGAACGTCTCCTGGTCCGCCAGTGTGGCGCGCAGGGAAGTCAGCTCGTCGGGCGCCGCGCCCACGAGTTCGATCTCGGCATCCAGCGGCTCGTTGAGTGACGAGTTGAGGCGGATGTCACCGAGACCGAGGGCGAAGAGCGCCGTAGGGCAAAAAAGCAAAACCAGAGCGATCAGGCGCTGCAATGTTCCTGTCATCACTGCTCCCTGGAGAGCGGGGCGTGGATCTGCAAGTCCACTTTGTACAGTAACTTGTGAGATATAGCTCACACGCCTCGGAATATTGAGGCGGAACTATAGCTTATAAGTGCTCAGCTACCAAAATCTCCGCGATCTGAACGCTGTTCGTCGCCGCGCCTTTGCGCACATTGTCGGCGACGATCCACAGGTCGAGACCGCGTTCATGCGAGATGTCCTCGCGAATCCTGCCTACATAGACGGCGTCGCGGTTGGCCGCTTCGGTGGCCGCGGTCGGATATCCGCCCGGTCGCTGCTGGTCGATGACCTCGACCCCGGGAGCCTTGAGCAACAACTCGCGCGCTTCGCTCGCTGTGATCTTGCGGCGCGTCTCGATGTGAACGGCTTCTGAGTGCCCATAGAAGACCGGAACGCGGACCGTGGTCGCGTTCACGCGGATGTCGGGGTCCTCCATGATCTTGCGGGTCTCCCACAGCATCTTCATCTCTTCCTTGGTGTAGCCGTTGTCCTGGAACTTGTCGATCTGCGGCACGCAATTGAAGGCGATCTGTTTCGGGCTCACGGTGTTCGACACCGGCTTGCCGTTCATGAGCGCCGCAGTCTGCCCGGCGAGTTCCTCGACGGCGTCCTTGCCGGCCCCGGACACCGATTGATAGGTGGCGACATTGATGCGCTCGATGTGCGCGACGTCGTGGATCGGCTTGAGCGCGACGACCATCTGGATCGTGGAGCAGTTCGGGTTCGCGATGATGTGGCGCTTGCGGAACTGCGCCACGGCATGCGGATTGACCTCGGGGACCACGAGCGGAATGTCGTCGTCGTAGCGGAACTGCGAAGTGTTGTCGATGACGATGCAGCCGGCCGCGGCGGCACGCGGCGCATAGTCCGCCGAGATCTCGGCGCCAGCGGAGAACAGCCCGATATCGGCGCGTGAAAAATCGAAGCCCGCCAGTTCCTCGACCGGATAGTGCCGGCCGCGGAACTCGACGCTCTTGCCCAGGGATCGATTGCTCGCCAGCGGAAAGAGTTCTTTGACCGGGAAGTTGCGCTCCGCCAGCACCTGAACCATCGTCTCGCCAACGAGGCCGGTCGCTCCCACGACCGCCACGCGCCATTCTTTAGCCACGAACCTTGAAGCCTCTGCTGAATGGCAGCCCGCACTGCCGTCGCCAACACTACCTGAATCACCGGCCCTCGATAAGGGTTTAAGTCGCGAAATGGCGCGGCATTTGCGCCGCGAAATCACGGATTGTGCGCTCAGCGTCGGCGGGTGATGTCCGGCGTCGGCGATGACACGTCGGCGTTCTGCGCCCGGTGGCGCAGGTAATGATCCATCAGCACCAGGGCCAGCATCGCCTCGGCGATGGGCGTGGCCCGCAATCCGACGCAGGGGTCGTGGCGGCCGGTTGTGGAAATCTCCACCGGCGCGCCCTGCACGTCGATGGTCGCGCCCGGGATGCGGATGCTGGACGTCGGCTTGAGCGCGATGCTCACCTGAATATCCTGGCCCGAAGAGATCCCTCCCAGGACGCCGCCCGCATGGTTGGAGCGGAACCCTTCCGGCGTGAGCTCGTCGCGATGCTCGCTGCCTCGTTGCGCGACGGCGGTGAATCCCGCGCCGATCTCGACACCTTTGACCGCGTTGATACCCATCATGGCACCGGCGATATCGGCATCCAGGCGGCCGAACACCGGCTCGCCCAGTCCCGGTGGAACGCCACTCGCGATCACCGTGACCCGGGCACCGATCGAATCTCCCTGCTCGAGCAGTTTCCAGATGAAGGCTTCGAGCTCGGGGACGCGCGCGGGATCGGGGCAGAAAAACGCATTCGAATACGCGCCCGCAGGATCCTTCGGCTCGAGCACCAGCGGACCCATCTGTGCGAGGTAGCCGTAGATGTGCACGCCCAGGCGCTCGCGCAGGTACTTGCGCGCAATGGCGCCGGCGGCCACACGCACGACCGTCTCGCGCGCCGAGGAGCGTCCGCCGCCGCGATAGTCGCGAAAACCGTACTTCTGCTGGTAGGTGTAGTCGGCGTGGCCGGGACGGAAGCGATCCTTGATCTTCTCGTAGTCGCGCGCACGCTGGTCGGTGTTCTCGATGAGCAGCCCGATCGGCGTGCCGGTGGTGCGACCCTCGAACACACCCGACAGGATGCGCACCAGGTCCGCCTCGCGACGCTGGCTGGTGAAGTGTGAGTTCCCCGAGCGCCGTCGATCCACATCCGGCTGGAGGTCCGCCTCGCTCAGGCTCATCCCGGGCGGACAGCCGTCGACGATGCAGCCGAGGGCCACGCCGTGGCTTTCGCCGAACGTCGTTACCGTGAAGAGCTTGCCGAGCGTATTGCCAGACATAGATGAGGAGTCGCGATTTCCCTCAGGCGCGGTCCGGTGCCCGCGGTGCGCGCCGATGCGCTTCGAGCCGTCCGCGGCTCAGCACGAATACTCCGCCCCCGCCGTGCTGAAACTCGACCCACGTGAAGGGCAGCTGCGGATACTTATCTTCGAGCGCCTGCTGCGTGTTGCCCACTTCGACCACCAGGATCCCGTGCGGCGTGAGAAACCTCTCCCCTTCGGCCAGGATCCGTGACACCGCGTCCAGCCCCTTCGGTCCACTGCGCAACGCGAGGCTCGGCTCCCGACGATACTCCGCTGGCAGCGAGCCATACTCGCGCGCGCCGACGTATGGCGGATTGCTGACGATCATATCGTACCGGCGCCCCGTGCTCGCGCCGAACAGATCGCCGCGCAGCGCGTGCACGCGCCGGGTCACTCGGTGGCGCCGGATGTTGCGTCGGGCGACCACCAGGGCCGGCACGGAAATGTCTACGGCGTCGACCTGGGCCCGCGGAAAACGCTTCGCCACCGCGATCGCGATACAGCCGCTGCCCGTGCCGATGTCGAGGACGCGGCGGATACGCTCCGTGTCGATCCAGGGAGCAAAGCCATTCGCGATCAACTCCGCGATCGGCGAACGGGGCACCAGCACCCGCTCATCGACGTAGAACTCGAGCCCGGCGAACCACATGCGCCGCATCAGATAGGCGGCGGGGCGGCGCGTGCGGATGCGCTTCGCGACCAGGGCGCGCACCCGCGCTCGCCCGGCGGCGCTCACGCGACGCTCGTACGCGCGCGGCGCTGCTGCATGGTCGATGCGCAGCGCATGAAAGACCAGCGCCGCCGCTTCGTCGAAAGCGTTGTCGGTGCCGTGACCAAAGGCGAGGCGCGCCCTCGCCAGGCGCTCGGCGCTCTCGAGCATCAGTTCAGCCACGGTCAGCGCAGTCATTGACAGCACTCTAACGAATGCGCGGACGAGGTGAACAAGTGACTGTGGGATAATCGCGCGCATGAAACGATCGGCCGTGTTGCTGTTGGCTGCCACGCTCCTGCTCGCCGCCGCTGCGGGCGCATGGCTGAGCGCCTGGACCTTCCAAGCGGCGCCCCTGCAGTTCGGAACCCGGATCGACCCGGCGCAACCGCTCCCGGCAACACAACTCGTCAGTCAAAGCGGCGCGCCCTTTGACCGTTCGGCACTCGAGGGCCATTGGAGCCTGATGTTCTTCGGCTTCACGCACTGCCCGGGCATCTGCCCGATGACACTCACCACGCTCGCGCAGGTCCGCAAGCAACTCGGCGGGCTGCCGAACGCGGAGCTGCCCCAGGTCGTGCTGGTGAGCGTCGATCCGGAGCGCGACACGCCCGAACGCTTGGCAGGCTATGTCGCCCGGTTCGATCCCACGTTCACCGGCGTCACGGGCTCGGGAACCGCGATCGATGAGTTCACCGCCGCCCTCGGGATCGCCCACAAGAAAGTGGGCGCAGGTGAGGACTACATGATCGACCATACCGCCGCGATCATCATGGTCGATCCGCAGGGCCGGCGCGCCGCCGTTTTCTCGCCGCCATTCACCACCGAACGCCTCGCCGCAGACTACCTGCGCATGCTCGGTCGCAGCTGAGCCCCACCTGAAGCACGATGGCCGCCGCTGACACCCCGGGATTCGGCGAGCGCTGCTTCGTGGCGCTGCAGTACCTGCTGCCGCAGCACTTCCTGTCGCGCATCGTCTTGCGCGCCACGCGCTCGGAGCGTCCTTCCTGGAAGAACTGGCTGATTCGCCGCTTCGTCGGCCACTTCGAAGTCAATATGAGTGAGGCGACTCAGCCTGATCCGTATGCCTACGCGAGCTTCAATCACTTCTTTACGCGCGCATTGCGTGCCGGCGCTCGGCCCGGCGATGCGGCGAGCAATGCCATCGTCAGCCCGGTCGATGGCACCGTGAGCGCCGCGGGCGCCATCGAAGGCGATCGACTCTTGCAGGCCAAGGGGCACGACTACTCACTGGAAGAGTTGCTCGCCGGCGACACGACGCTCGTGCAGGAGTTTCGCGGCGGCAGGTTCGCGACGCTCTATCTCGCCCCGTACAACTACCACCGGATCCACATGCCGCTTTCGGGTGTCCTGCGCACGACGATCCATGTTCCGGGACGCCTCTTCAGCGTGAACACAGCGACGGCGGCACTCGTGCCGCGCCTCTTCGCACGCAACGAACGCGTGATCTGCGTCTTCGACACCGAGTTCGGCAGCCTCGCGGTGATTCTGGTCGGCGCGCTGTTCGTTGGCAGCATGGCCACGGTTTGGGCTGGCGACATCACGCCGCGTCGTGGCGCGCGGCCCAGCCGGCTCGCACCGCCACTACAGCCCGTGCGGCTCGAACGCGGCGCGGAACTCGGCCGCTTCAACATGGGCTCGACGGTCATCCTGCTGCTGCCCGGTAACGCGCACTGGACGGACTCATTGGTCGCCGGAAGCCTGGTGCGCGTCGGTGAGACGATTGGCAACCTGGGTGTCACTGGATCCTCGAGACCCTCATGACTCGCCTCGAATGGAAGCCCACTGCGGAAATTCGCACGCTCCAGCTGCGCGCCGCGCTGCTTGAAACCGCGCGCGCCTACTTTCGCAGCGAAGGCGTCATGGAGGTGGAAACCCCGGTGCTCGGCCACGCCACAGTCACGGACGTGCACCTTGCTTCGCTCCACACCCGCATCGCGGGGCATGGCGAGTTCTACCTGCAGACCTCGCCGGAATACGCCATGAAGCGGCTGCTCGCGACCGGAGCCGGCGACATCTACCAGGTCGCGCGCGTGTTTCGCGATGCCGAGCGCGGCGCGCTCCACAATCCCGAGTTCACCCTCATCGAGTGGTACCGCCGCGGCTTCGATGCAATGGCCTTGATGCAGGATGCGGCGCGGCTCCTCGAGCGCCTGCTGGCGCCGCATCGCACGCTGCGCGCGCCTGATTGGGTGACCTATCACGAAGCGGTGCGTACGCACGCGGGCCTCGACGCGACGTCGGCGCCGGTGGCGGAGCTCAAGGCCTGCCTGACAGCGCACGGTATCGCGATACCTCGCGGCCTGGCGGCCAGCGATCGTGACGGCTATCTCGACCTGCTCGTGGCAACGATCGTGGCGCCGAAGCTGGGGAAGGGCGGCCTCACGTTCCTGCACGACTATCCCGCCTCGCAGGCCGCGCTGGCGCGCCTCAAGACGGACGACCCGACGCTGGCTGAACGCTTCGAGATCTTTCTCGAAGGTATCGAGCTCGCGAACGGGTTTCACGAACTGGCCGATTCCACGGAGCAGCGCGCCCGCTTCAACGCCGACTTGAAGTTGCGGCGTGCGCGCGCGATGCAATCACCGCCGATCGACGAGCGCCTGTTGCAGGCGCTGAGCTTCGGTCTGCCGGATTGCTCGGGAGTTGCGCTCGGATTCGACCGCGTCGTCATGCTCGCCGCCGGAGCAGAGAAGATCGAACAGGTCCTCGCCTTTCCCATCGAACGCGCATAACAGAGAAACTCCATGGAACTAGACGCCCCAGCGATCGATTTTTCGGACAAGCGCCGCGGCTATGACGAACTCGCCAGCCAGCTCACCGGGCTCCTCGACTCGGAGCACCACCGCGTCGCCAACGCGGCAAACACGGCGGCGCTCCTCTACGGCGCGCTGCCCGAGGTGAACTGGGTGGGCTTCTATTTCCTCGAGTTCACCGAGCTGGTCGTGGGACCGTTCCAGGGCAAGCCCGCGTGCGTGCGGATTCCGATGGGGCGTGGCGTGTGCGGGCAAGCCGCCGCGCGACAGGAAACCATCGTGGTGCGCGACGTCCACGAATTCAGCGACCACATCGTGTGCGACGTGGCCTCCAGCTCCGAAATCGTGGTTCCACTCATCAAGGGCGGCGAACTTCTTGGAGTTCTGGATGTGGACAGCCCGAAGCTCGCACGCTTCGATGCTACCGATCGCGTCGGCCTCGAACGCCTCGCCGCGATCTACGTCGCCAGCCTGTAGCGCGTCGGAGCTCCGATCAGGGGACTCCTTTCGAGACCGTGAAAAACAGGACGTTTTTCACGGAGCCTACAGGGATGTATTTACGGCGTTCTCGAAAGGAGTCCCCTGGTCGGAGCTCCGACGCCAACTACTGTTTGGCTCTCGAGATGTATGCGCCAGACCGCGTGTCGACGCGGATCACTTCGCCTTCGTTGATGAAGAGCGGCACGCGCACTACGGCGCCGGTCTGGAGCTTGGCGGGCTTCTGTCCGCCGGTCGCGGTATCGCCGCGCACGCCCGGATCGGTCTCGATGACTTTGAGTTCGACGTGTGCCGGCGGTGTCACCACGAGCGGCACGTTGTTCCACAGCGTGATGATGCAGACGTCGCCGTCCTTCAGCCAGATTGCGCCCTCGCCGACGGTCGCCTTCGAGGCGGCGTACTGCTCGAAGGACTCGGGCACCATGAAGTGCCAGAAGTCGCCGTCGTTGTAGAGATACTGCATCTCCGCATCGACGACGTCGGCGGCATCGACCGATTCTCCGGACTTGAACGTGCGCTCGATCACGCGACCCGTCTTGAGATTGCGGATCTTCACGCGATTGAACGCCTGGCCCTTGCCCGGCTTCACGAACTCGTTTTCGACGATTGCGTACGGGTCGTTGTCGAGCAGGATCTTGAGCCCCGAACGGAACTCGTTGGTGTTGTAGCTGGACATCCTTGGGGACTCGCTGGGGCCCGGAATATGGCATCCCGGGGGTTTAAAAAAGCGGCGCGTATGGTAGCACGTCACAAGTTGTCGAAATCGGGGGTGCTACAATTTCCGCCCTCGCAGGGGTCTTCAGGGTGGCAATGAACGCGAGCGCAGCATCCGCTTCGGGCGTTCCCGAGCGCAGGGACAGCACTTTGAACGAGCAGGCGGCGGTGCCGATGATCGTCATGGCGCGCAGCCAGGACCACGTCGAAGCCGTGAACAGCACGCTGCGCAACGCAGGTCACCCCGCGCACTGCACGTGGATCTCCGACATCCGCGATCTGGGCGATGCGCTCACCCAGATCAATCCTGAAATGCTGCTGGTGTTCGTCGAGCCCGGCACTGATATCGGCTCGGTGATGAAGATCCGCGGGCAGTTCGGTCCCGAGATACCGGTGCTGCTCGCCTGCGACACCATCAACGAAGAAGTCATCGCCGAGGCGATGAAGATCGGCGCCCAGGACGTGGTTTCACTCGCCAATCGCAGCCGCCTGCAGGCGGTCGTGGGCCGCGAATTGCGCGCTTTTCGCCTCGAACGCGCGCTCAATTCCACGCTGTCCTCGGCGCGCGAATACAAGAAGCAGCTGCAGGCCTTCATGGCCGGCTCCGCCGACGCCATTGCGCACGTCAACGACGGCATCATCGTCGACGCCAACCCGGCGTGGCTCGAATTGTTCGGCTGCTCCGAAGCGGATGCGCTCAACGGCGAACCGCTGATGGACCTGTTCGAGGCCGGGACGCACGCGGCGCTGAAAGGCGCGCTCGTCGCCTGCATCCAGGGCAAGTGGTCCGATCACCAGCTGCGCGCGAACGCGCAGCTCGCCGACGGCACGCAACTCCCGCTCGAGCTGCGGCTCGACGCGGAAGAGTTCGACGGTGAGCCCTGCGTGCGGATCTGTGTACCGTCGCCCCGCGGCTCGGGCGGCGGCCAGGAGATCGAGAAGGAACTCAAGGACGCGGTGCGCCGCGACCCATCGACAGGTTTTTTACATCGGCGCTACCTGATCGAGGAATTGCGGGCGCGCCTGGCCGAGCCCGCGAAGGCCGGCGTGCGCCAGCTGGCCTACATCAAGCCCGACAAGTTCGGCAGCATCCAGGCCGACATCGGCGTCGTGGCGAGCGAGGACTTCCTCGTGGCATTCGCGGAGCTGCTGCGCGCTCAGCTCGCGCCGAAAGACGTGGTGGGGCGCTTCGGCGGCAACAGTTTCGCGGTACTCGTGGAGCGCGGCGCGGCGCGCGACGTGGAGGCCTGGGCCGATCACCTCGTGAAGCGCGTGGCCGGGCACATGTTCCAGGTCGCGCAGCGATCCTTCTCCGCGACCTGCACGGTCGGGCTCGGCATCATCCCGCCCGCCAATCCCGATTCGAGCAGCGCGCTCGCCGATGCGGCCGCTGCCAACAAGCGCGGCCGCGACGCCGGCGGCAACCAGGTCTACACCGTCGACAAGGCCGATACCGACACGCGGGTACAGGCGTACGACCAGATCTGGGTGAAGCACATCAAGTCGGCGCTGATGGAGAATCGCTTCCGTCTCGTGCAGCAGCCGGTGGCGAGCCTGCAGGGCGAAGACAAGGGCATGTTCGACGTGCTGGTGCGCATGCTGGACGAAAGCGGCAAGGAAGTGCTGCCTTCGGAATTCATGGAGGCGGCCGAGCGCAACGACCTGATGAAGAACATCGATCGCTGGGTGATCGGCGCCTCGATGTCGTTCTGCGCGGCGCGCAAGCCGGGCCGCATCTTCGTGCGGCTGTCGAAGGACTCGGTGCTGGACGGATCGCTCAGCGCCTGGCTGCAGCACCAGCTCAAGGCGATCCGCATCGAGGCACAGCGCATCTGCTTCCAGATCACCGAGGAGACGGCGACGCAGTACCTCAGCCAGACCAAGGACCTGGTCGGGACGCTGCGCAAGCTCGGGTTCCAGTGCGCCCTCGAGCACTTTGGCTCGGGACGTGATCCACTCGCGTTGCTCAACGCGTTGCCGGTGCAGTTCATCAAGGTCGACGGCTCGCTCATGCAGGGACTCGCGACCAACAACGACCTGCAACAGAAAGTGAAGGACTATGTCGCCTCCGCCAAGAAAAAGAAGATCGAAACCATCGCCGAGCGGGTCGAGGACGCCAACACCATGGCGGTACTGTGGCAGCTCGGCATCGAATTCATCCAGGGCTACTTCGTCAACGCGCCCGAAGAAGTCGTCATCGGCAGCCGTTAGCGCGCACGCGCTTCAGCTGCGCAGCACCGCTCTCAATCTTCGTCAACGGAAACCGACCATGAAACATCTGGTGGCGATCGTGCTCGTCGTATTGGTTTGCGTCCCGTGCGTCCATGCCGCGGAAGCGCCTCAGCCTTGGGATGCGAGCAAGGTCGAGCTCACGTGGGGCGTGAAGATTCCGATGCGCGATGGCGTCCGCCTCAACGCCACCGTGTACACGCCCAAGGAGCAGAAAGCGCCCGCGCCATGCATCTTCACCCTCACGCCTTACATCGCGCAGTCGTACCACGATCGTGGCGTGTATTTCGCCGCGCATGGCCTGCCCTTCCTCACGGTCGATGTGCGTGGCCGCGGCAACTCCGAGGGGCAGTTCCGGCCTTTCATCCAGGAAGCGCAGGACGGTCACGACATCGTCGAGTGGCTCGCGACCCAGCCCTACTGCAACGGCAAGGTGAGCATGTGGGGCGGCTCGTACGCCGGCTATGACCAGTGGGCGACCGCCAAGGAGTTCCCGCCACACCTTGCGACCATCGTGCCGGTCGCATCGCCCTACGCCGCTGTCGACTTTCCGATGTTGTACAACATCGTCTACCCGTACGACATCCAGTGGCTCACATTCACCGGCGGTCATGCTTCGCAGGACCGGCTCTTCGGTGACATCAAGTTCTGGGCCAGCACCTATCGCGAATGGTTCGAGTCCGGACGGCCGTTCAAGGAACTGGACACGATCGTCGGCAACCCCTCGGCCATCTTCCAGGAGTGGATCCAGCATCCGCATCCCGATGCGTACTGGGACAGCTACAACCCCACGGCGGAGCAGTACGCGAAGCTCTCGATCCCGATCCTGACGATCACCGGCAGCCATGACGACGACCAGCCCGGTGCGCTCACGCACTATCGCGAATATATGAAGAGTGCCTCGGCCGAGGGACGGGCGCGGCATTACCTGGTCATCGGTCCCTGGGATCATGCCGGCACACGCACGCCCAGGGCGGAGTTCGGTGGGCTCAAGTTCGCGGAAGCGAGCCTGGTCGATCTGCCGAAGCTGCACCTGGACTGGTACGCCTGGACGATGCAGAACGGAACGAAGCCCGCCTTCCTCAAGAAAGCGGTGGCCTACTACGTGATGGGCGCGGAGAAGTGGCGTTACGCGGACTCACTCGAATCCGTGACGGCGCAGTCGCGTGCGTACGCCCTCGGCTCGAAGGTCAATGCCAGCGACGTGTTCACATCCGGCACGCTCGATCCCCAGGCTGGCGCAACCGGGGCACCGGACAGCTACGTCTACGATCCGCGCGATGTCAGCACCGCGGAGCTCCAGGCTCAGCTCGACCCGGAGGCCAATCTCGTCGAGCAACGCCTGGTGCACGCGAACGGCGGCGAGGAACTCGTCTATCACAGCGCGCCTTTCGCGAGGGATACCGAGATCAGCGGCACCTTCAGGCTCTCCGCATGGATCGCAATCGATCAGCCGGACACGGATTTCGCGGTCTCCGTTTACGAGATCGGCCTGGATGGCACGAGCATCTATTTGACCGGCACTGTACTGCGCGCCCGCTACCGCGAAGACCTGCGCACACCCAGGCTCATCACGACGAAGGCGCCGCTGCGCTATGACTTCACCGGTTTCACTTTCGTCTCCCGCCAGGTGAGGCGAGGCAGCCGGCTGCGTCTCGTGATCGCGCCGATCAACCTGATCTACAGCCAGAAAAACTACAACTCGGGCGGCGTGGTGGCCGAAGAGTCAATGAAGGATGCGCGCCCGGTGACGGTCAGGCTGTATCACGATGCCGCTCATCCTAGCGCGCTCTACGTTCCCCTCGGGCAGCCGGACAACTGAGGCCGGCGTCCTTACGGCGCTCCGTCACCGGCAAGCAGAAGAGCAGTCGCGGTCACGGCGACCGGCCCGTCTTTTCCTCTCAGCGGCGCGGTGCGAGAACGGCTGAGAGCGTGTCGTTCGCGCCGCTCACGCGAGTCACGTGCGGATAGCGCGGCCCGTCCTGGTACTCAACCGGAAGCGTCCGGTAGTACTCGTCGCTCGCGACCAGGAACTCGATCGGCTGATGGGCGCGCTGCGCTTCCTCGATGGCGGCATCCAGCACTTCCGCCGTGAACTTGCGCCCGTTGACGGCGACCAGCGTCATGCCCGGTCCCACGCCGGCCCTGGCGGCCGCCCGGTCAGCGATCGCGTCGGTAATGAGAGCGTCCTTGTCGAGGCTGATACCGACGGACCATTGCCGCTCCGTCGTCTTCTTGCGCTTCTGCCAGTATTCGACCCAGGAATTCTTCGCGCCGCTATAGCTGAGCTTCCAGCCACTGCGCTCCAGTGCGCCGAACAGCGCCGCCGTGCCGGTTGCGTCGAGGTGCCTGCGGATGAATGCACGCCAGTCGTTCGGCGCGACGGCGGCGAGCCCATCGTAGACGTCCTGCTCGACGTAGGGCTTCACCTGCGGCGCGCCGCTCTCGCCCGCGCAGAAGCGCTTCATGAAGTCATCGAGGGAAGCACGTCCCTGCGTGCGCGCGCGGATCTCGGCGTCGACGTCGAGCCAGAGGAACACGGAAGCCTCATAGAAGTCCGTGTCGCGCCGGCTGGAGCTGAACGCCGCCGGTGCGTTGTAGAGTTCCTGGGCCGCCACCGCCGTGTCGGCTAGTGGACGCCACCCCGCACCGGTTTCGGTATCAAAGAAGCCGGCCGTCACCGCGAGACTGTCGCGGTATTGTTCCGGTGTCAGCAGTCCCGCGCGGGTCGCGAGCACGTTGCCCCAGAATTGCGTCAGCCCTTCGTAGACCCACAGCAACGAGCCATCCATCGGCGTCTGGTAGTCCGGGCTCAGCAGGCCGCGGGGCCGGCGGTACTTGCCGTTCCAGCTGTGCACGTACTCGTGACCGAGGAGTTGCGCGAGCCATGGTTGCAGTTCCGGCTCGACGAGCGTGTCCTCATCGCGGCGGTTGTCGCTCGATTCGTTGTGCTCGAGGCCGAAGTGCGCGACGTGATCCGAGAGCGTCACGAGCCAGGTGTAGTGCCGATACATGCGCGATCCGAACAGCGCACCGCTCTGCGCCACCAGCCGGCTGTAGCCCTGCGCGAGCTGCTCGGGAAACACGAGCGCCGCCTGGCTGTCCGCCGCCAGCGCGATGCTGTGCCTGATGTCCGGTCGCGGTGCGGAGCCCGTGAGCTCGACGCGCTTCATGTAGCGGCCGATCTGCACCGGCGAATCGATTACTCGTGTGAGAGACGCGGTCTCGAACTCGTAGGCGTTCCCCGCGACCTGTTTCGAGTCGAGGGCTGATGCGACACCCCAGCCTTCCGGCGCAACCACCGTGAGCGCCGCGGAGATCGTCTCGGCATCTCGGCCCTTCGGCAGCAGGACGAATTCGTTCAGTGGCAGTACCGCGAGTTGTGCCGAACTGGTCGGCGCGGCGCTGAAGCCGTCGCCTTCCGTTGCCAGGCCGGACTCCAGGGAAATCTGCAGGCGATTCACACCCACCGGCACCGTGAGCGTGAGCGCATAGATGTCGAGCGGATCGCGCGCCCAGGGCAGCGTCCGGCCGTTCGCCTCGATCTTCATGCCGATCATGGAGTCGAGCGGGCCCGACGGCCCATGTTCGCCCGGTATCCATTTTGGAAAGACCAGCGTCAGCGCACCGGGCGCGACCGCGAGCGCCAGGTCCGTGTGCACGCGCTTGCTTACCACGTCGTGCGCGTCCAGGCGGATCGCAAGATCCGCGGCGGTAGCCACTCCGGTCAGTAACCCAAACGCTGAGACGACAGCCGCTGTCAGCAATCGCATGCTCACGAGTTGACCTCCCCGAGGCGGACGTTCTTGTTCTGTGGGATCGCGTTACGCAGGCATCGATTCGAGACGGTCGACCTTGCGCCAGCCGCGCGGCAGCACCGCACCGCGCTGGCCACGCGCGCCACGATACGGATCGAGTTCCGCGAAGGAAAGCGTCATGCGGCGCTCTCCGCTGAGAATCACGAGCTTGCGATCCGGTGCCAGCACGATGATCGCCGTCAGGTACTCCTCGCGCGCGGCGAACTTCTTGCCCGAGACGCCGAACAGCTTGTTGCCCTTGCCACGCGGCAGTTCCGGGACTTCCGCCACCGGAAAGGCCAGCATCTTGCCGTCGGAGTTCACGACCGCGACCAGGGATTGCGAGTCGGCAGGCACTGGCGAAGCCGGCAGCACCTTGCCGCCCTCGGGCACGCGCAAGATCAGCTTTCCGGCGCGATTGCGCGAGTGCAATTCCTTGAGCCGCACCGTGAAGCCGTAGCCGGCGTCACTCGCCACCAGCCACAGGTCTTCCGGCTCGCCAATCAGCACACCGGCGAAGGTTGCGCCATCCGGCGGATTGAGCCGCCCCGAGAGTGGTTCACCCTGCCCGCGCGCGGACGGCAAGGTGTGGGCCGGCAGGCTGTAGGCGCGCCCGGTGCTGTCGAGAAACACCGCGAGCTGCGTCGAGCGCCCGAACGCCGCCGCCTGGAATTCGTCGCCGGTCTTGTAGCTGAGCGTGCGCGCGTCGATGTCGTGGCCCTTGGCCGCCCTCACCCAGCCGCGCGTCGACAGCACGACGGTCACCGGCTCAGCGGTCACGAGCTCCGTTTCATCGATCGCCTGCGCCGCCTCGCGTTCCACGATCTTGGTGCGCCGATCATCGCCGTGCTGCTCGGCATCCGCGATCAGCTCCTCGCGCACCAGCTTGCGCAGTCGCGGCTTGCTCTTGAGCGTGGCCTCCAGATCCTCGCGCTCGGCCTCGAGCTCTTTCTGCTCACCCTTGATGCGCATCTCCTCGAGCTTCGCGAGGTGCCGCAGCTTGGTCTCGAGAATCGCTTCGGCTTGCTCGTCGCTCAGCTTGAAGCGTTTCATCAGCACCGGCTTCGGCTCCTCCTCGCGGCGGATGATGCGGATCACCTCGTCGAGATTGAGATAGACGATCAGCAGGCCTTCGAGGATGTGCAGGCGCCTGAGCACCTTGTCGAGACGGAACTTGAGGCGCCGCGTGACCGTGTCGAGGCGGAACTTGAGCCAGCTCTCCAGCAGCTCCTTGAGCCCGTAGACGCGCGGCTTGCCGTCGAGCCCGATGATGTTGAGATTGACGCGGTAGGTGCGCTCCAGATCCGTGGTTGCGAACAGATGCTGCATCAACTGCACTTCGTCGACCCGGTTGGAGCGCGGAATGATCACCAGGCGCGTCGGGTTCTCGTGATCGGACTCGTCGCGCACCTCCTCCACCATCGGCAGCTTCTTCGCCTGGCGCTGCGCTTCGATCTGCTCCTGGATCCGCGCGCCTGACACCTGGTGAGGAAGCGCGGTAATGATGATGTTGCCGTCCTCGACCTCGTAGGACGCGCGCGCGCGAAACGCACCGCTGCCCGACTTGTAGAACTCCATCAGCTCCTTGCGCGCCGAAACGATTTCAGCGCCA
>DATFRO010000036.1:0-54280 GCA_035263105.1 Steroidobacteraceae bacterium | reverse complement strand
TGCCAGCAAGCCCCAGCCGGCGAGCACCGCGAGCGAAAACAGGCTCCCGCCAAACGCCGTGCCCTTGTGATTGGAGTTCGCCGCGAGCGGCGCTAAGAGCGTCAGCGTGTCCTGGTCGTAGCCGGCGATGCGCACGTCGATGTGCCGCGTGAGCGGGATCTCGGCGTTCATCCACGCCTTCAGCCGCCCGATCGGGTCGCTTGCCGCGTCTGCTTTCATGGGCCGCAGATTGTTGCTAAATCGCTGCGGCGACGCCACAAAACCCGTAATTTGCAGTCGATTTGTGACGACCTGCCCGCCACGGGCATCCTTCGCACTTCGAGAATAGCCACGCCTGAACTTCGGAAGCGGGATGGGACCAGAGCACGACCTCGGCGAAACGTCGATCGAGCGGCGCAATATGTTGTCGCTGCTCGGCACGCTGCAATTGTTCCGCGGGCTCGATGCCTCGATCCTCGCGGCCATCGCCTCCGAGATCGAGTGGTTTTCTTTGCCGGGCGGCGCGAGCCTGTTCGAAGCGGGTGACCCTCCCGACGCGCTGTACATGGTGATCAGCGGCTGCCTCGGCGCTTTCGCGCGTACGCCAGACGGTCACACGCGCCTGGTCGGTCGGGTGATGGCGGGTGAGACCGTGGGCGAGATGGCGCTCGTCTCCGGCAAGCCGCGGACCGCAAGCGTGCACGCGCTGCGCGACACCGAGATCGGGCGCTTTTCCAAGCAGGCCTTCGATGCGCTGCTGCTCGATCACCCGCAGGCCATGCTGCGGATCGCGCAGCTCACCGTGCAGCGCCTCGAGAACTCGCAGCGCCAGCAGCGCGGCAAGCGCTCGGTGCCCAAGACCTTCACGCTCCTGCCGCACGGCCCCGATATCGACGTGCGCTCCTTTGCCGCGGAGCTCGTCAAGGCGCTCGACCACGGCTCGCGCACCGAGCTCGTGTGGGGCGCACGCGGCGCCACGCACACGAGCCACTGGTTCGCCAACATCGAATCGCAGAACGACTACGTCATCTACGTGGCCGATGCGACCCCGACTTCCTGGAGCAAGCTCTGCCTGCGCCAGGCGGATGCACTGCTGCTGCTCGCGAACGCTGACGCCGAACCGGCGCCGTGGCAGGGACTTGCCGCGCAACGTGAATCACGTTTCACCTTGCAGCGCGCCGAGCTCGTGCTGTTGCAGGAATCAGGCGTCGTGCGCGGCGGCACGCATCGCTGGCTCGCCCAGCATCCCGGCCTCGCACACCATCACGTGCGCTCCGCTGCCGACGTCCGGCGCATCGCGCGGCTCCTCACCGGCCGCGGCGTGGGCCTGGTCATGTCCGGCGGCGGGGCGCGCGGCTTCGCCCACATCGGCGTCGTCAAGGCGCTGCGCGAGGGCGGCATCCCGATCGACGCCGTGGGCGGCACCAGCATGGGCGCGATCCTCGGCGCGGGCGTGGCGATGGAATGGCCGCACGAGGTGCTGGTCGAGCGCTTCCGGCGCACATTCGTCGACACCAACCCGCTCAACGACTACACGCTCCCGCTGGTCTCGCTGGTCTCCGGACGCAAGGTCTCGGGCCTGCTGCGCCAGGAGTTCGGCGAGATGCAGATCGAGGATCTCAACCTGCCCTTCTTCTGCGTCTCCTCCAACCTGTCCGCGGGCCGCATCGCGGTGCACCGCTCCGGCATCCTGTGGCGCTGGCTGCGCGCCTCGGTCGCGATCCCGGGCGTGCTGCCGCCGGTGTTTCACAAGGGTGAAGTGCACGTGGACGGCGGCGCGATGAACAACCTGCCCGTGGACGTGATGCGCGAGGTGGGGCGAGGTCACGTCATCGGCGTCGACGTCGGCGCGGATCGCGCCTTCACGGCGGACTTCGACGACGTCGATGTCCCGGGCCTCTGGAAAGCGATGAGCTGGTTCCGCTCCAAGAAGAACCGCGTGAACATCTTCCAGATCCTGTGGCGCGCCGGCATGGTGAACAGCGCCGCAGCGACCATCGCGCATCGCGAGCAGACCGATGTGCTGCTGCAGCCGCCGCTCGACAACATGGACATGCTCAACTGGAAGGGCTTCGAGCGCGCGATCGACATGGGCTATCGCTATGCCCTGGATCGGCTGGAGAAGATCAGCGGCACCGTGCTCAGCGGCCCCGCGCAGGCGCCGGAGGGCTGGGGGCGCATCCCGTAACATCACCCAGGGAAGTTTCGCGAAGACGTGAATACTTCCTCGGGGCCCGGTCAAGAAAAACAGGCCGGCCAAAAAAAAAGACCGGCTCCTTGAGGGAGCCGGCCGTTTCAGTGATGAGCTTTCGCCTACTGCAGACCGAAGTGCGCGGTCACGCGGGCATACCAGAACATGCCCGGGATGTCGTAGGTCGAACCGTCGAAGCCATTCAGCTCGCAGCTGTAGCAATTCGGCGGATCCTGGTCGAACAGGTTGTTGACGCCCACCGCGAATTGCCAGCCCTGGAGCCTGGCCGGCGAGTAGGTCGCCTGCAGGTCGACGTAGGTCGTCGCATCCATCTTGTTGCTGGGTCCGGCCGGGTTGTTCGGATCCGAGCACAGGAACGCGAACGCGCCGATGTTGCGGCACGGCTCGGTGAGCGAGTCCGTGTAGCGAATCGTGGTGGTCGCGCCGAAGTCGCCGAGGCTCCAGTCGAGTGTCATCGCCGACTTCCATTCCGGATAGGCCTGCGACGGGCTGCCCCGCTCAGTGCCCTTGCGCTCCGTGTCGACGAAGCCAGCCGCCGTCTCAGTCGTCTCGATGAACTTGTCGAGCCAGGTGTTCTGCCAGTTCAGCGTGAACCGGCCGACCTTCGACTGCGGCATCGCCCAACGGAGGTTGAAGTCCCAACCCGCGGTCTCCGTGCCGCCGATATTGATCAGCGTGTTGTTGAAACCGTTGATTGTGCCGCCCGACGTGCGCGTGATTCCGTTGCACAGCACCGCGTCGAGAGTCGCGACGCAACCGTCGAGCTGTGCCTGCGCATCGCGCGCCTGGATCGTGTCATCGATCTTGATGTGGTAGTAGGTCAATTCCATGCTGAGGGAATCGGCCCATGACACGCCCTCGGCCCAGCGCGGGCTATACACGAGACCCGCGGTGTAGCCCTCGGAGGTTTCCGGCTTCAGGTCCGGGTTGCCGCCGGTGATCACCGAGATCTGCGCGTTGCGCTGTGCGAAGGCCGGCGGGACGCCGAGAGCGGCGCAGTTGGCGACGTTCGCGGGTGCAACCGGCGCCGAGCACGGATCGGCCAGGGTCTGGTCGAAGCGCGAGAACGTGCCGAACAGCTCGCCGATCCCCGGCGCACGGAAACCTTCGCCCCACGTGCCGCGCACCAGGAGGTCGCGCATCGGACGCCAGTTCACGCCGAACTTGCTCGTGGTGTCGCTGCCGAACGTCGAGTAGTCAAACCAGCGCAGCGCTGCACTGAACTGCAGCAGGTCTGCACCCGGCGCGCCTTTCAGGATCGGAACCTGGATCTCGCCGTAGACCTCATCGACGTCGTACTCACCCTCGGTCGGGCCGGACGGGACGCCGGCACTTTCGTTCGACGCGTAGATGTGGTCGGGCGAGTAGAAGCCGGACTGCTTGCGATGCTCGTAGCCGAGCGCGAAGTCGAGACCGCCCGCGGGCAGCGGCACGATCGTGCCGGAGATGTTCGCGGTGAAGTCCTTGAGCTCCTGCTCGCTGGTGTCGTGCAGCACCGGCTGGATGTAGCCGATCTGCGCCGCATCGATCGTGCCGCCGCCGGCGCCCTGGCCGCCGAACAGATTGAGCGGCACGCAGTTCGGGATCGGATCGACTACGGTCGGCACGCCGCCGACGTCGGTCACCGTTCCGCACGCGGTTGCCGTCGCGGGCGCTGCAAAGCCGGTGTTGGTGATGCCCGCCACCGTGCCCGGTCCAAGCGCGGTCTTGATCTTGAGCGAGTTGTAGCTGCCGTGCGTCGTCTGGTCAGCGTGGTTGCGCGACCACACGCCGTTCAGGTCCCAGTAGAAGTCGCGATCCGCGAGGTTGAAATTGCCGCGGAAACCGCCGCCTGCATACCAGGTGTCGACGTTCTGCTGGAAGATACGCGGCCCGCCCTCGAGCGGCCGGCGCCCGACGAAGTAGTCGGTGCCGCCCGTCATGGGATCGACGCCGAACAGCGTGAACCCGAACGGGTTGTACGGGTTCTGAACATCGACGCCCGTAGTGTCGAGCAGGCTTCCGCCGCCGTTACCCGCCTCCGGTCCGATGAAGATGGGTTCCGGCGCCGCCTGGTTGGTCGACTTGCGCTGGTTGAAGAGTCCCTTCACATAGACCGACACGTTGTCGGTCATGTTGTGTTCCACCTGTCCGTACAGGCCGACGCGCTGGCTCGGCGTCTGCAGGTAATTGAACGGCTGGAAGTTGAAACGGTCCGCCGTCGCGAAATTGTGGAAGTCATCCGTTCTCGGGTCGCCCGGCGCGATGCTCGGGTCATAGACCGGCCTGCCCGTCACACCCGTGTTGATGGTGAGGTCATAGCCGTTCTGGCCGGTGAGGGGATTGTTGAAGTCGATGCGCGCCTGCGGTGTTCCGGAGCTGCACCGGTTCGTGCACTGGCCCGCACCCGGCGTCGGGAACTCGGAAATCGTGCGATCGCCGGAGCTCACCGCACGCTGATCGACGTAGCTCAGCCCGAAGAACGCACGGCTGCGCTCGGAAGCGGCGCCCGCCGAGATGTTCCACTGCTGCGTGCTGCCATCGCCCTCGCCATAGCCGCCGCCGTAGCCCGAGATCTCGAGCCCTTCGTACGACTTCTTGGTGATGATGTTGATCACGCCCGCGATCGCGTCCGAGCCGTAGATGGCCGAGGCGCCGTCCTGCAGCACCTCGATATGATCGATGATGCTGGTGGGGATCGTGTTCAGGTCGGTCGCCGAGCCCACGCCCGACGCCGAGGATTCATTCACCCAGCGGATGCCATCGACCAGCACCAGGGTGCGCTTCGGTCCGAGGTGGCGCAGATCCGCGGTCGCGGCGCCCGCACCGACACCGCCACCGTCCGGTGGGAAGCCGATGTTGCCGCTGGTGTTGAACTTGGTGTTGAGTCCGCCGCCCGAGACCGGCAGGCGCTGCAACAGGTCGCCGACCGATGTCAGACCGGACTTGGCGATGTCCTTGTCGTCGACGGTGACGACCGGTGCCGCCTGGTTGAGCGGATCCTGGTGAATGCGTGACCCGGTGACGACGACCGTCTCGGCCGGTCCTTGCGCTTCTTGCGCGGACGCCGAGAGACTCAGCATTCCCAACGTTGCAGCTGCGCAACACCAAAGAGCACTCGATGCGCGCTGCGGGTGAAATAGCAGTCTCATGTGCAACCTCCACTGACTGAAAGGATGGTTGTTTTTATTCCACTGGAGCCGATTCTATCCACGTCCTTTGTAAGAACGCGAATATTTCGTGATGAACGCGCTTCGGACCGCGCCTCAACTTTCGCGCTTTCGTCCAAGCAGTGCGACGAGCAGCGCGCCGTAGAACGGCAGGAACATAGCGATCTCGATCAGCCGTTCGCGCCGCAGGAGAAACAGGATCAACGTCAGCGCGATCGCCACGCGCGCGGCGCCCGCCGCCCACGCAGAACGAACGCTCACGTTGAACGACGACAGGAGCACGAGCGGCCCGACCACGGCCGAAACCGCGAGCCATGCGAGCAGGAAGCCGCGCGAACTGCCGACGCCGCTCACGGCTGCGATCGCCGCCGCGACGAGGCCGGCGATGAGGATCACGAGTCTCAGGCGCTTCAGGCTCTCGGGCATCGCGTCGCGCTTGCGCGTGACGCTGAGCGCCGCGTACGCGAGCAACACGAGTTGGTTACCGACGCTGCAGACCACGAGCGCGACGACTGCGAGGATCGGCAGCGCGACGAACCCGGGCGGCATGGCCCGCTGCGCCACCTCGAACATGATCTGGTCCGGGTTGGCGATGCTGCCGTAGTCGATGCGCGCGGCCCAGCCGAGGACCAGCGCGCCTGTGAGGATCACGAGCAGCCAGAGAATCGCGAGCACGCCGGAGAGACGAATCGAACCCTCGCTGCGCGCGGCGAGGAACTGGTCGAGCACCTGCGGCTGCCCGCAGATCCCGGCACCCAATCCGGCGGCGGCGAGCACCAGCACGGCGGCATCCAGGTCGCTGCGCCCGCCAAGAAGCTCTGCGGCATTCGCGCCGGTGGTCGTGAGCGTGTCGCGCAACGCCTCGAGTGGACCGATGAAGACGAGCCCCACCATGGATAGGAGCACCGCCGCGGGAATGGCCACCAGCGCGCACAACACGCCCGCCGACGCCGTGGCTCGCAACCCTCCGAGCACCGGTGCGAGGAGCGCGAGCACGGTCACGAGCGCCACACCGGCGGCGGTGCTCACGCCGATCCCGTGTGCGACAGCGGCGCCGGCAAAGCCGAGCTGCGCGACGATTCCAAACAGTGCCGCGACTGCGGCGAGGCTCGTGACCGAGACGGTCGCCGCGGATGAGCCGGCGCCCTCGCCACCCGTGAGCTCGAGTGCCGTGCGCGCCTGCGCCAGGCTCGCCGTGTGC
Organism: Steroidobacteraceae bacterium; assembly: GCA_035263105.1. Taxonomy (GTDB): domain Bacteria; phylum Pseudomonadota; class Gammaproteobacteria; order Steroidobacterales; family Steroidobacteraceae; genus DATBVX01. The sequence continues at coordinate 47,739 of DATFRO010000036.1, read as the reverse complement.
TTCACGGCCGGTCCGGCAACGAACCACGCAAACAGCGCTCCGAGAAGGATGCCGAGCGCGAGCCACAGCGCCGACCAGCCGAGCGTGAAGGCCGCGCCGCTGACGCCCACCATCACCCAGAACGAATAGGCGCTTGCGGCGCCGCTCAGGCCGCCGCGAATCATCCCGAGCGCACCCGCACCCGCGAATTCCTCGAGCGTGCGTGCGCGACGCAGCGTAAAGAGCGCGATCGCCAGCAGTACGAGGGCGCTCGCGCCGAGCACGCTCCACACAACCTGCGATGAGGACATGGCGTTACCTGCGTATTCGTTGCTTGTGGGTTGTCAGGTCACCAGCGGCAGTGTATCTCGTTGCGCGTGGGCGCTTCCAAGGCATCTCGGCCGGGCTGGCAGTTCTGGATCGATCGCGGCGGCACGTTCACCGATGTGGTCGCCCGCGCGCCCTCCGGTTCGCTCCACACGCTGAAACTGCTGTCGGAGGATCCCGCGCACTATCGCGATGCGGGCGTCGAGGGTATTCGCCGTGTATTGCGCTCCCACGCGGGCGATTCGCCACGCGTCGACAGCGTGCGCATGGGAACGACGCTCGCAACCAATGCGCTCCTCGAACGCAAAGGGGAGCCGACGCTCCTCGTCATCACCGCCGGGTTTCGCGATGCGCTGCGCATCGGGTATCAGAACCGTCCGGAGCTCTTTGCACGACACATCCGCCTCCCCGAGTTGCTCTATGAGCAGGTGATCGAGGCGCACGAGCGCGTGGATGTGAAGGGCGAAGTGCTCGAAGCGCTCGACGAAGCGCGGTTGCAGGCCGACCTCGAGCGCGCACATGCGAGCGGGCTGGAGAGCGTCGCGATTGCGCTCCTGCACGGCTACAGATATCCGGGGCACGAACAGCGTGCTACGCACCTCGCACGCGAGGCCGGCTTCGTGCAGGTCTCGGTTTCGCACGAAGTATCGCCGCTCATCCGGCTCGTCGCCCGCGGCGATACGACGGTGGTCGATGCGTACCTCTCGCCCTTGCTCACACGTTACGTCGAGAAACTGCGCGGCGAGCTCGCACGCGAATTCGGCGCGCCGCGCCTGTTCTTCATGCAAAGCAACGGCGGGCTCACCGACGCGGGCGCCTTCCGCGGCATGAACAGCATTCTCTCGGGACCCGCGGGCGGACTCGTCGGCATGATGAAGACCGGCACCGCGGCGGGCTTCGAACGCCTCATCGGCTTCGACATGGGTGGCACATCGACGGACGTGTCGCTCTACGACGGCCGCTACCCGCGTCGCTTCGACAACCTGGTCGCCGGCGTGCGCCTCAACGTGCCGATGATGAATGTGCATACCGTGGCCGCGGGCGGCGGCTCGATCCTGCGATTCGCTTCGGGCCGCTTCCAGGTCGGCCCGCAATCAGCCGGCGCGAATCCCGGACCGAAGTGTTATCGGCGCGGGGGACCCTTGACCGTCACCGACGCGAACGTGCTGCTCGGACGCCTGCAGCCGGCGCTCTTTCCCGCCGTGCTCGGGCCGAACGCCGACCAGACCCTCGATGCGGAGGCGACGCGCGGCGCATTCATCGAGCTCGCAGGCGAGATCAGCCGTGACCGCGGCGCGAACTGGACAGCGGAGTCGGTGGCAGCGGGATTCCTGCGAGTGGCCGTCGAGACCATGGCGAATGCGATCAAGCACGTGTCGGTGCGCCAGGGCTACGACTCGACGCGCTTCACGCTCTTCTGTTTCGGCGGCGCCGCGGGTCAACACGCCTGTCTCGTGGCCGAAGCGCTCGGCATTCATCGCGTGCTGATCCATCCGCTCGCGAGCCTCATGTCGGCCTACGGCATCGGGCTTGCCGACGTGCGCGAGATCCGACGCCAGTCCCTCGAGCGCCCGCTGGATGCGGCAGCGCTGCCCGCATTGCAGAGTACGTTCGGCGAACTCGAGCGTGCCGCGCTCGCGACGCTCGCGGAGCAGGGTTTCGCGAGCGCAGCGACCGAGATCGAGCGCACCGTCGATGTGCGCATCACCGGCAGCGACACCGCGCTCGAAGTGCCGTTCAGCACGCTGGAAGCGATGCGCGCGAGCTTCGATGCCTTGCACCGCCGGCAGTTTGGTTTCGGCGTCGGCAACGCATCGCTGACGGTGGCGTCGATCGGTATCGAGGCGATCGTGCCATCGAACGTTGCACCGGAGCGCGCCGCAACCGCGTCCGCCGAGCAGCCGATGGCCGCGCCGCACCGTGCACGCGTGTGGTTTGGCGATCGCTGGCAGGAGGTGCGCGTCCAGGCACGCGAAGCGCTGCGTGAACGGATCGCCGGGCCCGCGCTCATCGTCGATCCGCACTCGACCGTCGTGCTCGAGCCCGGCTGGGAGTGCGAATCGCTCGCGGCAGGCGAGCTACTGCTGTCGCGCGCCCAATCGTCGACCTCTGCCCAGGCAGCGGCAACGGCGTTCGAGACCCCCGACCCGGTGTTGCTCGAGGTCTTCAACGGCCTCTTCATGCACATCGCCGAGCAGATGGGCGCCGTGCTCGAACACACCTCGGCCTCCGTCAACATCAAGGAGCGACTCGACTTCTCCTGTGCGCTGTTCGATGCCGCGGGCGGGCTGATCGCGAACGCGCCGCACATGCCGGTGCACCTCGGCTCGATGGGCGCGAGCGTGCAGCACATCCTCGCGCAGAACCGCGGCGCGATGCGACCGGGCGATGTCTTCATGCTGAATGCGCCGTACCAGGGCGGCACGCACCTGCCCGACATCACCGTGATCACGCCGGTGTTCATCGACGAGCAGTTGGAACACGAGCAGCCACCGAGCTCGTTCGCGTCATCTGAACCGAAGACGCCCACGTTCTTCGTTGCCTCGCGTGCGCACCACGCGGACATCGGTGGGATCACGCCCGGCTCGATGCCGCCCGACAGTCGCTCGGTGCACGAGGAAGGCGTGCTGTTCGACAACTATCGCCTAGTGAGCGCCGGTGAGTTCGACCAAGCGGCGCTGCTCGCGCGCCTGACCGCGGGGCGCTACCCCGCACGCAGCCCCGCGCAGAACGTCGCGGATCTCAAGGCGCAGATCGCCGCGAACGAAAAGGGCGTCGCGGAGCTTCGCCACATGATTGCGCAGCACGGGCTCGCGCTGGTGCAGGCGTACATGCAGCACGTGCAAGACAACGCCGAGGAGTGCGTGCGACGCGTGATCGGGCGGCTCGGGAACGGTGCGTTTCGCTACGAGATGGACAACGGGCAGGCGATCGTCGTGCGGGTCGAGGTCGATGCCGCGACGCGCAGTGCGCGTATCGACTTCTCCGGGACCTCGATGCAGACCGACAACAACTTCAACGCGCCAAGCTCCGTCTGCATGGCGGCGGTGCTATATGTATTTCGCACGCTGGTGGAGGAGGACATCCCGCTCAACGCCGGGTGCCTGAAGCCGCTGCTCATCATCACGCCCGAGGGGTCGATGCTCAATCCGCGTTACCCGGCCGCCGTCGTCGCCGGCAACGTCGAGACTTCGCAGTGCATCGTCGATGCGCTCTACGGCGCGCTCGGCGTGCTGGCCGCATCGCAGGGGACGATGAACAATTTCACCTTCGGCAACGAGCGTCACCAGTACTACGAGACGATCGCCGGCGGATCCGGCGCCGGGCCCGGCTTCAACGGCACCTCCGCGGTGCAGACGCACATGACCAATTCGCGCCTCACCGATCCCGAAGTGCTCGAGCTGCGCTACCCGGTGCTGTTGCGCGAGTTTCGCATCCGCGAACACTCGGGCGGCGATGGACTGCACCACGGTGGCTCGGGGAGCGTGCGGCGCATCGAGTTTCGCGAAGCAATGACCGCCTCGATTCTGTCCAACCATCGGCGCATCCGCCCGTTCGGCCTCGAGGGCGGTGAGCCCGGCGAGCCCGGCAGCACTCGCGTGCTGCGACGGGATGGATCGACAATCGTGCTCGGCGCCACCGCCAGCGTTGCGGTCGAGCCCGGAGATGAGGTCGTGATCGAGACGCCGGGCGGCGGCGGATTTGGCGCCGCGCCCAAGAGCCATCGCAAGCAGGAGGACACGCCGTGACCCTCTACGCCACTCCGCGACCGCCGACGCTTCGTTCCTACGAGAAGTTGTCCGCGTGGCCCTTCGGCCGCTGGCTCTTCGCGCGCGTGGTGTGCTTCAAGGCGCCCTACTTCTCGACCATTCGGCCGCGCTTCCTGGAACTGCGTCCCGGACTGTGCCAGGTCGCGTTGCGCAAGCGGCGCGCGGTGCAGAACCACATCGGCACCGTGCACGCAATTGCGATGGCGAACCTGTGCGAGCTCGCGGGCGGCATGTTGATGGAGGTCACGATCCCGGTCGAGATGCGCTGGATTCCGCGCGGCATGACCATCGAGTACCTGCGCAAGGCGCAAGGCAACGTCACCGCGGTCGCGCGTCTCGACAAGACGGAATGGCACGCGCCGGAAAATGTCGGCGTGCCGCTGACGGTGACGGATGATGCCGGCACGGAGGTCGTGCGGGCGGTGATCACGATGTACGTGAGCGAGCGCAAGTCCTAGCGCAGCCCTGCGCAGGCCGTCCTAGGAGCCGGAGGATTCCTTTTCCATTTCCGCGATGAGCCGTCGCCCGCCCATCTCCAGACGATTGACGCTGACCGCGCGCACGTGGCTCCCCGCCGGATGATGCGCCAGCAGGTAGGCGTGATATTCGCCGGGACGTGAGGCGGCGAAGCCGAAGAGCAGGTTGAGCGTGCCGTTGTAGAGGTCGCCCGCTCCGTTGACACGCTCGTCGCACACCACGAAGTAACCTTCATCCTGCTCGCGCCCGAGGAAGGCACCGTCCGCGTCGAGGCCGGCGAGGAAGGTCTCGACCTGTGCCGCGACGCGGCGCCAGACGTCCGGGCCGCTGGTCTCGAAGACCACCCAGCGGGTGCCGCGCTCGATACAGTCGACGATGAAGAGCGCGAGGCGCCGCGCCGCGAGGTATTTCCAGTCCGAAGAGCCGCTGCTGCCGCCGGCGAGCGTGCGAGCGCTCGGCCGGGTTCCAGGCGGCGAGCGCACGATCTGCAGCGTGTTCACACCGCCCTGCGCCAGGCGCTCACGCTCGTTCTCCGTGACCGGGCAGCTCGGCCGATGGCCGGGACGCAGCAACACCTCTTCACCGGCGGAGGCGCCCCAGAGCGGCCACATCGCATCGGACCTGGCGAGCATCCCCGCGACCGCGCCGCAGGGCGCGAACTGCTCGAAGCGCCCGCGCAGGCGGTCGTAGCTCAGCAAGCGCGGGAAATACATGAGCGCGTTCTCGTTGCGGAACTGCCAGTCGCGCATTCCGCGCAGCGCCGCGTCCGTCGTAGTCCAGGCGCCCGGCGGATCGACCACCAGCATCGCGTTGCGTTCGCGGCAGAAGCGCCCCGCGACCAGCAGTACGCTGGTGCCGACGTCAACCTCGCGCGCCAGCGGCGGGATGCAGAGCAGGTTGAAGTGATCGGCGGCCTTGAGGGCGAACACCCCGGTGCCCTGCGTCGCCGACCCGATGAGGTCGTAGTCGGTGAGCTGGCCGCCATCGTCCCCGTTGGGGTTCGAGTTCACATAGCCGATACCGCCACGCGGATCGTTGCGCATGGTCGGTTCCGGCCGGGTCACCGGGACTTCGCCAATGACCCGGGCCAGCACCGATTCGCTGAGCACCGGCTGCACGAAGCGGGCTGAATCCGCCTTGGTCGAGAGGCGACGGAAGATCTCCTGGTCCTCGACGTGCTCGGATCCCGGCGCACGCACCCGCTGCAGGACGAGGTTGAAGAGATCCTGCTCGTGGTCCTCGATGCCGTCGTAGTCGACCGACGCGCGCAGGTATTCGCGCGTCCCGCAGGCGAGCGCCTCGAGGTGCAGGGTTTCGGGTCCCGCGCGCAGGTCGAGCGTCGGCGGCTTCGCGCCGTTGACGATGCGCACGATGATCGCCTGCCGCCCGCCGTTGTCGAAGAAGTGCTCGACGGCGTAGCTCAGCATGCTCGGCTGCCAGAGGCCGCCGAAAATCGACTGGAAATCGAGGAAGCTCGAAATCGTGACGGGGCGGTTGACCGGACCGCGGAGCGTTCGCCCGACGAACGCCGTGACGGCAGTCGGGGCTCGCGCGATGTGCTGTTCTGGACCTGGTTGTTCTGCGACCTGAATCCCTGTGGTCAGTCGCTCAGCCACCGGTACCCTCGCTTTTGTTGCGCGCGACTCTATCACACCCGTGCCGCGCCCGCGCCCACACTCGCGTCCGGACCGGCGCAGGATTCGTGTAATGTTGACCACGCTTCAACGATCCAACCGGAGTTCACTTCCCATGACTCGAGCTGCTGATCGCTCGCGCGACCCGCGCGGGCCGCGGGTGCGTGCCGCATGACCGGGCGCTGGCGTGTCGGGCTGGTACTCGCGCTCACGACCGCGGTCCTGTGGGGACTCATGCCGGTCGCGCTCAAGATCACGCTGCAGGGCATGGATGGCTACACCATCAGCTGGTATCGGTTCGCCGCCTCGGCGCTCGTCGTCGGCGCGATGCTCGGCGCCACCGGCAACCTCCCGCCGCTGCGCACCCTCAACCGCCAGGGGTGGCTGCTCCTGCTGGTCGGTCTCGGCGGGCTGATCGGCAACTACCTGCTCTATGCATTCGCCCTGCTGTACACGACGCCCGCCGTGACGCAGGTCGTCATCCAGCTCGCGCCGATGTTCCTGCTGCTCGGCGGACTGGTGCTCTTCGGGGAGCGCTTCTCACCGGCGCAGTGGCTGGGGTTCGCGACCCTGGTCGTCGGCCTGTTACTTTTTTTCAATCGGCGCCTGCCGCTGCTCCTCGACTTGCACGGCGGACTCGGCCTCGGCGTCGGCCTGATCGTCATCTCCTCAGTGGTCTGGGCGGCCTACGGCATGGCGCAGAAGCAGCTGCTCAAGCAACTGAGCTCGCAGCAGATTCTCTGGGTCCTGTACGTCGCAGCGACCTTCGCGCTGCTGCCCACGACCCATCCCGCGGAAATCCGCACGTTGACGCCGGGCCAGATCACGATGCTCGCCTTCTGCGCCGTGAACACGATCGTCGCCTACGGCGCGTTTGCCGAAGCGATGCAGCATTGGGAGGTGTCCCGCGTGAGCTCGATCCTGGCGATCGCGCCGCTCGTCACCCTGGGAACCATGTGGCTCACGACGACGCTCGTGCCCGGCCTGATCGAGCCCGAGCATCTCAACGGGCTCGGCATCCTTGGCGCACTCCTGGTCGTGGCGGGCTCAGCCGTGTGCGCGCTCGGTGCACCGGCCAAGCAGGAAACTCCCGTGACCGTCGAGTGCCGCCCGGCGATCGACTAGAAGCGCCTTGCCCCAGTCGCTGGCTTCCTGTCGGGGAGGTCCTTTCAAGACCGTGCCAGACATGGACGTCTGGCACGGAGCCTACAGGGATGTATTTACGGCGTTCTTGAAAGGACCTCCCCGACAGGAAGCCCCGCGACCCGGCGTGCGCTACGGGTTGAACAGCCGGACGGCGCGGTACTTGAAGAGCGGTATCAACGCCACGCCTGCCAGGAACCCACCGATGTGCGCCCGAAACGCGACGCCCGCGCCCTCGGTGCCGCGCATCAGGTTGCTGAGCAGCTGCAGCCCGAACCAGAGCAGCAGCACCCACATCGCCGGGAGCCGCGCCCGTTGCAGGATGAAGCCGATCGGGATGATCACGTGCACGCGCGCGTGCGGGTAGAGCAGCAGGTACGCGCCGAGCACGCCGGAAATCGCGCCGCTCGCGCCGATCATCGGCACTTGCGACGTCGGATCGGGCAGCGCCTGCGCGAGCACCGCCGCAAGACCGCACAGCAGGTAGAAGATCACGTAGCGCACGTGGCCCATGCTGTCCTCGACGTTATCGCCGAAGATCCACAGGTACAGCATGTTGCCGAGCAAGTGCAGCCAGCCGCCGTGCATGAACATCGAGGTGAGCACGCTCATCCACGGCGCGATGACCACGACCTCGGCCGGCAATTGCTTGTTGCCGAACAGCACCGCAGGGATGGCACCCAGTGCATAGACCGCTTGCTGACCGCGCACCGGGCCGAGCGACAACTGCCACAGGAACGCGAGCACGCAGAGCGCGATCACCGTGTAGTTGACGACCGGCGTGGTCCGTGAAGGATTTTCGTCCTTGAGCGGAATCATGTGCGCGGTCCCGCTTCGCGCTGTGGCGTGCGGCGCTTGCGGGCGGCTGCGGGCTTCTGCTGTGCACACTCGCTCTCGCGCGCCCGCTGTTCTGTGCGACCGCTTTCGAGCTCCGCCTGCTTGCGCGCGATCTCGTCCAGCATGATTCGCAACCAGTCGGTGAGCATCGAGCCCGTCCCGTGAGTGTGGGCAGGCGACTATACCGGAAAGCGCGCAGCGCGCCGTCCGACGGGGATTTTCAGCTTTCGGCGTGCGCGAGTGTCGAGCGGGGGCGCCCGTCGAGCGTCGCGCGGTACAGATCAGCGAGGCGCGCGGCCATCTCCTGCGCGGCCCACGTCGCCGCATAAGCCCTGGCGTCGCGCCCGAGCTGCTCGCGTCGCGCGCGATTGCGCAGCAGGTCGGCCGTAGCGGCCGCAAACTCTTCTTCGTCTTCCTCGACCACGACGCAGCCGCGGCGCGTCTCGAGGATGTCGATCGTGCCCATGTGCATGGTGGAGACGACCGGCACACCCTGCGCCATCGACTCGAGGAGCACGAGCCCTTGCGTCTCGGTGCGCGACGCGAACACGAACGCATCGCCGGCGCGATAGCAGTTGAGCAGCTCGCGCTGGCGATCCAGATAGCCGACGAAGAGCGTGTGCTGGCCGAGGCCGAGCTCGCCGGCGAGGCGGCGGCAGTGCGCGAGCGCGGGCCCCTCGCCCGCCACCAGAAGGAATGCGTCCGGCACCTGCGCGCGCAGTCGCACCATCATGCGCAGCAGGAAGTCGATGTTTTTCTCGTGCGCGATGCGCCCGACATGCACCAGCACCGGACGATCAGCAGGGATGCCGAAGCGCGCGCGAAACGCAGCGCCGTCTCCGGGCTCGAAGCGGTCCGCTTCGAGGCCGGTCGGGATGATGGTGATCGGCGTTCGCACCTGGTACTGCATCAGCGCATCGCGCATCGCGCGCGAGGGCGCGATCAGGTGATCGACCTGGTTGCCCTGTGAGCAGGTGAAGCGCCGCGCGAGGAAGCGCATCAGGGCGCGCGGCAGCAGCGGCACGTAGTGATGCAAGTACTCCTCGAAGTACGTGTGATAGGTCTCGACCTTCGGAATCTCGAGTGCGCGCGCCACCTCGAGTCCCGCGTAGTGAGCGATGAACGGCGTCTGGATGTGCACCAGGTCGTACTGGCGCTTGCGCAGTTCGGGCAGGGGCTTGCGGATCTCGCCGCGGCTCATCATGCGATCCTCGGGATCGCGCGGCACCTGGCGCGAGCGCACGCGCAGGATGCCCTCCTCGCTCGCGGCGGACTCGGGGTAGCGCGGCGCGATCAACGTGACCTCATGACCCAGCCGCTCGAGGTCGCGGCGGAAAGTCTGGATCGACGTCGAGACGCCGTTGATCCGGGGGAAGTACACATCGGAGATCATCAACACGCGCATGGTGGGTTCCGCGGCAAACAAATTCGGCGCAGGCTAGGGGCGCCGTATGACAGACGTGTGACGCCGCCGCGCGCGTATCATGCACTCACACCGCCCCGGAGAGCGATGAACGCCGACGATCCGCAGCTCGCGACCCTCAGGGCCCGTGCTCAGGCCATCCCCCTGGATGAACCTGCACGCCTCGAATGGGCGCGACAGTTCAATCGCCTGCCGGGGTTGACGCACTTCGGTCTCGCAGTCGATCTCGCAGATCCACTGCTGGTGCGCGTCACCCTCGCGAGCATCGAGGAACATCACGTCGGCGGGTTGCGTTCGCGCGCCGTGCATGGTGGCGTGCTCGCGGGAATCTTCGACTGCGCGCTCGGAGTCGCGGGCACGCTGCAGTTCGATGCGCGTCGCGCGGGCACCTGCGAACTGTCGTTGAAGTTCATGCGCGCGGTGCTGGAAGCGCCCCTGGAAGTGTTCGGGGCCTGCATCAAGCGCACCGACAACCTCGCCTTCGCCGAAAGCGCGCTCTACTCGAACGGCAAGCTGTGCGCGATCGCGACCGGGATCGTGGCGGTGGCGGCGGACCGGGGCGCACAGGCGATCTGGTAAGAAACCTCCCGGGCCGAAGCCCGGGAGGAAATTGGGGAGATGAAGACCGGGCCGGGGAGCCGGCCCAGGTCACTTGGGTTCGACGCTCGCGACTGCGAGAAGGTTCCGCCCCTCAGTTGGTCGCGGCGCTGGTCGCCGCCGCTTTCTTCAACACCACTTCATCGAGTGACTTGGTCGTGATCGGGTGATAGCCCGCTCGCGCATCGGCGTACACCCGCCGCGCTTCGGCGGCGCCCCAGTTGCTCTTCATGAGCTCTTTATAGAGCGGCTTGATGAGCTTCAGCCGGCCGATGGTGAGGAGGTATTGGTCGAGCCGGGCCAGTGCCGGCTGGTAGTGATTGCGGATCACAAGCATGAACCAGCTGTGGGCGATCTCGGCGTTGCCCGCCTGGGTGAGTTTGAAGGCCCGGTCGAGCTCCGCGAGCTGCGCCTGGGTCACGGACGCCGGCATGTTGTCGAGGAAGTGCAGCCATTCGTACGTCGACCAGGTCGCGCCCGGCAGGTCGCGCGCGGCCTTGCGCCCTTCGAGCCAGGCGCGCCGTTCCTCGTCCACCTTGAGAAACGCATCCGAGTGCGGCAGCACCGCGTTTTCCGGCAGGCCCGGCTGGTGGAGCCACGCCGTCAGGTCCGCCTCATTCACCGCTTGCGGTGCGCTGTCGAGAAGATTCGCCTTCAGGTACTCGACGAACTGCTCGGTGGTGATGCTCTGGAACGCGAAATGATCGAAATAGCCGCGCAGGAACGCATCGAAGCGCTCGGTGCCGACCTTCGATTCGAGCAACTTGAGGAACAGGTAACCCTTCTCGTACGGGATGTTGGAGAAGGCGTCGTCCGGATCACGCCCGCGCAGGTCGATCGCGAGCACCTGGTCGCGCGGCTCGAGCGTGCTCAAGTCCTGGTTGAGATCCTGCAGGCCATGGACAGCTTCCATGTCGTGGCGCGCCTGGCCGTAGAGCGAATCGAGGATGCGCCGCTCGAGGAACACCGTGAAGCCTTCGTTGAGCCAGAAATCGCGCCACGTCGCATTGGTCACGAGGTTGCCGGACCAGGAGTGCGCCATCTCGTGCGTGATGAGCGACACGAGACTCCGGTCGCCCGCGATCACGGTCGGCGTGATGAAGGAGAGGCGCGGATTCTCCATGCCGCCGTACGGGAAGCTCGGCGGCAGGATCAAGAGGTCGTAGCGGGTCCAGCGATAGGGTCCGAAGAGCTTCTCGCAGGTTTCGAGCATCGACTCGGTCTCCGCGAACTCGTTCGCGGCAGCGGCCAGCGTCAGCGGTTCGGCGAAGACGCCGGTGCGTGCGCCGATCGAGCGAAACTGCAGGTCCCCGACCGCGAGCGCGATCAGGTACGAGGGAATCGCCTGCGGCATCTCGAAGCGGTAATCGCCGTTGAGCGCACTCTCGGGTTGATTGCCCGCGCTCATCACCGCACGCAGTTCTCTTGGAGTGCGGATGTGCGCGCGATAGGTGACGCGCACCTGCGGAGAGTCCTGCAGCGGAATCCAGCTGCGCGCGTGGATCGCCTCCGACTGGCTGAAGAGGAATGGATACTTCTTGCCCGCGGTTTGCGCCGGCGTCAGCCATTGCAGGCCGGAAGCCGAGGGTTGCGAGCGATAGGCGATGCGCACGGTGAAAGTCGGCGCCGCCACGTCGGCCGGGATCGCCACGTGCAATGCACTGCCGAGCACAGGGTCGCGCGCATCGAGCCTGAACGTGAGCGGCGTGAGCTTTCCGCCCTCGCCGAGGAGCGAGATCTTCTGGATCGTGAGGTCGCGCGTATCGAGCGCCAGGTCGCGCGCCGCCTCATCGAGGCGGTGAACCACGAGATCGACCGTGCCGCCGAGCGTCTTTGTCTTGAAGTCGACATCGAGATCGAGATCGACGTGCTCGACACGCATCGCGCGCGGATTCGAATACGAGTGGTAGTCGCGGGTCGTGTCGTAGGGAGCGGTCGTGGTCTGGGCCATGGCGTTGGACAGCGGCAGCGCCGCCAGCAGGAAAGCGAGGCGCGAGTTCGTCAGAGGCAGCACAGGGCACCCTCGGGGTCCGGACAGAGTTGATTCTTAGCGGGCGGCGCCGTCAGCGGCAGCGGTCGTGGTGTTGGTTTCGCTCTCGGAGAGGAGCTGCTCGAATTTCGCTTCGTCGACTTCCACCTTGCCATCCCAGTTCGAGCCTTCCGGCACCGCGTTCTCGACCTTGCGCGCGGCCAGCAATTCACCGTCCAGGCTCGCGTCGGGCGCGATGATCGAAACCGGCACGCCGCGCGGCGCCGCGAGCAGCGTGTGCACACGGTCCCAGTCGATCGTGAGCTGTTGCTCCTTGATCATGGTGCGGGTCGCCTCAGGAAGCGACTTTTCCATGAGCTTGCGCGCGTTGCCCGACCAGTCGCGCTTGTCGTCTTCGAGCGCGCCGTAGGCCTGCACCAGCACATCGCCCTCGCCGTTGCGTCCGAAGAGCACCGGCTGATTCACGACGCGCAGTTTCGTGCCCATCGGCACGGTGTCGAACATCTGCTCGATGTCCTCGGGATAGAGGCGAATGCAGCCGTGGCTCGAGCGCATGCCGACGCCATACGGCTTGTTGGTGCCGTGCACGAGGTAGCCCTGCCAGCCGAGCGTGAAGGAATGCTTGCCGAGCGGGTTGTCAGGCCCGGGGCCGACCACCGGCGGCAGGTCATCGCCGTTTTCCGCATGCTCCTTGCGAATCGAGACCGGCACGGTCCACACCGGGTCGAGCGTGCGCTTCACGATCTTGGTCGTGCCCTCGGGCGTGGTCCAGCCGACGCGGCCGACGCCGATCGGGTACGTGAGCACCTCGGCGGGCTCGTCCTTCTTGTGCGCCGGGTAGTAGAAGAGGCGCATCGCGGGGATGTTGATCACGATGCCTTCGCGCGGCGCGTTCGGCAGGATGAAGCGCGTCGGCAGCACGATCTCGCGGCCTTCGCCCGGAAGCCAGGGATCGACGCCCGGGTTGGCACGCACGATCTCCTCGTAGCCGATGTCGAAGCGGCGCGCGATGTCGGGGAGCGTGTCTTCCTTCGACGCGATCGTCGTCTGGATCAAGCCGACGACATCGTCCTTCGCCGGATCGATCGTGAAGCGATGCGTCGCGACCGGCGGCAGGGCTGCGGGCTTCGGCGGCGCCTCCTGCTCGACTCCGGCCTTCTTCTCCGCGCGCTGGAAGGGAGCGCCGAACAGCGAGCACGCCGACACGGCCGATGCCACGACGACCACGAACAGACTGCGACTCACCCGGGCATTGTCTGCTCTTGCAGACAGACTTGATCGATGCATGCGCGGATTATGGCATCGCTGCGCGCGACTCTCACGCGCGTCCGGCGATTCTCCTCAAATTCACCTTATCTAGAGGAGTGCCGGTCGATCGGGGAGTTCATTCCGGTCGCGCGACTGGGACGGAAAATGCGGCGCAATGAGGGCTGTGACCGCCTGAATCCCCTTCAGCACGCCGCTCTCGAAGCGTCCGGCGCGAAACTCCGCTTCCATGGCGCGGCAGACACCGGCCCATTCAGCATCCGACACCCGTCCCCGGTAGCCGCGGTCGGCGACGATCTCCACGTCCCGGTCGGCGAGCAGCACAAAGATGAGCACGCCGCTGTTATGTTCGGTGTCCCACACGTGCAGCCGGCCGAAGACCTCGATCGCACGCTGGCGTGGCGATATGTCATGCCACAACGCGGGGCCTTCGAGTGCGGTTTCGATGGCGACGCGAATCTCGCCACCGTGATGCTGCTCGCTCTCGTGCACGGCCTTTTCGATCGCGCCGAGCGCGTGCGCCGGGAAGTGACGCCGGCGCCTGAGGTCGGTGGTGAACAGATGCCGCAGGAAGCGCGTGACGCTCATGTCACCAGCTTCCCGAGGCGCCGCCGCCACCAAAGCCGCCGCCACCGCCGCTGAACCCGCCGCCTCCCCCGCCGAAGCCACCGCCGCCGAATCCGCCACCACCGAAGCCGCCGGTTCCCCAGCCACCACCCATGCCGCGACCGCGGTTCGACCAGCCGCGTGAGCCGCCGAATCCGCCGAAGAGCAGGGCAATGAAGAACCCGAGCACGCCGATACCGGCTGCCATCGGAATCACGCGCGTGATCACGTAGGCGATCAGGCCCGAGAGCCCGCCGGTCGCCACCGCTCCGAAGGTGCGCCCGAAGATCGCACGCAGAAAGCTCGAGCCGACCACGACCAGGATCAGCACCGTCGTGAGCCAATGGCCACTGCTCGGCGGTGCGGACCACTTGCGATCGGGCGGCGGCAGCGGCTCGCCATCGACCACCTTGATCATCTGGTCGAGCCCCGCGTTGATGCCGCCGTAGAAATCGCCCTGCTTGAAGAGCGGCGCGATGGTGTCGGAGACGATGCGCTTGGCGATCACATCGGGCATCACGCCTTCGAGGCCGTAGCCCACTTCGATGCGCATGCGCCGGTCGTTCTTCGCCACCAGGAGAATTGCGCCGTCATCGACGCCCTTGCGGCCGAGCTTCCACGCTTCGGCGACGCGGATGCCGAACCCGGCGATGTCTTCGGGCTCCGTCGTCGGCACCATGAGCACCGCGAGCTGGCTGCCCTTGCGGGCTTCGAAGTCCTTGAGTTTCTGCTCGAGGGCAGCGACCTGCCCGGCGCTCAGCGTCCCGGTGAGATCCGTGACGCGCGCGTGCAGCGCTGGAACGTCGATCGGCGCCTGCGCCGCAACCGGCAGCGCCACGCCGAGTGCGCATGCAAGAACGAACCCCGGAGTGAGGCGCATCGCAGGCCCGCCGGCGGCGGATCAGTTCTTCGGCGGGTTGGTTTCGGGCTGAGGCGTCGGCGCCGGTGTCGTACCGAAGTCGACGGTCGGTGCCTTGGAGATCGCCGCTTCGTTTTCCACCGAGAAGTTCGCCTTGGTCTTGAAGCCGAACAGCATCGCGGTGAGGTTCGAGGGGAACGAGCGGATGGTCACGTTGTAGCCCTGCACCGCCGCGATGTAGCGGTTGCGCGCCACGGCGATGCGATTCTCGACGCCTTCGAGCTGCGCCTGCAGGTCGCGATACGCCCCGATGGATTTGAGGTCCGGGTAGCGCTCCACGACCACCAACAGGCGCGACAATGCGCTGGTCAAGTCCGCCTGTGCCGCCTGGAATTTCTTGAACGCGGCTTCGTCGTTGATGAGCTCCGGTGTCGCCTGGATCGCACCGACGCGCGAGCGCGCGTTCACGACATCATCCAGCACCTGGCGCTCCTGCGCCGCCGCGCCCTTCACCACGTTGACCAGGTTCGGAACCAGGTCCGCGCGCCGCTGGTATTGGTTCAACACCTCCGACCACGCCGCCTTCACCTGCTCATCTTGCGACTGAATGGTGTTATAGCCACAGCCTGAGAGCAGCAGTGTTGCGAGAACACTCAACAACAATGTGACGCGCATGACATCTCCTTCTTGGTCTTTGGCCCGAGGCCCGAGGCCCCGAGGCCCGAGGCCCGAGGCCTGACGCCCTCTTCCTACCAGATTTGCACTCGGTCTTCCGGCGCCCGGTAGAGCTTGTCGCCCTGCTTGACGCCGAAGGCGGCGTAGAACGCCGGCATGTTGGTCACGATGCCGTTGCAGCGGAATTCACTCGGGCTGTGCGGATCGGTCACCAGGCGCTGGCGCAGATCCTCGTCGCGATACTTGCGGCGCCACACCTGGCTCCAGCCGAGGAAGAAGCGCTGATCGGCCGTGAAGCCGTCGATCACCGGCGGCGTCTTGCCGCCCTCCGCGATCTTGTACGCCTTGTAGGCGATCGCGAGACCCGAGAGATCGCCGATGTTCTCACCGAGCGTGAGCTCGCCGTTCACCTTCATGTCGTCGATCGGGTTGAACTGGTTGTACTCGGCGACGACTTTTTCCGCGCGCTCCTTGAAGCGCTTCGCGTCCTCGTCCGTCCACCAGTCGCGCAGGTTCCCGTCGCCGTCGTACTTGCGTCCCTGGTCGTCGAACCCGTGACTGATCTCGTGGCCGATGACGGCACCGATCGCGCCGTAGTTGGTCGCATCATCCGCCGCCGTGTTGAAGAACGGCGGGCGCAGGATCGCGGCCGGGAACACGATGTCGTTCATCGGCGGGTAGTAATAAGCATTGACGGTCTGCGGCGTCATCAGCCACTCGGTGCGATCCACGGGCTTCCCGAGCTTGGCGGTGCCGCGCTGGTGCTCGACCGCCGCCGAGCGCAGGAGATTGCCCACCAGGTCGGTCTTGTCGATGGTGAGCGCGGAATAGTCCTTCCACTTGTCGGGGTAGCCGATCTTGACGGTGAACTTCGCGAGCTTCGCCTGCGCCGCGGCCTTGGTGGCCGGGCTCATCCACTCGAGCTGGTCGATCGAGGTCTTGTAGGCCTTGAGCAGGTTCGCGACCAGCTCATCCATGCGGCGCTTGGCTTGCGGCGTGAAGTGCTCACCGACGTAGAGCCGGCCCGCGATATCGCCGACCGAGGTGTCGATCGTGTCGACCGCGCGCTTCCAGCGCGGTTGATTCTCCTGCACGCCCTTCAGGGTACGCAGGTGCAGGTCGAAGTGCAGATCGGCGTAGGCGCTGCTCAGATCCGGCGCGTACTCGTCGATCAGCTTGTACTTCATGTACAGCTTCCAGTCGTCGAGCGGCAGCTCCGTCACGGCCTTGCCGAGCGCCGTGATGTAGCTCGGCTGCGCGATCACGAGCTCCTGCGCATTGGCCTGGGTGCCGGCGAGAAACTCGCTCCAGTCGAAACCGGGGCTCAACGCGTTCGCCGCCGCGATGTCGTACTTGTTGTAGGTTTTCTCGGCATCGCGGTTCTGCACGCGCGTCCAGTGTGCCGTCGCCAGCCGTGTCTCGAGCGCCATGATCCGTTGTGCGCCGCCTTGCGGATCCTCGAAGCCTGCGAGCTTGAGGAGCGCCGCGACGTACGCGACGTACTTGGCGCGGATCGCGACGTACTTCTCGTCGGTCTTGAGGTAGTAATCGCGGTCCGGCAGCGTCAGCCCGCGCTGGTAGATGTTCGAGATGTAGGCGGTCGCGTTCTTCTCGTCCTGCGCGACGAAATACCAGACCGGGTGCTGGATGCCGAGGCTCTGTGCGTAGCCCATGTAACGCACCAGGTCGTGCGTGTCGGCGATGGTGTCGACGCGTGCGAGCTCGCCCTTGAGCGGCTTGAGTCCGAGCTGCTCGATGTGCGCCGTGTCCATGAAGCTCAGGTACAGGTCGCCGACTTTCTGCGTGTCGGAACCGGGCGCCTTGTTCGAGGCATTCGCCGCCTTCTCGACCAGCTCGTGCACGTCGGCCTGCGCCTGGTCGTCGAGCATGGTGAAGGCGCCATAGTTGGCGCGGTCCGCCGGAATCACGGCGGTCTTCAGCCACTCGCCGTTCACGAACCGGAACAAGTCGTCCTCCGGGCGCACGCTGCGATCGAAGCCGGCGAGATCGAGCCCGGAGCCGTAAGTCGCAGATGCTGTGGCCGGCGCAGCGCCGGGGGCCGGACTTTCCGGGGCGGCGGCGCAGCTGGCGAGGGATGCAGTGAGGATCGTCATCAGGAGTCGCTTCATTTGGGGGTTGGCCTGGGATTCAAGCCGGTACAAAAATGGGCGCGCAGTATATGCGAACTCGGCCCGCAGGTCAGATTCGCCCCACCCTGAGGTGTAGCGTCCAGCTCACCTCGCGCACCAGTTCAGTCTCGCCCCACAGCGGCTGCAACTCGGCGCGTAGCGCCGGCAGCGGGTCGTCCTTCTTCGCGTCGCGGTAACGCTGCACCGCGGACCAGGTCCCGAGGTAGTTCATGACCTGGTCGAACTTCCACTGCGTCTTGAGCACGATGGGCTTCGGATGCAGCTCCTCGAACGGAAACGGAATCGTGCGGTACTCCGCTTCCACGTAGTCGCGTTCCGGCGGCCAGTAGGCGCCGACCACGTCCGCGTAGAAATGATCGACGAGCGCATCGATGTCGGCCTGAACGCGAAACAGTCCGTACGTCCAGAGCGCGAGCAGCCCACCCGGCCGCAGCACACGACGCACTTCGGCATAAAAGCGCTCGAAATCGAACCAGTGCACCGATTGCGCCACCGTCACCAGGTCGCAGCACGCGTCCGCGAGCGGCGCCGCTTCGGCAAGTCCCGCGCAGTAGTCGATGCGCTCGTGCTGCCGGCGGCTCTTGAGCTGCTGCACGCTCGCATCACTCGCCACGACGTGAGCGAAGTGTCGCGCGAGACCGGTGGCCGCCTGGCCGTTGCCGGTCGCGCAATCCCATACGCGGTCGCGCTTCGCAGTCAGCGAGGCGAGGAGTTCGAACAACTCGTCCGGATACCAGGGCCGGTACGCCGCGTAGTCGCGCGCATGACCGGAGAAATGGTCCTTGAAGGAGCCGGACGACATGAGCGCAAGGTTAGCTCAAAAAAAAACCCCAGACTTTTGGTCTGGGGTTCAGAGAAGCGGACTTTGATGAAGGGAAGGAAAGTCCGCTAGGGGATTCAGTGCAGGCGCGACCAGTGCAACACCCGGATGTCGTCCGAATCGAGATCGAGGCTCCGTGCCAGGATCGCTGCGATATCCTCAAGATCCTGTGCCGCGCGCGGCGTGCGATTGAGCTCCACCACGCCGGAAAACTCGTTGGTCGTCTCGGGACGGTCGTTCATCAGAAAGTGGGTGTAATACTTCACGCCCATGGCGACCGAGATTAGTGAGAGCCTTAAGTCAAAACTGTGATCCGATGCACAAATCATTGGTACATCAGGAGTTTCAAGCGTCGCCGGCAGCGTTCCCGGTGCTTGCTGCACTCGCTTTCCCCTACGGCGGAGCGCGCCGGCACCCATGAGTCGCTTTCGCCCGCCGCAGCCGCAAGGCTCCAAATACATCACGCCGGAAGGCGCGAAGCGTCTGCGTGAGGAGCTCGATTACTTGTGGCGCGTGCTGCGTCCCCAGGTGACCGCCGCGGTCGCGGCTGCCGCCGCACAGGGCGATCGCTCCGAGAATGCCGAGTACATCTACGGCAAGAAGCAGCTGCGCGAGATCGACCGGCGCGTGCGCTTCCTGCGCAAGCGCCTCGACGGCATCGCTGTGGTCGACCAGCCGCCGAGCGATCCGCGCCGCGTCTTCTTCGGCGCGTGGGTGCGCGTCGAGGACGAAGCAGGGTTGGAGCGCTGCGTGCGCATCGTCGGCCCGGATGAATTCGACCTTGCGCCCGACTACATCAGCATGGATTCACCGCTCGCGCGCGCCCTGATGCGCAAAGCCGTCGACGAGGAAGTCAGCGTGGAGGCGCCGGGCGGCTCACGCTCGTTCGTGGTGCTGGAGATCACCTACGGCGCAAGACCAGCGAAATGAACGCCGGCATCAGGCGCTCAGTCAGCAGCTGATTCAGGGGCAGGACCCGTCGCGCCCTCGCCCTTGCGAAGCCAGCGCAGATACTGCGTCTTGTCCTTCTCGATGATGCGCTCCCTCTCTTCAGCCGACAGGCGATCGATGCGAAACGCCTTGCGCATGTAGTTGGGATACTCCGCCTCGCCGATGATTTCCCGGTAGTAGCCGGCGGCTTCGGCGAGCTCGCCCGCGAGCTTCTCCGCATCGCCCTGGGCGTTCTTGAGGCAGGCGAGGACCACGCGCGTTTTCTCGCGCACTTCAATGCCGCGAATCAGCTCGCGAATGGCAGCGTGCAACTCAGGTGGATAGTCGCGCCCCACGATCCGCTCGACATCGGCCTGGGTGACGTCGGGGACGTACTGCGCCATACCGGATCGGAGGGGGGGTCGACTCCGCGCGCCTTTACAGGACTCTGACGTTCTTGAACTGCCACGGATCAGTGGCGTCGACGTCTTCCTGGAACAAGCGCCCGCGATCGTGCAGCGGATTCCACTCCGTGTACTCGCCGACCACGGGCCCGAGGTACGGCATGCAGACCTCGAGGTTGCGCTTGAAGTCCATCTCGTCCGGCTCGACGATGCCGCGGCTCGGGTTCTCGATCGCCCACACCATCCCGGCGAGGCACGCCACGGTCACCTGCAGGCTGGTGGCGTTGTTGAACGGTGCGAGCTTGCGCGCTTCGTCGATCGAGAGCTGCGAGCCGTACCAGTACGCGTTTTTCTTGTGACCCGCGAGCAGCACGCCGAGCTCGTCGATCCCGCCCGGCACGATGTCGCCCATCATGATTCGCTTGTGATCCTGCAGCCGCCAGTTGCGGCCCGCGAACTCGTGTATCGAGAGCACCGCGTTGTCGCACGGGTGATACGCATAGTGCGAAGTCGGCCGGTAGGCGATGCTCATGCCGTCGCGCACGGTGAAGTAGTCGGCGATCGAGATCGCCTCGCTGTGCGTGATCAGGAAGCCGTGGAAGTGCTGCGCCTTCGGCGTCCAAGTGCGCACGCGCGTGGCGGCGCCGGGCACATTGAGATAGATCGCCGCCTGGCAGCCGAAATCGTGGCGCGCGCCGTCGCGCGGGAAATTGCGCTCGTGCGTGCCCCAGCCGAGCTCGGCGGGCTGCGAGCCTTCGCTCACGAAGCCATCCACCGACCAGGTGTTGACGAACTCGTTCATCTGCTTCGGGCGGTTGGAGATCTGGCTGTCGCGCTCGGCGATGTGCACCACCTTGACGCCGAGGGTCTGCGCGAGCTTGCCCCACTCCTCGCGTGAGCTCGGAACGTCGGCCTTCACGCCGGTGTCCGCGGCGATGTTGAGCAGCGCCTGCTTCACAAAGTGCGAGACGAGGCCCGGGTTCGCGCCATGGGTGAGCACCGCCGTTGGCGAGCGCGCGTTGCTGCCTTTGCGCAGCATGAGGGCTTCTTCACGCAGCGCGTAGTTGGTGCGCTTGGAAACCGGGATGGTCGGATCCGTGTAACCGCCCGGCCAGGGCTCGATGCAGGTGTCGAGATAAAGCGCGCCCTTCTCCCAGCAGAACTTGATGAGCGCGAGGCTCGACACATCGACTGACACGTTGAGGAGGAAATCGCCACGACCGACCAGCGGATCGAGCACCCGCTTGTAGTTGTCGCGGGTCAGCGCGTTGTTGATGAACTTGATGCCGAACTGCGCCGCTTCCTTCTGCCCTTCGTCGTCCGCCGTGAGGATCGTGATGCGTTCGGGCTTCACGCCCCCGAGGTGACGCAGGATCAACGGCAGCACGCCCTGCCCGATGCTGCCGAAGCCGACGAGGACGATCCGTCCGGGGAAATCGACGTGAATCTGGTGCTCACTCATGATGAATCGCTATCCGTTGGCAGTTTCGATTGCGCTTGTGGCGCATCGTGCCTTGCGAAACGTCAGCAAGCAAATGCGCCGCGCGGGCGCAGCAAACAAATTCACGCCGCGGGCGTCGCGCGCCAGTGCGGCGGATAAGTCTTTGCGTAGCCCGGCAGCGCTTCGACGCGCGAGATCCAGCGCGCCAGCGCTGGATAGTTGAACTCCATCGGCAGAAAGCGCGAGCGCAACTCGGCCGCCTCCGGACGATTCAACGCGCGCAACAACAGCTGGATCCCGGGGAACACCACGAAGTCGAGCGCGGAGACGTTCTCACCCACGATCCAGTCCGACTTGCTGAGCCGTCCCTCGATCACGCGCGCTTCGTTGGCGAGCGTGCGCATCGCATCGGTGATCTCCTCGAATTGCTCCTTCACCTTGCCCGCGAACACCGCGCGCGTGATCTTCATCAGGCGCGGTTCGGCATTGTGCTGGTATTCGCAGATCACGCGCATGATGGTGCCGGCCTCTTCGGGGCTGCGGCCGAAGAGCGGCGGGTCGGGATACTTCAGGTCGAGGTAATAAAGGATCGCGAGCGACTCGAAGCACACGTAGTCGCCGTCCTTGAGCACCGGCACCTGCCCGCGCGGGTTGAGCTTGAGCATGTGCGGCGCCTTGTGCTCCTGGCGCGAGAACTCGAGCTGGTGGGACACGTACGGGAGGCGCTTGTGCTCGAGCGCGAGCATGACGCGCCACGAGTACGGACTGCCGCTTCCCCAATAAAGCTCCAGTGCCAAGGCTTGCTTTCCGCTGTCGAGCCGCGAGCACGGCTGCCCGAGGATTGTAGAATCCCCGCATGAGCTACACCACCCTGATCGAGCCGGCCGAACTCGCGCAACACCTCGCCGATCCGCACTGGGTGATCGTCGATTGCCGTTTCGATCTGGCCAGGCCCGAAGCCGGGCGCGAACAGTATCGCGCCGGCCATATTCCCGGCGCCCGCTATGCGCATCTGAACGAAGACCTGTCGGGTCCGATCACACCGCGGACCGGTCGTCACCCGCTGCCGAGCCCGGCCGAGTTCGCCCGGCGCCTCGGCGCCTGGGGGATCGATGCGAGCAAGCAGGTCGTCGCCTACGACGATGCGGGTGGTGCGATCGCCGCGCGCCTCTGGTGGATGCTGCACTGGGTGAGCCATGACGCGGTGGCCGTATTGAATGGCGGACTCAGCGCATGGCGAGCGGCAGGCCTCCCGCTCGAAACCGCCGAACCGCGGGTGACGCCCGTGACGTTCGTGCCGAGAGCGCGCAACGAGCAGGCGATGCCGGTCGAGGCGCTGATCCGGGGGCTCGCGGATCGCTCGGTGCTGCTGGTCGATGCACGCAGCGCCGATCGCTTCGCCGGTCAGAACGAGACCATCGATCCGGTCGCCGGCCATGTGCCCGGGGCGCTCAATCATCCATTCATGTCGAATCTCGACAGCGCGCGGCGCTTCCTGCCGGCACAACTCCTGCGCGAACGCTGGGAGCAGACCCTCGCGGGATCCTCGGCCGACAAGGTCGTCGCCATGTGCGGCTCGGGCGTCACGGCGTGCCACGACCTGCTCGCCTTGCAGCTCGCCGGACTGCAAGGTGCGCGCCTGTATCCGGGCTCGTGGAGCGAGTGGATCCGGGACAGCAGCCGGCCGATCGCGACCGGAAGCGCACACGATTAGCGATCTTTAATTTACTTCTCACCACGTTTTGCTATCGTGCGCGCAACTTTTTGCGCCGCGCGCCCGAGGTTCAGCCGATCGCCGTGGACAACGCCGTGAAGAAGCCCGTTCCGGGCCAGAACTGGAAGATCGAGGACTCCCTCGACCTCTACCAGGTGCGTACGTGGGGCAGCGGATATTTCGGCATCAACGACGCGGGCCACGTCGTGGTGCGTCCCGACACCCAGCCCGAGCGCGAGATCGATCTCTTCGAAGTGGTGGAGGGCCTCAAGGCCCGCGACCTGCGCACGCCGGTGGTGGTGCGCTTCTCCGACATCCTCGCGCATCGCCTGCGCCACCTGCACGACGCCTTCGCAGGCGCGATCGCCGAGAACGACTACAAGAACAAGTACGCGGCGGTATTCCCGATCAAGGTGAACCAGCAGCGACTGGTCGTCGAAGAGGTGTATCGCTACGGGACGCAGTTCGGCTTCGGCCTGGAAGTGGGCTCCAAGCCCGAGCTCCTCGCCGTGATGGCGATGACCGAGGGCGACTCCGAGCGCGTCATCGTCTGCAACGGCTTCAAGGACGACAGCTACATCGAGGCGGTGATCTTCGCCGCCAAGCTCGGACGACGCATCATCCCGGTGGTCGAGAACTTCTCCGAGTTGCAGCTCATCCTCAAGCACGCCGAGCGCTACCAGGTGCGCCCGAGGATCGGCGTGCGGGTGAAGCTCGCGAGCGAAGGCGCGGGCCGCTGGCGCGAGTCCGCCGGTGAGCGCTCCAAGTTCGGCCTCTTCATCACCGAGATCCTGGAACTGTTCGAGACCTTGAAGAAGGCCGGCATGCTCGACTGCCTGCAGCTCGTGCATTGCCACGTCGGCAGCCAGCTGCAGGACATCCGCCGCGTGAAGGACGCGATCAACGAGCTCGCGCACGTGTATGCGGAGCTCAAGCTCATGGGCGCGGGGCTGCAGTACATCGATGTCGGCGGTGGTCTCGGCGTCGACTACGACGGCAGCGGCACGAATTTCGAATCCTCGGTGAACTACACGCTCAACGAGTACGCGAACGATGTCGTGTACCGCATCGGGAGCGTGTGTGATGCGCGCGAGATCCCGCACCCGATGATCATCAGCGAGTCGGGCCGTGCGATCGCCGCGCACCACAGCGTGCTCATCTTCAATACGCTCGGCTACTCGGCGCTCGACCAGTTCCGCGTCGCCGGCAAGGTGAGCGAGGACTACAACGGCGACGGCGACATTCCGCAGCCGGTCCACGACCTGTTCGATGCCTATCGCTCGGTGAGCGAGCGGCGCCTGGTCGAGTGCTATCACGACGCCCTGCAGGCGCGCGAACAGGCGCTGCAGATGTTCAACCTCGGCTACTTGAGCCTCGAGTTCCGCGGGCTCGCCGAGCGCCTGTACTGGGCGACGTGCGCCAAGGTGCGCGACTACTGCCGCAAGCTGAGCGTCATCCCCGAAGAGCTCGACGGGCTCGAGTCGATCCTGAGCGACACCTATTTCTGCAACTTCTCGGTGTTCCAGTCGCTCCCCGACAGCTGGGCCATCGGGCAGCTCTTCCCGATCATGCCGATCCATCGCCTCGATGAACGCCCGAGCCGCAACGGCGTGCTCGCGGACATCACCTGCGATTCGGACGGCAAGATCGACCGCTTCGTGAGCCAGCGCGATGTGAAGCGCACGCTGGAGCTGCACGAGCTGCGCGCCGACGAGGATTACTACCTCGCGGCCTTCCTCGTGGGCGCCTACCAGGAGACGCTCGGCGATCTGCACAACCTGTTCGGCGACACGCATGTCGTACACATCCGCCTGCACGATGAAGGCGGCTGGTGGATCGAGGAGATCGTCAAGGGCGACACTGCCAATCGCGTGCTCGAATACATGGAGTACGACGTCGCGGAACTGCATCCGAAGCTCTCGCGCGACTGCGAGCGCGCGGTGCGCGAAGGCCGCCTGACGCTCACCGAGAGCCAGGCGCTCAAGCGCTTCTACGAAGGCGAGCTCAACGGCTACGCCTATCTCGAACCGGACGGCGGTAGTTGAACCATGGACGTGAAGAGCCTGGCGGTGGTCTTCGGCACCGTCTTTCTCGCGGAGCTCGGTGACAAGACGCAGCTCGCGACGGTGTTGTTCTCAGCTCAGAACCCGCAGGCGAAGATCCTGGTGTTCGCGGCCGCGGCGACGGGGTTGGTCCTTGCCTGCGCCATCGGCGTGCTCATTGGCGGCTTCGTCGCCGAGCACGTCAACACGCGCCTCCTGACGCGCATCGCCGGAGTCGGCTTCATCCTCATTGGCGCTTGGACGCTCTGGCGCGCCTGACGGGCGCGCCCGCCGGGCAGCGCATCTATATAAGAGACGCCGGAACACGGCACGCTGGTCCGACAATGCGTTTTGCGTCGCAAAACCATGATTTCGCGGCGATTAGGGGCTTTCCTGATTTGCCAAGCCCAAGAGGGTCACGTAAGCTCGCGCCCCGGTTCGTACCCTCATCATGCTTCCGCCGGGCGTCTGCGTGAATTCTTCCTTCGAGGCTTCTCGCCCTCTACCCAGCTCGAGTTGATCAGTGCACGACCAAGGCGCAGGCCTTGGTCCGGGCTTTCGTGTCGCTGCGACACGCATGCCCGAACCTGACCTGCATGTTGAACCTGCGGCCTAAGGCGACGCGTCCTCTCAGGGAGGCCAGCCGACCGCCGCGTTGTAGAAGTGAGAATTTGAATGACGACGATTTATGTAGGGAATCTTCCTTTCAGCGCCACGGAAGATGAGGTGCGTGGGCTTTTCGAGCGCCATGGCAAGGTGGAGTCGGTCAAGCTGATCAATGACCGTGAAACCGGGCGGCCGCGTGGCTTCGGCTTCGTGGAAATGGCCTCGGGTGAAGCTCAAAACGCGATTCAGCAGCTCAATGGCTTCCAGATGGGTGGCCGGCCGCTGCGCGTAAACGAGGCTCAGGAACGTCCGGCGCGTCCGAAGTTCGCCGGCGGTGGCGGCGGTGGACGCGGTCGCTGGTAACAGCCTCGTCTGACACGGTTTCAAGCTTCGGAACCCCGCCTTCGCGCGGGGTTCTTTTTTTGCGAAGGAGACGGTCATGTCCAAAGGAATGAAGAACGTGACGCTGGCCCTCGTGGCTGGCTGCCTCGTAGTGGCGTGCGTGACGCAGAAGGGTTCGCACGCGGCCGCTGATTCGAAGTTGCCGCATACCGACGCTGCCACCTCGGCGGCGATCGATAAATCACTCGCCGGCCCGCAGCGCTCGGACGCGAATCGCGCGCGCGATGTGTATCGCCACGCGAAACAAACGCTCACGTTCTTCGGCCTGCGCCAGGACATGACGGTGGTCGAGATCTGGCCGGGCGCGGGCGGCTGGTACACCGAGGTACTCGCGCCGGTTCTCCGGGATCACGGCAAGCTCTACGCCGCCCAGCAGGATCCCGCGATTGGCAAGGGCGCTCAGGACACGCTCAAGGCGTACAACGACAAGCTCGCCGCCAACCCTGCTCTCTATGACAAGGTGACCGTCACCGCACTCGGCCCGGAAGCGTTCGACATCGCGCCCGCGGGATCCGCCGACATGGTGCTCACCTTCCGCAACATCCATAACTGGATGCGGCGCGACTACGCCACGAAAGTGTTCCAGGCCGCGTACACCACACTCAAGCCCGGTGGCGTGCTCGGCGTCGTCGAGCATCGCGGCAACCCGGCGGTGCCGCAGGATCCGCAGGCGAAGAGCGGCTACGTCAACGAGGATGTCGCGATCAAGATGATCGAGGGCGTCGGCTTCAAGCTGGTCGAGAAGTCCGAGATCAACGCCAATCCCAAGGACACGAAGGATTACGAGAAAGGTGTCTGGACGCTGCCGCCCGTCTACACGGAAGGCGACAAGGATCGCGAGAAGTACGCGGCGATCGGCGAGAGCGATCGCATGACGCTCAAGTTCGTAAAGCCGGCTTCCTAGAACGGGTTGAGCGATTTTTCCGGCGTGAAGTGGACGTAACCGACGCTCGCGCCCTGGCGCCAGCCGACACCTAAGCGCACCGGCGCGACGGTGATGCCGTTGATGCGCGCGTAGTTCAGGCCGACGCCGCCGACGAAATACAAACTGCCCTCGACACCCGGGAAGCGCTGGAACAGCTGGTCCTGCGCCTTGAGGTTGTAGACCAGGATGAAGGTCTTGGCCGCATTGCCGCCGAGGTCGAATCCGATCGACGGACCTTGCCAGTAGACCGGGCGTGAACCGCCGCCGGCGAACTTGAGCGTGCCTTTGCCGTAACGCACGCCGACCGCGACCGCACCGCCCGCTTCCTCGCCCTCGATGTACGCGTTCGGTTCGCCCTGGTCCTTGAACGCCTTCTGGATCACATCGGCGATGCCCTTGGCGCCCTTGCCGAAGAAGTTCTCCGCCTCGGTGAGCACTTCGTCCTGCTTGTAGGTCTTCTGCTTCGGCGGAACGTTCTTGTCCTGCGCCGAGACGAGCATCGGAACCATCAGCAGCATGGTAAGAACTACAAGCGATCTGCGAACGAGGTTGGTCATGGCGTTCCTCTCCAGTGCACTCAGCTTCCCGTAACCATCGTTTCCAGCGCCTGAACGCTAGCTTAACGTTTACCAAAGATCGCGCAGGCGCGCGCCTGCATCGACCTGGACCTGCGCCACGCCGAGACGCGCGTCGCGCGGCTCCTCGATCTGCGCGGCCTCCTGCCGGAAGCACGCGAGCACGCGCTCGGTGAGAAAACGGCTGCGCGCACCGTACACGTGTTTGTCGCCAAGTCGCGGCTGTTGCGTGATGTGAAAACGCAGCGGGTGAATCAACTCGAGCTGCGCCCGCGCCCGCGTGATCGCGACGTAGAGCAGGCGGCGTTCCTCTTCGATCTGCTGCGGCTTGCCGCCCGCGAACTCCGACGGGAAGCTGCCGTCGGTGACGTTGAGCACGTAGACGGCATCCCACTCCTGCCCTTTCGCGGAGTGCACGGTCGAGAGAATGACGTAGTCCTCGTCGAGGAGCGGCGGCCCGGTGAGATCGCCGGACGCCTCGGGCGGATCGAGCGCAAGCTCGGTGAGGAAGCGCTCGCGCGACGGGTACTGTGTCGAGAGCTGCTCGAGCTGCTCGAGATCCGCCGCGCGCACGCCTGCGGCTTCATAGCGAAGTTCGAGGAACGGCTCGTACCATTCCCGCGCCTGGCGGGTCTGCCCTGTCCACGGCGTCTGAGGATCGGCGAGGTGTTCGAGGAGCGCGACGAGCGCGCTCCACTGCGGGGAGTGCGCGCCGGGAATCTGCATCTCGCGCAAGGCGCCAGGCGCAAAGCCCGCACGCGCGAGCGCATCGAGGCTGCGCCGCGCATTGGCCGGGCCGACGCCGTCCATCAATTGCAGCACGCGAAAGCCCGCGATCTCGTTGCGTGGGTTGTCGGCCCAGCGCAGCACCGAGAGCAAGTCTTTGACGTGCGCCGCCTCGAGGAACTTCAGCCCGCCGTACTTCACGAACGGGATGTTGTGACGCGTGAGCTCGATCTCGAGCAGGTCGCTGTCGTGTGAGCTGCGGAACAGCACCGCCTGCCGGCGCAGCACCAGGCCCGCCTCGCGATTGGCGAGAATGCGCGCCACGACGTGCTCCGCCTGCTGGCGCAGGTCCGCCACGCTGATGAGCGCGGGGCGTTCGCCGCCCGCGCGCTCCGCTTGCAGCACCTTGCGGTGCTGGCGCGTCGCCTCGCCAATCAATGCATTCGCGGCATCGAGGATCGGCTGCGTCGAGCGATAGTTGCGCTCGAGGGTCACGCTCGTCGCCGGCGTCGGGAAGGCGGACGGAAAATTCAGGATGTTCTCGACTGTCGCGGCACGGAAGGAGTAGATCGCCTGCGCGTCATCACCGACGACCGCAAGGCCCGCGCCGTCCGGCTTCAGGCGCAGCAGGATCTCGGATTGCAGCGTATTGGTGTCCTGGTACTCATCGACCAGCACGTGATCGAACTGCTCGCCGACCGCGCGCGCGAGTGCGGGATCGCTCGTCAGGATGTGCCAGTAGAGGAGCAAGTCGTCGTAGTCGAGAAGCTGATGCGCCTGCTTGCGCACCACGTATTCGCGGTACAGCCCCTTGAGCTCCGCGTGCCAGTCGAGACACCACGGAAACTGCTCCTGCAGCGTCGCGTCGAGCTCGCATCGCGTGTTCACCCGGTGCGAGTAGATCGCGAGGCAGGTGTCCTTGCGCGGAAAGCGCTTGGGCTGCGCCGAAAGGCCGCGCTCATGACGCACGACATCCATGAGATCCGCCGCATCACCGCGATCGAGCACCGTGAAGCCGGGATCCAGTCCGAGGTTGCGCGCGTAGTGGCGCAGGAGGCGATTCGCGATCGAATGAAACGTGCCGGCCCAGCGCAGCTGGGACGCGGATGCGGAAGTGCCGCGTTCACGCAGCGTGGCATCGACGATGCGCTGGGCGCGCCGTGTCATCTCCTGCGCCGCGCGACGCGTGAAGGTCAGCAGCAGGATGCGATCGACATCGACGCCCGAGAGCACCAGCCAGGCGACGCGATGCGCGAGGGTGTTGGTCTTGCCGGTGCCCGCGCCCGCGATGATCAGGAGCGGTCCCGAGACCCAGCCGCGCGCGCCGGCGCGTGTCTCACCGTACTCGACGGCACGACGCTGCATGTCGTTGAGACGCTCGAAACTCGATGGGCGACTCTGCACGGTGCTGGTGGTGGCGACCCGGGAGGCCGCACTCTAACCCGGGACCTGTACGTTTATCCAGATGACCATCGCGTCGCGCGTTGGCACGATGCGTTCACTTTTCGGGGAGCACCGGGCACATGGATAACAACTTCACTGCGGTAGGCCTGCTGTGGCGCTTCCTGCTGGCGCTCGCGCTCGTGCTCATCACGTTCAACCCGACGCAGTTTTCGTACCTGCACTGGTTCGTGACCGACTTTCCCGCCGTAACGCCTCTCAAGGTCGTCGTCGGACTCGGACTCCTGATAGCGTGGATCATCTTCGTGCGCGCGACCCTGCAGTCGATCGGCGTCGTGGGCGTCGTCCTCATGGCGATCTTCTTCGGAGCGCTCATCTGGATGTTGGTGTCGTGGGGCTGGCTCGACCTGCACAACACGGGTGCCCTCTCGTGGATCATCCTGCTCATCGTGTCGCTGGTGCTGACCGCGGGACTCTCGTGGGCGCACATCCGCCGGCGACTCTCAGGCCAGGCGACGGTCGACGAAGTCGAAGAGCACTGAGCATGAAGGAGCGCACAGTATTTCGCGGGCGCGTCATCACCGTGAACGTCGAAACGGTGCGCCTGCCGAATGACGTGACCGAAGACCTGGAAATCATTCATCACCCCGGCGGCGCCGCAGTGGTCGCGATCGACGCGCAGCAGCGCGTCTGCCTCTTGCACCAGTTTCGCCACGCGGCGGGCGGTTGGTTGTGGGAGCTGCCGGGCGGGAAGCTCGATGGCGGCGAGCCGCCGCTCGAAGCCGCGCGCCGCGAGCTCGCTGAAGAAGCGGGCGCCGGCGCATCGGACTGGCAATCGCTCGGCACGGTGGTGAGCTCGCCCGGTGTGTTCACCGAGGTCGTGCATCTCTTTCTTGCGCGCGAATTGCACGACGAACCTGCAGCACCTGAAGCCGCCGAAGTGTTCGAGACCGCCTGGGTGCCGCTCGACGAAGCGCTCGCCCGCGCGCTCGCCGGCGACATCGTCGACGGCAAGACCGTCATCGGCCTGTGCCGCGCCGCTGAACATATTCGCCTTGCGAACGGCGCCGCCGCAGTTTTTGGTCGCGCGCCATCCGATTAAGTAAAGCGCCGAGTGACGCACGTCAGCATTTCGTGAGGCCGCGCACGACCGCGTTCACAGCGTTTCAGTACCCTGCCTCGCACACGAGCTGCTCCGCAGAGATGCAGCCGACATAAGACGAACCGGTGAACAACTAGAAGAACACGACGATGCGGCACCCTGACGACGGCTGGAATTCTCCCGACTTCGAGGACGAGCCCTCCGGGCAAGTCACGTTCGACGATCGCGGCAACGCCGTGTGGCAGACCTGGCGCGGCAAGCGCCTCGAGCATCCGGGCCTCGAGCTCGATGACATGGTCAACCACCCGCGCGCCAACACGCGCGTGAACGCGTTCGGTGCCAAGGTCGGCTACAACCCGTACGACAGCGGCATGCTCGGCAAGGACCCGAAGCCCCGCAAGAAGGATCTGCGCGCGCTATCGAGATGGATCGAGCTCGAGAAACTGCGCGGCAAGCGCTGATCTCCTCGACAGCGTCTTTCGCGGTTGTTGTTTGATCCGAGCCGCGGGCCGCCTGGCGCTCAGCCGGCGGGTGCGGCTTCGATGTGACGGATCTTGCTGCCGTGAGTCAGGCGATAGAAATGCCTGAGCTCGCGGATCAGCGCCTCGCAACGCACGCGCCCCCGCTTCAGGAACCTTCGTTCCAGCCCCTGGCAGAACTTCGCCGCATAGCGGCTCGCCGAGGCATAGAGCGCGGCCTTCGGCGGCGCCAGCGCGTGATCGACGTGCGCACGCTCGAACAGGCAGTGATGCAGTCGCAAGGGGAAACGGCCCGCGCGCTGCTCGCCGAGGAGAAAGAGCGCGGTCGCGTACTTGTCGACTTCCGCCTGGATTTCCAGCTCGTGGATCGCGACCGGCCGATCGTGGCCCGCATTCCAGGCGAGGTACTGGAAGTGGCTCACGCCTTCGAGCGCAGTCCAGTAGTCCGCAAGGTTCTCGACGTTGAGCTCCTCGAGCGGATCGGCCTGCTGCAGCCGCTCGAGCACGGCGCGATCGAGAAACAGCGACAGGCACACGTCACCGCCGACCTCGCTCACCAGCAGCTCCTCTTCCGTATTGCGCGAGGCGCGCTGCGCCGCGTGGGTGAGTTGGCGTCGATCCGTCACCAGGAACTCGTAGATGTCGTGCTCGATGCGGATGTCGTAGATCCGCCCGAGGAGCCGTTGCAGCTCGCGCAGCACCATGTTCAGTGCTGGAAGCGCGTGACTGCGGCCGCGGTCGGCTCGACGCCGAGGCGGCGCAGGAGCATCTGCGCGCGGCGGCTCCCGGTCTTCATCCAGATCTCGTAGAGCCGGAGGATGTCGCGCGCCGTGTGCGTGTGTGAGAGCTCGCTCACTTCGTTGAGCGCATCGACCAGGCGCTGGAACTTCTGCGCGAGCTCGGCGAACACGCCCGCGAGCGAGCGCTCGCGCCCCCGGACCAGGGAATCCGCGAGCGAGCCGTAGGCGCGGCCGCCCATCGCAATGTGGTAGTCGATGTCGATGAGCTTGCGCGCGAAGCTGCCGGCAAAGAATCCGGCGATGAACAGCGAGACGTCGCCCAAGCGCTGCAGGCCGCGGTTGCGCTCGGAAGGCGTCGGGGCATCGAGCGCTTCGGCGAGCATCACCACGAGGGGCTTGAGGCGCGGGCCGCGCGGCGTGGTTTCGTAGAGGGCTTCGGAACGGGAAAACAGGGTCAGCAGGTTCACGAGGTAATGTTCGGTATGATCGCGAACCGAGAGCTTCTGGTGCGACATCGCCGCATTCAATGCATCGCGAAAAAACTCCTGCAGGTTGTTTACCGCGATTACCTTGTGCCTGGAGCCGTCGCCGCTCATCGCCCTCTCACCTCCGCACCTTGCGGTGCATTCATAAGGTATCTGTGGGCCTCACTTTGTATGTCTCACCCGCGGGTCCGAAGTTCGCCAGCGTCAGACCCAACTTACTCCCACAGCCGGCTCACACCGTGATGTACATCTTGCAGAAATGCCCGGGTTCTGCGATTCATCACACAGTTCTCACACGCAGCGCATTGGCAGCGAGATGAGGCGAGTGCCAGCACGTCCCACGCGAGGAATCTTCAGCGCTTGCTCGGCATGACGCGCTACCAGTGGCTCGTCATCTTCGCCGCCTGGTGCGGATGGGGATTCGACGTCTTCGATGCGCTGCTCTTCAATTTCGTGGCGCCGAGCTGCGTGCCGCTGCTGCTCGGGCTCGAGCCGGGTTCGCTCGATGCACGCGCCGCGAGCCTGTTCTGGACCGGCATCATCACCGGCATCCTGCTCATCGGCTGGGCGAGCGGCGGACTGATCTTCGGGCTCGTCGCCGATCGCATCGGGCGCAAGCGCACGCTCCTCCTGACGGTGCTGATCTATAGCGTCGGCACGGCGCTCTGCGCAGTGGCGCAGGACATCTGGCAGCTCGCCGCATTTCGTGCCCTCGCGAGTCTCGGGATCGGCGGCGAGTGGGCCGTCGGCGCGGCGCTCGTTGCGGAGACGGTGCCCGACTCGCGGCGTATCGAGGCGGGTTCGATTCTCTTCACCGCCTCGCCGCTCGGTTACGCGCTCGCGGGCTATCTCAATTACCAGGTCGCGGGGGTCTGGCTCGCGGATACGCCTGAAACTGCGTGGCGCTATGTGTTCCTCTGCGGGCTGATTCCCGCGGCGCTCGCCATCCTGGTGCGCTGGGGACTGCACGAGTCGGAGCGCTGGCAGCACGCGGTGAAAACCGACGCGCCACCGCGACCCGCGGAACTCTTCGCACCGGCGATTCGCACGCGAACCTACAGCGGCCTGTTCACGGCCATCATCGCGCTCTTGTCCTGGTGGGCGGTTGGTGCCTTCGGGCCGCTCCTGTCGACGAGTCTTGCGCGCGATCACGCGCTGCTGCTCGGGCTCGACCCGACGGCGACGAAACTGCTGATCGAAACGTGGAAGGCCGAAGCGTCGAACTGGTTCAACGTCGGCGGCGTCCTCGGTGCGCTCCTCGCGATTCCATTGGCGAAGTCCTTGAGCCGCCGCGGCATGTTCGCGGTCTATTACCTCGTGTCGCTTTTCGCGATCCTCGGCGTCTTTGGGCTCGACCTCGCGCCGCACACGCGCGTGCAGGGTTTCTTCCTGCTCGGCCTCGGCATCTACGGCGTCTTCGCAGCCTTCACGTTCTATCTGCCCGAGCTCTTCCCGACGCGCCTGCGCGCGATGGGGAGCGGCGTCTGCTACAACTCCGGCCGCCTGCTCACCGCGGGCGGCATCTTCATCGTGGGCGCGCTGTCCGCACGCGCGGGCGGCTCAACGAGTGCCCTGCTCGTGATCCTGCTGTGGGTTGCCGTCATCCCCGCACTCGGCGTGCTCGGCACGCGCCGGATCATTGAGACACGCAATTCCGTGTTGCCCGAGTGATAGCTGTCGGCGACGGGCAGCGCTCCATGAGCGCACGAATTCTGTGAGCGAAAGACAATAGCTACCGGGGAGGCCTTCGATGACAGACAATCCGCGGCGTATTGGACGTAGCATCCTGGCGATCCTGGCCGGCTTCGTGGCCGTCGTCGTTCTATCGCTCGGGACCGACGCGATCCTTCACATGCTCAAGGTCTATCCGCCGGCGGGCGAACCCATGCCCGAGCCGGCGCTCAACGCGCTCGCGCTCGCCTATCGCAGCGTGTACGCGGTGATCGGCGGTTACATCACTGCAAGGCTCGCGCCGCGCAATCCGATTCTTCACGTGGTGATCCTCGGCGTCATCGGGCTGGTGCTGGCCACACTCGGCGCGATTGCGATGATTCCGAGGAACCTGGGTCCCGCGTGGTATCCGATCGCGCTCGCGGTGACGGCGCTGCCGCTCACCTGGCTCGGCGGCGTGCTGTATCGGCCGCGGACTGCCGTGGCCGCGAGCTGACTGCCAGCAAGCCCGCGCGACTCTGCGCGCGACCCGCAGACGCAGGTCGGGCGAGAGCAGGCTGAGCGAGGACTCTAGAGCGCCGACAGGCCGCGCTGGATATCGGCCTTGAGATCGGCCACATCCTCCAGGCCGACGGAGATGCGCAGGAGTCCCGGATTGATGCCGGCGCGCTGCCGTTCCTCGGCGCTGATGCGCGCGTGCGTCGTGGTCGAGGGGTGCGTGATCGTCGTCTTGGCGTCGCCGAGATTCGCGGTGATCGACATGAGGCGCGTCGCATCGATGAAACGCCACGCGGCCGCCTGCCCGCCTTCCACCTCGAACGCCACGATGCCGCCGAAGGCCGCTTGTTGAGCGCGCGCGAGCGCGTGCTGCGGGTGTGAGGGCAATCCCGCGTACAACACCGTGCGCACGCCCGGCTGCTTCTCCAGCCAGGTCGCGATCTCGAGCGCGCCGCGCGAATGCGCGTGCATCCGCAAGCTCAGCGTCTCGAGCCCCTTGAGAAACACCCACGCGTTGAACGGGCTCATGCTCGGGCCGGCGCTGCGGATGAAGGCGAACACATCGCGCCCCACGAGCTCGCGATCACCGACGATCGCGCCGCCGACGCAGCGTCCCTGCCCGTCGAGATACTTGGTCGCTGAATGAATCACCAGATGCGCGCCGAAATCGAACGGTTTCTGCAACGCCGGCGTGCAGAAGCAGTTGTCCACCGCGAGGAGGCACCCGGCATCGCGAGCGATGTTCGCGATCGCGCGGATGTCGGCGATTCCCGCGAGCGGATTGGACGGCGTTTCGACGTACAGGAGCTTGGTTTCCGGCCGGATCGCGCGCCGCCAGTTCTCCGGCGAATCCGGTGATACGTAGGTCGTCGCGACGCCGAACTTGGCGAAGTAGCGATTGAGCAACGTGATCGTCGAGCCGAACACGCTGTCGGAGCAAACGATGTGATCACCGCTCTTCAAGAGCGCCATCACCATCGAGAGGATCGCGCCCATTCCCGAGGCCGTCGCAACGCACGCCGCGCCGCCTTCGAGCGCCGCCAGACGCTCCTCGAAGCAGCGCACGGTCGGATTGGTGAAGCGTGAATAGATGTTGCCGGGTTCGGTCTCGGCGAAGCGCGCGGCCGCTTGCGCGGCGTCGCGAAACACGAAGCTCGACGTGGTGTGAATCGGCTCGGCGTGCTCGCCCTCGGCGCTGCGCACCTGGCCGGCACGCACCGCGAGCGTGGCGAGACCCTTGTCGTTCGGATCGAAGGGATGCATGGCAATTCCCGCAGCGAGCCGGGGCAGCCTAGAGAGGCGCGCCGGGGCCGTCAATCGTCCGCCCGCCGTCCCCACGCTTGCCTTCGCGGAACGCATCGCCTACTTTGGCCGCCCTCCTCTCGATCGCCGCCACGCCATGCCGCTCAAGCTCGTCATCGGTCTCAAGAACTATTCCTCCTGGTCGCTCAGGCCCTGGATGCTGCTCAAGCACCTCGACCTCGCGTTCGAGGAGATCCCGCTCGAGCATTACGGGGACGGCTATCGCGCTCAGATCGCGAAATACAGCCCCGCCGGCCGCGTGCCGGTGCTGGTCGATGGCGACATCCCGATCTGGGACTCGCTCGCGATCGTCGAGCACCTGGCGGAGAAGACCGGGCGCGGTTGGCCGAAGCAGCCGGCGGCGCGCGCGCTGGCACGCTCGATCAGCGCCGAGATGCACTCGGGCTTCACGGCGCTGCGCTCGCAGTGTTCGATGAACATTCGCGCCACTGGCCGGCGCGTCGAGCTGACGCCGGACTTGAAGCGCGACGTCGAACGGATCGACGAGATCTGGCGCGACGCCCGTGAGCGCTTCGGGTCGGGTGGGCCGTGGCTCTTCGGCGACTACAGCATCGCCGATGCGATGTATGCGCCGGTGGTCACGCGCTTCAACACTTACGGATTCGAGGTCTCATCTATATCGCGCGCCTACATGCGGACGGTGCTCGAGGATCCCGCGTTCAAGGAATGGGCGCGCGCAGCCGAGGTGGAAACCTTCCGCAACCCGGTGACCGACGCGATCGGACTTCCGAAGAACCAGGCGTAGACTTCACTCATGCGATGGGCGTCCGCAATCTCCACCGCGCAGCGGCTGGATGCCGCGGCCGCCGACGCGTTCGAGCAGATCGAGCGCCAGCTCGACTCGCAGGACCCCGACCTCGTCATCGTCTTCGTCTCGAGCGCCTTTGGCGCGCAGCAGACGAGCTTGCGCCGGCTCGTCGATGAGCGCTGGAGTGAGGCGCTCCTCTTTGGCTGCTGCGCGAGCGGCGTGATCGGCGCGGGGCGCGAGATCGAAGGGGAAGCCGCGATCTCGGTGAGTGCCGCCGTGCTCCCCGGCGTGGAGCTGATCCCGAGCCACGTGGAACGCGCCGACTTTCCACAAGCTTTTGCCGGACGCGCCGCGTGGGAATCGGCACTGCACGTCAAGGCGAGCGCGTCCCCGCAGTTTCTCGTCATCACCGATCCGCACACGTTTGCGGCCGAGGATCTTCTGCCGAGTCTCGACCATGCCTTCCCCGGCTCGCTCAAGATCGGCGGACTCGCGAGCGGCGGCCGCCAGCCCGGCGCGAGTCTTCTCTATCTCGGTCGCAACATGCACCGGAGCGGCGCGATCTTTCTTGCCCTGACCGGCAACGTGCAGTTCGACTCGATCGTCTCGCAGGGTTGCCGGCCGATCGGCGACCCGATGTTCGTCACGGCTTGCCACGGGAACCTGCTGCGCGAGCTCGACGGGCATTCGCCGCGCGACGTGCTGACGGCGGCGTTCGAGAAGCTGAGCACGCGCGATCGGGAGCTGGTGGGCCACTCGCTCTTCATCGGCCTCGCGATGCCCAACCAGGGCCCGGACATCCGGGCGGGCGACTTCCTGATCCGCAACGTCCTCGGCATGGATCCGCAGAGCGGCGCGCTCTGGGTGGGGACCGAACTCGAGGCAAACAGCATCGTGCAGTTTCACGTGCGCGACGCGCTCTCCTCCGCGCAGGATCTCGAGCGTGCGCTCTCGCGCTATCGCAGCGAGCACTTCGCGACGCCCTCCGGCGCACTCCTCTTCTCCTGCGTCGGCCGTGGCGCCGGCCTCTACGGCACCCCGGACCACGACAGCAATGCTTTGCGCCGGGCGCTCGGCGACCTGCCCATCGCCGGCTTTTTCTGCAGCGGTGAGATCGGCCCGGTTCAGGGTTTCACCCAGCTTCACGGCTACACCAGCGCCGTCGCCCTGATCAGCCCCAGGACCGCCCGCCCCTGACCCTCCAGCACCGGCCGCCAACTCGGTGTTGCGGCGAGCCATCGGTGCAGATGCACGGGCCACAGGTGCAGACGCACGCAGCCCGGCGACGTTTCGCGCCACCACGTACAGCGCGCAATAGGCAGACGGCGCGGCTGCACTTACAATCGCGCGCCAATTGCCTGAGGAAACCCGCGGAGCAGACATGCACAGATTCTTCATGGTCGCCGCCGTGATCGGCAGCGTGGCGAGCTTCACGGCTTCGGCCGCCGATCAGAAACCCTTCAGCGTCGATGACCTGGTGCGCCTCGACCGCGTCTCCGATCCCCAGGTTTCTCCTGATGGGCGCTATATCGCGTTCGTGGTGCAGGAAACCGACATCGACGCGGACAAGCGCCGTGCGGATGTCTGGCTCCTGGATTTCGACTCAGACAAGGTCGAGCCGCGCCGCCTGACGCGCGACCCGGCGAACGACAACAATCCGCGCTGGTCCGCCGACAGCAGGACGCTCTATTTCCTCTCGACGCGCTCCGGCAGCTCGCAGGTGTGGCGCCTGTCGCTCGAAGGTGGCGAGGCGATGCAGGTGACGCGCCTCCCCGTCGATGTGAATGCGCTCAAAGTCGCGCCGCGCGGCAACCGGCTGCTCGTCAGCCTCGATGTGTTCCCCGATTGCGCCGATCTCGATTGCACCGCGAAGCGCCTCGAGGAGAACTCGAAGTCGAAGGAGCACGGTCACGCGCACGACCGCGTGTTCGTGCGTCACTGGGACACGTGGGACGACGGCCGGCAGTCGCATCTCTACACGATCACGCTCGACACGGCAGGGAAAGTCGCGGGCACGCCCGTCGCGCTCATGCCCAAGCTCGATGCGGATGCGCCCTCCAAGCCCATGGGTGGCGATGAGGAGTTCAACTTCAGCCCCGACGGCTCACGCGTCGCGTTCACGGCACGCATCAAGGGCAAGAGCGAACCCTGGTCGACCAACTTCGATGTCTACGAAGTCCCGGCGGACGGCAGTGGCGAACCGCAGAATCTCACCGCCGACAACAAGGCGTGGGACACACAACCGAACTACTCCGCCGATGGGCGCACGCTCGCCTGGCTCGCGATGGATCGGCCGGGCTTCGAAGCGGATCGCTTTCACCTCGTCGTCAAGGATCTGAAGAGCGGCGCGGTGCGGCCGCTCACGCAGGACTGGGACCGCTCGATCGGTCACTTCACGATCGCGCGTGATGGCGAGATCTACGCGACCGCCGACAACCTGGGCCAGGAAGCGCTCTGGACCATCAACATGCGCAACGGGAAGGCCTCGCCCGTCCAGGCGCAAGGCACGGTCGCGGAGTTCTCGGTCGGTCCGCAGACCGTCGTGTACTCGCTCGCTTCGCTCACCGGTCCCGTCGATCTCTACAGCGTGAATCTCGGCGGCGGCCGCTCGCAACGCCTCACGCATTTCAACTCCGCGCTCCTCGGCTCGCGCACCATGGGCACGCCCGAGCAGTTCACCTTCAGCGGCTGGAACAACGAAACGGTGTACGGCTACGTCGTGAAGCCAGCGGAGTTCAACGCGGGCACGAAGTACCCGATCGCCTTCCTCGTGCACGGCGGACCGCAGGTGAGCTTCGGCAACGCGTGGAGCTATCGCTGGAACCCGCAGGTGTACGCGGGCGCCGGCTACGCGGTCGTGTTCATCGACTTTCACGGCTCGCCCGGCTACGGCCAGAAGTTCACCGATTCGATCAGCCAGGACTGGGGCGGGAAGCCCCTCGAGGATCTGAAGAAAGGCCTCGCGGCCGCGGTCGAGAAGTATCCGTGGCTCGACGGCCAGCGCGCGTGCGCACTCGGGGCCTCGTACGGCGGCTACATGATGAATTGGATCGCCGGCAACTGGAACGACGGCTTCAAGTGCATCGTGAATCACGCCGGCATCTTCGATGCGCGCGGCATGTACTACCAGACCGAAGAACTGTGGTTCGAGGAGTGGGAGAACGGCGGCCCGGAGTTCGAGAAGCCGGAGAACTACGCGAAACACAATCCGGTGGATCAC
Source organism: Steroidobacteraceae bacterium (assembly GCA_035263105.1). Taxonomy (GTDB): domain Bacteria; phylum Pseudomonadota; class Gammaproteobacteria; order Steroidobacterales; family Steroidobacteraceae; genus DATBVX01. The sequence continues at coordinate 7,754 of DATFRO010000036.1, read as the reverse complement.
GTCGCGCAGTGGCGCACGCCGATGCTCGTGACCGCCGGCCAGCAGGATTTTCGCGTGCCCTACGGGCAGAGCATCTCCGCGTTCAACGCCCTGCAGCGACGTGGCATCGAGAGTCGCCTCGTGATCTTCCCGGACGAGAACCACTGGATCCTGAAGCCGCACGACAGCCTGCAGTGGCACCGCGAAGTGCTGACGTGGCTCGACAAGCACCTGAAGGGGTCGTGACCGGCCGGTGGCGTGATCCGTACCTGCGTGGTCGTTCGATGTGCGCGGAGTAAACGTATGAACAAATCTGCGATCCTCCTGATCAGCGCATCCGTTCTCGCCGGTGGCTGCACCACCAACGCATCGCTCCGCGAGGCGGATCTCGGCCGGATCGCGGAATGGCTCCCCGGCAGTTACGACAATCGCGCGCAGGTCGACGCCGATCTGGCGAAGAACGTGATGGACGTGCACGCGCCGATCGCGCTCGACATCGTTTCGGTCTCAGCGGTGATCATGGGCAAGGACGTGTACTACGTGCAGCAGACCGACGCGATGAACCCGCGTCGCATGATCAGCCAGCAGCTCTACAGTTTCGAAGCCACCTCGGACAACAAGTCGATCGCGCAGACCATCTACAACTTCAAGGAGCCCGAGCGCTGGGCAAGCGGACACGACCGTCCCGACATTTTCAAGAGTGTCGTGCCGGACGACCTGAGCAGCACCAGTGGCTGCGAGCTCAAGTGGGATTTCGTCGACGGCCACTTCACCGGTCACAGCTCGGCTGCCAGCTGTCGCGGCGCCGGCGCTGGGGGCAAACGCACTGAAGTGAAAATCGAGCTCACCGCGACCGAGATCAAGCTCTCTGAACAGTCCTTCGATTCCGCCGGCAACGTCACTTCGGGACGCAAGGATGACCCCGTGTTCGAGTTCCGCAAGGGAAGTCACTAGTTTTCGCGCGGACGTGGCCGGAAGTACTCTGCCCGCATGATCGACTTCCTGCTGTCGCTGCACCTCTGGGTTCTCGCCATCGTGCTCAACGTGTGGCTGATGGGCTTCGCGCTCGTCGGCCTGTGGGTCGTGAGGCGGCGGGTCCTGCCCCGGATGCGTCTCACCTACGAGGACGCCTACATCACCGCACCCTTGGCGCAGTCCTGCATGGTGCTGTACGCATTGATCGCGGCGCTCACGGCTGTTGGCGTGTGGCAGCGCTACTCGCAGGTCAGTACCGTCGTGTCGGCGGAAGCAACCACCATTGCGAACCTGTGGCGTGACCTCGGCGGCTATCCGCAGCCGCAGCGCGACGCGATGCGTGAGATCCTTCGCGGGTACACGGAACAGGTGATCAACGAGGCCTGGCCCAAGCAGCGCGCGGGTGAAGTCCCGCGTGCGGGCGTCGAATGGATGGATCGACTCCAGGATCAACTGTTCGCCGCGGAGCCCGAGACCGACGGACAGGAAATCCTGTACGCGGAGGCCGTGCGCACCTTCAACGAACTGGTGCAGCAACGGCGTCAGCGCCTCGACTCGGTCGGCGCAGGTCTTCCGGTCGTGCTCTGGTTCGTGCTGCTGCCCGGCGCGATGGGCTGCATCGTTCTCTTCTGGTTCTTTCGCGTCGACAACGTGCGCTTCCATGGGCTGCTGCTCGTCCTGCTCTCGGGCTTCATCGCCATGGTGCTGTTCGTGATCATCGGCCTCGACCGGCCCTTCTCGGGCGACATGGGCATCAGCGCCGACTCCTACCAGCTCGTCTACGACCACCACATGAAGCGCTAGCGCCGCGGCGCGTCGTCACACCGTCACGACGATCTTGCCGAGCTGCTGATTCGACTCCAGGTAGCGATGCGCCTCGACGATATCCTTGAGCGCGAACGTCCTGGCGATCACCGGCTTCAGATGCCCGTCCGCGAGCCCACGCAGGATCAGCTCCTGTGCGCGCGCGAAGCGATCCGGGTAGTTCCAGATGGTCGAGGCGACCCAGCCTCGGATGCTCAGGTTCTTGAACGCCGCGGGCCAGTGCGGGTGCATCGTCGGCTGACCGCTCAGGCCGCCATATATGAAGAGCACGCCGTCCTGCGCCATCGCCTGCGCCAGTGTCTCGACGTAGGGGCCGCCGACCGGATCGAAGACGATGCGAGCGCCCTTGCCGTTGGTGATCTTCATCACTTCGGCGACCAGGTCGCTCTCTTCCGTGGCGACCACATGCTTCGCGCCTTGCTCGAGCAGCGCGCCCGACTTGGTGCTGTGGCGGGTCGCTGCGATCGGCACGGCGCCCGCCCAGTTTGCCAGCTGAATCGCAGCGAGCCCGACACTGCTCGAGGCCGCGCGAATGATGACGTAATCGCCCACGGTCGCGTGCGCAACTTCGATGATGGCGAGCGCAGTGAGGTATTGCATCCAGATCGATGCGGCTTCGATGGGGCTCAGCGCGCTCGGAGCCGGCAGGACGCTGCGTGCCGGCACGATCGCCTTCTCGGCGTAGACACCGTACTCACCGAGCCGATATGTCGGCAGCACGCAAATCCGGTCGCCGGTCTTGAAGCCCTGCACGCCCTCGCCCAAGGCCTCGATGATTCCCGAGGCTTCGTAGCCGATGAGCGTCGGGAGCTTCGGCTTCACGGGATAAAGGCCCGCGCGAAATGCGGCTTCCGAGCGGTTGAGGCCGATCGCCTCGATGCGCACGCGCACCTCGCCCGGCCCGGGGGCGCCCACCTCGAGCTCCTCGATGCGCAGCACTTCCGGGCCACCCTGCTCATGGACCCGCACGACCTTGTTCATGCTGGACCCTCCGGTGAAGGGCCGTCATTTTGGCAGGTTCCAGTCGCGGATTCGCGGGAACGATGTCATGATCGGCCGCGAATGGCATCGGAGAAGTGCCAATGGCCCTGACATCGAAACTGTTTCGCGGCGATGCCGCCCTCGACGCCTGCCTGACCAAGGACAGCGCACACGTTCTGCAGGGTGCGCGCGGTCCGCACGTGGAAAAAATCCATCGTGCGCTTGCGACCCTGGACGGCGCCATCATCGCACCGGCGGAGACCGCCAAGGCGACGTACGGCAAGACCACCGCGGCCGCGGTCCTCGCCTACAAGACCCAACGCGGCATCATCAACCGCAGCTACCAGCAAACCGCCGACAACATCGTTGGCAAGATGACGATCGCTTCCCTCGACAAGGAAATGCTCGAGGAGGAACGACGGCCGACAATGAACTGCTGCACGGACCCCGCGCGCGGTGGCAAAGGAGGCAAGTCGCAGCTGCCCGTGACCGAGGCGGCCGTACGCGAAGCGACGCCCGGGCGCCCTGCGATCCTTTCAGCGCTGGTGCAACTCGTCAGGGTCAAGGACAAGCTCGGCCCGCACGCGTTCACGCTCGCCAACGAAACCGCTCCGCGAGCCAACCAGCTGCTGCAGCCGTTTGGCATGCGGGTCGCCAGGATCGTGGGCTTCTCCGTGGACTTTCCGTTCAAGGTGAAGTACGGCGAGACCAGCGATTTTGTCGGACTGCGCAAGGCGGCGGAAAAGGCGATGCCCGGATTCAAGCCAGCGCTGCGTGTCCTCATCTGCCCGTTTCGGAGCAACGAACGGGGCGACGACGACTTGACAAACAACGCGGTCAGCATCGACGAACCGGGGTTCGACCGGTTCGTCGTTTTCAACGCCAACACGCTGCGCGCCGACCGGGGCACACTGCTGCACGAGATGATTCATTGCAGCAGCCCCCTGCTCATGTCCGATGCTGCTCACGATCCGGATCAGAGCGACAGCATCTTTTCCTGGAACAGCAATCGTACGCGCCTGCGCCCCGAGCACGCGCGCGCGCTGCAAGGGGCGCCCTTCGCAGGGTAGGAACACTCGCCTCGCCCGCCTGGCGATTTGACTCAACGTCAGATTAGATGGAACACCTGCGCACTTGCGCGCAGTTTTACCGAGCTTTGCAATCCAAGTTGTTGATGCAAGGACAGCGCGGCAAGATAGATGCAATGCTTGCGCCTTTGAAACCACATATTGGTCTGTCTATTTATAGTTAGGTGACTCCGGGTGTTGAAGTGGCTTCGCGATCTCCTGTGGGGCGGAACCGATGCGGAGTTCATGAGCGCATTCGGGTTGGATGAGTCCGTACGTCGCCTCTCTGAGGGAATACGTCGTAGTGCATTCTTCGTGTTCACCGCTAGTACAACAGTCGGGAACGTCACTCCTTCTCGGGTGACGCTGCAAAGAGTGAGACCGTTCTTCCGGAACGATTTCAAGCCGATCTTTGAGGGCCAGTTTGTTGAGGCGAATGGCAGGGTCTACTTGCGCGGTACATTCCGCATCAGCACGTACACACGAGCTTTTCTCGCGCTCTGGCTTGCTTTCTGTCTCACTTGGACTTTCTTGGCCGCGGTCGGATCGCTGACGAATCCTGCAATGTGGTGGTTTCCTTTTCTCGGTATTGGGATGTTTGCCCTAGGTATCGGCTTTGCCGCTGCAGCGAGGAGCACGAGCCGAGGAGATATTGAATGGTTGTCCGAGATAATCCGTGGACGTCTTCACGGAGTCACCTAACAACCGGCTGCAGCGGACCGGAAACGGATAAAGTGCCAGCATCCAATTGTCAGTGGCCGGCCGCTGAGCCGGGACGTTAGCGTCATTCCCATGAACCGCACGCTACTCAGCGTTGGTGTCTGCCTCTGCCTCAGTGCACGCGTATTCGGCGACGATCAGATCCCGAATGTTCGTTGTGAGGTGGACAAATCGGTCGAGGCTCTGACGCAGCCTGAAAAGGACGCCTTGCGCCGTGGCGACCGAAGCTTCAGCTCCCTCGTCGCTGAACTGATTGAGAAGAATGGACCGCCGGAAAAGCCCCCGGAACTCCCCGACACAGGTAACGCGAAAGCTATCGATTGGCAGCAAGCGAAGCGCATGCTGTGGAACGGCCTGATCACAACCGTAATGCAGACCCACAAACGAAGCGTTGTTCTCGTCACGCCATCCGGCCGCGCATACCGGACGACCGAGCCGACCATTGACGATGTCTTGCGCGCGGCCGCCTTGGTGGATCCATGCCACAAGTACATCCGGTTCATCACGGAATGACGCTAACAACCGGCTGCAGCGGACCGGAGAGGGATAAAGTGCCAGCATCCAATTGTCAGTGGCCGGCCGCTGAGCCGGGACGTTAGGCGGCACTGGAAACGTCATGCCACTTCCGAAGCATCAGTACACGGCGCCAGCGCCGCGCTACATGGAACTTCTCGCAGGCCTAGTCATAGGCGCGTTTGGTCTCGGGATTCTTACGCTGTGCGCCTTCGGGCTTATCCGTCAGCCTCTATCGTCTCGTGTTGTGTGGCCAGTTCTAATATTCGCTGTGGTGGGCGGTTTTTGTGGCTTGATCGCCTGGCGTCTGCTCTTCAATCAGGCGCGTCGCAAGGATCAAGGCCTGTTCGGTCCCACTCTCTTGCGCTTTGGTGGAATGATCTTTTTGGTTGGCGGTGCTATTGGGGCAAAAGTCTACTTTCCGTCTGGTCTCCTTGGTCTGATTGGTGCGGTCGCAGCGGCGATGGCCTGCTTCGCATTGGCTAGGAAACGCGCTGGGCACCGTGATCGTCTACCTCTCGACGGAAGTGGCGAGTAGTGCCGCCTAACAACGCGTTGGAGCGAACGCGCGGCCGGTAGCTTCGATTGAGGGCAGAGGATGTTGCAGTTCTGGATAACGTGGCTTCGTTGCGCGGCAGTGAAGCCGCGCGTCGCTCAACGCGGACGTTAGGCACCATTGGATACGCTGATCGTGCCGGATGTCGAAGAGCGTGGTCTGAAGGTCGGATTGCATGCCTTGACGCCGCGAGAGCGCGATGTGTTCGCCATCTACGATCTGGAGCTGTACTACGAGATGGAGGGCTGTTTCGTCGATCACATTTCGCGTGCCCCGGAGAAATTCGCCTGGCTTGAGGATGCCCTTGAGCGAATCGGCGATCTTGGGTCGCTTCGCATCGTCAGACGATTGAGCGAGGTAGAGGATGAGACGCCGGCCGCTATCGCCTTGTGCGATGAGTATGGTGCGAGAAAGGAATTCCGCTGGGGTTGTCTTGAGCGCTATCTCCTCAGTCAGAACATCCAGCTCCGGTGGGAGCGCAACGGTGCCTAACAACGCGTTGGAGCGGACGCGCGGCAGGTAGCTTCGATTGAGGGCTGAGTGATGTTGCAGTTCTGGATAAAGTGGCTTCGTTTCGCGGCGGTGAAGCCGCACGCCGCTCAACGCGGACGTTAGACGACTGCCATGTGGCCCCAAGCGCTGCTCGGTTGCTTGCTCTTTGTCCTGCTTATCCAGGACTTCCGCTTCATGTCGGCCCTGCACGCCTCGGATCCTGCACTCTACGCACGCTATGGTGGAAACAGCTTCTTTCTGAATCCGCTGAGCCGTTTCATGCTCATGATGCGCATCTTGTTGGGGCTCTATCATTCGGAAATCTCGGACCCAGGCGTCCTGCGATTAGCGGGTCAATATCGCTCTGGCCTTATTGCCATGTGGGTCTTTCTGTTGGTCTGGCTGATCATCGGGTAACGTCGTGGGTGAGCCCAACACGCGACACGCGGTAAGCAGTCGTCTAACAACCGGCTGCAGCGGACCGGGGAGGGACAAAGGTGCCAGCATCCAATTGTCGGTGGCCGGCCGCTGAGCCGGGACGTTAGGTGCCTTGTGAAGACCAAACGCAGGGACACGCGTACGCTCGATGACATCCTGCAGTCGACGTCGGATGTGTTATTCCCGGCCGATCTCGGGAGACGAAAAGTTAAGCCTAGGAGTCGCGATGTCGAGGGCGATACACCTCTACACGTCATGGCCTGGCGAAACGACGTTCGTGGCGCTGAGCTTCTTATCGCGGAGGGTGTCAACGTCAACGCGATCGGCGATATGAGCGAGACGCCCCTGCACGTTGCTGTCCGTAATGGCAACCTCCGCCTGATCGCTGCCCTTCTCAAAGCGGGTGCGAAAGTAGGGATACGCTCTGAGTTCGGAGCTACACCTGCAGAGATGGCGGCTGAACTGGGTGGGGGTATCGCGAAGCTCTTCAACAAGGCACCTAACAACCGGCTGCAGCGGACCGGAAATGGATAAAGTGCCAGCATCCATTACTCATTGGCCGGCCGCTGAGCCGGGACGTTAGACGGCATGGACGTCTTGTCGCTGAGTGATGGTGCGAGCCAGCTGAAGATCGAGCTGTTGAGCTGGGACGGTGATGCCTACGTTGCCGTACACGCCCAGTCTCATGGCTTTGCTGGGCGTAACGACTTGCACGTTGCATCTCAGGACTTCAAGCGCTTTTGCGGTGAGCTAGTCGCCCTGCAGAAGAGCCTCAAGGGCGAAGCTCGTCTTGTTTCGGCTGTGGAGGGCGAGCTCGATATTCGCATCGCCCCGGCAGACTCTCGAGGCCATATCGCGGTTACAGGGAACACTGGCTATAACGTTCAGGCCGCTGACAACTCCTATTGGCATTCGGTGCACTTTGGATTTCAGGTCGAACCTGGTGCATTAGATGCTGCGGTGAAAGTTCCTTGGGTCAGTAATCATGCCGTCTAACAACCGGCTGCAGCGGACCGGAAATGGATAAAGTGCCGGCATCCAATTGTCAGCAGCCGGCCGCTGAGCCGGGACGTTAGACGGCTGCATATGAATGTATCAGCGAATTCCTCGAGCTCTGAATCGCCGATGGCACAGGTAATGGCGGCTATTGCCAATGGTCCACGGTTGCTATGGCAACGCTGGCGAGGAACCTACTCGCCGCTTGAGAC
>DATFRO010000035.1:0-49847 GCA_035263105.1 Steroidobacteraceae bacterium | reverse complement strand
TCCGACGGCGGCGCCCTTCGGCGCGATGCCTTCGATCGCCTCGAGGTCGGCGGCTGACAGCCTCACGTTGACGGCGCGCGCGTTCTCTTCGAGCCGCGCCTTACTGCTGGTGCCGGGAATCGGCACGATGTCATCGCCCTGCTCGAGCAGCCAGGCGAGTGCCAGCTGCGACGGCGTGCAGTCCCTCGCGCGCGCGAGTGAGGTGATGTGCTCGACGAGCGCGAGATTTTTCGCAAAGTTCTCGCCCTGGAAGCGCGGCGCGCCGCGACGCCAGTCGTCCGGCCCGAGGTCCTCGAAGCTCTTGAAGCGCCCGGCAAGGAAGCCGCGGCCGAGGGGCGAATACGGAACGAACCCGATACCCAGCTCGCGCACCGTCGGGAGGATTTCATCCTCGGGATCGCGACTCCATAGCGAATACTCCGTCTGCAACGCGCTGATGGGGTGCACCTTGTGCGCGCGCCGGATGGTGGCCGCCGCCGCCTCCGAGAGACCGAGATGACGCACTTTGCCCGCACGCACGAGCTCGCCCATGGCGCCGACCGTGTCCTCGATCGGTGTCGCCGGATCGACGCGATGCAGGTAGTAAAGATCGATGTACCCGACTCCGAGGCGCCGCAGCGAGGCTTCGCAAGCATCGCGCACGCTCTGCGGGCGAGCGTCGATGCCGCCGGTGCGGCTGGTGCTCGAGCTCGGCGCGGTGAATCCAAACTTGGTCGCAAGCACCGCGCCGTCGCGCCGGCCCTTGAGTGCCTTGCCGACTTTCACCTCCGAATCGCCATAGACGTTCGCGGTATCGAGGAACGTCACGCCGAGGTCCAGTGCGCGATGGATCAGCGAGACCGCATCGTCATCGCTCTTCACGGAACTCGTGTAGACGTCCGCGATCCCGAGGCTCATGCAGCCGAGACCGAGTGAAGAAACTGAAAGACCCTGGCGGCCAAGCTGGCGTCGTTCCATGGCGATACTCCGTTGAATGTTCGACCTGGGGATGCCCGGCGAAGCGCCGGTGCGGATTCCGTAGACCGGGAGCGGCGCTCGATGTTCCCAGTTTAGCGACGGGAAAAAAAGCAAGGGCGGCCGGGATGCGCCGCCCATCTTCCCTTGCTCCTGGGACCTGTGTCAGCGGGGCAAGGTCCGCATGCGCTCCGCTGCGGGCTCCGCAGCCGGCACCGGAGCCGGCACGCGCGTCTTCACGCTCTTCGGTCCGACCCAGAGCCGCAGCACGAACCACGCCATCGCAACCGCGCCGATGCTGAAGATCGTGTCGCCGGGCACACGCATCCATACGAGCAGGTGAATGATCGGCTGCTGCATCAGCTCGGCCGAACGCGCGTACCAGTAGCCGTGGTTGAGCGCCGCGGTGAGCTGAATGATGCCGATCGGCAGCAAGGTGAAGAGCGCCATGCACCCGAGGCCCACGTTCAACGCGACGAAGCTGGTCCTGAGCGTGCGCTCGTTCCACACCGCCTGCGGCTTCAGGCCGCGCAGGCAGAAGAGCATGAGCGCGAGACCCAGGAATCCATACACGCCGAAGAGCGCGGTATGGCCATGGAGCGGCGTCAGGTTCAGGCCCTGCATGTAGTAGAGCGGGAGCGGTGGGTTGATGAGGAACCCGAAGAGGCCCGCGCCCACGAGGTTCCAGAACGCCACCGCGGTGAAGAACACGATCGGCCAGCGATAGCGCTGCATCCACGGCGTCGCGTGACCCAGCTTGAAGGTGTGATAGGCCTCGAAGCCGATGAACGCGAGCGGCACCACTTCCAGCGCCGAGAAGCTCGCGCCGAGCGCGATCACCGCGGTCGGTGTGCCAGTGAAGTAGAGGTGATGCAACGTGCCGAGCACTCCGCCTGCGAGGAACACGATCGTGGCGAAGAGCACCGCCACCGTCGCCGAGCTCGCGCGCAGGAGCCCGAGGCGCGTGAAGAGGAAGGCGATCACGGCCGTGGCGAAGACTTCGAAGAATCCTTCGACCCACAGGTGCACCACCCACCAGCGCCAGTACTCGACCATCGAGAGGTGCGTGTGCTCGCCCCACATGAGCCCGGCGCCGTAGAACAGGCCGATGCAGATCGTGGAGAGGAAGAGCAACGTCACGATCGATCTCGATTCACCGCCTCTGCGAATCGCGGGCCACAACGCGCGGCCGACGAGCGTCAGCCAGAGCGCGAGACCGACGAACAGGAACAGCTGCCAGAAGCGGCCGAGGTCGACGTACTCCCAGCCCTGGTGGCCGAACCAGAAGTTGTGCGCGAGGCCGAGCTTCTGCATCACCGCGAACCACTGGCCGGTGAAGGCACCCACGACGATGATCAGCAGGCACGCGAACAGGAAGTTGACGCCGAAGCGCTGGAACTTCGGTTCGTGTCCCGACACCGCCGGCGCGATGTAGAGGCCCATGCCGAGCCACGCGGTCGCGATCCACAGCACCGCGAGCTGCGTGTGCCAGGTGCGGCTCAACGAATACGGCAGGATTTCGGCGAGCTTGAAGCCATACGCCTCCTGCCCTTCCACCTGGTAGTGCGCCGTGATGGCGCCGAGCAGGATCTGCGTCAGGAAAAGCGCGATCACCAGCCAGAAGTACTTGGCGGTCGCCTTCATCGACGGCGTGACGGTGATCGAGGCCAGTGGATCGGTCGCAGGCAGAATCGGCGCCGGCTCTGCGCGACGCGTCGCGTGATACCAGCCGAGAAGCCCGATGCCCGCGATCAGGAAGAGCACGCTGAACACCGTCCACAGCAACAGATGCGCAGGCGGCGTGTTGCCGACCAGCGGATCGTGCGGCCAGTTGTTGGTGTAGGTGATGTGCTTGCCCGGGCGCTCGGTGATCGCCGACCACGCCGTCCACCAGATGAACGCGGTGAGCGCGACGCGATTGTCGGCATCGCGCACGGTGCCGTTCTTCATCGCGTAGCCCTTGCGCAGCTCGAGGAGTTTCGGATCGTCGCCGAAGAGCGCGACGTAATGTTGCGCGACGGTCGCCATCGCCGCGGCACGATCCTCGGAGACGGCCACCGAATCAGTCGGCGCATCGTAGGTATTCATGCGGATGAGGGGCTTCAGGCGCGCGGCGAGAACCGCCTGCTCGTCCTCGGGCAGCTTCGCATACGGAACGCTGGCGTTGCGCTGCGCCTCGATATCGAGCCACGCGATCGCTTCACGGTGCAGCCAGTCCGCAGTCCAATCGGGCGCGACGTAGCTGCCGTGTCCCCAGATCGAGCCGAGCTGCTGCCCACCGATCGATTGCCACACCTGGCGGCCCTTCTCGATGTCCGCACGCGTGTAGATCACGCGGCCTTCGGTAGTAACGACGGACTGCGGAATCGGCGGCATCTGCCGATGGATCTCGCCGCCGATCAACAACAGGATGCTGAAAGAAACGAGCAGCAGGATCGAAAGTCCTGTCCAAAGCTTGCCACTGCTGGTCATGATGTTCTCCCCACCAAACGATGCGCGCAGTGTGCAGCAGCGCGTGCGCGTTGCCTGTAGGTAGTTGACGTCCCCACGGTGCGTGCGTGTACGTAGTTTCCGCAATGAGCTAGCTGTTCGCCCGCATTCGCGCGGCGCCCGCGCCTGCTAACGTGCGCGACGACTTTCAGCCGCGGGCGAGATCCAAATGGGGAAGCGAATCGTTATCATCAACGGTCATCCGGACGCGAACCCGGCGCGCTATCTGCACGCGCTCGCGGACGCGTATCGGCGAGGCGCAGAGAGTGCTGGACACGAGGTACGGACCATCAACCTCGGCGCACTCCAGTTTCCGTTCCTCAGAACGAGCGATGACTTCCTGCGCCATGAGCCGCCCGCCCTCATCCGCGAGTGCCAGGAGACCCTCGCGTGGGCGCAGCACTGGGTGATCCTCTACCCGCTGTGGCTCGGCTCCATGCCGTCGGTGCTCAAGGCGTTTCTCGAGCAGGCGTTGCGCCCGAACTTCGCGTTCTCTGAGGTCAAGAATCGCTTGCCGAAGAAGCTGCTGCGCGGCCGCAGTGCGCGCATCGTGCTCACGATGGGGATGCCCGCGCTTTTTTACCGGTGGTACTACCGTGCCCACAGCCTGAAGAGCCTGGAGCGCAATATCCTGGCGTTCTGCGGCATCGCTCCCGTGCATGCGAGCGTTATCGGGCTGGTGGAAAACCTCGGCGATGCACGCCGCGAGCGTTGGCTGGAGCGCATGGAGGAGTACGGGCGCGCCGCGCGCTAAATCTGATCACGGATTCACGAGCACCGCGGCGCCTTGCAGGTTGCCGCTTCGCAAGAGCGCGAGTGCTTCGTTCGCGGCGTCGAGCGGCAGGCACTCCACACTCGGGTGCAACGCGACTCACGCCGCAACTTCCATGAAGCCCTTGCAATCGGTGCGCGTGAGATTCGCGACGGAGGCGATCGAGCGCTCACGAGCCCACCGACCGGCGCGATCTCGTGTCCCGGCGTGATCGGGTAACGCGCATTCGACAGTTCCGCCGTCGAGCAGGTGAAGGTCGGTGCGGCGTCTAGATCACCGCCGCGGCTCGGGCAGCGTGCCGTGCGGTCTGTTGACACGCCGGTCGGCCGAGGCGTACGTAGTTTCCACGAGCCGTTACGCGCTGCTGCGGATGTCGCGCCCGCCGGCGCGGTCGCAATATGGAAGTCCGCCAGTTGGACCCAGGAGTCTTCAGATGTCGTCGGTACGCCGTATCCTGGTGGCGCTGAAGAACACGGAAGCGAGCAAATCACCCGCGGCACTCAAGGCCGCGCAGCTCGCGCGTGGCTTCGGCGCGCGCCTCGAACTGTTCCACGCGATCGACACGCCTCTTTACGTCGACCTGCCCGGCATGCCCGTGAGCCTCACGCGCATGAAGCGGCAGATCCAGAAGCTGCGCCTCGCGGAACTGGAGCGAATCGCCAACACCATCCGCCGGAGAGGACTCAACGTCACGACTGCAGTGGACTGGGACTATCCGTCCTACGAGGCGATCGTGCGGCGTGCGCTGCGCACGCGCGCGGATCTCATCGTGGCGGAGCGCCACGCGGGGCGTCACGTCGCGCCGTGGCTGCTGCACATGGCGGACTGGGAGCTGCTGCGACTGAGCCCGCTGCCGGTGCTGATCGTCAAGAATCCGCGCTTGTATGCGAGGCCGACAGTGCTCGCGGCCGTCGACCCGACGCACCAGTTTGCCAAGCCCGCCCGTCTCGATGAGGAAATTCTGCGCCGGGGCGCAGCTGTGGCCGGCGCGTTGCGCGGGACATTGCATGCCGCTCACGCGTACGTCCCGCTTCCCGAGGATGTGGACATGGACGAGCCGTGGTCGAGGAATCTCACGTCGGGGATCGAAAAGCGCGCAGCAGCGCGCGCGCAAGCGAACTTCGCGAGGAGCTTGCGTGCCAGCAAGATTGCAGCGAAACGCCGACACCTCGTCGAAGATCGCCCGATGCTGGCGATCCCGCGCGTCGCACGTGCGACGCGCAGCGCGATCGTCGTCATGGGCGCCATTTCGCGTTCGGGGCTCAAAGGTGCCTTCATCGGCAACACCGCCGAGCGCGTGCTCGATGAGCTGGCCTGCGATCTGCTGGTCGTGAAGCCGGCGCGCTTCGCGAACCGCGTGCAACGCGCCGGGCGCGGCGTGCGCCTGGCCACGATGCCGCCCGCCTACGCCTGACCCCCCGAGGACACTACGATGACGTTGCGAAGCTATTGGATGGTCGCGCTGGTGCTCAGCGCGCTGAGCACCGGGACGAGCGGGGCCGTCGACCTGGAAAGATATTCTGGTGGGCAGCTCTATCAGCGCTTCTGCGCTGCGTGCCATGGCATGCAGGCACACGGCGATGGGCCGGTGGCGAATTCCTTTAAGGTCCCACCGCCCGACCTGACCCTGATCGCGAAGCGTCACGGCGGCAAGTTTCCGGCGGCCGACGTACGTCGCACGATCGACGGACGCTCAAAGGTAGTCTCGCACGGCGAGAGCAACATGCCGGTGTGGGGCGAGGACTTCACCTACGCTGAGGGCAGTACTCCGGAAGCGCGCCAGCGCGCCGAGTCCATCATCAGCCGGCTGGTCGATTACCTGGCATCGATTCAAGCTCACTGAGTTCCGGTGCCGCCGCAAGCCAAAGGGGGATCCAGGGTGACAAGAGCCAGCGTCGTCATCAGTGCAGGACTGCTCGCGCTCGGCGCGCAGCCGCTCGCAGCGCAGACGCCGACCTTTGCCGAAAACACGGACGCGGCGATTCGCGAGTTTCGGGCCGCCCTCGCCGCGACGCCTGATCTCAAGCACGGCGCTCAGCTCTTCGATACCTGCGCCGCGTGTCACGGCGCCGACGGTCGCGGCGCGCGTGACGGGACGGTTCCCGCGATCGCCGGCCAACACGTCTCGGTGCTCGTCAAACAACTGGTCGACTTCCGCCACGATCGCCGCTGGGACGAGCGCATGCAGAACTTCTCCTCGACGCATCATCTGCAGGGGCCACCGGACCTGCTCGACGTCGCTTCATACGCTCAGAGCCTGCCGCGCTGGCCGCCGCTCGAAGGCGGCACGGGTGACGGCAAGTCACTGCAGCGCGGCGCCAACGCGTACTTCATCCAGTGCGAGGGTTGTCATGGTCCGCTCGGAGAAGGCGAGCTTCGTCGCCTGAGGCCCCGCCTCGCCGGGCAGCACTACGAGTACCTGATGCGCGAGATGGAGCAGACCGCGGCCGGCGGGCGGCCTGGTATGGATGCCGAGCACGTCACGCGCATCCGCAAGCTGTCGCCCGAGGAGCGCGAGGGCATCGCGGACTACCTGTCACGCCTGAGCCCCGACGTCGCCTCGAATCACCCCCGCCAGGAGTGATTTCAGCCGACGGGTGCCCCGCAAACCGCGAAGTCTTCACCCCAACGCCTGTTCGAGATCGGCCAGCAGATCCTCGACGTCTTCGATGCCGACCGAAAGGCGGATCAGCGAATCGTCGATGCCGAGCGCCGCGCGCTTGTCGGCGGGCACCGAGGCGTGCGTCATGATGCCGGGGTGATCGACGAGGCTTTCGACACCACCGAGACTCTCGGCGATGGCGAAGATTTCGCAGCGTTCGAGCGCACGCCGCGCGGCCTCGAGTCCGCCCTTGATGAAGAAACTGATGATGCCGCTGAAGCCGTTCTGCATCTGTGCGCGCGCGAGCTCGTGCTGCGGATGACTGGGTAGGCCGGGATAGAGCACGCGCTCGACTTTCTTGTGCTTCTCGAGCCAGCGCGCGATCGTCATCGCGTTCTCACTGCACTGGCGCATGCGCAACGGCAGCGTCTTCAGGCCGCGCAGTGCCAGGAAGCTGTCGAACGGGCTCCCCACCGCGCCAACCGCGTTCTGCAGGAACGCCATGCGCCCCGCGAGCGCCGGATCCTTCACGACCACCACGCCACCGATCATGTCCGAGTGGCCGTTGAGGAACTTGGTCGCGGAGTGCACGACGATGTCGCAGCCGAGCTCGAGCGGCCGCTGGATCCACGGCGTCGCGAACGTGTTGTCGACGGCGGTGAGCGCGCCGCGCGCGCGAGCCGCGGCGGCCACGGCCTTGAGATCGACGATGCGCAAGGTCGGGTTGGTCGGCGTCTCGATCCAGATGAGGCGCGTTTCGGCGCGCAGCGTTTTCGCCAGCTTCTTGAGATCGGTGAGGTCGATGAACTCGATGTCGAGCCCGGCCGAGCGCTGACGCACCTGGCTGAAGAGCCGCCGCGTGCCGCCGTAGAGATCTTCCATCGCGATGACGTGCGCGCCGCTGTCGAGCAGATCGAGCACGGTGGCGGTCGCGGCGAGGCCCGATGCGAAGGCGAATCCCTGCACGCCGCCCTCGAGATCCGCGATGCAGCGCTCGTACGCCATGCGCGTCGGGTTCTGCGTGCGCGAGTACTCGTAGCCCTTGTGCACGCCCGGGCTCGATTGCGCGTAGGTCGAGCTCACGTGAATCGGCGACATCACCGCGCCGGTCGTCGGGTCGGGTGCCTGGCCGGCGTGAATGGCGCGGGTGGCGAAACCTGGCTTGCGATCTTTCTGCATCAGTCTCTCCGGCCGCTCAACGCTTGGTCTGCTGGCGGCGCAGGTAATTCAGCACGTCGGTGCGCGTGATGATGCCGAGGAACTGCGTGCCGTCGGTGACAGCGGCATACGGCGCGACCTGCAGGATCGAGACCAGGCTCGGCATCGGCATCTCCTTCGGCACGCTGATGAAGGCAGTCTGCATCGCATCGCGCACCGGCGCATCGAGGCGTTCGGGGAAGCCGAACACGAAGCGCATGATGTCCTCTTCCGTCAGCACGCCGATCAGGCGCTCGTTCTCGAGCACCGGGAGCTGCGAGAAGCCCGCGTTGCGCAGCCGGTTGTGCGCGGTGGCGACGATGTCGGACGGGCCCACCGTGACCGCGGCGTGCTCGCTGTGCAGGCGCCCGATGAGATCGCGCAGGTCGCCGTAAGTCTTGCGCCGGATGAAGCCTTCGTCCTCCATCCAGAAATCGTTGTAGAGCTTCGAGAGGTACTTGTTGCCTGTGTCACAGGCGAAGGTGACGACGCGTTTCGCGCTCTTCTGCTCGCGACAGTAACGCAATGCCGCGGCGAGCAACGTGCCGGTCGACGATCCCGCGAGGAGCCCCTCCTTGAGCAGCAACGCGCGCGCGGTCGCGAAGGATTCCGCGTCCGGAATGCTGTAGGCGCGCCTGGTGAGCGAGAAGTCCGCGATGTCCGGGATGAAGTCCTCGCCGATGCCTTCGACCAACCAGCCGGTTTTCTGGGTGAGCTGGCCGCTGCGCACGTACTCGGCGACCACCGACCCTTGCGGATCGGCCAGCACGATGTCGACCTGCGGCGCGACACGCTGGAAGAACTTGGTGAGCCCCGCGATCGTGCCGCTGCTGCCGACGCCGACGACTACGGCATCGAGCCGCTGCTGCATCTGCTCCCAGATCTCGGGGGCGGTCGTGGTCTCGTGAGCCTGGGGATTGTCGGGATTGCCAAACTGGTTGATGAAGTAGGCGCCGCGCTCGCGCGCGATCCGCGCGCCGAGATCCTGGTAGTACTCGGGGTGGCCGCGTCCGACGTCGGAACGTGTCAGCACGACCTCGGCCCCCATCGCCCGCAGATTGAAAATCTTTTCCTGGCTCATCTTGTCAGGCAGCACGAGGATCAGCTTGTAACCCTTTTGCGCGGCAACGAGTGCGAGCCCGAGACCGGTGTTCCCGGCGGTCGCCTCGACCAGGGTGTCGCCGGGCTTGATGCGCCCGCGGCGCTCCGCCTCCTCGATCATCGAGACGCCGATGCGATCCTTGATCGAGCCGCCGGGGTTCGCCAGCTCGAGCTTCAGGTACAGCTCGCAGGGCCCGGTATCCAAGTGACTGACTCGAAGCATCGGCGTGCGGCCGATCATTTCGAGCACGCTGGAGTAGACTTGCATGAAAATCCCTGTGGCAGAGGATGCCGCACACGGCATCGGGGCTCACGAATGGTGCGCGATTGTACGTTAACGCCGGTGCTGCGCCCATGAGCGCGCGCACCCCGCGAAGCGAAAAACCCGAAACGGTCGGCGCGCTGCTGGAGAGCGCGGTTCGCCAACTGTCGGCGACCAGTCCGAGCGCTCGACTCGACGCCGAACTCCTGCTCACGCACGTGCTGCAGCGTCCGCGCAGTTTCGCGCACAGTCACGCCGGCGAAAGCGTCGCGCCTGCGACGGTCGCGGAGGTCCTCGCGCTCATCGAGCGCCGACGGCGCGGCGAGCCCGTGGCCTACATCGTCGGTCGGCGCGAATTCTGGTCGCTCGACTTCGAGGTGACACCCGATGTGCTGATCCCGCGCCCGGAGAGCGAGCTGCTGGTGGAATTCGCGCTCGAAGTGTTGCCGCACGAGGCCCACGCGCGCGTGCTCGATCTCGGCACCGGGAGTGGCGCGCTCGCGCTCGCGATCGCGCGTGAACGGCCGCATGCACGCGTCACGGCAACCGATGCCTCGACGCCCGCGCTCACCCTCGCCTGCCGCAACGCCGAGCGGCTCGAGATCGGCAACGTCACCTTCCTCGCCGGCAACTGGTACGAGCCGGTGGGCGCGATGCACTGCGACCTCATCGTGTCGAACCCGCCCTATGTGGCGGCGAACGACCCCGCGCTCTCCTCGGGCGATGTCAGTCGCGAGCCGCGCGCGGCGCTCACGCCGGGGCCGACGGGGCTGGAAGCGATCGAGCGCATCCTGGCGCGCGCCCGTGAGCACCTGCGAGCGGGTGGCTGGCTCGCGCTCGAGCACGGCGCCGTGCAGGGCGAGGCGGTGCGTGCGCTGTTTTCAAGCCACGGTTTCAGTACCATACGCACCCGCCAGGACCTGGCCGGACATGAACGCATGACGGCGGGGCACGCCTGACGACAATTTCCGACTTCGCATTCGAGAGATCTCTCATGTCAACGACTGTGCTGTTCAAGACTTCGCTCGGCGACTTCACCGTCGAGCTCGAGCCCGAAGATGCGCCCATCACCTGCGAGAACTTCCTGCGCTACGTCGACGACGGGTTCTTCGACGGCACGATCTTCCATCGCGTGGTGCCCGGCTTCGTGATCCAGGGCGGCGGGCTCACCGCCGGGTACGATCAGAAGCAGACGCGCGCATCGATCAAGAACGAGGCGGAAAACGGCCTGCGGAACCTGCGCGGCACGCTCTCCATGGCGCGCACCAACGCGGTCGACAGTGCCACCTCGCAGTTCTTCGTGAACCTCAAGGACAACGCGTTTCTCGACAACAAGCCGGGCAACTTCGGTTACGCGGTGTTCGGCCGCGTGACGCAGGGCATGAACGTCATCGACCAGATCGCCAAGGTGCGCACCGGCAAGGTCAAGGGCTATGACGATGCGCCGCTCGAAACAGTGAAGATCGAGTCGGCGCGCCGGGGCCAGCCCGAGGCTTGACCGATTCCGCCCTATCGGTAACGACGCGCCGCAGCCTGTGGCGGCGCATCCTGCGTTTGCTGCTGTGGATCGTGGCGCTGTGGTTTGCCGCGACGATCCTCACCGTGCTGGCGCTGCGCTGGATCGATCCGCCGGCCTCGGCGTTCATGCTGAATGCGAGCGCACAAGCGACCATCAATCGCGACCGCACCTACCGGTGGCGTTACGAGTGGGTCGACTACGCACGCATCTCGCCGAACGCCGCCATCGCCGTGATCGCGGCCGAGGATCAGCGCTTTGCCGAGCACGTCGGCTTCGATCTCAAGTCGATCGACGAGTCGATCCGCCAGCACCAACGCGGCAAGCGGCTGCGCGGCGCGAGCACCATCACGCAGCAGGTCGCGAAGAACCTGTTCCTGTGGAACGGGCACAGTTTCCTGCGCAAGGGACTCGAGGCCTACTTCACGGTGCTGATCGAGACGCTGTGGACCAAGCAGCGCACGCTCGAGGTGTATCTCAACATCGCCGAGTTCGGCCGTGGCACCTACGGCGTGGGCGCTGCGAGCCGGTACTTCTACGGGAAGTCCGCCGCGCGACTCACGCCCGAGGAAGCGGCGCTGCTCGCCGCAGTGCTTCCCAACCCCAGGCGCTTCAGCGTGCACGCACCGTCCTACTATGTGCGCCAGCGGCAGGAATGGATCCTGTGGCAGATGCGTGCCCTCGGCGGGCGTTCCTACCTGCTCGCCTTCGAATTGTGAAAAAAGCCGCCCTCCCCTGCGGGAGGGCGGCTTCAGTCCGTCATCGCCTCTTTATTTCTTGTTGACCTTGAAGTCCGGCAGGTAGAAGGACTGCGTCGAGACATAGATCCGCGTGCACTCGAAGCTCTCGTTCCAGGTGAAGCGCACGAATGAGAAGTCCGAGATCCCGTGAATCGCTTCGAGCATCGCCGGGTCGAGCGTGAAGCAGTTGATCTGCTGCTCGGCGGCCGCGCCGACGCCCGCCTGGCAGAACCCGCTCGGGAAGCCGGGGCTGTTGGCGATGTTGCAGCCGATGTACGTGACCTTGTCGTCCGAGTTACGCGCCGTGTTCATATCGCCCTGCGCGGACCTCGCGGTGAAGTCTATCGTCACGGCCGCCGGCATCACCAGGCCGGCAGTGGCGACGGCGCAGAACAGGGTCAACGCCGCAATTGGCACCAGGTACCTGATCTTCATTTTGCTTCTCCCCTTGTTACGAGTTGTACACACCACGCCTGAAATCACAGCCGGCCATGCAGCGTCCCGGAATTGATCGCGCCGACCAGCTTGCTGAGCATTTCGCGCTGACCCGCCTTGTCGAGCTTGCCGATCTCGATCTGCAGGCTGGCCATGTCGGCATCCGAGATGACGCCGTCACGAATGTAGCGATCGAGTTGCTGGCTCACGAGGTCGAGCTGCCGCTTGTCATCGGCTGCGCTGCGCGCCGTTGCGGCCTGCGACTTCGCGCCATCCGCTCCGGCGAGCCCGGCGATGAGCGGTGCGAGCTCCTCGCGCACGACGCGTCGCAGCTCCGCTTCGCTCAGGCAGGATTGTCCCGCCGGTGCGGTCGACGCTGGTGGTGTCGCGCTTGCGACCTCGGTGCTCGTGGATGCAGCGTGCTGCGCGGGCAGCGACGCGTTGGCGCTCGACGCTGAGCCGCGCAACAGCGGCGCGACCCACAGGGTCACGAGCGATGACAACAGCATGGCGCCAAGCACCAGCAGCGCTCTCATGTCTCGACTCCCGGATTTACGTGCGGCAGGCGGTCGGCCCGTTACTTATGCGTTGTTCTCGCACGCGGTCGAACGTACGCCTTCCACTATCGACGCGCAACGCGCGTGAGTGAAGAGTTTGTGAATGCGCAGTGCGTGCTTTGCGTTACGATGCTGCGCTATTCACTTGACGCCGCTGAGGACAGCGACATGAAAACCCTGATCGAAGTGATCGGCTGGAGCGCAGCGGTGCTGATCCTCATCGCCTACGGATTGCTGTCGACCGGGAGACTCGAGGCACGCTCGGTGACCTACCAGGCGTTGAACGTGGTGGGCTCGGCGGGCTTCATCCTGAACAGCGGCTACAACCACGCGCTGCCGTCGGCAGTGCTTAACGTCGTGTGGCTGATGATCGGGTCGTACGCCCTGTTCCGGATTCACGCGGCGCACTGACGGCGGATCCGATTCCCCAGCAGCAGGGATCCTGCGAATCGAGCAGGAGCGTCGCGTCCGCCGTGACCCACGCGTGACCCGCGATGGTTGGGATCACCTTGTCGCCTTCGAGCTCGATCGAGCCCTCGAAGATGCTGTCGGTGATGCTCTCCTGCACCCAGATCTCACCGGGCGCGAGTTTCTCGTCCGCGTGCAGGCACGCGAGCTTGGCGCTGGTGCCGGTGCCGCACGGTGAGCGATCGTAGGACCCGCCGGGGCACAGCACGAAGTTGCGGCTGTCTGCTTCGGCGCGATGCGGTGAGCCAAAGAGCTCGACGTGATCGATGATGCCGCCGTCCGCGCCACGGATACCGGCCCGCTCGAGCGCCTGGCCGATGCGCCGCGTGAGATCGAGGAGCGCTTGGGCGTCCTCGAGCTCGAGGTGCTGGCCGTGATCGCTCACCAGGAAAAACCAGTTGCCGCCCCACGCCACATCACCACGCACGGATCCATGCCCCTCCACCTGGACCGTCACGTCCTTCAGGTGCCGGTACGCCGGCACGTTGCGCACGGCCACGCGCCCGTCGTGCAGCAGGCGTGTGCGCACGAGGCCGACGGGTGTTTCGATGCGATGCTCGCCATGCGCGAGCCGTCCGAGCCACGCGAGCGTCGTGACCAGGCCGATCGTGCCGTGACCGCACATGCCGAGAAAGCCGACGTTGTTGAAGAAGATCACCGCGGCGGCATTGGCGGGATCCTCCGGCTCCATCAGGAGCGCGCCGACGAGCACATCGGAGCCGCGCGGTTCGTTGACCACCGCGGCGCGAAACGCATCGTGCTGCTGGCGAAATTGCCTGAGCCGCTCCGTGATCGGGCCGGTGAGCCGCGGGCCGCCGTCGATCACGACGCGCGTCGGCTCGCCACCGGTGTGCGAATCGATGACCCGGACCTTGTGGACGCTCATGACGCCTTGCGTCGTTGCGGAATCTTCGGTCGCGTCTCGATGCCGCGATGGATGATCTCGAGCACGCGGCGTCGCTCCTCGCCTTCGAGCGGCAGGCGCGGCGCTCGCACCCATTCGGCACCGAGGCCGGTTTCCTGGATGGCGAGCTTGATGTACTGGACGAACTTCACCGGCGTGTCGAGGTGCAGGAGCGGCGTGTACCACGCATAGAGATCGCGCGCCGCCTTGTAGTCGCCCGCCATCGCGAGCTCCCAGAAATATTGGTTCTCCTGCGGGAACGCGAGACCCATGCCCGCGATCCAGCCCGTCGCTCCGAGGAGCACGCTCTCCAGCACGAGATCGTCGACGCCACAGAACAGCTCGTAACGATCGCCGACCGTGTTGCGCAGGTCCGTGATACGACGGACGTCGCCGGAGGATTCCTTGATGGCGACCAGGTTCCTGATTTCGGCGAGCTCGACGAACATCTGCGGCGTGATGTCGACCACATAGGCGAGCGGGTTGTTGTAGCAGATGATCGGCAGGCTGGTGCTGCGTGCGACAGCGCGAAAGTGCGCGAGCGTTTCTGCCGAGTCCGCGCGATAGATCATCGCCGGCAGCACCATCAGGCCGTCGAGCCCCATCTTCTCCGCATCGCGCGCGAAGCGCATCGCCGCCGCGGTGCTGGTTTCCACGACCCCGGAGAGCACCGGCACGCGCCCGCGAGCCGTTTCCTTCGCCGCAGCGAGCACCTTGCGTTTCTCATCGGGTTCGAGCGCAGCGTTCTCGCCCAGCGAGCCCAGCATGATGAGACCGTCGACGCCCGAATCGATCAGGACCTCGAGATGACGCGCGGTCGCCTCGAGATCGAGCGATTGATCCTTCCTGAGCTGCGTCGTGACCGCAGGAAATACGCCTCGCCAGCGGGATTGCATCAGGCTTGTACCTCACTCGAGAGCGCCGCCTGCGGCTGAGCCCGCAGCGCCGAGCGCAGCATCATCACCGCGGCCCCGATCACCACGATCACGACCAGCCAGCGCAACAATACCAGCGGGAGCGAGCGCACCAGCAGGGCCGCAATCAGCACGGCTGGAATGCCGCCGAGGGTCAGGCCCAGCATCGCCGCAAAGTTGACGCGGCCCCGCGCCATGAAACGCACGCCGGCCGGCGGCATGAGAAAGGCGCACGAGCCCATCATGATCGGGAACGCCACGACCGGATTCATGCCGAGCAGGCTGATGGTGATGAGGCACGGCGCATAAAGGCCGATGCCCAGCGTCATCAGTGCACCGAGCACGAAGTTGATCGCCACGGCGAGCGCCAGCAGGCCGCCGCTCAGCCCCAACGCCTCGCCACCACCCGGGATCAGCTTGAGATTCGCGAGCACGAAGAGCGTGGCTGCCACGAGCAGCGCAAGTCCCATGCCGAGCTGGATCGCGCGGCGCGGCAGGCGCGCGACCACACCTGCGCCGAACCACGCGCCCAGCACCGACGCGAAGATCATGGCGATGAGCGTGGTGACGTCGACGGCGACCGTGGCAATGAACAGGAACGCCTGCACGAACGTCGGCACCGCGTGACCCGCATTCAGCGTGCCCGGGATCTGCTCGTCCGGCATGCGGCGGCGGAACTTGAAGATCGCCGTCGTGGTGGCGAAGGAGCCGATGCCGAGCGTATCGAAGAAATTGGTGACGAAGCCGGTGCCGAAATCAAGTGCGTCCGGCCGTTCGCGTCCGCCGGGGGTGGCGCGGGAAATCGTCCACCAGCGCCAGATAAAGAAGAGTGCCAGGACGACCAGCACGCCGAGGAGGATCAGGCTGGCGAAATCGGGGAGCTTCACTTAATCAGGCCGCGTCCGCATTGGTGGCGGCATCATAGCCGAGATTCGGCGAGAGCCAACGCTGAGCTTCATCCAGGTGAATGCCCTTGCGGACGGCGTAGTTCTGCACCTGGTCGAGGTCGATCTTGCCGATCGCGAAGTAGTGCGCGTCCGGGTGTGAGAGGTAAAAGCCGCTCACGGCCGCGGTGGGATACATCGCGAAGGATTCGGTGAGGCGCATGCCGGTCTTGCGCTCGACATCGAGGAGCCGCCACAGCGTCCCCTTCTCGGTATGGTCGGGACAGGCCGGGTAGCCCGGCGCCGGGCGGATGCCGCGATATTCCTCGCGTATCAGCTGCTCGTTGTTGAGCTGCTCCGCCGCGGCGTAGCCCCAGAATTCGCGGCGCACCCGCTCGTGCATCCGTTCCGCGAACGCCTCCGCCAGCCGGTCGGCGAGTGCCTTGAGCAGGATCGAGTTGTAGTCGTCGTGCGCCGCTTCGAAGCGCGCGACGTGCGGCTCGATACCGAGCCCGGCCGTCACTGCAAACCCACCGATGTAATCGGGCAGACCGCTCGACTTCGGCGCGATGAAGTCGGCGAGGCAGTTGTGCGGCTGGCCTTCCGCCTTGCCTTTCTGCTGCCGGAGGAAATGCAGGCGCGCAATCACTTTGGAGCGCGACTCGTCCGCGTACACCTCGACGTCATCGTCGTCGACGGAGTTCGCGGGGAACAGTCCGACGACGCCGCGCGCCGTGAGCCAGCGCTCGGCGATCAGCGTGCGCAGGAGCCGGCGTGCGTCGGCGTACAGGTTGCTCGCCGCCTCACCCACCACCGGGTCGGTCAGCACTTCCGGGAACTTGCCGGCGAACTCCCACGCGTTGAAAAACGGCATCCAGTCGATGTAGCGCGAGAGTTCCGCGAGCGGATAGTCACTGAAGACCTGCACGCCGGGTGAGAGCGGCTGCGGCGGCTGATACTTCGGCCAGTCGATGCGCTGCTTGTTGGCGCGCGCCTGGCCGAGGGACAGCTGCGGTGCCTTGGCTTTCTTGCCGCGATGCTGCTCGCGCCGCACTGCGTGCTCGTCCTTGATCTTCGCGATGAATTCCTTGCGGTAAGCCTCCGTGACCAGCGACTGGCACACGCCGACCGAGCGCGAAGCGTCCTTGACGTAGACGACCGCGCCTTCGTATTGCGGATCGATCTTGACCGAGGTGTGTGCCGGCGAAGTGGTCGCGCCGCCGATCAGGAGCGGCACGGTGAATTGCTGGCGCTGCATCTCGCGCGCCACGTGCACCATTTCATCGAGCGAGGGCGTGATGAGACCCGACAGGCCGATGAGGGTCGCGCCTTCGCGGCGCGCGGTCTCGAGGATCTTCTCGCTCGGCACCATCACGCCGAGGTCGATCACCTCGAAGTTGTTGCACTGGAGCACGACGCCGACGATGTTCTTGCCGATGTCGTGCACGTCGCCCTTCACGGTCGCCATCACGATCTTGCCGTTGGAGCGGCTGACGCCCTGCTGCTCGCGCTCGATGAACGGCACGAGATGCGCGACGGCCTTCTTCATGACGCGCGCCGATTTCACGACCTGCGGCAGGAACATTTTTCCGGAGCCGAAGAGA
Source organism: Steroidobacteraceae bacterium (assembly GCA_035263105.1). Lineage (GTDB taxonomy): Bacteria > Pseudomonadota > Gammaproteobacteria > Steroidobacterales > Steroidobacteraceae > DATBVX01. The sequence goes on along the minus strand of DATFRO010000035.1, from coordinate 32,447 downwards.
TCACCCACGACGTTCATGCCGTCCATCAGCGGACCCTCGATCACCTTGAGCGGCGCATCGGCCGCGAGGCGCGCTTCCTCGGTGTCCGCGATGATGAACTCGTCGATGCCCTTGATGAGCGCATGTTCGAGCCGCCGCGTGACCGGCCAGCTGCGCCATTCGAGCTCATCCTGCTTGCGGCTGCCGCCATCGCCCTGGTAACGCGCCGCGATCTCGAGCAGCCGCTCCGTCGCGTCGGGCCGGCGATTGAGGATCACGTCCTCCACGCGCTCGCGCAGCTCCGGGTTGATTTCCTCGTAGATCGCGAGCTGGCCGGCGTTCACGATCCCCATATCGAGCCCGGCGTTGATCGCGTGATAGAGGAATACGGAGTGCATCGCCTCGCGCACCCGGTCGTTCCCCCGGAAGGCGAAGGACACGTTGCTGACGCCGCCGCTGGTGCGCACGCCCGGCATGCGCCGCTTGATCTCGCGCGTCGCCTCGATGAAGTCGCGCGCGTAGCCGTTGTGCGCCTCGATGCCGGTCGCAACCGCAAAGATATTTGCATCGAAGATGATGTCTTCGGCGGGAAAGCCGACCTTCTCCGTGAGGATCCGAAATGCGCGCTCGCAGATAGCGACGCGGCGTTCGAGCGAGTCGCCCTGCCCTTGCTCGTCGAACGCCATCACCACGACGGCGGCGCCATAGCGGCGGACCAGCCTGGCGTGGTGAATGAAGGCCTCCTCCCCTTCCTTGAGGCTGATGGAGTTGGCGACGCCCTTGCCCTGCACGCACTTGAGCCCGGCCTCGATCACCGACCACTTGGACGAATCGATCATCACCGGCACACGCGCGATATCGGGTTCGGCGGCGACCAGGCGCAGGAAGCGCGTCATCGCGGCTTCCGAATCGAGCATCCCCTCGTCCATGTTGACGTCGATCATCTGCGCGCCGTTCGCCACCTGCTGGCGCGCGATGTCGACCGCCGCCGCGTAGTCATTGGCTTCGATCAGCTTGCGGAACTTGGCGGAGCCCGTGACGTTGGTGCGCTCGCCGACGTTCACGAACAGGCTCCCGGGCCCGATGTTGAGCGGCTCGAGGCCGCTCAGGCGCATGCGGTGCTCGAGCTCGGCCGGCTGGCGACGCGAGTGGCGTGCCGCGGCCGAAGCGATCAGGCGGATGTGCTCGGGCGTGGTCCCGCAACAGCCGCCGATGAGGTTCACGAAGCCGCTGGCCGCGAACTCCTCGAGGATCGAGGCGGTTTCCTGCGGCGTTTCCTCGTATTCGCCGAACGCATTCGGCAGGCCCGCGTTGGGATACGCGCACACATAGGTATCGGCGAGCTGTGCGAGCTCCTCGACGTAGGGCCGCAGCTGCTTCGCGCCGAGCGCGCAATTGAGGCCGACCGCCAGCGGACGTGCGTGACGGACCGAGTTCCAGAACGCTTCCGTCGTCTGCCCGGAAAGCGTTCTTCCCGAAGCGTCGGTGATCGTGCCGGAGACGATGAGCGGAATGTCCTCGCCCAGTTCTTCGATCGCCTCGCTCGCGCCGGCGAGCGCCGCCTTGGCATTCAGTGTGTCGAAAATGGTTTCGATGAGAATCAGGTCGGCGCCGCCCTTGAGCAGCGCGCGCGTCGCCTCGCCGTAAGTCGCGACCAGCTCATCGAAAGTGATGTTGCGCATGCCCGGGTCGTTGACGTCGGGCGAAAGCGAGGCGGTGCGATTCGTCGGTCCGAGCGCGCCGGCTACGAAGCGCTCGGTGCCGGTCTCGCGGGCCACCGTATCGGCCACGCGCCGCGCGATGCGCGCGGCTTCGTAGTTGAGCTCACCCACCAGTTCCTGCATGCCGTAATCGGCCTGCGAGGGCGCGCTCGAGTTGAAGGTGTTGGTCTCGATGATGTCCGCGCCCGACTCGAGATACCCGCGGTGGATCGCCTCGATGATGTCGGGGCGCGTCAGCGTGAGCAGATCGTTGTTGCCCTTGAGATCGCGCGGCCAATCCTTGAAGCGCGCACCGCGATAGCCCGCTTCGCTGAGCTGGTGGCGCTGGATCATCGTGCCCATCGCGCCGTCGAGCACGACGATGCGTTGCTCCAGGAGCTTGCGCAGGGCGGCGATGCGTTCGCTGCGGGTGGACATGGATCAGGACGCCGCTCGTGTGCTCGCCGGGCGCGGCCGCACGCCGAGGGCGTGACAGATCGCGTAGCTGAGCTCGGCGCGGTTCAGCGTGTAGAAGTGAAACTCGTCGATGCCGTGGCGCTGCAGCGCGTGCACCTGCTCGATGGCGACGCTGGCCGCGATCAGCCGGCGCGTCTCGGGATCATCGTCCAGGCCGTCGAAGCGATGCACAAGCCACTCGGGCACCGAGGCCCCGCAGCGCTCCGCGAACCTCAGGAGCTGGGGGAACCGGGTGATCGGCAGGATTCCCGGGACGATGCTGACATCGATACCCGAGCGGCGGCAGCGATCGCGAAAGCGCAGGAACGCATCGATGTTGAAGAAGAACTGCGTGATGGCGCGATCGGCGCCCGCGTCGATCTTGCGCTTGAGGTTGTCGAGATCGAAGTCCGCGTTCGGCGCCTGCGGATGCACTTCCGGGTAGGCGGCCACCGAGATCTCGAAGTCGGCGACGCGCTTGAGGGCGGCCACGAGATCGACGGCATAGGCGAATCCGCCGGGATGCGGCTGGTACGGCGCGCCGCCCTGCGGCGGATCGCCGCGCAGCGCGACGATGTGGCGGATGCCGTTGTCCCAGTACGAGCGCGCGATGTCGGTGATCTCCTCGCGGGTCGCGCCGATGCAGGTGAGGTGCGGCGCGCCGGTGAGGGTCGTTTCATCCTGGATGCGACGCACGAGATGGTGCGTGCGCTCGCGCGTCGAGCCGTCGGCGCCATAGGTCACCGACACGAAGCGCGGCCGGAGCGGCGCGAGACGCTCGACCGACGCCCAGAGGGTGCGCGCCATCTGTTCGTCGTTGGGCGGAAAAAACTCGAACGACACTTCGACCGGACGCTTCAGGCTCGCCGCGGATTCCTGGAAGAGCTCGAGGATGCGTGCGTTGATCATGATTACGCCGCGGCTTCCACCGCCGCGGGCCGGCGGCCTACGGCCACGATGAGTTGCTCGCTCGCGGTGTCGACCGGGCGCAGGCGCTCGCACGCGAGGCCACAGCCGGCGAGCCACTCGCGCAGGATCGCGAGCGGATGGCGCGAGGCCGAGCCCTGCGCATCGAGGCGATCGTAGTCTTCGACGATGAACAGTCGCCCCTGTGGCCGCAACAGGCGCGTCGCTTCCTTGAGCGCGGCGGCGGGAGACCTGGCGCGCGACAGCACGCGGTCGATCGTGATCGCATCGAACGAGCCCGGCGGAAACGCCAGCTCGTACATGTCGCCCTGCTGCAGCACACAGTGCGTGAGGCCGGCGGCATGCACGTTGGTCCGGGCGACGCGCAGCGCATCGCTCGACAGGTCGACGCCGATCGCGCGCCGTGCTTTCGACCCCAGCCAGTTGAGGACGCGGCCGGTGCCGGTGCCGATGTCGAGCAGATCATCGAGCGTGTCCTGCCCCACTTCCTGCAGCAGGACTTCGCGCAGGCGCGCCACTTCCTCCGGCGCGCTCGTCAGGCCATCGGCATTCTTGCCGAGCAGGTGTTCGGCCGCTTCGCGCGCTCGCTCGGCGCGCACTTCCGCAGCGCGTTCGTGATCCAGGCGCAGCGCTGCATCGTCGGCGTCGACCCAGGTGAGCACCTGCTTCGCCTGGTCCGCGCCGCGGCCGTACGGCGGCACGCGGTAGTAGACCCAGTTCTGTTCGCGAAACCGCTGCAGGAGCCCCGCATCGCACAGCAACTTCAGGTGACGCGACACGCGCGGCTGGCTCTGACCGAGCACGCGCCCGATCTCACCCACGGTGAGCTCGCCTTGGTTGCAGATGCTGAGGATGCGCAGGCGGGTCGACTCGGCGACGGCTCGCAGGCTTTCAACGACGTCGGCAAATGGGCTTGTCATGGCTCATCACAATATAAGGATGTCCTTATATACGGGCGCAACCGGCGGCGTGGCAAGCAGTTTTTCGGCGAGGCGGAGGCTTTGTCAGAAGAATCGGACGTTGAGTAGGCCTGATCCGACCTCAAGACCTGCGGCGAATCAGAACCAGGCGAACTGCCAGGTGATGCTGTAAGTGCTGAATTCTGAACCGATTCGGGTGGCCGCCCCGCGGCTCCAGCTGAACTTGAGTGATTGCTGGGTCGAGAGCGGCACGGACATGGTCAGCCCGTAGCGATTGTTGGACTGCCAGTCGTTCTTCTGCACCTCGTTCACCGTGGTCCGGCCGCCGGTGAAGTAGGTCCAGCCTCCGGCGAGCCATAGGCGTGGTCGGAAGGTGTAGCTGACGTTCGCCTGGTAGGTCGCGAGAGGATCCTGCTCGCGCTTCACCCCACCAAAGAAGTCGTCGTTGTCGGTGAAGAGCCAGACGCCGCCGGTCAGCTCGAGATACCAGCCGCCGACGGGCCAGGTGAAGCCGACCTCGGGTTTGAAGGCCCAGCGATTGCCGCCGATGTTGATCAGCTTGTCCGGAAAGTATTCGCCCGTCGGCGTCACGATCGTCAGGCTCGCACCCATCGCGGGCCCGCGCGTGCGCGCCATGAACTCGCGCGGCGTCAGCGCGGGACTGCCGAGCAGCCCGACCGCGAAACGCAGCCGCGCATCGCCGAACCCGTACCGATTGGCGTGCTGGGTCACATCACCGACATCGCCCGTCACCTTCGCTTCGACGTAGGGCACGGCAAGCGCGAGGCTCGCTGAGCGCCCGAACAGGCCGAAGGTCTGCCCGTAGCCCGCGACCAGCGCGTTGATCTTCCCCTCGACGTTCTCGACCGGCAGCGACGGATCGACGGAAACGCCGCCTTGCGAATCTGCGGCACTCAGCAAGACAAAATGGCTGCCGATGGGGTTGGGTGAATAGGTTCGCGGCTCGAGTTCCTGGGCGTGCGCGGCGCGCCCGAAAATCGCGAGCACGACGAGAGGGAGGAGGCGGCTCACGATCCTGGATGCGCCGGCACTCCGCTGTAATTCGCGGTCGTGACCAATGCTCGCCAGACAGGCCCCCTTATTGCAGTGTGTTCGGTGGCGCTCCGTGTCCGCCGTGAAACAACTGTTCGCTGTCGATGGCGTCGAACTGGTACGAACGGTTACAGAACTCGCAGCGAACTTCAACTGAGCCGCGCTCGGCGACGATGCTGCGGATCTCCTCGCGCCCGAGCGAGCGCAGGATGCCGCGCACGCGCTCACGCGAGCAGCGGCACCTGAAGAAGACCGGTGCGGGCTCGAAGAGGCGGACGTCTTCCTCGTGGAACAGGCGATGCAGGAGATCCCGCTGCGGCAGGTCGAGGAGTTCGGATTCGGTCAGCGTGCTCGCGAGGTGATCGATGCGGTTCCAGGCCTCGGCAGGATCCTCTTCCTCGCGCGTCGGTAGCGAGCGCTTGGTACGCCATTCAGGCAGCTTTTGCAGCAGCAGGCCCGCGGCCGAGCGCGAGTTCGCCGCGAGCCAGATGCGCGTCGGGAGCTGCTCGGAGTCGCGAAAGTAAGCCTCGAGGCATGCGGCGAGGCCGCCGGCGGCGAGGGGAACCACACCCTGGTAGCGCGCGGTCGCATCCGCGGTCTCGACGCTCACCGTCAATCGGCCGTCGCCCGCCATGTCACGCAGGTCACTCGCCGGAACCTGCGCCGTCCAGCGCGCGACGCCGCGCACGCCAAAGCCGTGACTGCACTGCGCGACCAGCAAGTGCATCGGGCCCGGGCCCTGGAGCTGCAGCGTCAGCGTGCCGTCGAACTTGCGCGTCGAGGCGATGAGGGCGGCCGCCACGGCGGCTTCGCCGAGCACGGCACGCACCGTCTCCGGATATTCGTGGTGTTCGCACATCGCCTGCCAGGCGCTGTCGAGGTGCAGGATGTGCCCGCGCAGCGGGCTGTGCTCGAACACGAAACGGCGGATGCGGTCCCGGTCTGCCATCGCTCAGCCGCCGAGTTTCTTCTTCAGCAGCTCGTTGAGCTGCGCCGGGTTGGCCTTGCCCTGCATCGCCTTCATCACCTGGCCGACGAAGAAGCCGAAGAGCTTGTCCTTGCCGGAGCGATAGTCGGCGAGCTGGCCAGGGTTCGCGGCCATCACCGCTTCGATCGCGCGCTCGATCGCGCCCGTGTCGGTGATCTGCCTGAGCCCGCGCGAGTCGATGATCGCATCCGCATCCGCGGACTCGCTCCACATCGCCTCGAACACTTCCTTGGCAATCTTGCCGGAGATCGTCGCATCGAGAATGCGCTTGAGGAGCCCGGCGAGCTGCGGAGCCTTGAGCCGGCTCGCGGTGATTTCGAGCCCGGCCTTGTTCAGCGCGCCGGACAATTCGCCCATGACCCAATTGGCCGCGAGCTTCTGCGTCGTGAGCTCACCCGCGGATTTCGCGCCGCCACCGAGCGCCTTGAGCACATCTTCGTAGTAGGCCGCGAGCTCGCGGCTCGCGGTCAGCACGCCGGCGTCGTACTCGGAAAGGCCATGCTCGCGCGCAAAGCGCGCCGCCTTCTCGTCCGGCAGCTCCGGCAAGCTCTTGCGCACCTCTTCGATGAACGCGTCCTCGATCGCGAGCGGCAGCAGGTCCGGGTCCGGGAAGTAGCGATAGTCGTTGGCTTCTTCCTTGGAACGCATCGAGCGCGTCTCGTTGCGATCCGGATCGTAGAGGCGCGTCTCCTGCACCACGGTGCCGCCGCCTTCCAGGACCTCGATCTGGCGCGCGACCTCGTAGTTGATCGCCTTCTCGATGAAACGGAACGAGTTCAGGTTCTTGAGCTCGGCGCGCGTGCCGAGCTTCGCTGCGCCATAACGACGCACCGAGACGTTGGCATCGCAACGGAACGAGCCCTCCTGCATGTTGCCGTCGCAGATCTCGAGATAGCGCACCAGCGTGTGCACCTTCTTGAGGTAGGCGATGGCCTCCTTTGCCGAGCGCATATCGGGTTCGGAGACGATCTCGAGGAGCGGCGTGCCGGCGCGGTTGAGATCGATGCCGGAGTAACCCTTGATCCCTTCGTGCAGCGACTTGCCCGCGTCCTCCTCGAGGTGCGCGCGCGTGATGCCCACGGTCTTGCGGCTGCCATCGTCCAGCAGGACTTCGAGCGCACCGTCTTCCACCACCGGCCGCTCGTACTGGCTGATCTGGTAGCCCTTGGGCAGATCCGGGTAGAAGTAATTCTTGCGCGCGAAGATCGAGCGGCGCGCGATGGTGGCGCCGACCGCGAGCCCGAACTTCACCGCCATCCTCACGGCGGCGACGTTCAGAACGGGCAGCACGCCCGGATAGCCGAGATCGACGAGATTGGCCTGGGTGTTGGGCGGCGCGCCGAACGCGGTCGCCGAGCCCGAAAAGATCTTGGCGTGCGTCGCAAGCTGCGCGTGGATCTCGAGCCCGATCACCGTCTCCCACTGCCTTCTTTCCTCGTTCATTTGTAGGCCTCGGGAATCCTGCGGTGCCATTCGGTCTCTTTCTGATAGCGATGCGCCGCGTTCAGCAGCTTCGCCTCGCTGAACACGGGCCCGATGATCTGCAATCCCACCGGGAGCCCCGCGACAAAGCCGCACGGCACCGACACCGCGGGCAAGCCCGCCAGGTTTGCGCCGATGGTGTAGATGTCATTCAGGTACATCGTGATCGGATCGTCGGTCTTGGCGCCGATCTCGAAGGCGGGCGTCGGCGCGGTCGGGCCCATGAGCACATCGACCTGGGCGAATGCACGCTTGAAATCATCGCTGATCAGCTGGCGAACCTTCTGCGCCTTGAGGTAATAGGCGTCGTAGTAGCCCGCCGAGAGCACGTAGGTGCCGGTCATGATGCGCCGCTTCACTTCCGCGCCGAAGCCTTCGCCACGCGTGCGCATGTAGAGATCGAGCAGATCGCGCGGATCCTTGCAGCGATGGCCGAAGCGCACGCCGTCGAAGCGCGACAGGTTCGAGGAACACTCCGCGGGCGCCACCACGTAGTAGGTCGGTACGGACAGCGGCAACGCCGGCAGGCTCACCTCGCGCAGCTCCGCGCCCATCGACTGGTACACATCGAGCGCTGCGCGCACGCGCTCGCCGGTCTGCCGATCGAGCCCGGCGTCGAAGAATTCCTTGAGCAGGCCGATCTTCAGGCCCTTGAGCGGCGCATCGAGCGCGGCGACGTAGTCGGGCACCGGTGCATCGACGCTCGTCGAATCGCGCGTATCGAAACCCGCGATCGCACCGAGGAGCAGCGCGGCATCTTCAGCGGTGAGCGTGAGCACGCCGGCCTGGTCGAGGCTCGAGGCAAACGCGATCATCCCGTAGCGCGAGACGCGGCCGTACGTGGGCTTGAGTCCGACGATGCCGGTGAGTGCACCCGGCTGACGAATCGAGCCGCCGGTGTCGGTTCCGGTCGCCGCAGGAACGAGTCGGGCGGCCACCGCTGCCGCCGAACCGCCGGAGGATCCGCCAGGCACACGCTTCAGATCCCAGGGATTGCGCACCGGACCATAGAAGCTGGTCTCGTTCGAGGAGCCCATCGCGAACTCGTCCATGTTCGTCTTGCCGACCAGGACCGTGCCCGCCTTCTTCAGGTTCGCGACGACGGTCGCGTCGTAGGGCGAGACGAAGTTGTCGAGCATCTTCGAGCCGCAGCTCGTGCGCACACCTTCGGTGCAGAAAATGTCCTTGTGCGCGATCGGCACACCGGTGAGCGGGCCGCCGCGCCCCGCCTGCAGCTCCTGGTCCGCGCGACGCGCGGCCTCGAGCGCCGCGTCAGCCGTCACCGTGAGGAAAGCGTTGAGCCCCTTGTTGTGGCGCTCGATGCGCTCGAGCACCTTGGTAGCCAGCTCGACGCTGGAAAAGCGTCGCGCACGCAGGCCCGCGGCAAGTTCAGCGATCGTCAGTGTGTGCATGAAGGAAAAAATCTATTCAATGACTTTGGGCACGAGATACAGACCAGCTTCGGCCAGTGGCGCGTTCCGCTGGTATTGCTCGTGCTGGTCGCGCTCGGTGATCTCGTCCGCGCGCAGCCGCTGGGTCTGTCCGCTCAGCGGGTGGGCCATCGGCTCGACGTCGCGGGTCTCGGCGGCGTTGAGCTGCTCGACGAACTTGATGATGCGCGACAGCGTGCCGACGTAAGCCTCGAGCTCCTGCTCGGTGATCTGCAGGCGGGCGAGTCGGGCGATGTTCTCGACGTCAGTGCGGGTGAGACTCATGCGAGAAAACAGTGAAAAAGGGCACAGAAAAAGCCTGAAAAATCGCGTGCAATCATACACCTTCGCCTTGCTGAAAGTCCCGGCCGTAAGTTAGAGTACCGCAACTTTTTTTGCCCTCCCGTCAGGCTCATCCGCAAACATGTTCAAGCGCCTCAGAGGCTATTTCTCCAACGACCTCTCGATCGACCTCGGCACAGCCAACACTCTGATCTACGTTCGCGGGCGCGGCATCGTGCTCAACGAGCCGTCGGTGGTCGCGGTCCAGGACGAGCCGACGCGTGGCGGCAAGGTCATCGTCGCGGTCGGCGCTGAAGCCAAGAACATGCTGGGTCGCACGCCCGGTCACATCACGGCGGTGCGCCCGATGAAGGACGGCGTGATCGCCGACTTCACCTACACCGAGAAGATGCTGCAGTACTTCATCAAGAAGGTGCACGGCAACCGACTCCTCAACCCGAGCCCGCGCGTGCTGGTATGCGTGCCGTTCGGGTCCACGCAGGTCGAGAAGCGCGCGATCAAGGAGAGCGCCGAAGGCGCCGGCGCGCGCAGCGTCGACACCGTGTATGAGCCGATGGCCGCGGCGGTCGGCGCCGGCCTGCCGGTCCACGAGGCCCGCGGCTCGATGGTGCTCGACGTGGGTGGCGGCACTTCCGAGGTCGCGGTGATTTCCTTGAACGGCATCGTGTACGCCTCCTCGGTGCGCATCGGCGGCGACCGCTTCGATGAAGCGATCACCAACTACGTGCGCCGCAACTACGGCATCCTGATCGGCGAAGCGACCGCCGAGCGCGTGAAGCTCGAGATCGGTTCGGCGTATCCCGGCCAGCAGGTGCGCGAGATGTCGGTCAAGGGCCGTAACCTCTCGGAAGGCGTGCCGCGCAGCTTCACGCTCAACAGCAACGAGATCCTCGAAGCGCTGCAGGAGCCGCTCCAGGGCATCGTCGGCGCAGTGAAGCAGGCACTCGAGCAGACGCCGCCCGAGCTCGGCGCGGATGTCGCGGAGCGCGGCATCGTGCTCACCGGCGGCGGCGCGTTGCTGCGCGACATCGACAAGCTCCTGATGGAAGAGACGGGCCTGCCCGTCGTGGTGGCCGACGATCCGCTCACCTGTGTGGCGCGCGGCGGCGGCCGGATTCTCGAGCTCACCGACGAACACGGGCCGGGGATGTTCGGACTCGAGTGAGCCCGCGGCTCACCAATGGTTGCGTTCCGCTCCGCTGAGTCCCGACCGATCCTGGGACGCGGCCCGTCTCCAGGACTGCGTTTCTTTTTCTTCGGCCTGCTGGCGATCGGTCTCATGTGGCTCGACCAGCGCCAGGGCTATCTCGAAGCCGTGCGCCGCGGCATGTCGATGGTCACCTACCCGATCCAGGTCGCGGTCGATTCCCCCGCGGCGTTCTGGGACTGGCTGAGCGATCTGTTCGCCACGCGCGAGCGGCTGCGCAAGGAAAACGAGCAACTCAAGCTCGAGGTGCGCGATGCGGATTTTCGCCTGATGCGCTACGCGGACCTCGAGCAGGAGAACCTGCGCCTGCGCGGGCTGCGTGATGCCACCTCGCGCGTCACGCAGCGCTTCATCGTCGCCGAGATCCTGCGCGTCGACCTCAACCCGTTCCGCCAGCGCGTTATCATCAACAAGGGCACGCGCGACGGCGCGTTCAAGGGCCAGGCGATCCTCGATGCGTCCGGTGTCTTCGGCCAGATCACCCAGGTTGGGACGTTCTCCTCCGAAGCGATCCTGATCACGGATTCGGAGCACGCGATCCCGGTGCAGGTGAACCGCAACGGGCTGCGCACCATCGCCGTCGGCACGGGCGAGTTCAGCCTGAGGAAACTGAGCCTGCCGTTCCTCGCCACCAACGCGGACATCAAGGTCGGAGATCTGCTCGTGTCCTCGGGGCTCGGCGGTGTATTCCCCCCCGGATACCCGGTTGCGACGGTGACGAAAGTCGACAAGGCCGTCGCGCAGACGCTCGCCGAGATCACGGCCGAGCCCGCCGCCAAGCTCGATCGCGATCGCGAAGTGCTGCTCATCTGGAGCGATGAGCCGCCGATCGATGTCGCGCCGGACGCCTCCGCGACGCCGGCGACTCCGCCCGCCAAGGGGTCGAAGCCGTGAGCCGCGACTCCCTGAACCGCATGCCGATGCTCCTCAGCGTCGTGGCCGGTCTCATCCTGAGCGTGCTGCCGCTGCCCAACTGGCTGAATGTCGCGCGCCCCGATTTCCTGGTCATCGTCGTGCTCTACTGGTCGATCATGGTGCCGAGAGCCGGTGGGCTCACGCTCGCCTTCCTCGCGGGACTCCTGCTCGATGCCTCCAAGGGCGTGGTGCTCGGCCAGCACGCGCTCGCGCTGTGCCTCGCGAGTTACATCGCGATCAAGCTTCATCTGCGCGTGCGCATATTCCCGATCTGGCACCAGGCCCTGACGGTGTTCATGCTTCTCGTCGTCTACCAGTTCATGCTGTTCTGGATCGACGGCATGACGGGACACCAGGTGACCAACTACTTGCGCTGGCTGCCGGCCTTCACGGGTGCGGCACTGTGGCCGGTGTTCGCCGGGCTGCTCGGCAACGCGTACCAGCGCACCTGATCGACCGTGAATACCACCGTTCGCATCAAGGATCACTGGGCGGAGCAGCGCATGTTCCTGCGCCGCACGATCGCGGCCGGCGTGATCATGGCGCTGCTCATCGGCGCGGTGCTCGTCAAGCTGGTGCAGCTGCAGATCGTGCGGCACGACTACTACTTCGATCTCTCGCAGGGCAATCGCGTACGCGTCGAGCCGGTGCCGCCGAACCGCGGCCTGATCCTCGATCGCAACGGCGTGGTGCTCGCGGAGAACCTGCCCGCGTACCAGCTCGAGCTGACGCGCGAGCAGGTGCCGGATATCGATGCCACGTTGCAGACGCTGGTGAGCCTGAAGCTGGTCGAGGCCGACGACGTCGATCGGCTGAAGCGCCTGATCCGCTCACGCCCGCTGTTCGAGGCGGTGCCGATCCGGCTGCAGCTCACCGACGAAGAAGTGGCGCGTTTCGCGGTGCGCCGCTTCGACATTCCGGGCGTCGACATCCGCACGCGCCTCACCCGCCATTACCCGTACGGCGCGATCGCCGTGCACGCACTCGGCTACGTGAGCGCCATCAGCGAGCAGGACCTCGCGCACATCGACGCGAGTCAGTACGCCGGGACCACGCTGATCGGCAAGGTCGGTGTCGAGAGTTCCTACGAGCAGGAACTGCATGGCGCACCCGGGTTCCGGCAGATCCTCGTGAACGCGCAGGGCCGGCCCATTCCTGTCGATCCCAGCAATCCGCTGCAGGCCGACCTGCAAACGAAGACCGCGGTCTCCGGCAACGACCTGATCTTGAGCATCGACCTGCGCGCGCAGCGCGCCGCCGAGGAAGCGCTCGCCGGTCGACGCGGCGCGGTGATCGCGATCGATCCGTCGAACGGCGACGTGATCGCGTTCGCGAGCCTTCCTGGCTTCGACCCGAATGCGTTCGCCCGCGGCCTGAGCCGCACCGACTACGCGGCACTCGAGACCAACATCGACCGGCCGCTCTTCAATCGCGTGTTGCGCGGCGCCTATCCGCCCGGCTCGACGATCAAGCCGGTGATGGCGCTCGCGGGCCTGGACTACGATGCGATCGATCCCACCCAGGTGCGCTACTGCCGCGGGTTCTTCACGCTGCCAGGGAGCAGCCGGCGCTATCGCGACTGGAAGCCGGAAGGTCACGGCTGGGTGAACATGCAGGAGGCCGTCGCGCAATCCTGCGACACCTACTTCTATGCCGTCGCGCAGACGCTCGGCATCGATCGGCTCTCGGCCTTCCTCACCAAGTTCGGGCTCGGCCAGCGCACCGGCATCGACATCGATGGCGAGAAGCCGGGCCTGGTGCCGACGCGCGAATGGAAGCAGAAGACGTTCCGCGACCCTGAACGCACCTGGTTCCCGGGCGACACGGTGATTCTCGGTATCGGGCAGGGCTACATGCTTGCGACGCCGCTCCAGCTCGCGCATGTGGCGAGCGTGATCGCCGCGCACGGCTCGACGTTTCAGCCGCGGCTGGTCACGGCGGTACGCAATGCGCACACCGGCGAAGTGCGCAAACTCCCGACGCATGCCTCGGCCACGGTGGATGCGGACGAGCCCGCACGCTGGCAGCGCGTCGTCGACGCGATGGTGGCCGTGATGAGCTCGGCTCACGGCACTGCGCGCGCGACAGCGGCCGGCGCGGCCTACCAGATGGCCGGCAAGACCGGCACGGCGCAGGTGTTCAGCGTCGGCCAGAACGAGAAGTACAACGAAAAGGAAGTCGAGGAGCGCATGCGCGATCATGCGCTCTTCATCAGCTTCGCGCCGGCGGACGCGCCGCGCATCGCGGTCGCGGTGCTGGTGGAGAACGGCGGGCACGGCGCGAGCGTTGCAGCCCCGGTCGCCCGCAAAGTGATGGACGCGTACCTGCTGCCCCCCGAAACGCCCAAGCCCGATGCGCCGAAACCCGAGGCGCCCAAGACATGATCTACGACGACCTGCAACCTTCGACCGCGCGACGCACCTTGACCGCCTCCGCGCGCCTGCTCGGCAAGCTCCGTCTCGACGGACCGCTCCTGCTCGCGATCTGCGCGACCGCCGTCTTCGGCCTGGTGATTCTCTACAGCGCGAGCGGCGAGAACCTGGCGCTGACGCGCGGGCAGTTCCTGCGCATGATCCTCGGACTCATCATGCTGGTGCTGCTGGCGCAGGCGAGCCCGAAGTACCTGCGCATGTCGGCGCCCTGGATCTACGCGCTCGGCATCGTGCTGCTGGTGATCGTCGCGGTGATCGGCGACATCGGCAAGGGTGCGCAGCGCTGGCTCGACCTCGGCCTGCTGCGGTTTCAGCCGTCCGAGATCATGAAGCTCGCCGTGCCGATGGCGTGCGCCTGGTTCCTGCACGAGCGCCCGCTGCCGCCGGATCTCAAGGTGGTCCTGGTGCTCGGGCTGCTGGTGCTGTTTCCGGTCGGCCTTATCGCCGAGCAGCCCGACCTCGGCACGGCGCTGCTGATCGCGGCCTCGGGCTTGCTGGTCGTGCTGCTCGCGGGGCTGCGCCTGCGCGTCATCATCGGAGTGCTCGCGCTGCTCCCCGCGCTCGCGTGGGTCGGCTGGGGGATGCTGCACGATTACCAGCGCAAGCGCGTGCTCACGTTCCTCACGCCCGAAAGCGATCCGCTCGGTGCGGGCTACCACATCATCCAGTCGCAGATCGCGCTCGGCTCGGGCGGCGTGTTCGGCAAGGGCTGGATGAACGGCAGCCAGGCGCAACTCGAGTTCCTGCCGGAGCGTTCCACCGATTTCATTTTCGCGGTGGCCGGGGAAGAGTTCGGCCTCATCGGTCTGATGCTGCTGCTCGGCCTGTATCTCTTCATCATCGGCCGCGGCATGTACCTTGCGATGCAGTGCCAGGACACGTTCTCGCGCCTGGTGGCCGGCAGCATCAGCCTCACCTTCTTCGTGTACGTGATCGTGAACGCGGGCATGGTGAGCGGCCTGCTGCCCGTGGTCGGTGTGCCACTGCCGCTGGTGAGCTACGGCGGCACTTCGATGGTGACCCTCATGGCGGGTTTCGGTATCCTCATGTCGCTCCACTCACACCGCAAGCTCGTGGGATCGTAGGAACTGACTCCGGTCCCGCAGCGCCGTGACCTGCATGGATGCCGTAGACCGCAATCGATGACTGCGACTTCAGCGCGTACCGCGTTTCGTGCCCTGATCACCTGCCTGATGCTCGTCGCCGTCGTCGGCGCCGACGAGCCACCGGCAGCACAGATCGATCCCGCGCGTTCCACCGTGCAGGCGTTCATCGCGCGCATGAGCGCACAGCATGGGTTCTCGACAGACGCGCTGACGCAGCTCTTCGCGCAGGCGAAGACGCAGCAGCCGATTCTCGATGCCATGTCGAAACCCGCCGAGCGCACGCTCGCGTGGTACGAGTACCGGGCGCGCTTCGTGACCGAGCAGCGCATCGCGGACGGCGCGCAGTTCTGGGCCGAGCACCGCGAGCTCCTGGACGACACAGCGAAGAAATACGGCGTTGCGCCGCAGTACCTGATCGCGATCCTTGGCGTCGAAACTTCGTATGGCCGCATCATGGGACGCTACCGCGTGCTCGATGCGCTGAGCACGCTCGCCTTCGATTACCCCGCGCGCTCGGCCTACTTCACCAGCGAGCTCGAACAGTTCCTGCTGCTCACGCGCGAAGAGTCCCTGGATGCGCAGGCGCCGGTCGGCTCGTACGCCGGCGCGATGGGCGCGCCACAGTTCATGCCGAGCAGCCTGCGCAAGTTCGCGGTCGATGCGGACGGTGACGGCAAGCGCGACTTATGGGCCGATTGGCCCGACATCCTCGCCAGCGTCGGCAACTATTTTCGCGTGCACGGCTGGCAGACGGATGGGCCGGTGCTCGCCGACGTGGAGATCGACCAGGAGCACGCGCACGACCTCGACTCGCGCCCGACGACACTCAGTGAGACGGTCGGTTCGCTGAAGGACAAGGGCGTGCAATTCCACGACACGCTGCCCAACGACGCCCCCGCCATGTTGATCGCCGCCGATGAAGCGGACCAGGTGCGCTTTCGCGTCGGGTTCAACAACTTCTACGTGATCACCCGCTACAATCGCAGCCCTTTGTACGCGATGGCGGTCCACGAGCTTGCCAACCAGGTCCTCGAGCGCACGTTCCGCAAGGAACCCGATGAGCCGCCGCCGTCGCAGTGAACTCCTCGCCGGGGCCGTCATGCTGCTGCTCGCAGCGTGCAAATCGACACCGCCGCGTCCGGCTCCGCCGCCGAGCCTGCCACCGCCGCCGCCACCCGCGGATGTCACGAAGGTGCCCGACGCGGTGCCGCGGGTCGAGCCGCGCAGCCGCAACGGCAACCCGCCGTTCTACCAGGTCGATGGCCGGCGCTACTTCGTGCTCGGCACGAGCGAGGGATATCTCGAGCGCGGAGTCGCTTCCTGGTACGGGCCGGATTTTCACGGCGGGCGCACGGCCACGGGCGATACCTACGACATGTACGCGATGACGGCCGCGCACAAGACGCTGCCGCTTCCCTGCTACGTGCAGGTCACGAATCTCAGCAACGGCCGCAGCGTCGTGGTGCGCGTGAACGATCGCGGTCCCTTCGTCTCCAACCGGCTCATCGATCTTTCCTACTCGGCAGCGTCGCGCCTCGACATGATCCGCGACGGCACGGCGCTCGTCGAAGTGCGCAGCGTCGCCGCGCCCGGCACGGCGCTGGCCACGACTGCGACCACGACCCCGACCGCGACCACGACGCCGCTTCCCGCGGCGGAGGCGGCGCCACCACCGACACCAGCTCCGGCTGCGGCGCTCGACACGCTATTCATCCAGGCCGGCGCATTTGCCGATCCCGCCAATTCGGACCGGCTGCTGCAGAAATTACGCGCCGCGGGCATCGGGCCGGCCTTCGTGCGCAACGACCAGGTCGGCGGCAAGACGATGTACCGCGTGCGCGTCGGGCCCGTGCCCTCGGTGGCCGAGTACGATCGGCTGGTGCAGGAACTGAAGGAAATCGGCGTTTACGACGCTCGCCTCGCTGTCGACTGATGGCGACTCTCGACCTGCGCGCCAAACCGGCTACACTGCGCGCTTTCACGGTATCGGTTCACCCTGCAAGATGAAACGGAAGTTCCTCGCCCTCCCCGGGCTCCTGCTGATTTCCCATCTTTCGTTCGCGGCCGACGTACCGGTGCCGCCGCCGCCGGCCCTCAAGGCGCGCAGCTACATCCTCGTCGACCACGACAGCGGCCGCGCGCTGGTCGAGAACAACGCCGACGAGCGCCTCGACCCGGCCAGCATCACCAAGCTCATGAGCGCGTACGCGGTGTTCCATGCGCTCAAGGACGGCAAGCTCTCGCTCAAGGAGAACGTCACCATCAGCGAGCACGCGTGGCGCGCCGAAGGCTCGCGTACCTTCGTGCAGGTGGGCACGCAGGTTCCGGTGGAGGTGCTGATCCAGGGCATGATCGTGCAGTCGGGGAACGATGCGACCATCGCGCTCGCCGAGCGTGTCGGCGGCACCGAGGACACCTTCGCGGCGCTCATGAACAACTACGCGAAGCAGCTCGGCATGAAGAACTCGCACTTCGTGAACAGCTCCGGCCTCCCCTCGCCCGACCACTACATGACGGCGCGCGACATGGCGATCCTCGGCTCGGCCCTGATCCGCGATTTTCCCGACTACTACAAGTGGTACTCGCAGCGCGAGTTCACCTGGAACAAGATCCGCCAGGAGAATCGCAACGGCCTCCTCGGCCGCGATCCGAGCGTCGACGGCATCAAGACCGGCCACACGGAAACCGCGGGCTATTGCCTGGTGACTTCGGCGAAGCGCCAGAACATGCGCCTGATCTCGGTGGTGCTCGGCACTGCTTCCATGAAGGCGCGCGAGGACGCGAGCCAGGCGCTGATCAACTACGGCTTCACCTTCTACGAAACGCGCAAGGTGCACGGCGCCGGTGAGTCGCTGCAGGATGCGCGCGTGTGGAAGGCGGCCTATACGCCGGCACAGATCGGCCTGCGCCGCGACCTGTTCATCACCGCGCCGCGCGGCCAGTTCAACAGCCTCAAGTCGCAGATAAACGTGCAACCGAAGCTGATCGCGCCGCTCTCCGCACAGAAGTCGGTCGGGACCCTCACCGTGTCGCTCGGCGAGCAGGTGCTCGACAAGCGCTACCTCTATCCGGTGCGCGACGTCCCGCAGGGTGGCTGGTGGCGGCGCATGGTGGACAGCGTGCTGCTCTGGATGGAGTGATGGCCGAGCCCTTCCCCATCGCGTACCTCAACGGCACGTTCCTGCCGCTGCGCGATGCGCGCGTGTCACCGCTCGATCGCGCGTTCCTCTACGCCGACAGTGTGTACGAGGTCGCGCCGGTCTATGGCGGACGCGTGTTTCGCTTTCGCGAGCACTTCGACCGCCTCGATCGCAGCCTCAACGAGCTGCGCATGCGCCCGGTGTACGCGCGCGAGCAGTGGGCGAAGGTCTGTGATGAGCTCATCGCACGCAATGGCGGCGGTGACATGTACATCTACGTGCAAGTGTCGCGCGGCGCGGAATACGGCCGCAATCACGCGCCACTGCCCGAGGTCGAGCGCACCGTATTTGCGTTCGCTTCGGCGCTCCCGCCCGTGACGCGCGAGCGCCTGGAGCGCGGCGTCGCGGCGGTCACGGCCGAGGATACGCGCTGGCAGCGCTGCGACATCAAGTCGACCGCGCTCCTCGCCAACGTGATGCTCAAGCAGCTCGCAGTGGACGCGAACGCGACCGAGACCATCCTGCTGCGCGACGGGCAGATGATGGAGGGATCCTCGACCACCGTGCACGTGGTGGTGGGCGGCGAAATCCGCACGCCGCCGAAATCACACAGCATTCTTCCGGGGACCACGCGCGATGTGGTGAGTGAGCTCGCCTCGCGCGAGCGCATCCCGTTCCGTTCGATCGCCGTCAGCGCCGAGGAGCTGCGCAAGGCCGAGGAGGTCTTCATCGCCGCGGCCACCATCGGCACACTCGCGGTGACACGCCTCGATGGTCAGCCCGTGGGCGCCGGCGTGCCGGGTCCGCTCTGGAAGCGCATCCACGCCGCGTACGAGTCCTACAAGCGGGAACTCACCGGCACGCCCGCCTACTGAGTTGCGGCGATCGCATGCCCGACGTGTTCGAATTCCCGTGTGAATTTCCGGTCAAGGTCATGGGCCGCGCCAGCGAGGATTTTCGCCGCGCGGCGCGCGCGATCGTGGAGCGCCACGCGGGCGCGCTCGGCGAGGACCAGGTGAACGAGCGCCTGAGCCGCGACGACAATTTCGTCTCGTTGACCTTCACCATCCGTGCCACGAGCCGCGAGCAGCTCGATGCGCTCTACCGCGAGCTCACGGCATCGGAAGACGTGCTGATCGTGCTGTGATCGTCCAATGAACACACTGGTCTGCTGGAAGTGCGGAGCGTCGCTCGCGGCGCTCACGCTGCCGCTGCGCCGGCTCGAGGAGTGCAAGGCGTGCGGCGCGGAGCTGCACGTGTGCCGCATGTGCGTCGACTACGACACCGCGGTGGCGAAGAGCTGCCGCGAGCCGATCGCGGAAGAAGTGCAGGACAAGGAGCGTGCGAACTTCTGCGATTACTTCCAGCCGCGGCCCGATGCCTACAAGCCGCGCGATGAGACCGAAGCACAGAAGTCACGGGCAGCGCTCGATACGCTCTTCGGCGGTCAGGCCGGCGGCACACCAGCCTCGGCCGACAGCTCGCGCGCGCGGCTCGAAGAATTGTTCAAGAAGAAGTAGAGGCGGCGCACCAGGATCGGCTCCAGGCGCGCGGCGACGCTCTCCACGTCCGTGAGCGATGCGAGATCCGCGAGGCGCACGACCTCGAGGCCCGCATAACCACACGGGTTGATGCGTGTGAAGGGTTCGAGGTCGTTGCACACGTTGAGCGCGAGGCCGTGAAAGCTGCCGCCGCGCCGCACCCGCAAGCCGATACTCGCGAGCTTGCGGCCGCCCACGTACACGCCCGGCGCCTCGCAGCGCGAGACTGCTTCGACGCCGAGCTCGCCGCAGAGCTCGATCACCGAGGATTCCAGGCACGTCACGAGATCGCGGATGCCGAGGCGCGCGCGCTTCAGGTCGATGAGCGGATAGACCACGAGCTGGCCCGGCCCGTGATAGGTCACTTGCCCGCCGCGGTCGACGTGCACGACCGGGATCTCGCCCGGCGCCAGCACGTGTTCGCGCCGTCCGGCGAGCCCGAGCGTGAAGACCGGCGGATGCTCGAGGAACCAGATTTCATCGCGCGTCGTCGCGTCGCGCGTCTCGGTGAAGCGCTGCATCGCGCGCCAGGTGGGCTCGTACTCGACGCGGCCGAGCCGGCGGATCACAGGCTCGCTCGATTCGCTCGGCGCCGGGCTGTTGGCAATCGCGTGCATGGTTCAGCCCGAGGCTGCCGTGCCCAGTCCCGCGTTGTTGCGCTCGAGGGCGCGCTCGGCGCGATAGCTCGAACGCACCAGCGGACCGGAAACGACTTCGAGGAAACCCAGCTCGAGTCCCGCCGTGCGATAGCTCGCGAATTCTTCCGGCGTTACGAAACGCTCGACCGGCAGGTGATTCACGGTGGGCCGCAGGTACTGTCCCAGGGTCACGATATCGACGCCCGCCGCGCGCAGGTCGCGCAGCGTCTCGAGAATCTCCGCGTCCGTCTCACCGAGCCCCAGCATCAGGCTGGTCTTGGTGAGCACTCCGGGCCGGTACGTCTTGCCGTACGCAAGTACGGAAATCGTCTGCCCGTAGCCCGCACGTGGATCGCGCACGGGATGAGTGAGGCGGCGCACGGTCTCGACGTTCTGCGCAAATACGTCGACGCCGGAGTCGATGACGGTCTCGACGTCGGCGAGCACACCCTGGAAATCCGGCGTGAGCGCTTCGACCGCCGTGCCGGGATTGAGCTCCTTGATGGCGCGAACGCACGCCGCGTAATGAGCGGCGCCGCCGTCGACGAGGTCGTCGCGATCGACGGAGGTGAGCACGACGTACTTGAGCTTCATCAGCGCCACCGAGCGCGCGACGTTCGCGGGTTCCTCCGCGTCGAGCCAGCCGCGGGGGTTCCCCGTGTCGACGGAGCAGAACCGGCAGGCGCGCGTGCACACGGCGCCCATCACCATGATCGTCGCGGTGCCCGCATTCCAGCACTCGCCGATGTTCGGGCACTTGGCCTCTTCACACACGGTGCTCAGGCGATGCTCGCGCACGATCTGGCGCACGGCGTCGAAGGCCACGCCGCTCGCGAGCGGCGCCTTGAGCCAGCGTGGTTTGCCGCCGAGCGCGCGCCGATCGCCCGCTTCGCGCGACTTCACGCCGTCCTTGATGGCCGTGAAGCCCTGTGGCGTGCGGTATTTCTCGCCGCTGCGGATGCGCTCACCCGGCTGAGCGATGGGAATGCCTTTGAAGGTCGTCATACGAGGTCAGGCGATTTTACCTGACTGCAGCAGGGCCAACCGCTCGGGCGTTCCCACGTCACTCCACACGCCCGGATGGAGTTCCCCAGTGAGCGAACCCGCATCGATCGCGCGTTGCAGGAGCGGCAGCAACGGAAAGCGGCCGGGCGTGCAGCCGGCGAAGAATTCCGGCCGGTAGAGGGCAACGCCGGAAAACGTGTAAGTCTTGCCACCCGGCCGCGTCACGCGCCCGCTCGCCAGCCCGAAATCGCCGCGCGGGTGCTGAGGTGGATTGGGTACAAGGACCAGGTGCCCGGTGTCGCCGGCCGCCAGCGACAGCCG
Organism: Steroidobacteraceae bacterium; assembly: GCA_035263105.1. Lineage (GTDB taxonomy): Bacteria > Pseudomonadota > Gammaproteobacteria > Steroidobacterales > Steroidobacteraceae > DATBVX01. The sequence goes on along the minus strand of DATFRO010000035.1, from coordinate 10,904 downwards.
CGAGAACGGATAGTCCGTGTAGACATCACCGTTCACGACCATGAACGGCTCGGCACCGAGAAAGGGCAGCGCGTTGAAGATGCCGCCCGCGGTCTCGAACGGCTCCGGACCTTCATCGCAATAGTGAATCGCGAGTCCCCACTTCGAGCCATCGCCGAGGGCGCCCCGGATCTTGTCGCCGAGCCACGAGAGATTGATGACGATTTCCCGGATGCCTGAGCCGCGCAGGCCCTCGAGGTGATACTCGATGAGCGGGCGTCCGCGCACTTCGAGCAACGGCTTCGGTGTCGTGTCGGTGAGCGGCCGCATGCGCTCGCCGCGTCCCGCGGCCAGGATCATCGCCCTCACGAACGCGCCTCGGCCGTGCGCTGCGCGAGGATCGGTTCCACCCGCCCGCGCAGGAAGCGGCCCATGGGTTCGAGCTCCGCGTGGCGCGCGCAGACGGACTGCACGTACTTCAGCGTGAGCGGCAGGTTGTCGAGATACTCGGCCTTGCCGTCGCGATGAAAGAGGCGCGAGAAGATGCCGAGTATCTTCACATGGCGTTGCATGCCGATGAGATCGAACCAGCGCAGGAACTCGGCCTCGTTCCCGCCGACGTCGACGCCACTGGTCTGCGCCATCGCGCGGTAGCGCAGCACCCAGTCGCGCACCCGCGACTCCGGCCATTCGATGTAGCAATCGCGAAACAGCGAGACCAGGTCGTAGGTGACCGGGCCGTGGAGCGCGTCCTGGAAATCGAGCACGCCGGGGTTGTCGCCCGAGAACACCATGAGGTTGCGCGAGTGGTAGTCGCGATGCACGAACACTCGCGGCTGCGACAGCGCTGCGCAGCACAGCAGCTCGAAGGTGTCCGCCAGGAGCTGCTGCTCGCCGGCACTCAGCTCGAGCTTCAGGTGACGCCCGCAGAACCACTCGGGCATCAGCTTCATCTCACGCTCGAGAATCGGGCGTTCGTAGCCCGGCAGGTGCTGTGCATGGGCGGCGCCGCGCGACTGGATGCGATTGAGCGCCATCATGGCGTCGAGGTAGTGGGCCTCGACGTTGTGGTTCGCCTTGAGGTCTTCGAGGTAGTGGCGCGTGCCGAGGTCCGTGACCAGCAGAAAACCCTGCGCCGGCTGCTCGGCGAGAATTCGCGGCACGTGAACGCCGATTTCGGCGAGCATGCGCGCAATGGTGAGATAGGGCCGCACGTCCTCGCGCCCGGGCGGCGCGTCCATGGCGATGAAGGTCTCGCCGTCGCGCCACACGCGAAAATAGCGCCGGAAACTGGCATCGCCCGACGCCGGGGCGATCCGGTCGGCGCCGAAGGTGAGCTCATGGTCGAGCCAGTCGCGCAGCAACTCGAGTCGCTGATCGCTAATCGTCAGATCTCCGTCGGGAAACAAAGCTCATTATAATGTGTCCCAACCGAGTACCCCGGCAAAAATCAAGTACTTGATCACCTTGCCACGCGCCGCTCGCCGACCATCACAGCTCGCTCTCCTGGCCATCGCCCTCGCCTGCGGTCGCGCCGTCGGCGACGAGAAGAGCTGCTGCAACGATCCCGAGCAGTTGTGCCCGGTCGTGGCCGAACCGCTTCCCGCCGCGACCTCCACCGCGAAACCCGGCGAAGAAGACATCGAGGTGAGCAGCCAGGGCGCCGAGCTCAGTCGCACCGGCGATGCGGTATTGAAAGGCAAAGTGGACGTGCGCCAGGGTGACCGGCGTCTCAGTGCTGAAGACGTGCAGTACGACAACACGACGCAGAGTCTCAAGGTCGAAGGCAACGTCGAGTACCAGGATCCGCTGGTGCGAGTGCGCGGCGCCTCGGGCACCTACGACGCGGCGGGCGGCGCCACCTTCGGCGAAGCCCAGTTCGAGCTTCCTTCACGCCCGGCGCGCGGCTCGGCCAAGGAAATCGCCGTCAAGCGCGACGGGCACGTGACCCTGGACGAGGTGAAGTACACGACCTGCCCCGCGGGCAACCAGGACTGGGTGCTCAGGGCCGGCAACATCGATCTCGATACGGCGGAGCGCAACGGCAGCGGGCGCGGCATCCGGCTCGACTTCAAGGGCGTGCCGATCCTCTACACGCCCTACATCTCCTTTCCCATCGGCGATGAACGCAAGAGCGGATTCCTGTTCCCGGAGTTCGGCGTCTCCAGCAAGAACGGCGTCCAGGTCGGCCTGCCGTACTACTTCAACCTGGCGCCCAACTACGACCTGGGCCTCACGCCACGCTACTGGAGCGATCGCGGCTTCATGCTCGAGAGCGAGTTCCGCTATCTCGGCCATGGCGATCGCGGCGACCTGGACGCGGTCGCGCTGCCGAACGACCGGCTGCGCCACGAAGACCGCAGCTACATCCACTGGACTCACCTCAGCGATTTCTGGGAGCGCTGGCGCTTCACCGCGGATGCCGCCAACGCCAGCGACGCGAATTACTTCGAGGACTTCGGCCAGGGCTCGGCGATCACCAGCACCCTGTTCGTGAAGCGCGACGCGGAGCTGCGCTACTACGGCGAACACTGGTCGCTCCTCGGCCAGGCGGAGAATTTCCAGACCATCGACCAGACCATCGCCGACGAATCGCGCCCCTACACGATCCTGCCGCGCCTGCTGGCGCGCGGCCTGTGGCAGGACACGCCGCTCGGGCTCGAGTACGAGGTCGACGGTGAGCTGGTGAATTTCGATCGCAACATCGGCGTCACCGGCGCGCGCCTCGATGTCGAGCCGGAGATCCGCTGGCCGCTGCGCCGCCCCGGCTTCTACCTCGTGCCCGAGGCCGCCTACCGCTACACGACCTACGACCTGTCCAACGTCGCGCCGGGCCAGCCGACCTCGCCGTCACGTTCGGCGCCGATCTACAGCCTCGACACCGGACTCACCTTCGAGCGTATCGATACCAAGCGCATCATCACGTTCGAGCCGCGGTTGCTCTACCTGTACGTGCCGTTCCGCGACCAGACCGACCTGCCGGTATTCGATACGGCCATTCCGGATCTCAACCTGGTGGAACTCTTCCGCCGCAATCGCTACGTCGGTGCGGACCGGCTGAGCGATGCGAACCAGTTGAGCGGTGGCATCACCGCGCGCTTCCTCGATACCGCGAGCGGCCGGCAGTACCTGAGCGCGACGCTCGGCGAAACGTGGTACTTCACGAGCCCGCAGGTCGTGCTCCCGGACGAAGTGCCGACCAATCGCGACTACTCGAACTTCATCGGCGAGCTCGAGCTCTCGGCGTATCGCGACTGGAACATCCGCATGGGCATCGAATACAACCCGGTGGATACGCGCGCCGAGAAAGGCCAGGTGAGCGTGCAGTACAAACCCGCGCCGCAGTCGGTGGTCAACGTGGGCTATCGCTTCCGGCGCGACCTGATCGAGCAGGTCGACGGCTCGATTGCCTGGCCGATCGCGCGGCGCTGGAACATCTATTCGGGGATCGTCTACTCGCTGAAGGACGAGTCGCTGATCGACGAGTTCGCCGGCTTCGAATATGCGAGCTGTTGCTGGCGGGTGCGGCTGGTGCAGCGGCGTTACGTCAGCAGCCGCACCGGCGAACGCGACAGCTCGGTGGCGCTGCAGCTGGAACTCACGGGCCTGAGCAGTGTCGGAGTGCCCGCGGACGCTTTCCTCTCGAACGCAATTCGAGGATACTCGCGCACCCGTCCAGATGAGTAGATTTCCGCGGACTTCCCCTATGCGCCTGAGCCGTTTGCTGATCCCCTCCCTTGCCCTGCTGAGCGGTGTTGCGCTCGCCCAGACCCGCGAGCTCGCCACCAGCGGTGTGCTGCTGGATCGCGTGGCCGCGGTCGTGAACGACGGCGTGGTGCTGAAGAGCGAAGTCGATGCCCAGACGCAGATGATCACCGAGCGCCTGCAGCAGCAACACACCGAGCTCCCGCCGGCCAACGTGCTGCGCCAGCAGATCCTCGAGCGGCTGGTGCTGCAGGAGATCCAGCTGCAGCGCGCCGATCGCGGCGGTGTGAAGGTATCCGACGAGATGCTGAACAACGCGCTCAAGGACGTCGCGGAGCGCAACCACATTCATCTCGATCAGCTGCCGACGGCCCTCGAATCCCAGGGCATCAACTACGCCGCGTACCGCGACTCGGTGCGCAAGGAGATGACGATCACGCTGCTGCGCCAGCGCGACGTGCTCACCAAGATCATCGTCACGCCGCGCGAGGTCGAGCAGTATCTCGCCAAGCAGAGCACCTCGATCGAGAACCAGGAGTTCAACGTCTCGCACATCCTGCTGTCCTTGCCGCAGGCGGCGACGCCCGGCCAGCTCGAGGAAGTGAGCGCGCGCGCCCAGGACATCTACCAGCGCGCCAAGAAAGGTGAGGACTTCGCGCAGCTCGCGGTCACCTACTCCAACAGCCAGACGGCACTCGATGGCGGGTCGCTCGGCTGGCGCAAGGGTCCGCAGCTCCCGGGCTTCGTGGCCGACCTCGTCTCCAAGATGCAGCCGGGCGACATTGCCGAGCCGGTGCGTACGCCGAGCGGCTTTCACATCATCAAGCTCAACGAAAAGCGCGGCGCCGATGAGCAGGTGATGGTGAACCAAGTCCACGTGCGCCACATCCTGATGCGCACCAACGAGCTGCAGGACGATGCCACGGTGCGCCAGAAGCTCGAGGCCATCCGCCAGCGCATTCTCAACGGCGAGGACTTCACCGGGCTCGCGCAGGTCACCTCGGAAGATCCGGGCTCAGCCGCCGACGGCGGCGACCTCGGCTGGGCGGCACCGAACACGTTCGCGCCGGAGTTTGCCAAGGTGGTGAGCGACCTGAAGGAGAACGAGATCAGCGAGCCGTTCCAGACGCAGTTCGGCTGGCACATCGCACAGCTCCTCGGCACGCGTACGCATGACAACACCGACGAAGTGCGGCGCCAGCGCGCGTACGTCGCCCTGCGCGACAGCAAGGCCGACGAAGAGACGGAGCTCTGGCTGCGGCGCCTGCGCGATGAGGCCTTCGTCGAATACAAGATGTAGTTGCCGGGATTTCGAGTACGTCGTACCTCCCGAGAATCATCCTGACCTCAGGTGAACCGGCGGGTGTCGGACCGGACCTGTGCCTCAAGCTCGCTGAACAGGATTGGGCCTGCGACCTGGTCATCGCGGCCGACCCGCAATTGCTCGCCGAACGGGCGAGTCTCTTGAACCTCGAGCCGCAGTTCGAGACCTACAGCCCCGACACTCACCGCAACGCGCATCGCGCGCGCTGCGTGCGCATGCTCGCCACGCCGCTCGCCGTGCCGGTCGAGCCCGGACGACTGAATCGCGAGAATGCGCGCTACGTGCTCAGCCTGCTGGATCGCGCGATCGATGGCTGCGTGCAAGGCGAATTTGCCGCCATGGTCACCGCACCAGTGCAGAAGAGCGTGATCAACGAAGCCGGCATTGCGTTCACCGGTCACACCGAATACATCGCCTCGCGCACCAGCGCGGCGCGCCCCGTGATGATGCTGGTCGCCGACCGGTTGCGCGTGGCGCTGGCGACCACGCACCTGCCGCTGCGCGCCGTGAGCGACGCCTTGAGCCGGCCGCTGCTCGCAGAGGTGCTGCGCGTGATCGACACGGATCTGCGTGCGCGTTTCGGCATCGCGCGCCCGCGCATCCTGGTCTGCGGGCTCAACCCGCATGCCGGCGAAGGCGGCCACCTCGGCCGCGAAGAGATCGAAGTGATCGCGCCAGCGGTCCAGGAAGCGCGCCGCGCCGGCATCGATGCCAGCGGCCCGGTGCCGGCCGACACCGCGTTCACGCCGAGATCCCTGGCGAGCGCGGACGTCGTGCTCGCGATGTACCACGACCAGGGCCTGCCGGTGCTCAAGTTCGCGGGCTTCGGCGGCGCCGTCAACGTGACACTGGGGCTGTCACTCATCCGCACTTCGGTCGATCACGGCACGGCGCTCGACCTGGCGGGCAGCGGACAGGCGGATGCCGGGAGCCTCGCGGCGGCACTCCAGCTCGCGATCGAGTTGACGCAGTCCGGGAAACTCAGCCGGGCCGCCCTGGCATGACGCGCGCGCGCAAGCGCTTCGGACAGCATTTCCTCCACGATCCGCAGGTCATCGCGCGTATTGTGACTGCGATCGATCCGCAGCGTGGCGATGCACTGATCGAGATCGGGCCTGGGCGCGGCGCCCTGACGGCGCCGTTCCTCGAACGTGTCGACCAGCTGACGGCCATCGAGATCGACCGCGACCTGGCACGCGCGCTCGGCGAACGCTTCGGACCGCGACTCAAGCTCATCGTCGGTGATGTGCTCGATGTCGACTTCGGCGCGCTGCGCGCGGCCGGACCGGCGCTGCGGGTGGTGGGGAACCTGCCCTACAACATCTCGACGCCGTTGCTCTTTCACCTGCTCTCACAGCGGGCCGCGATCCGTGACATGTACTTCATGCTGCAGCGGGAGGTCGTCGAGCGCATGGTGGCGGCCCCCGGGTCCAAGGCCTATGGGCGGCTCACGGTGATGCTGGCCCCCTGGGTGCGCGTCGAATCGGTCCTCGAGGTGGGCCCGGGCGCATTCAAGCCCGCCCCGAAAGTACACTCCGCCGTGGTACGGATTACACCGCTGGCCGAGGCCGCCTTCCCCATCGGCGCCGCCGGCCGCTTCGAGCAGATCGTCCGTGCGGCGTTTTCGCAGCGGCGCAAGACGCTGCGCAACGCGCTCAAGGGGGTGGTCGAGGCCGAGCGGCTCGTGCACCTCGGGATCGACCCGGGGTTGCGGCCGGAGCGCCTCGCACCCGAGCAGTTCGCGCTCATCGCGCGCACGTCCGCGGGCTGAAGAACTGCCGCTATAATCCGAAGCGCTCGAGGGCCGAGGGACCCGACATGCGCGACTACAAGAAGATCCTGCTCGTGGTGGACCTCACCGAGGACAGCGACATCGTGGGCGAGCGCGCCAAGGCGATCGCGGCCTGCTACCAGTCGCGCATCCAGCTCCTGCACGTGGTCGAATACGTGCCGGTGGAACCGATGGGCGAAACGCTCCTCCCGGCGGTGCAGATCGAGGAAGAACTGATCGAGCGCGCCCGCACCCGCCTCGCCGAGCTCGCCGCGCGACTTCGCCTGCAGGAGAGCGATTGCTTCGTCGAGGCCGGCAACATCAAGACCGAGATCATCCGCGTCGCGCAGGACCAGGCCGTCGATCTCATCGTGCTCGGCAGCCGCGAGCGCCACGGTCTCGCGATTCTGTTGAATTTCACCGAAGACACCGTGCTGCACGCATCGCCCTGCGATGTGCTGGCGGTCCGCCTGCACTGAGTCCGCTACGTGCGCGGGGATTCCGGTAAACTGCGATCCATGACGAGCACAGGATCCAGCCGGGGAAAAACGCGACACGCGATCCGCGTGGACGTCGAGACCAATTTCGTCGACGAGCAATCCGATCCGCGCGAACGCCGCTTCGTGTTCGCGTACACCATCACGATCCGCAACGAAGGCCAGGTGCCGGCGCGCCTCCTGACGCGGCACTGGATCATCACCGACGCCAACGGCAAGGTTCAGGAAGTGCGCGGCGACGGCGTGGTCGGCGAACAGCCGTACCTGAAGCCGGGCCAGGGCTTTCGCTATTCGAGCGGCGCGATCATCGAAACGCCGGTCGGCGCCATGCAGGGCACCTACCAGATGGTGGGCGATGACGGCCAGCACTTCGATGCGCCCATCGCGCCCTTCACGCTCGCGATGCCGGGAGTGCTCCACTGAGGAGTCGGACGCTCTTCTAATGGCTGTCTACGCCATCGGCGACGTCCAGGGATGTGACGAGGAGCTTGGCGAACTCCTGCGGCGCATCCGTTTCCGTCCCGACCGCGACCGGCTCTGGTTCGTCGGCGACATCGTCAACCGCGGTCCACAATCGCTCCAGGCCCTGCGTCGCGTGCACGCGCTGCGTGACAACGCCGTCGTCGTGCTCGGCAACCACGATCTGCACCTGCTCGCGGTGGCGCGCTCGCCCACCCGCAAGGCCCGCAAGGCGGATACGCTCAAGGAGATTCTCAAGGCGAAGGATCGCGATCAGCTGCTCGATTGGCTGACCAACTGTCCGCTGTTTCACTACGACGCCACGCTCAACCTCGGCATGGTGCACGCGGGCTTGCCGCCGCAGTGGGACCTGGCGCTCGCCAGGGAAGCCTCCAGCGAGGTGCAGCTCGCGCTGCAGCTCGACGCCGCCGAACTCTTCGAGCACATGTACGGCGATCAGCCCGACACGTGGCGCAAGTCGCTCAAGGGCTTCGAGCGGCTGCGCTTCATGGTCAACTGCTTCACGCGGCTGCGTTACTGCGACGAGGCGGGCCGCATCAACCTCAAGCTCAAGGACTCGCCGGCCCAGGTGCGCCCACCGTGGATGCCGTGGTTCAAAGTGCCGGGACGCGCGAGCGGCGACTTGCGCATCGTGTGCGGACACTGGTCGACGCTCGGCTACTATGATCGCGACAACGTGCTCGCGATCGACACCGGCTGCGTGTGGGGCGGAAGTCTCTGCGCGCTGCGACTCGATGAGCCCGGACGACCGATCCTCCTCGGCTGTGCCGCGCACCAGCAGCCCGGCGGCGACTAGCTCCCCTGGGCCTGACTGGCTGCTCCTGTCGGCTCGCGCGGCGGCCGAGTCTATAATGTGGCCAGCCTTCCTCACCGACCATGCCTGACCTCCTCAACTACGTCGGCGGACACGCCCAAGCCTCCCGAGCCGGACACTGGTTCGATGTGTACGAGCCCGCGACCGGCGAGGTGTATGCGCGCGCGGCTGAATCGAATGCCGATGATGTGCAGCTGGCGGTGGATGCCGCACGCGCGGCATTTCCCGCGTGGCGCGACCTGCCCGGCGCGGAACGCGCCGCGTGGCTCAACCGCATCGCCGACCTCATCGAGCGCGACTTCGACGCGTTCGCGCGCGCCGAATCGCAGGACACCGGCAAGCCGCTCTCGCTCGCGCGCACCCTCGACATTCCGCGCGCGATCGCCAACCTGCGCTTCTTTGCGGGTGCGGCGACCCAGTTCGCGAGCGAAGCGCACGCGATGGAGTCGGGCGCGATCAACTACACCTTGCGCCAGCCGCACGGTGTGGTCGCGGGGATTTCACCGTGGAACCTGCCGCTCTACCTGCTGACGTGGAAGATCGCGCCGGCGCTTGCGGCCGGCAATTGCGTCATCGCCAAGCCGTCCGAAGTCACGCCGCTCACCGCCTGGATGCTCGCCGAGCGCTGCCTCGAGGCCGGGCTCCCGGCTGGCGTCCTCAACGTGCTGCACGGCGCGGGCCGTGGTGTAGGCCGGGCGATCGTCGCGCATCCGGAGATCCGCGCGATCTCCTTCACCGGCGGCACCGCAACCGGGCGCGCCATCGCCGAGTCCGGCGCGGCCCAGTTCAAGAAGCTCGCGCTCGAGCTCGGCGGCAAGAATCCCACGCTGGTGTTCGGCGATTGCGACTTCGAGCGCACGCTCGAGGGCGCGGTGCGCGCCGCGTTCGCCAACCAGGGCGAGATCTGCCTGTGTGGCTCGCGCGTGCTCATCGAGCACACGATCTACGCACGTTTTCGCGAGGCGTTCGTCGAACGTGTGAAACGTCTCAAGCTCGGCGATCCGCTCGAGAACGAGACCGACCAGGGCGCGCTCGTTTCGGAGGCGCACCTGAAGAAAGTGATGGCGGCCATCGAGCAGGCGCGCGCCGAGGGTGGAACTGTGCTCTGCGGCGGCAAGCGCGCGACTGTCGACACGGCGCGCTGCTGCAAGGGCTGGTTCCACGAGCCGACGGTGATCGACGGCCTGAAATCCGAGAGCGCCGCGAACCAGGAGGAGATCTTCGGGCCCGTCGCGACGCTGCAGTCCTTCGGCGACGAAGCGGACGCGCTGCGGATCGCCAACGGCACGCCGTACGGTCTCGCGGCCTCGATCTGGAGTCGCGACATCGAGCGCTGCCATCGCGTCGCCGCGCGTCTCGAGTCGGGCCTCGTGTGGGTGAACACCTGGATGCTGCGCGACCTGCGCACACCGATGGGCGGCGTCAAGCAATCGGGGCTCGGACGCGAAGGTGGGTTCGAAGCCATGCGTTTTTTCACCGAGGCGCGCAACGTCTGCATCAAGTACTAAAAGCCATGACATCCGAAGTCATCTCTGCACGCGCACCCGAGGCTCTCGGCCCCTACCCGCACGCACGGCGCGTCGGGAATCTCCTGTTCATCTCCGGGATGGGGCCGCGCAGGCGCGGCGAGAAAGGCGTCGCGGGAGTCGAGCTCGACGCCTCGGGTCGCGTGGTGCGTTACGACATCGAAGCGCAATGCCGCGCGGTATTCGAGAACGTGCGCATCATTCTCGAAGACGCGGGCTCGAGCTGGGAGCGCGTGGTGGACGTCACGGTGTTCCTCACCGACCTGGAACGCGACTTCGCCACCTACAATCGAATCTACACGGAGTATTTCGCTGCTGTCCGGCCGTGCCGGACGACCATCGGCGTTGCACGCCTGCCCGGTCCGATCGCGATCGAGCTCAAGTGCATCGCCACGCTCCCGGAGTGAGCCATGCGACCCATTCATGCCTTCAACCTGCGCCGCTGGATCGACGAGAACCGGCACCTGCTGAAGCCGCCGGTCGGCAACAAGAAGGTGTTCCAGGACGCCGAGTTCATCATCATGGCGATCGGCGGCCCGAACTCGCGCAAGGATTATCACGACGATCCGGGCGAGGAATTCTTCTACCAACTCGAAGGCGACATGGTGCTCAAGACCATGCAGGACGGACGAATCGTCGACGTGCCGATTCGCGAAGGCGAAGTCCTCTTGCTCCCACCGCACGTGCCGCACTCGCCGCAGCGTTTCGCGAACACTGTCGGCCTCGTGGTCGAGCGCCAGCGTCAGCCCGGCGAGCGCGACGGCTTCCTCTGGTACTGCGAGAACTGCAGCCGCGAGCTCCACTCCGA
>DATFRO010000034.1:0-112370 GCA_035263105.1 Steroidobacteraceae bacterium | reverse complement strand
GGCGAGATCCTGCAGCTCAAGGAGACCATCAACACGATGGTCGACCAGTTGAACAGCTTCGCTTCCGAAGTGACCCGCATGGCGCGCGAAGTGGGTACCGAGGGCCGGCTCGGAGGACAAGCCCAGGTGCTGGGCGTCGGTGGCACCTGGAAGGATCTCACCGACAACGTGAACCTGCTGGCGGCCAATCTCACCACCCAGGTGCGCGCCATCGCCGAGGTGGCCACGGCGGTGACCAAGGGCGACCTGACGCGCTCGATCCAGGTGGACGCGCGCGGCGAGGTGGCGGATCTCAAGGACTACATCAACGCGATGATCGGCAACCTGCGCGTGACCACGGACCGCAACACCGAGCAGGACTGGCTCAAGACCAATCTCGCGAAGTTCAGCGGCATGATGCAGGGCCAGCGCGATCTGCTGACGCTGGCGCAGACCCTGCTCTCGGAGCTGGCACCGCTGGTGAACGCGCAGCAGGGCATCATCTATATCATCGACGGCCCGCAGGACGGCGAGGTCGGCCTGCGCAAGCTCGCGGGCTATGCCGACCAGGAGGGACCGCGCCGCTTCGGCCTGGGCGAGGGACTCGTCGGCCAGTGCGCCGTGGAGCGTCAGCGCCTGCTGCTCACGGACGTGCCCGCGGATTCGATCCAGGTGAGCTCGGGCCTGCTGATGGCGCGGCCGCGCAACGTCGTGGTGCTGCCGGTGTTGTTCGAGGGGCAGATCAAGGCGGTCGTGGAGCTCGCGAGCCTGCGCGAGTTCACCGCCCCGCACCTCGCTTTCCTCGAGCAGCTCAGCGGCTCGATCGGCATCGTGCTCAACACGATCGAGGCCACGATGCGTACCGAGGGCCTGCTGATGCAGTCGCAGCAGCTCGCGGGCGAGCTGCAGGCGCAGCAGAAGGAGCTGCAGCAGACCAACGAAGAGCTGGCGCAGAAGGCGCGCCTGCTGGCCGCGCAGAACGCCGAGGTGGAGCGCAAGAATCGCGAGATCGAGCAGGCGCGCTCGGCGCTGGAGGAGAAAGCCGCGGAACTGGCGCTCACCTCGCGCTACAAGTCCGAGTTCCTCGCCAACATGTCGCACGAGCTGCGCACACCGCTCAACAGTATCCTGATCCTTGGCCAGCAGCTGGCGGAGAACGCGGACGGCAATCTCTCCAAGAAGCAGGTGGAGTTCGCCGACACGATCCTCGGTGCAGGCACCGACCTGCTCAACCTGATCAGCGACATCCTCGACCTGTCGAAGATCGAATCGGGAACCGTGACGGTCGAGTCGGTCGACATGCGGGTCGCGGCGCTGCGCGAGACCATCGAGCGCAATTTCCGGCACGTGGCCGAAACCCGCAAGCTCGCCTTCTCCGTCAATGTCGACCCGCTCCTCGAACCGACACTGCAGACCGATCCGAAGCGCCTGCTGCAGGTGCTGACGAACCTGCTCTCCAACGCCTTCAAGTTCACGGAGCAGGGGAGTGTGCGCGTGGATATCGGGCTCGCGGAGAGCGGCTGGAGCACCGATCACCCGATCCTCACCCAGGTGCCGAAGGTCGTGCGCCTCGCCGTGGTCGACACCGGCATCGGCATTCCGCCCGAGAAGCAGCGCATCGTCTTCGAGGCCTTCCAGCAAGCCGACGCCGGCACCGCGCGCCGCTACGGTGGCACCGGTCTCGGACTCGCCATCAGTCGCGAGCTCGCGCACCTGCTGGGCGGCGAAATCCGCCTGCGCAGCGTCCCGGGCTCGGGCAGCACCTTCGAGTTGTTCCTGCCGGCCTCCTACGTCGGACCTGCGTACAGCAGGTTCAACGTGCAGAGCCGCGGGCAGTACGAGCCGCGGGAGATCGGCGCACCGCTCCCGGCACCGGCGCTGGAGATCATCGACGACCGCGAAGTGCTGCAGCCGGGCGACAAGATCCTGTTGATCGTCGAGGACGACCCACCCTATGCGCGCATCCTGCTGGAGGCTGCGCGCGCCCGTGGCTTCAGGGGCATCGTGGCGATGCGCGGCGCGGATGCGATCGCGCTCGCGCGCCAGTACCTGCCGACGGCGATCAGCCTCGACGTGTTCCTGCCCGACATGCTCGGCTGGAATGTGCTGAGCCAGTTGAAGCTCGACTTCTCCACGCGCCACATCCCGGTGCAGATCCTCACCATAGAAGAAGAGCGCCAGCACGCGCTCGAGCGCGGCGCCTTCGCGCACCTGGTCAAGCCGCTGACGACGAACGGACTCGAGCACGCGTTCGAGCGCATCAAGTCGTTCGCCGAGCCGCGCGTGCGGCGCCTGCTGGTGGTCGAGGACAGCCCGAGCGAGCGGCTGTCGATCGAGGAATTGATTGCGCACGACGACGTCGAGATCACCTCCGTCGGCACCGGTGGCGAGGCGCTGCGCGAACTGCAGGAACGCGGCTACGACTGCGTGGTGCTCGATCTGCGCCTGCCGGACATGAGCGGCTTCGACCTGCTGGATCGACTGCAGGAAGTGCAGCGGCTGCGCGATGTGCCGGTCGTGGTCTACACCGGGCGCGAGCTCTCGGCCGAGGAGGAGGAGCAACTGCGGCGCCTCGCGAAGAGCATCGTCCTCAAGGGCGTGCGCTCGCCCGAGCGCCTGCTCGACGAGACGGCCCTGTTCCTGCACCGCGTGGTCGCCGACCTGCCGCACAACAAGCAGCGGATGCTCAAGGAACTGCACGAGCGGCCGGAGGCGCTGGCGGGGCACAAGGTGCTGGTGGTCGACGACGACGTGCGCAACATCTTCGCGCTCTCGAGCGTGCTCGAGCGCCACGGCATGCACGTCGTGATCGCCACTACCGGCCAGGAAGCGATCAACGTGCTGGAACAGACGCCGGACGTCTCGCTCGCGCTGATGGACATCATGATGCCCGGCATGGACGGCTACGAGACCATGCGCCGCATCCGCGAGGTGGCGCGCTTCCGCCGCCTGCCGATCATCGCGCTCACCGCGAAGGCCATGAAGGGCGATCGTGAGAAGTGCCTGGATGCCGGTGCCTCGGATTACGTCGCCAAGCCGGTCGACACCGGGCAGCTGGTCTCGTTGTTGCGCACCTGGCTGCATCCTTGAGCACCATGAAAGACGAACGAGTCAACATCCTGCTGGTCGACGACCAGCCCGCGCGCCTCGTGACCTACGAGGTGATCCTGGCCGACCTCGGCGAGAACCTGGTGACAGCGGAGTCGGGGCGCGAGGCGCTGCAGCTCCTGATGACCATGGAGTTCGCCGCCATCCTGCTCGACGTCAGCATGCCGGGAATGGACGGTTTCGAAACCGCGACGCTGATTCACCAGCACCCGCGCTTCGAGAAGACACCCATCATCTTTGTCACTGCGGTGCACGTCACCGATCTCGATCGGCTGCACGGCTATCGCATCGGCGCGGTCGACTACGTGTACGTGCCGGTGGTGCCGGAGATCCTGCGCGGCAAGGTGCAGGTGCTGGTGGAGCTGCATCGCAAGCGGCGCGAGCTGCAGGCGGCCAACGAAGCGCTGGCGCGGGCCAACGAGCAGCTCGCCGCCGAGAAGCGCAGCGAGCTCGAGAAGCTCAACCGCCATCTCATGGACGTCAACACCGAGCTCGCCGCGGCGAACGAGACGCTCAAGGGCGAAGTGCGCGAGCGCCTGCGCGCGCAGGCCGCGGTGCAGGAGGCGGACCGGCGCAAGGAGGAATTCCTCGCGGTGCTGTCGCACGAGCTGCGCAACCCGCTGGCGGCCATCGATGCGGCGGTCCGGCTCATGGCCCAGCGCAACCTGATCGACCCGCAATTGAGCTGGGCGCGCGAAGTGCTGTCGCGCCAGACCGCGCACCTGACGCGCCTGGTGGACGACCTGCTGGACATCGCGCGCGTCAACCGCGGCAACATCATGCTGCGACGTGAGCCGGTGCAGGTGGCGGGCCTGCTGGCCCACGCGGTCGAGTCGGTGCGCCCGCTCCTGGAGAGCCGGCGACACGACCTGCGCGTCACCACCCCGCAATGGCCGCTGCGCGTGCACGGCGACCCGGTGCGCCTGACGCAGGTGATCGCGAATCTCCTCAGCAACGCCGCGCAGTACAGCGACGAAGGCAGCCGCATCGAGCTGCAGGCCGATGTCCTGCCGGGTGATGGCGGCGGCACTCCCGAAGTGGTGATCCGTGTGCGCGATAGCGGCATCGGCATTTCCACGCAGGATCTCGGGCGCATCTTCGAGCTGTTCCGGCAACTCGAGCAGCCCGACCGCCGCCAGGGCGGGCTCGGCGTCGGGCTGGCGCTGGCGCGCCGGCTGGTGGAATTGCACGGTGGGAGCATCGAGGCGCAGAGCGAAGGGGCAGGGAAGGGGAGTGAGTTCATCGTCCGTATCCCGGAGTTGTGCAGCGGCCAGGCGGAAGTGGCGGCCTCGCCTGCTCCGGGCCATGGCACGACCGCGGCGCTGCGCCTGCTGATTGTCGACGACAACGTCGATTCCGCGCGCACGCTGGCGATGCTCCTCGAGCTCTCAGGTCACGAAGTCCGTGTGGCGCACAGTGGTGCGGCAGCACTGCAGGCGGTCGCCGAGCGCCGGTTCGACGCGGTTCTGCTCGACATCGGCATGCCGGAAATGAACGGCTACGAGGTCGCGCAGCGCCTGCGCACCGAGCAGAAGTTCAACGGGCGTCTCATCGCGCTGACCGGCTACGGACGCGACTACGACCGTGAAGTGGCGCATTGCGCGGGGTTCGACCATCACCTGGTGAAGCCGGTCGACTATTCGATGCTCGAGCAGATCCTGAGAGGGGCCTCGATCGCGAGGCTGGAGACGGAAGAGCGCGATGAGCGGCCGCGCAGCGCGGCGCTGGAGCCCTCCGGCATTGGAGCCTAAGCTACTTCGTATAATGTATATTATGGTAAATAAGCTATAGACCAACCATCTGGACGAGCCCTTGGGGCCCGAAGGCCTGCAGCCCCCTGCAGACTCAATTAGAAGCTTTCAGGGCCCCTTCTTTCTTTCTAGGCGCGCGAGGCTGCCGTGGCGCCCTGTTCGGAAGCACGGTCGTCTGCCGGCCGATAGCGCAACATCAGCAGCAATCCCGCCGCGAGCACCGAACCGAGCGACATCAGGATCGCAACCGTGGGCAGCGGCTGCCCGGCCTTGAACAGAAATCCCGCGACTACCGGGGCCAGCATCGCGCCGCCCCGTCCGACGCCGACGGCGAAGCCGGTGCCGCTGGCGCGCACGTGGGTCGGGAAAGCCTGGGCGAAGATCGCGTACATGCCGACGATGGCGGCGTTGGTGCAGAAGCCGGCAATCGCGCAAGTCAGCGACAGCTGCTGCAGATCGGGCGGCGTGCGACCGAAGACCGTCACTGCGACGGTGGACAGGATCATGACGATGATCGTGAGCTGCCGGACGCCGAAGCGCAGCGCCAGCAGGCCAAGCAACGCGCCGCCCGTGGCGCCGCCGACATTGGTCCATACCAGGACCTGGGCCGCGGACGCCGGGACGAATCCCATGTCGACGACGATCTTGGGCACCCACTTCACGAGGAAGTAAAAGGTGATGACGTGCAGGAAGTAGGCCGTCGTCAGCAGGACGGTGATCGCCACCAGGCCGGGCGCAAAGAGATCTGACACGGAGCGCCGGCGCACGTCCGGTGCGATGACGGGCAAGGCAGTGACGGGCCCATGGCCGAAGCGTCGCAAGGTGCGGTTGATCGACTCGAGCGCTCCCGCCGGCTGCTTGCGAGTCAGCCAGTGGATCGATTCGGGCACCAGGAAGTACACCAGCGGTATGAATGCCGCGGTGATAGCGCTGCCGAAGTAGAACACGGCCCGCCAGTCATGACCCTGCAGGAGACGCGCGACGATGGTGCCGCCGATCACCGCGCCGATCGGGTAGCCGATCGCCATGATCGATACGCAGAGATGTCGGCGCCTGAGATTGGCAACCTCCGCGGCCACAGCATTGATGGCGGCGAGCATGCCGCCGATGCCAAGACCGGTGACGATGCGCCACACCGACAGGTCCACGAGGCTCTTCACGGTCGTGACCATGAACATGCCCACCGTCATCAGCACCAGGCACCCGAGCATGGTGGGCCGGCGCCCGATCTTGTCCGCGACGCCGCCGAGGAAGATCGAACCGAGCGCCATGCCGATCAATTCCATCGACAGGACGATGCCGAGGGCTCCGCGATCGATGCCCCACTCCGCCGCGATACCGGGCGAGGCGAAGCTGATCGACAGCACATCGAACCCGTCGAGCGCATTGAGGCCGACGGTGATCGCCACGGCAATGATCTGCAGCCAGCTCAGGGGCGAGTTGGAAATCGTGTCGCGCGGATCAGTGCTCACTGGTGTGCGGCTCCTCTGCTGCCGTTCGCTGCCGCGAGCATCGCGGCGCGACGCACAGTAGCAGTTCTCGGGCAAGCGGGCACGGACGCCGATGTCGGCAAGGTGTGAGAGACTTCAGCCGCGCACCGCCAGGAGATCCACGATGCCGATCGATCGACGCACGTTCATGGCCACGACCTCGCTGGCGCTCTCAGGCGCGGCACTCGAGGTCGCCGCAGCCGAGAGCACCCGCAAGAAGAGCGCACCGCCGCGCAGGATCGCCACCGAAGAGGCCTTCTCCATTCCGGAAGTCGCCGAGGCGCTGCGCGCCGTTTCGCGCGCGCCCGGCAACAGTCTCGACCTGTACCTGCTGCGCTCGATCTACGATTCGGCGGCCGACACGTCGGGCGGCAAGCTGCGCACGGCGCTGCTGGATCTCGAGGGCGTGCGCATGCAGGAGATGGATGCCAACGATGTGGCCGTGCACCTGCTGTCGCTGACCGCCCCCGGCGTGCAGATGTTCGATGCCGACGATGCCGTGGAGCTCGCAACGCTCGCCAACGACCGTCTCGCCGAAGTCATCCGGCGGCACCCGGCCCGCTTCGCCGGACTGGCGAGCTTCGCGCCGCAGGCGCCCAAGCGCGCCGCGCAGGAGATGGAGCGCGCCATCGATCGCCTCAAGCTCAATGGCTTCATCGTCAATTCCCACACCAACAGCGAGTACCTCGACGATCCGAAGTTCTGGCCGATCCTGGAAGCAGCAGAGGCGCTCGACTCCTGCATCTACATCCATCCACGCGCGCCCTCGGAGGGCATGGACGTGCCCTTCCGACACTACGGCATGGACGGCGCACTCTGGGGCTACGGCATGGAGACCGGCACCCACGCGGTGCGCCTGATCCTCGGCGGCGTGTTCGATCGCTTTCCGAAGCTCAAGATCTGTCTCGGCCACATGGGTGAGGCCGTGCATTTCTGGCTGTGGCGCCTCGACTTCATGGCCGAGCGCATGCAGGCGGGCGGGCGCATGGCGAAGCTGCAGCTCAAGCCGAGCGAATACTTCAAGCGCAACTTCGTGATCACGACCAGCGGCCAGGAATCGCACGCCGCGCTCGAGTATTCGCTCAAGGTGCTGGGGCCGGACAACGTGCTGTGGGCGATCGACTACCCTTACCAGCCCACCTCCCCCGCGGTCGCGTTCATGGACTCGGCGCCCGTGTCCGAGGAGCTCCGCGCGCAGCTTTATCACGGCAACGCGGAACGCATCTTCCGCATCCGTGCCTAACGCAGGTCCCGAAAGCCGGAGATTCGAGCATGGAACGGCGGCGCGCGAGAGTGCACATCGATGAGCGGCTGGACGAGGCGCTCTCGGAAAGTTTTCCCGCGAGCGACCCGCCCGCGGTCCATTCGGTCGATGATCCTCCGCTGCGCGCGCCGCAGGTCCGCGGACCGCAACCTGCGCGAGGCCGTCGAGCTGCCAAGGGCACCCGCCCGCAGGCTCGCAAGCGCACTACTGCAGGCGAGCGCGCGAATGCACGCAAACGCTCGAAACAGAAAACCTCGACTCGCGTCCGCGGTAAAGCGGCGAGGCGCACTCGCCGCAAGACATCGAGGCGCAGTCGCAGGAGACGCTAGCGGTTGGGGAAGCTCTAGTTCCGGGTCTCGAGCGGCCCCGCGCTGAAGATGATGCCCACCAGCGCGAGCACTCCGAAGATGCCGACCAGGATCGTGATCACGCCGATCGCCGTCGGTGCATGCTGCTCGCTGCCCAGCGCGCGCAGCCGCTGCAGCGCGTGACGGTACTCGTAGGCGCCCGCGAGCAGCGACAGGGTGCCTACCGTGATCAGGATCAGGCCGACGTTGCGCGGCGCCTCGAGCAGCGCCTGGCGCACCAGATGCTGCTGCTCATGCAGGTACTGGAAGAACTTCGCCACGCCGAAGCCGAAGGTGATCATGGCGAACGAGGTGCGGATCCACGCCATCAGCGTCCGGTCCGCCGCCAGGCGCGTGCGCAGGATCGCGAGCTCAGTCATCGTGTCCAGCATGGTTTGCGTCTCCAGCTTCGCTGCCGGCATTCGGCCCAGTCGCTTCAATCGTCGAGTTGCGCGAGCAGGGTGCGCCACGAGTATCCGTGCTTCGCAAAGACAACTCCCTTCGCTGCCATCGCGTCCACCAGGCGCTGCTGACGCTCGGCCGCCGCGCGCGCCATCACCGGTGTCACGCCGACGCTCGCCAGTGTGCGTTCGACCTCGCGCATTTCCGCAGCGCGACGACGCCCGTGTTCCGCCACGCGGCCGACGAGGTAGTCCGGCAGCGTCGTGCTCCAGCCCATGTGTGGAAACGTGCGTTCCAGGGATGCGAACACCTGCTCTGCAGCGCCGAATTCGCGTGCCGCCATCACGCACTCGAGCGTGAGCGCCTCCAGGCCCTTGATCACGATGCTGCGGCACATCTTGATGGCCGATGCCGTTCCGACGTCGCCTGCGACCGCAGTGACGTTCATGCCAAGACCGCTGAGAGTCTCGGCAGCATCGACAGCGTGGGGACCGCCCAGCAGGATCGGCACGGCGAGACGCTGGGGAGGGACCGGTGCCATCACGGCCGCCTCCACGTAGCGTGCACCGCCCTCCTCCACCAGGCGCGCGTTCTCGCGCTTGGTTGCCGGAGAGACCGAGTTGAGGTCGAGAAACGTCTGTCCGGCGCGCAGCCAAGGTCTCGCGTCTGCGGCCACCTGCGTCGAGGCGCTCGCCGTGACTGCTGAGATGATCAGCTCGGCACCATCGATGGCGTCGGTGAGGGTCGCCGCCGCGCGTACGCCAGCAGATTTCGCCCTCGCGAGCAGCGACTCACGCGCGGGGCCGGGCGCGAACAGGATGTCGAAGGTGGCAACGGTCGCTCCGCCGCCGGCGAGGTCCGCACCGAGGATGCCCCCCGCTTCACCGAAACCGATGACGGCGATCCGGCGGGGCGTTGCGCGAGCGTTCATGTGAGTCGCCCTCAGGTGTGCATCAGGAGCCGCCCGCGCGGTTCACCGATCCGCCAGCCTCGCGTCGCCGGCTGACCTCGATGCCGCTGCCGATCGGCAGCAGCACGGAGTCGAAAGCGCCGCTCTCGCGCACGCGCTTGCGGTAGGCCTCGGCGTGCACACGTGCCGATTCCGGCTCGATCATGTTGTCCGCTACGACAATGGCCCCGGGCGCGAGCTTGGGAGCAAACAGGTCGAAGCAGGGAATGTACAGATCCTTCCACACGTCGAGCAGCACGAAATCGAAGGGACCTGCGAGCTGGCGCAGGATGTCGAGGACATCGCCGACGCGAAAGTCGACGTACTGTGCGAGGCCGACCGCCCCGAGCCTCTGCTTCGCATAAGCGGACTTCTCGGCAACGAGATCGGTGGTGATCACCTTGCCGCCGGTTTCGCGCGCTGCCTCGGCGAGCCACACCGCTGAGTATCCATAGGACGTGCCCAGCTCGAGGATCGAGCGCGCCTTGAGACTCTTGACGAGCAGATTGAGGAGCGTGCCCGTGCCGCGCCCGACGGCGAGCAGCAACTGATCGCGGCGCGCGGCGCCGCCCGGTGTGGCCAGGTCGATCCTCGCCTGGCGCTCGTCATCGCTGCGCTGGTCGTACTCGGCCAGCAGTCTTTCAATGCTCGGATCCATGGCAACTCCATCAGTGGGACGCGGTGAGTCGGCGCAGGCGATTCGCCCGTACAATCGATCGCCCGGACTCACGCGAGGTTATCAGTCCCTGTGTCCTCCCGCGCGCCTGCCAGTTCCCGCGACAACGGCGGTTCACGCATCGTCGTGGTCACCGATCATCCCTGGCCGGACGTCGAGATCGAGCGCAGCGTGCTCGCCCGCGCGGGACTCGAGCTGCGTGCGGGCCCGGGGCGCGCGGGCACGGCTGCTGAAATCGAGACGCTGGTCGCCCGCCATGATCCGGTCGCCATCATGACGTGCTGGGCCGAAGTGTCGGCGCGGGCGATTGCGCTGCCCTCGGAACTGCTCGTCGTCGCGCGCATGGGTGTCGGCCTCGACAACATCGCGGTGGCCGCCGCCACGGCGCGCGGCGCCTGGGTCATCAACGTCCCTGACTATTGCGTGCAGGAAGTCTCCGATCACGCCATTGCGCTCATGCTCGCGCACTGGCGCGACGTGGTCGTGACGGATCGCGCCTCCAAGCAGGGAGTGTGGAATCCCACCGCCGCCGTGGCGCGGCGCGTCCGCGACCGGACCGTGGGCATCATTGGCTACGGTCGAATCGGCAGCACCACCGCCCGAAAAATGGCCCGTGGCTTCGGCTGCCGCGTCCTCGTGAACAGCCCCGGCCTGTTGCGTGAGCACGGCGCCGGCCATGAGCTGGCGCCCGGGATCATCGTGGCGGCGCTCGCGCAGCTACAGGAGGAGGCAGACGCGATCGTGCTGCATCTGCCTCTGGTGGACTCAACGCGACGCCTCGTCGATAAGAAATTCCTGGCCGCCTGCCGTCGCAAGCCGTTGCTGGTCAACGTCAGCAGGGGTGGTCTCGTGGATAACGATGCGCTGGTTCATGCGCTGGAGCACGGCCTCCTGAGCGGCGCGGCCCTCGACGTGATCGAGGGCGAGCCCGCGCCGCCGTTGAGCGTGATCGGCCGCGCGGATGTCATCGCGACGCCTCACATCGGTTTCCTGTCGGATGCATCGGTGGCCGAAGTACGCCGGCGCAGCTGCGAAGACGTCGTGCGCGCCGTGTCAGGTGAGAAGCCCAGGAATCCGTGCAACGCCCCGCACGCACGGGTCGCCTCGAAGTAGCAAGGGGCTACAAGCGATCGAGCACGCCGCTCATGTGCGGCTTCTCGCCCTGGGCATCCTTGAGGTTGAAAGCGAGCCCGGCGCCGGTTTCCCAGCTCTGCAACGTGACCCACGCCGGTAACAGGATCGGGAGCTTGAAGCCCGCCGTGAGCCGCACGCCGTCGGCGGCGAGGCGCGGCCGCAGTTCCGCGGCCGAGCGCGCCAGCGACCAGAGGCCGTGCGCGATCGCCCGGTTGAAACCGAAGAGCTTCGCGGTGACATCGGCGATGTGGATGAGGTTGTAATCGCCCGAGACGGCGGCGTAGCGCCGTCCGATGTCACCATCGGCGCGCCAGCTCGTCGTGTGCACCGCCTCCGGCACTTCGTCCTTCGGTTTCGCGGCGCCGCGCGCCCCGTCGGTGCGATTCGACTTGCGGCGCGCGAGAAAGGTGCTGACTTCCGACCAGACCGCGCTCCCCGCGATGCTCGCCGTCGTGATCAGGTCGAACTCCTGCCCGCGATCCGTCTCGCGGTGCGCGGGCAATGCGCAGTGCACATCGAGAGCCTCTTCCGCCGCGATCGGCCGGTGGCTCGTGATTTCGTTGCGCACGTGCACCAGGCCGAGCAGGCGCACCGGGAAGGCATCCGAGGTCAGCATCGCGACGTGCAACGGCATCGTCATGATGTGCGGGTAGGTGATCGGGAGCTTGCCGTCGGCCGCGAAGCCGCAGACACGGCGGTAGGACTCGAGGTTGTCCGGGCGGGCGCTGAGTCCCTCGATGCGCGCCTCGATCAGCGGGAGCGTCTGCCCCTTCGGCACATGTGTCGGACGGCGCGCAAAGAACATCTTCGGCAGCGCGCACAGCACCGACGGCGGCGAGGCGAAGTTCATGGAGACGGTTTCAGCCATGGTTTGTTCTAGGGAACGACCGAGTCGATCAGCAGGTCGACGGGTTCCTTGTTCTTCACATCATAGCCCACCTTCCCTTCGAGATCGCCGCTGCGCGCACGCGGATCTCCGGAGCGCGCGATGCGCGCCACCACGGTGAGAGAAGGCGCGTCCGCGAGGCTGCGCCCGGCGATCATCGAATCGCGATCGGTGAGCTCGATCAGGACCGGGAAATGAGCGCTGTCGCGGCGCGTGACCGCCAGCGGCGGCCCGCCGCCCTCTCCCGCGCGCACCATCACGAAGAGCGGCGCGCCCTGCGGGACACGAGCGGAGAGCTTCGGATCGAGGCGCACGCGAACCTTCACGACCGGTGCGGCGTCGGGTGTCGTCGCCGCGGCGGCGCTTGATCCTTTCAGGTGTTCATCGAGCTCGGCGATCTTGCTCTCGAGCACGCGACGGATCTCGGGCGGTGGATCGAGCGCGACCAGCCCGGCCCAGCGCTCGCGCGCGGTCGCGAGCCGGCCGTCCTGGAACGCTGCGAGGCCCGAGTACCAGAGCGCGCGCGGATCGTGCGGGGCACGTGTGTAGGCGCGCTCGAAGAGCTCTGCCGAGCGCGGCGTCACTGCCCGGCCTTCGGCGAACACCAGCGTTTCCCCGAGACCGAGTATCGCGTCGAGGTTTTCGCCGCCACTCTGCGTATAGGCATGTTCGTAGGCATCGGCGGCTCTCAGGTACATGCCCAGCTGAAAGTAGGAGCGCCCGAGGAGCAGCCAGCCATTGATATCGTTCGGGTTGGCCCTCAAGCGCGCCTCGAGTTTCCCGACCATCTGCGCTATCGCGGGTGGAACGCCCGGGAGCTGCGGGACTTCGCGCCACGACCAGTTGCTCCAGGCCTGGTACAGCCCGAAGGCGATCCCTGGAATCAGCACGGCCACAGCGACGGCGGCCGGCCAGCGCGGCGTCGACCCGCCGCGCGAGCGCAGCAGCGGCCAGCACACCACGCCAATCGCGACGAGCGCCATGACTCCCGCGATGCTGAGGAAGGCGATCATGCGGATCCCGCATCGAGATCGGAATCGTCCGCGTCCTCACGTGCCAGTCGTTGACGCTGGCGCACGATCCGCGCCGCGATCCAGGCTCCCGCGACGAGCAGCAACGCGGGGGCCAGCCACAGGATCCAGGTGCGAGCCACGAACGGCGGCCGGAACAACACGAAGTCCCCGTAGCGATCCGTCATGAAGGCGAGGATTTCCTGGTCGCTCTTGCCGGCGCGCAGCATCTCGCGCACTTCCCGGCGCAAATCCGCTGCCAGGCCGGCGTTTGAATCCGCGATGCTCTCGTTCTGGCACACCAGGCACCTGAGATCGTGAATCAGCCGCTCGTAGCGCGCCTGCAGAACCGGGTCCGGGAAGTCATCGCCCGAGTCGATGCCGAACGCGACGCTCGTCGCGAGCATCAGCAGGAGCGCGACCGCGAACGCCTTCACGGCCTGGTTCCCGCAGCAGCCTGGATGCGCGGCAGGAAATCACGCTGCCAGATCGCCTCGGTCAGCGGCGCGATGTGCTTGTGGATGACCCTGCCCTGCGCGTCGACGAGGAATGTCTCCGGCGCCCCGTACACGCCCCAGTCGATTGCCACGCGGCCATCGGCATCGAATGCGCACTCGACATAGGGGTCGCCGAGTTGCTTGAGCCACTCGATCGCGAGCGGCCGATCGTCCTTCCAGCTCAGGCCGACGATCGGAACCACGTTGGTGCGCGCGATAGCGAGCAGTGCCGAGTGCTCTTCACGACAGCCGACGCACCACGTGCCCCAGACGTTGAGCACATACATCCGGCCGCGATAGGTCGCGTTCGTGACCTGGCGCGAGGGGTCCGTGACGCTTGGCAGTGAAAACGGTGGTGCGGGCTTGCCGATGAGCGGCGACGGGATGATCGACGGCTCGCGATGCAGCCCGAAGAACAGGAACACGACCAGGACCGCGAGGCCGCCGAGGGGCAGCAGGTAGCGCAACATCAGGCGGCGTCTCGCGCCGTCGACCCTGTCGGCAGTGGTTCGGTGACCCGGACGCTCCGATACCGCCGGTCGGAGGCCGCGAGCAGGCCGCCGAACGCCATCAGCAACGCTCCCAGCCAGACGTAGCGGATGAGCGGCTTGTACTGGATGCGCACGCTCCACGCCTCGTTCCCCAGCTGATCGCCGAGCGCCACGAACAGATCGCGTGTCCAGCCGACCGTGATCGCCGCCTCCGTCATCGGGCTGGTCTGCACGCGATACACGCGCTTCTGCGGCTGCAGCACGCGCACCAGCTGGCCGTTGCGAGTGACATCGAACTCGCCCTCGATGGCGTGATAGTTGGGGCCCTCGACGTTGCGCAGCTCGCGGAAGGCGAAGTCGTAGCCGGCGATCGTCACCGACTGCCCGGGTTTCAGCGCCACGTCTTTCTCGATCTTGTAGGCTTCGACGCCCGCGACGCCGATGGTGAAGACGCCGACACCGAAGTGAGCGATCGACATGCCGAGCACGGCCGCCGAGAGGCTCTGGTGCTTGCGTAGTCGTGACACAGGATCCCGCAGCGAGGAATAGATGATCCACAAACCCGCGGTCGTTCCCACCGTCGCGAGCACGGTGACGCGCCCGAAGAACCAGAGCGTCGCCGTCAGCGCGACCACCAGGGCGACGATCAGTGCGATCAGGAGCGGTCGCTTGAGATCCGCCAGCCGCGCGCGTTTCCACGCGGCGTGCATCCCGACACCGAGCAGCGCGAGCAGCGGCAGCATCGGCACCAGGAACACTGCGCGGAAGTACGGCGGGCCGACCGAGATCTTGCCGAGGTCGAGGCCGTCCATGAAGAGTGGATAGAGCGTGCCCAGCAGGATGAGGGCCGCCGCGATCACCAGCAGCACGTTGTTGAACAGCAGGAACGACTCGCGCGACCAAAGCTCGAAGCCGGCCGATGAGCCGAGCTTCGGCGCCCGCCAGGCATAGAGCGAGAGCGCGCCGCCGATGCACAGGGTCAGGAACGTGAGCACGAAGACACCGCGCGCGGGATCGGTAGCGAAGGCGTGCACTGAGATCAGCACGCCGGAGCGCACGAGGAAAGTGCCGAGCAGGCTGAGCGAGAACGCAAAGATGGCGAGCAGCAACGTCCAGCTGCGGAATAGCCCACGCTTTTCGGTCACCGCGAGCGAATGAATCAGCGCTGTGCCCGCGAGCCAGGGCATGAAGGACGCGTTCTCGACCGGATCCCAGAACCACCATCCGCCCCAGCCCAGCTCGTAGTACGCCCACCAGCTGCCGAGCGCGATGCCGATGGTGAGGAACATCCACGCGACGATGGTCCACGGCCGCGTCCAGCGCGCCCAGGCCTGGTCGAGCCGGCCTTCGAGCATTGCGGCGCAGGCGAACGCGAAGGCGACGGCGAAGCCGACATAGCCGGTATAGAGAATCGGCGGATGCACCGCCAGCGCGAAATCCTGCAGCAACGGGTTCAGGTCATTGCCGTCCACCGCGGGCGGCAACAGGCGCAGGAACGGATTGGAAGTCGCCAGCGTGAACGTCATGAAGCCGGCGCTGACCACGCCGAGGACGCCGAGCACACGGGCGATGAACGTGTCGGGCAACGAGCGGCTCAAGGCCGCGACCGCCAGCGACCAGGTGGCGAGCACGAAGATCCACAACAGGAGCGAGCCTTCGTGCGCGCCCCACACGGCCGCTACGCGATAGAACGTGGGCAGCGCCGAGTTCGAGTTGAGCGCGACGTAGCTCACCGAGAAGTCATTGCCGACGAAGGCCGCGGTGAGACAGCCGAATGCCAGGGCGACGAACACGAACTGACCGGCGACGGCGGGCCGCGCCACGGCCATCCATTCCGGTTGGCGGCGCCAGGCACCGATGAGTCCGAACACGCTCTGCGCGATCGCCAGGCACAGCGCGAGGATCAGTGCGAAATGGCCGAGTTCCGGAATCATGTGGCGCCCTGTGGCGGTGTGCCCTTGAGGGACTTGGCGACTTCAGGCGGCATGTACTTCTCGTCGTGCTTCGCGAGCACTTCATCCGCCGCGAATACCCCTTCGCGCGTCAGCCGTCCGTGAGCGACAACTCCCTTGCCTTCGCCGAACAGATCCGGAAGCACGCCGGTGTAGGTCACCGGGACGCTGTGCTTGAAGTCCGTGACCGTGAAGCGCACTTCGAGGCTGCCGTTCGCACGCGTGACGCTGCCCTTCGTGACCATGCCGCCGATGCGGAACGGCCGCTCGTGGGGCGCCTCGCCTCCGACTACCTGGCTCGGATCGTAGAACAGCATCATGTTCTCGCTGAGCGCGCGGAACACGAGCCCGGCGGCGATTCCCACGCCAGCGAGCACGCTGAGGACCACGACCAGGCGTTTGCGCCGCGGCGTCATCCGGCGAGCTCTCCCATGCCGAGTCGACGCCGTGCCTCGGCCAATGCGCGACGATGACTCGCGCGCGCCGCCATGACGTTGCCCACCAGCACGACCAGGGTGATTGCGTAGGCCGGCCAGACGAACATGGCGTAGCCGCCCATCGAGAGAAAGTGGCTGAGGCTCACGCCATCACCTCGCGGATCCAGCCTGCGCTGCGCTCACGGCGCAGCACTTCGCCGCGCACCCGCACCAGGAGCAGCGCCACGAAGCACAAGGTGAAGCCCAGGATCATCACGAGCAGCGGAATCAGCATCGAAGTGGAGATGGATGGCGCCGCCATCTTGGTCACGGTCGCCGGCTGATGCAACGTGTTCCACCAGACGACTGAATAATGAATGATCGGGACGTTCACCACTCCGACGATGGCGAGCACCGCACTCGCGCGGTCAGCGCGTTGCAGGTCGTCGATCGAGGAGCGCAACGCGATGTATCCCAGGTACAGGAACAGGAGGATCAGCTCGGACGTGAGGCGCGCATCCCACACCCACCACGTCCCCCACATCGGCTGCCCCCAGAGCGCGCCGGTGGCGAGCGCGGCGAAGGTGAACGATGCACCGACCGGGGCGCAGCTCGCCGCCACCGCGTGCGCGAGCTTGATGCGCCAGATGAGGCCAATGGCCGCCGAGGACGCCATCACGACATAGATGAAGAGTGACATCCACGCGCTTGGCGCATGGACATAGATGATGCGGAACGCATCGCCCTGCTGGTAATCGGGCGGGGCGAGCACGAGGCCACCGTAGAGCGCGCCAACGATCAGGATGAACGCGCTCCAGCCAAACCACGGCGCGAGCAGTCCCGCGAGCCGATAGAAGTGCGGCGGCGACGCAAACTTGTGCAACCAGGTCCACATGAGCGGCAGCTCTCTCCCTGCTCTACTCGATGCTGATCCTGACCGCAGCCGCCGCGGTGAGCGGCGCCAGCGTCAGTGCCAGCACGAACAACGCGGCCAGCAAGTACAGGGGCCCGGCGACGGGCTCTGCCGCGATCGCCAGCTCGATCGCACGCGCGCCGAAGATCAGCAGCGGCATGGCGAGCGGCAGCACCAGCAGCGACAACAGCAGGCCTCCGCGTCGCAGGCCGACCGTCAACGCGGCGCCGATGCTCCCCAGCAGACTCAGTGTCAGCGTACCCAGCAGCAGGCTCGACACGACAATCGTGAGAGCGTGGGCCGGGACTCCGAGTGCGATGGCGACCAGTGGCGAGATCAACACGAGCGGCAATCCACTCAGGAGCCAGTGCGCCGTCGTCTTCGCGAGCAGCAACCAGGTCAGCGGCTGCCCGCACAGCACGTACTGCTCGAGGGTTCCGTCCTGCGCATCCGACTTGAGCAGCGAGTCCGCAGCGAGGAGCGAGGATAACAGCGCCGCCACCCAGAGCGCACCGGGCGCCACGTCTCTCAGGCGCGACAGCTCCGGACTTAATCCGAGCGGGAACAGCGTCGTGACGATGAGGAAGAACACCAGCGGGTCGCCTACGTGGCTCCAGCGTCGCATGGCGAGACGCAGGTCACGTTCCAGGACCAGGCGACCGGCAGTGAAAGCGCTGGCTGACATCACAACGACAGCGTGGTCACGCGACCTGAATGCAGCGCAAGCCCCTGGTGCGCGGCGATCAACGCGAGTCCAGCGGCATTCAGGTGAGTGGCAATCGCCGCGGAGATCTGTTCGCAGCTCGCTGCATCGAGATTCGTGAACGGTTCATCGAGCACCCAGAAGCGCGCGCGCGCGAGCAGCACGCGGCACAGTGCGACTCGCCTGCGCTGGCCGGCCGAAAGCACGCGCGCCGGAAGTTGCGCGCACTGTCCTACACCGAGGTCCGTCAGCGTCGCGAGAATCTCCTCGTCCGACAGCACCCGCTTCAGTCCTACGCTGTAGCGCAGGTTTTCGAGCGGTGTGAGATCGCCCTTGAGTGCGGTGTCGTGCGCCAGGTACGCGAGCGATGCGTGATACGTGCTGTTGGACTCGCGTATCGGTACGCCTTCCCAGCGCACCTCGCCCTCCTCCGCCTGCAGCAGTCCGCAGACCACGCGTAGGAGCGTCGTCTTGCCGCAGCCATTCGGTCCGTACACATGCAGCGCCTCGCCCGCGCCGATGGAGCACGACACACCGCGCAGCACGTGCCGCTCGCCGCGCCACAACTGCAGGTTGCTGGCGCTGAGGAGAGGTTCTTTCATGCCTGCGGCCGATGTCACATAAGCACCATCAATTCAAACGGTTAAACGTGCTACCTCAGCCATCGCATTATACATGCACGCGCGTGTAGAATTCCGACGCCGTCCGCAGCCCGGGTGGCGAAACTGGTAGACGCAAGGGACTTGAGCATTTGAGCACGCGGGTCGGAAACGCTCGCGCGAATGGGGTCAAATTCGGGGAAACAGTAGCACGTCGCGGTGACTGCAATCCCGAGCTAAGCCCGGTCCGGAACGAACCGGGAAAGTGTAGAGACTTGACGGCCCCTGCCTAAACCGTCGGCCACGCCGGCGACACGGCAAAGGTAAAGTCCAGACTCCAAATGCGCCGCCAGGCGCAGCAGCGAAAGCTGTAGCGAGTACGAAAATCCCTTGGGGGCGACCCCATGCCGGTTCGAGTCCGGCCCCGGGCACCACGGAGGATCCGTCGACCTGGAGGCGTGGAGCGGAATCGAACCGCTGTACGCGGCTTTGCAGGCCGCTGCATGACCACTCTGCCACCACGCCCGAGCCCTGAAGCAAGAAACCCCGGATCGCACCGGGGTTTCAAGCGGAGAATCTGGAGCGGGAAACGAGGCTCGAACTCGCGACCTCAACCTTGGCAAGGTTGCGCTCTACCAACTGAGCTATTCCCGCTCGGGCCCTCGCTGAAGAGGGCGCAATTGTAAGGTCCGCCCGGAGACTGTCAAGGAACCGCTTCGAATCAAGGACCTGCAGCGAGCGCCGGGCGCGCGGCGCGCAGGTATTGGATCGCGGACCAAAGCGTCAGGATGGCCGCCAGCACCGTGAGCACGAGTCCGCATTCGTAGATCGGCAGCCCGAGAAAATTCCAGCGGAAGAGCAGCATGGAAAGGCCCACGATCTGCAGGATGGTCTTGAACTTGCCGAGGCCCGACACCGCGACCGTGCCGCGCTTGCCGATCTCCGCCATCCACTCGCGCAGTGCGGAGATCGCGATCTCGCGGCCGATGATGACGATCGCTGCGAGTACAGTTGCCACCGCCGCCCAGCGCGGTTGCTGCGCCGAGCTCACGATCAGCACCAGCGCCGTCGCGACGATCAGCTTGTCGGCCACCGGATCGAGGAACGCACCGAGGCGCGTCGTCTGCCCCCACTTGCGCGCGAGATAGCCATCGAGTGAATCGGTGATGCCGGCGAGCGCGAAGAGAATCCCCGCCGCCTGGTCCGACCAGTGATATGGCAGGTAATAGAGAACGATGATGAGCGGGATCGCCACGATGCGCGCCCACGTCAACGCATTCGGAATCGAGATGCCCGTGCTCAATCCTCTACGCTCCGGGATGGAGATGTTCATAGATGAGCTGCGCCAACGGTCTGCCGATGCCCCGCACCTGCATCAGGTCTTCAACACCCGCGCGCAGTATGCCTTGGAGCCCTCCGAACTGCTTGAGCAGCTCCCGGCGCCGCGCCGGGCCCAGGCCCGGAATGGCCTCGAGAGCGGATTCGTTGTGACGGCGCGCCCGCCGCCGGCGATGGCCGGTGATCGCGAAGCGATGCGCTTCATCGCGGATGCGCTGGATCAGGTGCAGCGCGGGAGAGTCCGCAGGCAGGATGATCGGCTCGTCGCGTCCCGGGATGAAGAGTCGTTCCTGGCCCGGCTTGCGATCCGCACCCTTGGCGACCGCGACGATCGCGACGCCCGGCAGCTGCAGGGTCTGCAGCACTTCGATCGCCTGCTGCAGCTGCCCCTTGCCGCCGTCGACCAGCATGATGTCCGGCATCGGCACTTCTGCCGCTTTGACGCGCGTGTAGCGACGCATGAGCGTCTGGCGCATTGCTCCGTAGTCATCGCCCGCCTCCACACCGGCGATGTTGAAGCGGCGGTACTCGCTCTTGATCGGGCCTTCGGGACCGAAGACCACGCATGAGGCGACCGTGCCTTCACCGCGTGTATGGCTGATGTCGAAGCATTCGATGCGGTGTGGCACTTCGGGCATCTGCAGGTCCTGGCGCAGGGCTTCCAGCTGGCTGTCGATGCCGGAGCGATTGAGCGCCCGCATGCGCAAGGCCTGCACTGCATTCGTCTGGCTCAATGCCATCCAGCGCGCGCCCAGCCCGCGGGCCGCACAGCGGATGCGCACCGCATGCCCGGCGCGCTCGCTGAGCGCAGCGTCCAACGCCTCAGTGTCCGCGATCGCCGTGTTCAGCAGGATTTCGCGCGGCGCCTCGCGCGCGAAGTAATACTGCATGAGAAACGCTCGCATGATCTCGCCCGCGTCACCGAGCGGCGCGCGCGGAAAGAGGCAAGTGCTGCCGAGATTGCGCCCGCCGCGGATGAACATGAGCGCGATGCAGTGATCACCCGCTTCGCTCGCGAGCGCGAGCACGTCGACATCCCGCTTGCTCGCGCGCGTCACCGCCTGCTGCGACTGGAGGTGCTTGAGACTCGCGAGCTGGTCGCGCACACGTGCGGCGCGCTCGAACTGCAGCGCCTCCGAGGCCGTTTCCATCTGTCGGCCGAGTTCCGCCGTCACTTCCTCGCTCCGGCCGGACAGCACCTTGATCGCGCTCTCGACGTCGCGTCGATAGTCCTCTTCGCCGATCAGGCCGACGCACGGCGCCGAGCAGCGGTCGATCTGGTGCTGCAGGCACGGGCGGCTGCGGTTCTCGAAGAAGGTGTCCTCGCAGTTGCGCAGCTTGAAGAGTTTCTGCAGCTGCTGGAGGGACTCGCGCACCGCGCCTGCACTCGGGTAAGGACCGAAATAGCGTCCCGGGAGGGTGCGCGCGCCGCGGTAGAAATTGAGCCGCGGGAACTTCGCCTCGGTGGTGACGTGGATGTACGGGAAGCTCTTGTCGTCGCGCAGGATGACGTTGAAGCGCGGCTTGTGTTCCTTGATGAGGTTGTATTCGAGGAGCAGGGCCTCCGTTTCCGAGTCCGTGAGCGTGACTTCGATGGCGGTGACCTGGCCGACCAGCGCCTGCACCTTGGGCTCGACGTTGCCGGCGTGGAAGTAGCTGCCGACGCGCGCCTTGAGGCTGCGCGCCTTGCCGACGTAGAGGATCTCGCCGTTTGCGCCCAGCATCCGGTAGACGCCCGGGCGCGCGGGGAGCCTCTGCACGAAGCTCCTGGGATCGAATTCGGTGGCTGTGGTGCTCTCAGTCATTCATATGGCGGATCACTGCCTCGCCGAAGCCGCGCGTACCCACGAGCGTCGCACCGGGAATCAGCCGCTGCAGGTCCTCGTCGACGTTCTTGCGGCCGGCGAGCTCGCGCTTGGGCGCGCGGATCGCCTCGCGCAGGCGCGCCAGGTCATAGGTGAGCTCGCGGTTGGCAATCGTGTTCGCCACGCCATGGATGATCAGGTCCGCAGCCTCGGTCCAGCGCAGGTAGCGCAGCATCATCTCTGCGGACAGGATGATCGAGCCCGGGTTCACGCGGTCCTTGCCGGCAAAGCCCGGCGCGGTGCCGTGCGTCGCCTCGAACACCGCCAGGCCGTCACCGATGTTGCCGCCGGGTGCGATACCGATACCGCCAACCTGCGCGGCCAGCGCGTCGGAAATGTAGTCGCCGTTGAGGTTGAGCGTGGCGATGATGTCGTACTCTTCCGGCCGCAGCAGCGCCTGTTGCAGGAAATTGTCGGCGATCACGTCCTTGATGACGATGTCGTGACCGGTGATTGGGTTCTTGAACGAGAGCCACGGACCCTTGTCGATCTCCTTCGCGCCGAACTCATCGCGCGCCAGCTGGTAGCCCCAGTTGCGAAAACCGCCCTCGGTGAACTTCATGATGTTGCCCTTGTGCACCAGCGTCACCGAGACGCGATCGTTGTCGACCGCGTACTGGATCGCCTTGCGAATGAGGCGCTGCGAGCCCTCCTTCGACACGGGCTTGATGCCGATGGCCGAGCTCGACGGGAAGCGAATCGAGCTGACGTTGAGCTCGCGGTGCAGGTACGCGATGAGCTTCTGCACTTCCTCGGAGCCCGCCGGCCACTCGATACCCGCGTAGATGTCCTCGGTGTTCTCGCGGAACACGACGATCTCGACCTGGCTCGAGTCCTTCATCGGCGTCGATACACCCGGGAAATGGCGGATGGGACGCACGCAGGCGTACAGGTCCATCTGCTGACGGATCGCCACGTTCAGTGAGCGGATCCCGCCGCCGACCGGCGTGCCGAGCGGCCCCTTGATCGAAACCACGAAATCGCGCAGGGCTTGCAGAGTCTCCTCGGGAAACCAGGCGCCGGCACCGTAGACCTGGTTGGCCTTCTCGCCCGCGTACACCTCCATCCAGGCGATGCGCCGCCGGCCGCTGTACGCCTTGCGCACGGCCGCGTCCACCACCTGCCGCATGACCGGCGTGACGTCGATGCCGATGCCATCGCCCTCGACGAACGCGATGATCGGGTGCTCGGGCACGTTGAGGGAGAAATCGGGATTGAGCGTGATGCGCTCGCCATCGGCGGGCACAACGATGTGGTCGTACTTCATGGATGTGCGGTCGAGGAATCAGCGGGGCGCGCACTTTACCAGAAACGCGCGCCAGCAGCCGCCTCGCCCGCTCGGGCGAGATTATCCGCGTTTAGACTTCTTGAACTGCGCTTCTTCGGTCGAGCCGGTGAGCGCCGTGATCGAGGAGCGACCGCCGGTGACGGTCTGGGTGACGTCGTCGAAATAGCCCGCGCCGACCTCACGCTGATGGCGCGTCGCCGTATAGCCGGACTTCTCCGCGGCGAATTCCGCCTGCTGCAGCTCGACGTACGCGCTCATCT
The DNA here is from genome assembly GCA_035263105.1 of Steroidobacteraceae bacterium. GTDB lineage: Bacteria > Pseudomonadota > Gammaproteobacteria > Steroidobacterales > Steroidobacteraceae > DATBVX01. Next base: position 89,052 of record DATFRO010000034.1, on the reverse strand, counting down.
GCCGGTCGCGATAGCCGCGCGCCAGCTCGAACATGCTGAAGTTGAGCGCATGGAAGCCCGCGAGTGTCACGAAGTGGAACTTGTAGCCCATCGCGCCGAGCTCGCGCTGGAACTTCGCGATCACGCCATCGTCGAGTTTCTGCTTCCAGTTGAAGGACGGAGAGCAGTTGTAGGCCAGGAGCTTGTCCGGGAAGTGCGCGTGGATCCCTTCGGCGAAGTGACGCGCCTCCTTGAGATCCGGCACCGCCGTCTCACACCAGACCAGGTCAGCGTGCGGCGCATACGAAAGGCCCCTTGCGATGGCGGCTTCGATGCCGGCCTTCACGTAGAAGAACCCTTCAGAACTGCGCTCGCGCTTCTCAATGAAGGGACGGTCGCGATCGTCGACGTCCGAAGTGAGGAGACTGGCCGACTCTGCATCAGTGCGCGCGATCAGGACCGTGGGCACCCCGCAGATGTCCGCCGCCAGGCGCGCAGCGGTCAGCTTGTTCACGGCTTCGAGCGTTGGCACCAGCACCTTGCCGCCCATGTGACCGCATTTCTTGGCGGAAGCGAGTTGGTCCTCGTAGTGCACACCCGCGGCGCCCGCCTCGATCATCGCCTTCATCAACTCAAAGGCATTGAGCACGCCGCCGAAGCCGGCCTCGGCGTCGGCGACGATCGGCTTGAGCCAGTCGATACTGGTGTCCCCTTCCGCGTGGCAGATCTGGTCGGCCCGCTGCAACGTGTTGTTGATGCGCTTGACGACCGATGGCACCGAGTCGGCCGGATAGAGAGACTGGTCGGGATACATATGGGCGGCGAGATTCGCATCGCCTGCCACCTGCCAGCCCGACAGGTAGATCGCATCGAGCCCCGCGCGCACCTGTTGCATCGCCTGGTTGCCGGTGAGCGCGCCGAGCGCGGCGACGAACGGCTTCTCCTGCAGGTAGCGCCAGAGTTTTTCCGCGCCGAGTCGCGCCAGCGTGTGTTCGACGACGACGCTGCCGCGCAGGCGCACGACGTCTTCGGCCTTGTAGGCACGACGCACGCCGCGCCAGCGTGGGTCGGTTTCCCAGCTGCTGCGGATTTCGCTTGCTGCAGGCGCATTCATAAGGTGGTCCTCAGTCGATCTCACGATACGCCACCAGGGTCAGGAACGCTGTGAAGCGCGGCTCAGCTGTGAGGCGGTCGAGGAGTCGCGCTGCCGCTTCGTAATGTCCGCCCGCAGGACTCCCCTCCCCCTGGTCTTTCAGCATGCGCAGTTCACGGGCGATGTGCTCGCGCACCAGCTCGAGCGTGACGCGCCGCCCGTCGTCGAGCACTCCGGTCGAGTGATGCACCCATTGCCATAACTGCGCGCGGGAAATCTCTGCGGTCGCCGCGTCTTCCATCAGGTTGTTGATCGGCACGCAACCGAGTCCGCCCAGCCAGGCCGCGAGATATTGCAGCCCGACACTCACGTTGTTGGCCACGCCGTTCTCGGTGATCGTGCCCATCGGGACGCGCAGCAGGTCCGCCGCGCTCACGTTGACATCCTCGCGCAGGCGCTCCAGCTGATTCGGACCTGGCATGTGCTGGTTGAACACCTCGAGCGCAAGTGGCACGAGCGCCGGGTGTGCGACCCACGTGCCGTCGTGGCCGTCGCCCGCTTCACGTTCCTTGTCCGCACGCACCTTGGCGAGTGCTGCTTCGTTCGCCTGCGCGTCGTTCTTGATCGGAATCTGCGCCGCCATGCCGCCCATCGCGAATGCGCCGCGCTTGTGGCAGGTGCGGATCACCAGCTGCGAATACGAACGCAGGAAGTGGCTCGTCATCGTCACCTGGTGGCGGTCCGGGAGCACGAAATCGGCACGACGCGCGAACTTCTTGATGAAGCTGAAGATGTAGTCCCAGCGCCCGCAGTTGAGACCGACGATGTGTTCCTTGAGCTCGTAGAGGATCTCGTCCATCTCAAAGGCGGCGAGGATGGTCTCGATCAGCACCGTGACCTTGCAGGTGCCGTGCTCCAGGTCGAGCAGGTGTTCGGCATGCGTCAGCACCTCGGACCACAGACGCGCCTCCAGGTGCGACTCCAGCTTCGGCAAATAGAAGTAAGGTCCGGTGTTGCGCTTCGCGAGCTCGCGCGCGTTGTGAAACAGGTACAGGCCGAAGTCGACCAGCGCACCCGGGACCTGTTCGCCATCGACCAGCAGGTGCTTCTCGAACAAGTGCCAGCCGCGCGGCCTCACCAGCAGCACGGCGACCGGCGCATTGAGACGGTACTGCTTGCCCTCGGGACTGCGGAAGTGGATGACCCGGCGCACCGCGTCGCGCAGGTTCATCTGTCCGTGGATCAGGTTGTCCCAGCTCGGCGTCAGCGAGTCCTCGAAGTCCGCCATGAACACCTTCGCGCCCGAGTTGAGCGCGTTGATGACCATCTTGCGCTCGGTCGGCCCGGTGATCTCGACGCGGCGATCGAGCAAGTCGTGCGGAATCTCGCCGACGCGCCAGTCGGACTCGCGGATCTTGCGTGTCTCCGGCAGAAAGTCCGGGATCTCGCCCGCATCCAGTGAGCGTTGCCGGCGCTCACGCGCGGCGAGCAATTCGTGGACTTTCGGTGTGAAGCGACGCGCGAGCGCTGCGAGGAAGTCGAGTGCGTCGCGCGTCAGGATCGATTCAAAGCCCGCGGGCATCGCGCCGCGGATCTCGCAGCCGGCCACCGCCGGTGCACCCGATGAAGCCAAAGCGTCCTCCAGACTGCCGCGTGACCGTTGGGTGTCGAGATGTCCGCGGCTCTACCGCTGCGACTGAATGCTCGCAGCGCGCACTATGATAGCGCATGAGGCGCCGCTGCCGATGGCGCCGAGCCGTCGCCGATGCGCTGTTTGCTGCTCAACAAGCCGTTCCGGGTGCTGTCGCGCTTCACCGACGCGGCAGGCAGAGCCACGCTGCTGAAATATGTGCAAGAGCCGGACGTCTACCCTGCGGGTCGGCTCGACTACGACAGTGAGGGCCTGCTCTTTCTGACTGATGAAGGCCAGCTACAGGCGCGCCTCAGCGATCCGCGGCACCAATTGCAAAAACGCTACTGGATTCAGGTGGAGGGCGAACCCGGCGCGGTGGCCCTGCAACGCCTGCGAGGTGGCGTGCGACTCAAGGATGGCCCTACCCGGCCGGCGCAAGTCAGGGTGATCGAAGAGCCAACGGGCTTGTGGGCGCGCGATCCGCCGATCCGCTTCCGGGCGCGCATTGCAACGGCCTGGCTCGAGATCGGCATCACCGAGGGCCGCAACCGCCAGGTCCGGCGCATGACCGCGGCAGTCGGGTTGCCGACGCTGCGCCTCATCCGCTGCGCGATCGGACCGTGGAAGCTGGACGGCCTGCAACCCGGAGCAGTGCGCACGCTCGACCCGCGGCAGGTCCTCGCGCAGCTGAGCCGTCAGCGCGGCGCGGACCGGTGACGCGCGATCAACATCGCGAGCTCCAGCGCCTGCTCATAGTTGAGTCGCGGATCGACGGTTGAGCGATACGCCCGCTTGAGGTCCGCTTCGGTGAGTCCGCGCGCGCCACCGATGCACTCGGTCACATCTTCGCCCGTCAGTTCGAAGTGCACACCACCGAGGATCGAGCCGAGCTCCTCATGTATCGAGAAGGCGCGCTCGACTTCGCCCATGATGTTCTCGAAGCGCCGCGTCTTGAGCCCACCGGCCGTCGTTTCCGTGTTGCCGTGCATGGGATCGCAGATCCAGAGCACCGTCTGCCCGGTGGCACGCACCGCCTGGATCAGCGGCGGCAGGTGCGAGTCAATTTCCTTCACGCCGAAGCGGTGGATGACCGTGAGACGTCCCGGCTGGTTCTGCGGGTTGAGCGTCTGGACGAGGGCCTGCAGCCACTCGGCGTTCATGCCCGGGCCGACCTTCACGCCGATCGGATTGGCGATGCCACGGAAGAACTCGACGTGCGCGCTGTCGACCTGCGCCGTGCGCATGCCGATCCAGGGCATGTGCGTCGACAGGTTGTACCAGCGCTGCTGGCGTGGAATGAAACGCGTCTGCGCCTGCTCGTACAGCAGGTGCAGGCCTTCGTGGCTGGCGAAGAATTCCACGCGGCTCGCTTCGTGTACCGGCCGGCCGCTCATCGACTCGAAGAAGTCGAGCGAGTTGGCGATCGAATCGACGATCTGCTGGTACGCCTCGCGCAGCGGTGAGTGATGCAGGAAGCTGAGGTTCCAGTACTCGGGGTGATGCAGGTCCGCGAAGCCACCGTCGATCAGCGCGCGCACGAAGTTGAGCGTCAGCGCCGCGCGTTCGTACCCGCGCAGCAGCAGCTGCGGATCGGGCTCGCGGTCCGCTGCGGTGAACGGTGCGCGGTTGACGATATCGCCGCGATAGCTCGGCAGCGTGACACCGTCGCGCGTCTCGGTATCGGCTGAACGCGGCTTGGCGTATTGGCCCGCCATGCGGCCGAGGCGCACGACCGGTTTCTTGAGACCGTGCAACAGCACGAGGCTCATCTGCAGCAGGATCTTGAGCCGCTGCGCGATCCGGTCCGATTCGCACTCCTCGAAGCTCTCCGCGCAATCCCCGCCCTGGAGCACGAACTGCTCGCCGCGCTGTGCGGCGGCGATGTGTCCGCGCAGTGCCTCGATCTCCCACGACACCACGATGGGCGGCAGTCGGCTCAAAGAGGCGACCGCGCTCTCCAGTGCCGCCGGGTCCGGGTAACGCGGCTGCTGCTGGGCTTCTTTCGACTGCCAGCTGGCCGGATGCCACTGGTTGATTTCGGTCCCGCGAGTCATGCGGCGATCGTACACCGCCCTCATTGCACCGCAAAAACCAGACGGTGCTTTCGGCCGGTCATTGAGGCAGAATGCGCGCCTTTTTCGGCGGTCCCGCAGCGCATCCTCGGCGAGCCGCGGGTGCCTCCACTGCCCTGCACGGAGCGGACCTCATGCATCGCGTTCTCATCCTCGGCGCCGGCAAGATCGGCGCTCTCATCTCCGGTTTGCTTGCCGAATCAGGCGCCTATCGGGTTCACCTGGCTGACCTCAACGGCAAAGCGGCCGATTCCGTGGTTCGCGCCCATGGGCTCGGCAACCTGCAGGGGCACGCACTCGACGCCGCAAAGCCCGAAGTGCTGGCGGCGCACCTGAAGGCTCACCCGGTCGACGCCGTGATCTCCAGTCTTCCTTATTACTGCAACGTGGCGGTCGCGTCGGTCGCGCGCCAGAACAACGTGCACTACTTCGATCTCACCGAGGACGTCGAAGTGACCCGCGCGGTGCGGCGCACGGCGGAAGGTGCCGCGACCGCGTTCGTGCCCCAGTGCGGACTGGCACCGGGCTTCATCAGCATCGCCGCGAACGAGCTGATCACGCACTTCGATGAACCGCGCACCGTGAAGCTGCGGGTCGGCGCGTTGCCGCAGCATCCGAACAACGCGCTCAAATACTCCCTCACCTGGTCGACCGATGGCCTGATCAACGAATACGGCAATCCCTGCCAGGCGATCAGCGACGGCCGACTGCTCGAAACTGCGCCGCTCGAGGGATTGGAAGAGATCGAGATCGACGGCATGCGCTACGAGGCGTTCAACACGTCCGGCGGCCTCGGATCACTCGGCGAGACCTACGGCGCCCGCGTCGACAGCATGAACTACAAGACGATCCGTTACCCGGGCCATTGCTCGCAGATGAAGCTGCTGATGAACGATCTGAAGCTCAATCACGATCGCGACACGCTGAAGCGTGTGCTGGAGAACGCGCTCCCGCAGACGTTGCAGGACGTCGTCATCGTGTACGCCGCCGTGAGCGGGCTGCAGGACGGACAGCTGCGCGAGGAAAACTACGTCAACAAGGTCTACCCGCAGCTCATCGCCGGGCGCCTGTGGTCCGCGATCCAGGTGACGACAGCCGCCGGCATCACCGCGGTCGTCGACCTGGTGTTCGCTTCGGCCGACCGCTATCGCGGCTTCGTGCCGCAGGAGAAATTCCGCCTGCCGGAAATTCTCGCCAACCGTTTCGGCCGTTACTACGCGCCGGGTGGCACCAAGGACGTGTCGTCCCAAGTGGTGGTGTCGGGCAAGGCCGGTCATCAGCGTCAGCTGTGGGAGAAGGCATCGTGAACGAAGTACTGGCGCGCTTGAATCTCAAGCCGGTAAACGCCGGCAGCTGGTCCGGTACGGCAGGCTGGTCGACGGACAGTCACGGGACTCTCATCGATTCGCTCAACCCGGCCAGCAACGAAGTGATCGCGCAGGTGCGCGCGTCCACCGAGAGCGACTACGAGCAGGTGATGAAGTCCGCGGTGGCGACCGCGGCCGAGTGGCGCCGCGTTCCGGCGCCGAAGCGCGGCGAGGCCGTGCGCGTGGTGGCCGAGGAACTGCGCGCGAACAAGGATGCGCTCGGGAGCCTGGTGTCGCTCGAGAACGGCAAGATCAAGCCCGAGGGCGACGGTGAAGTGCAGGAAATGATCGACATTGCCGATTTCGCCGTCGGCCAGGCGCGCATGCTGTACGGACTCGCGATGCATTCCGAGCGTCCGCAGCACCGCATGTACGAGCAATGGCACCCGCTCGGCGTGGTGGGAATCATCTCGGCCTTCAACTTCCCCGTCGCGGTCTGGTCCTGGAACGCCTTCCTCGCCGCCATCTGCGGCAACGTCAGCGTGTGGAAGCCCTCGCCCAAGACGCCGCTGTGTGCGGTGGCGGTGCAGGAGATCTGCAATCGCGCGCTCGCGAAGCACCACCTGCCGCCGGTCTTCCAGCTCTTCATCGACGCGGGGAACAAGCTCGCCGAGCGCTTCACCGACGATGCGCGCGTCGCTCTCGTGTCGTTCACGGGTTCCACCGCAGTCGGTCGCAAGGTCGGCGAACGAGTCGCCGCGCGCATGGGCAAGAGCCTGCTGGAACTCGGCGGCAACAACGCGATCATCGTCGACGAATCGGCGAACCTAGACCTCGCAGTCCCCTCCATCGTGTTCGGTGCCGTGGGCACGGCGGGCCAGCGGTGCACCAGCACGCGCCGGGTGTTCGTGCACCGCTCGCGGCAGGCCGAGCTCGAGAAGCGCCTCCTCAACGCCTACAAGCAGGTGAAGATCGGCGATCCCCTCGCCTCCGACACGTTGTGCGGCCCGCTCATCGATCGCCAGGCGGTGGCGAACTTCGAGGCGGCCATCGCACGCATTCGCGAACAGGGCGGTGAGATTCTCTGCGGCGGTCGCGCCCGGCCCGGCCGTGGCAACTTCGTCGAGCCCGCCATCGTGCGTGCGCGCAACGAGTGGCCGATCGTGCAGACCGAGACCTTCGGCCCGATCCTGTACCTGATCCCGGTGCAATCGCTGGATGAAGCGATCGCCGAGCAGAATCGTTCCGCGCACGGCCTGTCGTCGGCGATTTTCACCGACCGCCTGCAAAGCGCGGAACGCTTCCTGTCGGCGGAGGGGAGCGATTGCGGCATCGCCAACGTAAACATCGGCACCTCGGGCGCGGAAATCGGCGGCGCGTTCGGCGGCGAGAAGGAGACCGGTGGCGGACGGGAATCGGGTTCCGATGCCTGGAAGGCCTACATGCGTCGCCAGACCAACACCATCAACTGGAGCAGCTCACTGCCGCTCGCCCAGGGCATCCGCTTCGACGTCGAAGGCTAAGAGGCGCTCGGGCCGTGATACGCTGACGGGGCGCGGCATTGGTGCCGCGCCCGCGGTTTCATCCATGCGCACACTCCTGTTCGCTGTCCTGCTGCTGAGCGTCGTCCTGCTCCAGGCCGAAACGCCCGACAAGTCCGAACCAGCGCCGTCCACCGCGCTGCTGCTCAGGATCGATGGCCCGATCGGTCCGGCGATCAGCCACTACTTCTCGCAGGGTCTCAAGAAAGCACAGGACTCCGGCAGTGCGCTCGTGATCCTGGAGATGGATACGCCGGGCGGGCTCGATACCTCGATGCGGGACATCATCAAGGAGATCCTCGCATCGCCGATCCCCGTCGTGACCTTCGTGGCGCCGAGCGGCGCGCGGGCCGCGAGCGCGGGGACCTACATCCTGTATGCGAGCCACATCGCGGCCATGGCCCCGGCGACCAACCTCGGTTCGGCCACGCCCGTGCAGATCGGCGGCAGCGAGCCGGCACCGGAGCCTGGAGATGAAGGGCCTGACGTGGCGCCCGACGCGAAGGGCGACAAAGATGCGGCCGACAAGAAGGACAGCAAGGACAGCAAGAAGACTGGCGAGAGCCGGCGCAGCGCGCCGGGCAGCGCCATGGAGCGCAAGGTAGTCAACGACGCCGTCGGTTACCTGCGCAGTCTCGCGCAATTGCGTGGGCGCAACGTCGAGTGGGCGGAGCGCGCGGTGCGCGAAGGCGCCAACCTTCCCGCCTCGGAGGCGCTCGACAACAAGGTGATCGACCTGATTGCCAAGGACATCCCCGATCTGCTGCAGCAGCTCGACGGCCGCAAGCTCCGCCTGGGTGCGAATGAAGTGACGCTCGCGACCAAGGGCCTCACGGTCGAGAAGTTCGAAGCCGATTGGCGCACGGAACTGCTCGCCGTGATCACCAACCCGACCATCGCCTACGGCCTGCTGCTCATCGGCATCTACGGACTCCTGTTCGAGGGCTACAACCCGGGCGCTGTGCTTCCCGGAGTCGCCGGCGCGATCTGCCTGCTGCTCGCGCTCTTCGCCTTCCAGGTGCTGCCGGTCAATTTCGCCGGACTGGCTCTCATCGTGCTCGGCGCGCTGCTGGTGATCGCGGAAGCGTTCGTGCCGAGCTTCGGCGCGCTCGGCGTGGGTGGGCTGATCGCCTTCATCATCGGTTCGATCATGCTGTTCGACACCAGCGTGCCGGGATTCTCGATCGCCCTGCCGATCATCGCGGCGATCGCCTTCGTCGCCGGGGTGGTCTTGATCGGGATGGTCTGGATGTTCGGCCGCGCGCGCCGGCGTCCGGTCGTGACCGGTATCGAGCACATCCGCGGCAGCACCGCCGAGGTGCTCGAGGGCTTTTCAGGTCAAGGCACCGTGCGCCTCGGTGGCGAGCTGTGGAATGCGCGCAGCAGCGTTCCGCTCGCCGCAGGACAGCAGGTGCGCGTCGTGAAGGTCGACGGGCTGCTGCTCTGGGTCGAGCCGCTGAATCAATGATGGGAGTGATGCAATGAGTCCATTCATCCTGGTGGTCGTGTTCCTGATCGGTGCGCTCATCTTCAGCGCCATCAAGATCCTCAAGGAATACGAGCGTGGCGTGATGTTCACCCTCGGCCGATTCACCGGGATCAAGGGTCCCGGCATCATCCTCGTGATCCCGATCCTGCAGCAGATGACCAAGGTCGACCTGCGCGTCGTCGTGCTCGACGTACCGAAGCAGGACGTCATCTCGCGCGACAACGTCTCGGTCAAGGTCAATGCGGTGGTGTACTTCCGTGTCGTCGATCCGGGCAAGGCCATCATCCAGGTGGCGAACCCGTGGGAAGCCACGAGCCAGTTCGCGCAGACGACATTGCGCTCGGTGCTGGGCCAGCATGATCTCGATGAAATGCTCTCGCAGCGCGAAAAGCTCAACGTCGACATCCAGCACATCCTCGACCAGGCGACCGATGCCTGGGGCATCAAGGTGGCGAACGTCGAGATCAAGCACGTGGATCTCGACGAGAGCATGATCCGCGCCATCGCCAAGCAGGCCGAGGCCGAGCGCACGCGACGCGCCAAGATCATCCATGCGGAAGGCGAGAAACAGGCGGCGCAGATGCTGGTCGAGGCCGCGCACGCGCTGGCCGCCGAACCCAAGGCTCTGCAGCTGCGCTACCTGCAGACGCTTGCGGACATCTCCAGCGAACGCAGCTCGACGATCGTCTTTCCGCTCCCCCTCGATCTCATCAAGCCGCTGATGGGCGACCGGTGACGCTGACGAGCCTTCTCTAGCGCTCAACGTCCCGGCAGGCAGACGGTGACTTGAGCACCGCCGAGCGGCGACTCGCCGATCTCGAGCGTGCCGTCGTAGAGCTCGACGATCTCGCGCACCATCGCGAGGCCGAGGCCCTGCCCTTCCACGTGCTCATCGGCGCGCGCGCCGCGCTCCAGGATCCGTTGCCGATCCGCACTCGCGATGCCGACCCCATCGTCCTCGACCGTGAGCTTGAGGCGCGTGCGCGCATCGGTATCGGCAACGCGACCGACGGTCACGCGCACGCGGGAGTGACACCACTTGCAGGCGTTGTCGAGGAGGTTCCCGAGCAGCTCGAACAGGTCGCCGCGGTCGCCGGTGAAGGCCACGCGCTCGGCGGCGCTGATTTCGATCAGCAGGTCCCGGTTGGAATAGACCTTGCTCAGGGCGCCGCGCAGCTCGGTGAGCAGCGGCACGACTTCCACGGTGCCCTGGCCGATCACCGCCCCGCCCGAGGCCCCGGCGCGCTTGAGCTGGTGCTGCACGATCGCGTTCATGCGATCGATCTGCTGATTGACGATCTCGTGGCGGCGGTCGATGGTCGCCTCTCCCGCGAGCGTCGAGCGGATCACGGCGAGCGGTGTCTTGAGACTGTGCGCGAGATTGCCGAGCGTATTGCGGTAGCGCTCGACGCGCTGGCGCTCGCTCTTGAGCAGCGCATTCATGTTCGCGGCGAGACCCTGCAACTCGCGCGGCTGCGAAGCGCTGAGCGATGTGCGCTCGCCCGCCTCCACTTGGCCGATCTCCGCTTCGATCTGGCGCAACGGCCCGAGCGCCCAGCGCAACAGGAGCGCGAGGGATCCGACCAGCAGCACGAACAATCCGAGGAACCACCCGAGCATCTGGCTGCGGAACCGTGCGAGCTGCGCCTCGTAGGGCGCAAGGCTCGTGGCGACGTTGAAGACGAACTCGCGGTTGGTGTCCTTGGCGATTTCCCAGTTGATCGAAGCGGACAACACCATCGTCCGCCCGCCTTCGAGCACGCGCTGCTCGAGACGCCGCGACCCGGCAGGCACCGGGCCGCCGAAGTCGAGCTCATTGCCTATCAGCGAGGGAGAGCGCCAGATCAGCTTGCCGTCGGGGCTCTCGATCTCGGCGTACAGGCCCGATCCGGGCTGGCGCAGACGGGTCTCGGCCAGAGCGCCGGCCGGTTGCACATTGCCGTGATCATCGGGCTCGCAGGCCGCCAGCAGAGCGACCAGCTGCGCGTCGAGCAGCTCGCCGATGCTGTGCTGGCTGAGATCGCGGAACACCGCGTCGAGCGCGGCGATGGTGACACCGAAAAAGAGAATCAGCAGCAGGGAAACCGATGCCAGCAGCCTCCCGCTGAGTGACGACATCAGCCGCCGTCAGCGCGCGCGCTCGGCTCTTCGGAGCGTGCCAGGGCGAGCCGGTAGCCACGCCCGCGCAGGGTCTCGATCGGCTGGCGCACAGCTTCCGGGTCGAGCTTGCGGCGCAGGCGGCCGATGAACACTTCGATGACGTTGCTGTCGCGCTCGAAATCCTGCGCGTAGAGCCGCTCGGTGAGCTCCGCCTTGGAGATCACTTCACCGGCACGCAGCATCAGGAACTCGAGGATGCGATATTCGAACGATGTCAGTTCCACCACGCGATCACCCACCGTGACGACCTGGCTGCGGGTGTCCAGGCTGATGTCGCCACACTGTAGCACCGGCTGCGACCAGCCACCCGAGCGTCGCAGGAGCGCCTGCACGCGCGCGAGCACTTCCTGCATGTGGAAAGGCTTCGCCACATAGTCGTCCGCGCCGGACTGCAGGCCCTCGACCTTGTCCTGCCAGCGATCACGCGCGGTGAGGATCAGGATCGGGAAACTCTTACCCGAGCCGCGCAGTTGCCGGATCAGTTCGATACCGGACATCTTGGGCAATCCCAGGTCGATGATGGCGAGGTCTTCCGGGTACTCCTTGCCGGCGTACAGGCCTTCCTCGCCATCCGCTGCCGCATCGACGGTGAAGCCGGCGGCTCCAAGTTGCGTAGCCAGGGACTCGCGCAACGCTTGCTCATCTTCGACGATCAGAATTCGCATCGCGATCAATGCCTCGCTCAGAAATCACATTCGCTTCCACACCAGCCGGCGCGGCCCTAAAGCACCGCGCCCGAATCGGCGTCGACGCGAACAGTCCATACCTTTCCGTCAGTGTTGAGCAGTCTCAGCACGTAGACGGTGCGTCCGTTCTCCTGGCGAGTCTCGGCCCGCACGACACGAGCTTTGTAGCGCTGCTGGACCATCTGTACCGCCGCATCCAGTGACATGCCCCCTTGCGCGCGCGTTTCCGCGTGTGCCCGGATTTCGGACGCCGGCTCAAGGCCTTGCCGGTTCGCCACCGCGGCGCCCGAAGCAAGGCCGGCCAGAATCATTAGGGCAAGCGACAGTACGGGTTGGTTCCTCACATCTTTCTCGTGATCGGGCGTAGCGAGTACCGGCGCAGTGTAGTGCTCAAGCCCCGGTTCCCGTAAGCGGGGACGGGCGGAATCACTCCGCCCGTCCTGCTGCGTGCCACCGCGCGACTACGCGGGCCGGACGTCGACCTGCACCCGCAGGCGTTCGCCGGGGTCGTACGGGAGGCGCGTGAAGTAGTGCCGCCCGTGGTACTCATACTCGACCTGATAGCCGTCGATCCGTTCCTCGTAGGTCTGCTGGATGCGGTTGTCGCAGCGCTCGACCTGGTACGGCTGCGGCTGAGCCGACGCGTACTGCTGCTGGCTGCGTGCGGCGGCGTTGTGGCCGAGCGCGGAGCCGATGACGATGCCCGCCACCGTGGCCGCGTCCTTGCCGCGACCCGCACCGATCTGGTGACCGATCGCGCCACCGATCAAGCCGCCCACCAGCGTTCCGCCGACGGTGCTGCCGTAGGACGGCTGGGCCGGCTGGTCATAGCGTGTCTCGGTCCAGCACTCACGCTGCGGGACGTCGACTCGCACCTGCCGCGTGATCGGCTCGACGTGCACCACGCGCGCATAGTCGTAGTCCTGGTTCGCGTTGCGAGACGTGCCGTACGGCTGGCCGTGCTTCGGGTCGGCAAGCGCCGCGGGCGCAGCCAGCACGGAGGCTACGACGACGCAGGTGATCACTCGCGAAAACATGTCAGGCTCCTTTGCGCTCGCGCTGCCATCCAAACGGTACTTCAGCGAGCGTGGTGCCAAACTAAGGCAGGCACTCTGAATGCAAACTGAACCCTGCCCGGGGTGCGCGAAGTGACAGAATCAGGCGTGTTTCAGCGCGGATTTCGCAGCGTTCCACAGCGCGTCCAATTCGGCGGCGTTGAGGTCTTTCAGTTGCCGACCGCTGCGTTGAACCTCAAGCTCGAGATGCCGGAAGCGCTGCTCGAAGCGGGCGTTGCTCGCACGTAGCGCGCTCTCCGGATCGATGTCGAGGTGACGCGACAGATTGACCAGCGCGAGCAAGACATCGCCGAGCTCTGCTGCCAGCTCGGACGCGCGGCCCGGATCGGCGCCGAGCGCATCCAGTTCGCGCAATTCCTCATCGACCTTGGCGCGCGCTCCCTGCCAGTCGGGCCAGTCGAAGCCCACGCTGGCCGCACGCTTGCCCACCTTGGCGGCGAGCGTGAGCGCCGGCAATCCGCGGGCGATGCCATCGAGCACGCTGGGGGCCCCTTCTGCCGTGCGTTCGCGCTTCTTGTGTTCTTCCCATGCGCGGGTCTGTTCCGCAGCCGTGGCGACGCTCTCGCCGCCGAAGACGTGCGGATGGCGGCGCGTCATCTTGTCGCAGATGGCCGCGACCACATCGCCGAATTCGAACTCACCGGCTTCCTGCGCCAGGCGCGAATGGAACACCACCTGGAACAGCAGGTCGCCCAGCTCATCGCGCAATTGTTCGGGATCGCCCGCCTCGATGGCGTCGGCGACCTCGTACGCCTCCTCGATGGTGTACGGCGCGATCGTGGCGAACGTCTGCTCCAGGTCCCAGGGGCAGCCGCCCTCGCGCGAGCGCAGGCGCGCCATGATCCGCAGCAGTTCCTCGATCGATTTCGCGTTGCGACTCGTCATTCGCGCAGCAGCCGATAGAGCGTCATGAGCATGCCTGCGGTCGCGCCCCAGATGTTCCGCTCGCCGTAGGGTATGTCGTACACCTCGATCTCGCCTTCACCGAGCTTGCGGCGCCGTGCCTGGTGATGCGCCGGATCGAGCAGGAACTTGAGCGGCACTTCGAAGGCCTCGGTGACCTCGGTCCGGTCGAGCTCGAGCTCGAATCCCGGTTGCACGAAGCCGATCACCGGCGTGACGCGGTAGCCACTGATGATCAGGTGATCGGGCAGGAACCCGATCACCTCCACGAAGCGGCGCCGCAGTCCGATCTCCTCCTCGGTCTCGCGCAACGCGGCGCCGACCGCGCCGTCATCGTCGGGCTCGAGGCGTCCGCCGGGAAAACTGATCTGGCCGGGGTGATGCTTCAAGTCGGCCGCGCGCTGCGTGAGCAGCACGGTCAGCCCTTCGTTCCGGTCGATGATCGGGACCAGCACCGCGGCCCGTGTGGGTTGTGCGGGAATCAGGTGGTGAAAGCTCGCCGTGAGTTCCGGTGGCAGGCCGGCGAGCCAGGCTTCGGCGGAATCGTTGCCGGGCGTGGTGCCGGCGAATCGTGCGCGGATCCGTGCGCGCAGCGCGTCGTCGCTACGTGGCACCGGGCCAGCGTCTGTCGTGCTCGACCCGCGTCGAGTCATCCGCCGCCGCCCCCGCCTCCCTTGATCCCTCCGCGCGTGAGCGCGCGGGGGTCGAGAAGTTCCTTGAGTTCCTCGGCACTGAGATCCGTCATCTCACGGGCCACATCGGCGATCGGGCGGCCCTGCGCATACGCTTTCTTGGCGATCGCGGCGCCCTTCTCGTAGCCGATGACCGGGTTGAGCGCCGTGACCAGGATTGGATTGCGATCCAGCGCTTCCGCCAGGCGCGCCTGGTTCACCGTGAATCCGGCAATCGCCTCGTCGGCGAGCGCCCGCGCGCCGCTCGCGAGCAGCTCGAGGCTCTGCAACAGGTTGTACGCGATGACCGGGAGCATCACGTTGAGCTGGAAATTTCCCGCCTGGCCGCCGATGGTGATGGTCAGGTCATTGCCGAGGACCTGCGCGGCAATCATCGCGACGGCTTCGGGGATCACGGGATTGACCTTGCCCGGCATGATGCTGCTGCCGGGCTGCAGCGCCGGCAAGGCGATTTCCCCGAGTCCCGCGAGCGGCCCACTGTTCATCCAGCGCAGGTCGTTCGCGATCTTGGTCAGGCTCACCGCGACCACCTTGAGCTGACCGGAGAGCTCGACCGCGGTGTCCTGCGAGCTCAAGCCCTCGAAATAATCGGTGTTGGTCGTGAACGCCAGCCCGGTGCGCTTGGCGAGCCGCGTCGCAAAGAGCGCGCCGAACCTGGCGTGCGCATTGATCCCCGTGCCTACCGCCGTTCCGCCCTGGGCGAGCGCGAGCAGGCGCGGCTTGCACGCTTCGAGGCGCGCGACGTCATTGCCGATCTGCGAGCGCCAGCCGCCGAGCTCCTGGCCGAGCGTCACCGGCATGGCGTCCATGAGATGCGTGCGGCCCGTCTTGACGATGTTCGCGAGTTCCTGCGATTTGCGCTCGAGCGTCGCGTGCAGGTGGCGGAGCGCCGGCAGGAGCTTGTGCTCGAGCTCGAGCGCGGCACTGACGTGGATCGCGGTCGGGATCACGTCGTTGCTGCTCTGGCTCATGTTGACGTGATCGTTCGGGTGCACGGCGCGCCCGAGCTCGGCGCTCGCGAGGTGGGCAATCACCTCGTTGGCATTCATATTGGAGCTGGTGCCGGAGCCCGTCTGAAAAACGTCCACCGGAAACTGCTCATCATGCCGGCCGTCGGCCACAGCGCGCGCCGCGCTCGCGATGGCGCCCGCGAGGGTGGCGTCGAGCTCACCGAGTTCCTGGTTGGCGCCCGCCGCGGCTTCCTTGATGAGACCGAGTGCGCAGATGAAAGCTCGCGGCATCTGCAAGCCGCTGAGCGGGAAGTTCTGCACGGCGCGCTGCGTCTGGGCACCCCACAGTGCCTCGGCCGGCACTCGCAGCTCGCCCATGCTGTCGCGCTCGATCCTGACCTTCTTGTCCGTCATGCGCAGAACCTCGGTGCGTTCGTGCTGCCACGGAGGTGAGGCGAACACTGGGCAGTGACGGCCGGGCGCAGCACTTGCGGTATGATGCTGCATCCTAGCACTTGCGCCGGACACCGGCATGACGTCACCCGAGCTCGAGGCGCTTTCACCCGTCGACGGCCGTTACGCGGCGCAGCTCGCGGGACTCCGCGCACTCTGCAGCGAAGCCGGATTGATCCGCCAGCGCGTGCGCGTCGAAGCGCTGTGGTGGCAGCAGCTGTGCGCGAACCTGCAGATACCGGCGCTGCAGAACGTCCCCGAGCGCGTGAGCGCTGAAGTTGAGCGTCTCGCGCGCGAGCCCGCCAGCGTCGACGCGGATGCCGTCAAGGCGATCGAACAGCGCATCAATCACGACGTCAAGGCGGTCGAGTATTACGTGCGCGAGCGCCTGCAGGCGGCGGGCGCCACGGCGGCGCAGCTCGAGTTCGTGCATTTCGGCTGCACCTCGGAGGACATCAACAATCTCTCGTACGCGCTGATGCTGCACGAGGCGCGTGGGCGCCAGCTCCTGCCCGCGATGTCCAAGCTCGCCGAGCGGCTGCGCGATCTCGCGCACGAGCATGCCGCGACGCCGATGCTCGCACGCACCCATGGACAGACAGCAAGTCCGACGACGCTCGGCAAGGAGATCGCGAACTTCGTGGCGCGCCTCGATCGCCAGCAGACCGGCTGGGCGGAGGTGCGCATCCTCGGCAAGTTCAACGGCGCGGTCGGCAACTTCAACGCGCACCTCGCCGGGGTGCCGGACGCCGACTGGTTGCGACTCGGGCGTAACCTGGTCGAGTCCCTCGGCCTCGAGTGGAACGCCTACACGACGCAGATCGAGCCGCACGACTGGATCGCCGAGTACTGCGACGCGCTCGCCCGCCACAACACCATCCTCATCGACCTGTGCCGCGATTTCTGGGGCTACATCTCGCTCGGCTATTTCCGCCAGCGCGTCGTGGCACAGGAAGTCGGTTCCTCGACCATGCCGCACAAGGTGAACCCGATCGACTTCGAGAACGCCGAGGGCAACCTCGGCCTCGCCAATGCACTGCTGCGTCATTTCGCGGAGAAGCTGCCGATCTCGCGCTGGCAGCGCGACCTCACCGACTCGACCGTGCTGCGCAACCTCGGTGTGGCTCTCGGGCACTCGCTCCTCGCGACGCAGGCCACTTCGCGCGGACTTGCGCGGCTCGAAGTCGCGCGCGCGCGCCTGCAGGAGGATCTCGAGCACGCGTGGGAAGTGCTGGCCGAGGCGGTGCAGACCGCGATGCGTGCCGAGGGAATTGCCGACGGCTACGAGAAGCTCAAGGAGTTCTCACGCGGGCGCATGATCGATCGCGAGCAGCTGCATGCATTCATCGGAACCCTGCAACTGTCGTCGGACGCTCGCCGACGATTGCTCGCATTGACGCCGCAACTGTATCTTGGTCTCGCGCCGCAGCTCGCGCGCGAGATCTGACATCGACACGAATTTCACCATCGTCCCGGCCACCTGGCTGCGCGACCGCGCAGCGCTCGAGCACATCCGCCGTAACGTATTTGTCATCGAACAGGAGGTGCGGGAGGCGGATGAGTGGGATGAGGCCGACCTCACCTGCCTTCATGGCCTGGTCCTGAAGGCGAAACGTGACGCAGTTGGCACGGGGCGTCTGGAGGCCACCGGTAAGATTGGCCGCCTCGCTGTCCTCGAGGAGTACAGGGGACGCGGGCTCGGGGGCGAAATTCTGGAGTGGCTCGTGGGGCAAGCGCGCCGTCAAGGACAAGAATCGGTCTACCTGCATGCACAGGTTCACGCTCTCCCCTTCTACCTGCGTCACAGTTTCAGCGCCGAAGGTCCCGTATTCGATGAAGTCGGTATCGCGCATCAGAGGATGAGTCGCAAGCTCACAGGACCCAGATGAGCACCGTGTTCGAAGCCAACAGCTCGCGCAGCATCCTCACCACGCTGGAAGAGGTGCGCGCAGCCGTGGTGGAAGTCGCTTCGACCGCGCGCCGCAACCTCAGCATCTACACCCCGGATCTCGAGCCGCAGCTCTACGACCAGCACGCGTTCCTCGAGGTCGTCAAGCACCTGGTCCTCGCGCGCGGCTACGCTCGCGTGCGGGTGCTCATCTCCGAACCCTCGCGCACCATCCGCGAGGGGAACCGCTTCCTCGCCATGGGACGGCGCCTCACGACCTACATCGACCTGCGCAATGTGCACGTCGACTACCGCAACAACGCCGCGGCCTTCCTGATCGCGGATGACCGGGCGCTCGTGTACCGGTTACAAGCCAATCGCTGGGACGGCATGGCCGAGCTCAATGACACGGCCATCGCCCGCAAGTACCTCGGCTACTTCGATGACGTCTGGCGCGCCAGCGAGCCGGAACCCGAAGTCCGCATGATGCGCGGCTGATGCTGATCCGCCGCCGCGTTATCCCCTGTCGATGATCTGGAAGCCCGAGCTCACCGTCGCCGCGGTGGTCGAGGAGCAGGGTCGATTCCTCATGGTCGAAGAGCGCGCCGGACGGCGCCGCGTCTTCAACCAGCCCGCGGGGCACGTCGAAGAAGGCGAAGACCTGCTGCACGCCGTGGCCCGCGAGACGCTGGAAGAGACGGCCTGGCACTTCGAACCGCAGCACATGGTCGGCGTTTACCTGTGGAAGAACCCGGCGAATCACAAGACGTTCCTGCGCATCGCGTACTGCGGCGTGCTGCGCGGTCAGGACGTTGGACGGCCTCTCGACGTCGGAATCCTGCGCGCGCACTGGCTGACCCGCGACCAGCTGCTCGGCCACGAGGCGCGCCTGCGTTCGCCGATGGTGCTGAGGTGCGTGGACGACTACCTCGCCGGCATCCGCTATCCACTGGCACTGCTGAGCCAGTTGCCGCTTGAGCAGGTCCAGGCACGCGCTGCCGTCCTGTAACCAGTCCGTTCAGGTCCGGGACGCCTCTTATAATGGCGTCGTGACCAGCCACTCCCCTCTCGTCATCGTGGGCCTTTCGGGCGGCGTCGATTCCGCCGTGGCCGCGTGGCTCCTGCTGGAACAAGGCTATCGCGTGCAAGGCCTGTTCATGAGCAACTGGGAGGAGGACGACGATGGCTACTGCACCACGGCGCAGGATTTCCAGGACGCGCGCCGGGTCTGCGAGCGTCTCGAGATCCCCCTGCACAAGGTCAGTTTCGCCGCCGAGTATCGCGCGCAGGTGTTCGAGCACTTCCTCGCCGAGCATCGCGCCGGTCGCACCCCGAACCCCGACGTGCTCTGCAATCGCCGGATCAAGTTTGGTGCTTGCCTGGCGTACGCGCGTCGCTTGGGAGCGGATCTGTTTGCGACCGGACACTACGCACGCATCGTGCACAGTCCCGCGGGGTATCGCCTGCTGAAAGGACGCGATGCGGCCAAGGACCAGAGCTACTTCCTGCACAGCATCGATCCGGCGGCACTGCCGGTCACGCTGTTCCCGATCGGCCCTCTCACCAAGCCCGAGGTGCGCCGGCTGGCGCGCGCGGCCGCGCTCCCGGTCTTCGACAAACCGGACAGCACCGGGATCTGCTTCATCGGCGAACGGCCCTTCCAGTCGTTTCTGTCCCGCTATCTTCCGGCGCAGCCGGGAGCGATCGAAACGGCGCGCGGGGATGTCATCGGACGCCACCAGGGGCTCATGTATTACACGCTGGGCCAGCGCCATGGCATTGGTCTCGGTGGAATGGCCGGCGCTTCCGAGCAGCCGTGGTATGTCGCGGCCAAGGACCTCGAGCGCAACGCGCTCATCGTGGTCCAGGGAAGCGATCATCCGCTCCTGTTGAGCACGGCGTTTCACGTCGCCGCACCGCATTGGCTCGGAGTCGCTCCGGAGTGGCCGCTCGAGTGCGCGGTGCGCGTGCGCTACCGGCAGGCGGATCAGCGCTGCACGGTGCAGCGTACGTCGCAGGGCGGACACGTCACGCTGGCTGAAGCGCAGCGTGCGATTACGCCGGGACAATCCGCGGTGTTCTACGACGGCGAGGTCTGCCTCGGCGGCGCAGTCATCGAGGAGTTGCTTCCTGCGTGGTCCGGCGTGGCACGCGATGCGCCGCCCCTCGGAATGCCGATATAATCCGCGCCCTCTTCGGACGGAGGAACCATGAGCGATAGCTTCAAGTCGCGGTCCCGGCTGCGGGTCGGCGCTCGGTCTTACGAAATCATGAGCCTCGCCGCGCTCAAGGGACACGATCTCGGGCGCCTGCCCTTCTCGCTCAAGATTCTCCTCGAGAATCTGTTGCGCTTCGAAGATGGCGTGAGCGTGACCCGCGGCGATATCGAGGCGCTGCTCAAGTGGGACCCGGCGGCACAACCGAGCCACGAGATTTCGTTCACCCCGGCGCGCGTCATCATGCAGGACTTCACGGGCGTGCCGGCGATCGTGGATCTCGCCGCGATGCGCGAGGCGATGGTGAAACTCGGCGGAAACCCGGAGGAGATCAACCCGCTGGCGCCGGCGGAACTGGTGATCGATCACTCGGTGCAGGTCGATGAGTACGGCAGCGCCAAGGCGCTCTCGCTCAACAACCTGATCGAGTTCCAGCGCAACCGCGAGCGCTATGCGTTCCTGCGCTGGGGCCAGAGCGCGTTTCGCAATTTCAAGGTGGTCCCGCCCAATACCGGGATCGTGCACCAGGTGAACATCGAGCACCTGGCGCGCGTGGTGTTCGACGAGGAGCGCGACGGTGAGCGCCTCGCGTATCCCGACACCCTCGTCGGCACCGATTCGCACACGACGATGGTGAACGGCCTGGGCGTGCTCGGCTGGGGCGTGGGCGGCATCGAAGCGGAAGCGGCGATGCTGGGCCAGCCGGTGACGATGCTGATTCCGCAGGTCATGGGCTTTCAGCTCACCGGGAGCCTGAAGCCCGGCGCGACCGCCACGGACCTGGTGCTCACCGTCACGGAGATGCTGCGCAAGAAGGGTGTGGTCGACAAATTCGTGGAGTTCTTCGGCGATGGCCTGAGCAACCTGCCGCTCGCCGATCGCGCCACCATCGCCAACATGTCACCCGAGTTCGGCAGCACCTGCGCGATCTTTCCCATCGATGCCGAGACGCTGCGCTACCTCGAGCTCTCCGGCCGATCGAAGGAGCACATCGAGCTGGTGGGCGCCTACGCGAAGCACCAGGGACTGTGGCGCGAGGACGGTCAGAAGGCGGCTGAGTACACCGATGTGCTCAGCCTCGATCTCGGCACGGTCGAGCCGAGCCTCGCCGGCCCGCGCCGGCCGCAGGATCGTGTGCCATTGCGCAGCGCCAAGACCATCTACCGGCAGGCCGTCAAGAAGATGGCCGACGAGCGCGCACAGAAGAATCCCAAGGCCGGCGGCGTGGCTCCGGTCACCCTCGATCAACAGTCCTTCGAGCTGCGCGACGGCGCCGTGCTCATCGCCGCCATCACGAGTTGCACCAACACCTCCAACCCGGTGGTGATGGTGGCGGCGGGACTGCTGGCGCGAAACGCGCGGCAGCGCGGGCTCAAGGCCAAGCCCTGGGTCAAGACCAGCCTCGCGCCCGGTTCGCGGGTGGTCACCGACTACCTGACCAAGGCGGCGCTGATCGATGATCTCGGCGCGGTCGGTTTCTTCACCGTCGGCTATGGATGCACGACGTGCATCGGCAATTCGGGCCCGTTGCGCCCGGAGATCTCGGCCGCCGTGAAGGCGGGCGACATCGTCGGCTGCTCGGTGCTCTCGGGCAATCGCAATTTCGAAGGGCGCGTGCATCCGGAAGTGAAGATGAACTTCCTCGCCTCGCCGCCGCTGGTCGTTGCGTACGCGCTGGCGGGCTCGCTCGACCTCGACCTCAACACCGAGCCGCTCGGCAGCGGCACCGATGGCAAGCCTGTCTATCTCAAGGACATCTGGCCGAGCGATCGCGAAGTGCACGACACCATCCGCCGCTCGGTCGACTCCGCCATGTTCCGCAAGAGCTACTCGAGCGTGTTCGCGGGCGATGAGCACTGGAACGGCATCAAGGTCCCGCAGGGCGAGATCTATGCCTGGGACGATGACTCGACCTACGTCAAGAATCCGCCGTATTTCGTCGGCATGGACATGACGCCGAAGAGCGTGGGCGATATCAGCGACGCCCATGTGCTCGCGCTGCTCGGCGATTCGGTGACGACCGACCATATCTCGCCGGCGGGCAATATCGCGAAGACCAGTCCCGCGGCCCAGTACCTCATGGGCCTCGGCGTCAAGCCGGTCGACTTCAATTCCTACGGCTCACGCCGCGGCAATCACGAAGTGATGATGCGCGGTACCTTCGCGAACATCCGCCTGCGCAACCTGCTGCTGCCCGGCGTCGAAGGCGGGGTCACCGTGCACATGCCGAGCGGCGAGCAGATGAGCATTTACGACGCGGCCATGCGCTACAAGCAGAGCGGGACCTCACTCATCATCATCGCCGGCAAGGAGTACGGAACCGGCTCCTCGCGCGACTGGGCGGCCAAGGGCACGATGCTGCTCGGCGTACGAGCCGTGATCGCCGAGAGCTTCGAGCGCATCCACCGCTCCAACCTGATTGGCATGGGCGTGCTGCCGTTGCAGTTCCAGCCGGGTGAAACTGCGCAATCGCTTGGCCTCACCGGCAGGGAGGTCTACACGATCGACGGTCTCGACGGCGGCAAGGCGCAGACGGTCTCCGTCACCGCGAAACCGGCGTCGGGCAAGCCGATCCGCTTCAAGGCGCGCGTGCGCATCGACACACCAAAGGAACGGGAATACTTCCGCCACGGTGGCATCCTGCACTACGTATTGCGTCAGCTCGCGGCCGCCGACCGGGCGGCATGATTCAAGTGGCGGAGGCTCGGCTCAAGCGGATTGCGCTCTTCGATCTCGACGGCACCCTCACCCGCCGCGACACGCTGTTTCCCTACCTGGTAGGGTTTGGTGTGCGTCGGCCGCTGCGCCTGCTGCGCTTGTTCGCGCGCTTGCCCGGAGCGCTGTTTCACTACGTTTTCAGCGGCCGCGATCGCGGTCAGTTGAAGGAAGCACTCATCACCGCGAGCCTGCAAGGCGTGACGCGCGCCGAGATCGCGCGCTGGAACGACAGGTTCGTGCCGCGGCTGCTCGACAAGGGCATGCTCCCGCAGGCTCTGCGGCAAGCCGCCAACCATCGAGCGCGTGGCGATTACCTGGTCCTCATGTCAGCGAGCCCGGATCTCTATGTCCCCGCCATCGCGCGCGCACTCGGCTTCAATGAAACCATCTGCACCGCGGTGCGCTGGGACGGCATGAGCCTCAACGGTGCGCTGCTCACGCCGAATCGCCACGGCGAGGAGAAACTGAATTGCGTGCTCGCGTTGCGCCAGCGCCATGCCGACGTTCCGATCACCGCCTATGGCAACAGCGCGTCGGACCTGCCGCATCTCGGTGCCTGCGAGCATCCCTACCTCGTCAACGGCGATCCCGAAGCGGTGCGCGAAGCGGCGCGCATCGGTGTGCACATCGGCTGGCCGCACGAGACCGAGTCCTCGCGCGGCACCGCTTCAGTGTGAGCGGCCGTGCGGAAAACACTTCACATACTGTCTGTAAGTCTATGATATAACAACTTATATTAGGCTGACTTCTGCGCCTTCGCAGCGAGCAGGATGGCAGCCAGCACCAGCGCCCCGCCGCACGCGGTGAGCGCGGGTATGGGTTCGTGGAACAGCGCCAGGCCCAGGATCGATGCGACGATCGGCTCGCCGAGCAGCGTGACCGCGACGAACTCAGGCTTCAATTGGCGCAACGAGAAGTTGTAGCCGCTGTGCCCGATGACCTGCGACACCACGGCGATTCCGCCGAGCGCCCACCAGGTCCGGCTCGCAAAGCCGGTCATCGGTGTACCGCTCGCCAGCGCCGCGATCCATAACCACACGGCCGTGCTCGCGTACGCGAGCACGACGTAGGTACCGAATCGCAGGTTGCGCTGCACGCGTTGCGCGGTGAGCAGGTACGCGCCCATGCAAACGGCGCCCACGAGCGCCAACAGGTCGCCGCGCAGCGTCGCGCGGCCGATCGCGGCACTGCCACTCGCGATGATCGCCGAGCCGACCAGGCTGATGACGATGGCCAGCGTCATGAGACGCGAGAGCTTTACTGTTCCGGTGATGCGTCCGATGACGGCCACCCAGACCGGAGCGGTCGAGACCAGCAGCACGCTGTTGCTGATCGAGGTGTACTGGAGCGAGCTGATCCAGCTCGCGAAATGAGCGGCGAGCAGGCCCCCTGCCCCGATCGTGAGGAGCAGGTCGCGTGTCGTGATGCCACTGAAAGCGGCGCGTTGGGTCGCGAGGACGATGGGCACGACGATCGCGGTGGCAAGCGTCACGCGCCACGCCGCGATTGCCAGCGGCTGCGCTTCCGAGGCGAGACGCACGAAGATCGCACCGTGCGCCACCGCCAGCACCGCACCGGCCAGGATCAGGAGCGGTGAGACGCGACGCGTCAATCAGGCCGAAGAAGAGCGTCGCAGGGCGGGAACGATGCGTGGACAGGACGCGAGGCGTGCGTGCAGCTCGAGCAACAGGCGCTCGGTCGCCGGCCAGTCGATACACGCATCGGTCACCGATACTCCGTACTTGAGCTTCGCGAGATCCGCTGGGATCGGCTGGTTGCCCCAGTGCAGGTGGCTCTCCAGCATCAGGCCGACGATCGACTGGTTGCCCTCGAGGATCTGCGCGACGCAGTTCTCCGCGACCAGCGGTTGCAACGCCGGATCCTTGCTGGAGTTGCCGTGACTGCAGTCGACCACGATGTTGCCCGGCAGCTGGGCGCGGGCCAGCTCCTGCTCGCACAGCGCGACACTGACCGAATCGTAGTTTGTGCGTCCGCCGCCGCCGCGCAGCACGACGTGCGCGTGCGCGTTGCCACGGGTGTGAAAGACCGCTGATTGACCCTGCTGGCTGATGCCGAGGAAGTGGTGCGGATGACGCACGGACTGCAACGCGTTGATCGCGACGCTCAGCGTGCCGTCGGTGCCGTTCTTGAACCCGACCGGGGTCGAGAGGCCGCTCGCCAGCTCGCGATGCGTCTGCGACTCCGTGGTGCGCGCCCCGATCGCCGTCCAGCTCACGAGCTCGGAGAGGTACTGCGGCATGATCGGGTCGAGCGCTTCGGTCGCCGCCGGCAGGCCGCTCTCGGCGAGATGCAGCAGCAGTTCACGGGCCACGCGGATGCCTTTCTCGATGTGGAAGGAATCGTCCATGTCCGGATCGTTGATCAGCCCCTTCCACCCGACCGTGGTGCGCGGCTTCTCGAAGTAGACCCGCATCACGAGAAACAGCGTCGCCTCGACCCGTCGAGCCAGCGCTGCGAGGCGCTGCGCATACTCGCGCGCCGCGGTGACATCGTGTATCGAGCAGGGGCCCACGACGACGAACAGGCGCGGGTCGCGGCGATCGAGAATGTCGCGAATCGCGCTGCGCGCGCCGAAGACCGTCTCGGACGCGCGTGCCGTCAACGGCAGTGCACGCTTGACCTCCTCCGGCGTCGGCAGGAGCTCGCTCGCAATGACGTTGACGTTGTAGAGGCGGTCGCCGGGCGTGCTCACATCGAGGTCCTGACGTTCCAGAGTTCCGGGAACAAGCGCAGGTCGAGCGCCTTGGCGAGGTAGGAAACGCCGCCGGTTCCGCCCGTGCCGCGCTTGTAGCCGATGATGCGCTCGACCGTCTTCATGTGGCTGAAGCGCCAGAGCTGGAACTTGTAGTCGAGATCCACCAGCTTCTCGGCCAGCTCGT
This sequence comes from Steroidobacteraceae bacterium, assembly GCA_035263105.1. Classification (GTDB taxonomy): domain Bacteria; phylum Pseudomonadota; class Gammaproteobacteria; order Steroidobacterales; family Steroidobacteraceae; genus DATBVX01. Next base: position 63,296 of record DATFRO010000034.1, on the reverse strand, counting down.
ACAGTTCCCAGTGCGATTGCACGTTGTGATACACGCCGAGCCAGGCGGCCGTGACCTGCTTGTGCGGCTGGTACGGCTGACTGAAGTCGCGATCGATGTGATCGCGCGGAATGTCGTAGCCGCGCCGGCTGAGGAGCCGCAGCGATTCGTCGTAGAGGCTGGGCGCCGCGAGCGCCCGCTGCAGCATTTCGTAGGTCTGCGCATCTCGCCGGTGCACCTCGATCATGTCGGCGTTCTTGTTGCCGAGCATGAACTCCAGCATGCGGTACTGGAAGGACTGGAAGCCGGAGGCGCGGCCGAGCTCGTTGCGAAAGCTCGAGTAGTCGAACGGCGTCATCGTCGACAGCACATCCCAGCTCTGCGTGAGCTGCGTCTGGATGCGCGACACGCGTGCCAGCATCTTGAAGGACTGACCGAGGTCGTCGCGGCGGATGCACTCGACCGCGGCGCCGATCTCGTGCAGGCACAGCTTGATCCACAGCTCGCTCGCCTGGTGGATGATGATGAACAGCATCTCGTCGTGATGCCGGGAGAGCGGCTTTTGCGCGTTGAGCAGCAGGTCGAGGCGCAGGTACTCGCCGTAGCTCAGCGAAGTCCCGAGGTCCCAGTGGACCTGCTCGTCGCTGAGATCGACGCTGCCCTTGCCGACCTTGTCGGGGCCGTCATTGTCCGTTGCGCTCGTCATGCAAGCGAGTATAGCGCCGCGACTGTGCGCGGCTGCGAATGGGCGTCCTCGCGCGCTGGAGTGCTCAGCCCGCGGGCTCGGCCGGGTTCTCCCCGCCATCCGGCCCGTAGAAGATCACCCACAGCGTGAGCTCCTGCGAGAAAAATTCGAAGCGATGCACGCTCCCGGCCGGAGCGAACAGGAAGTCGCCCGGGCCGAAGGTCATCCGTTCATTGCCGACCACGTAGGTCCCCGACCCCTCGACCACGATGTAAACCTCATCGCGGCGGTGTGGCTGTTGCGGGTCGACGTTCTGCGGCTGGTACAGCTCGACTTCGAGTTGCCCGCGCTCGAGGAGCACCGCATAGCGCTCGCCATTCGGACCCGGGATGGCCTTGCGGGCCTCTTCGATCGGGATGCGGAAACGTGTCATGTGCCGAACACCCATGCGGGAACGTTTTGCCAGCCGTGCAGCAGTTCGCGATCGAGGGCGCGATGCGCCGGCTCGAAGCGCTCGACCAGCTGCCAGAAGCGGCGTGAATGATTCATGTGACGCGTATGGCTGAGCTCATGGACGAGAAGGTACCGCACTACTTCGCGCCGTTGAAACATCAGGCAGCAATTGAGGCTCACCGTGCCGCGGCGCGAACAGCTGCCCCAGCGCGAACGCTGCCGGCGGATCTGCGCCCGCTCGAAAGCAAGGCCGGTCTCGCCCGCCACCCCTTCGAGCCACGGCACCAGGGTCGCCCGCGCGCGCCCGATCAGCCAGGTCTGCAGGGCGCGCTGTGCGTCCGTCAGCCGGGCGAGATCGCCACTGATCTCGATCCGACCCGGGGCGAGCTCGCTCACCTCGGGATGTCCACCCGCCGGGCGGGTGACAACGGCAAGGCTCTCGCCGGTCGCGGTGAACGCGATGCTGTGAGGGAGCGGAGCGCGCAAGGCCGGCGAGCCTGCGCTGAGCTCGGCGATCTTGCGCTCCACCCAGCCACGGTGGCGCCGAACGAAGCGCTCCACGGCGCCCGCACGCGCCCAGCGCGGCACGACGATCTCGACCTTGCCGCCGGCGTGCACGCGAATCGAGAGGCGATGCGCGCGTTCGCTCACCCTGACCTGCCACGCGCTTGCGTCCGCCTCGGCCGACCACAGGGACAGTTGCGGCTGTGCTTCGAGCGTTGCGCGCGAGCGGATCATAGGCGCGCGGCGAGGCGGCTTCCCTGGTCGATGGCCCGCTTCGCGTCGAGCTCGACGGCGACATCCGCGCCCCCGATCAGGTGTGGTCGCAAGCCTGCCAGGATCAGTGGCTGCTGCAATTCGCGCTGCGGCTCCTGCCCCGCGCAGATCACGACCGAATCGACCGCCAACGTCTGCGGTCCCTGGTCCGTGCGTACGTGCAAGCCCGCATCATCGATGCGTTCGTAGGCGACGCCCGCCATCATCTGCACACCCCGCCGGCGCAGCGCCGTGCGATGAATCCATCCCGTCGTCTTGCCGAGGGTCTCGCCTGGCTTGCCCACTTTCCGCTGCAACATGACGATCGCGCGCGGGCTCCGGGCAACGTGGCCATGACCCGGCAGCAGCCCACCGCGTGCTTGGAGCGTCGCATCGATGCCCCACTCGGCCAGGAACTGCACCGTGTCGGTGCCGGGCGAGACGCCCGAGTGACTCAGGTACTCGGCGACGTCGAAGCCGATCCCGCCGGCGCCGATGATGGCGACCGAACGGCCGACTTCGCGACGGCCACGGATCACGTCGACGTACGAAACGCTCTTGGCGTGGTCGATGCCGGTGATGCCCGGGATCCGTGGCACGACGCCCGTCGCCAGCACGATCTCATCGAAGTGACCGGCGATGAGATCGCTCGCGCCGACCTGCCGTCCGAGGCGCAACTCGACTCCGAGCAGTTGCAGCCGGCGTGCGTAGTAGCGCAGCGTCTGGTGGAATTCCTCCTTGCCGGGGATGCGCTTCGCCAGGTTGAACTGTCCGCCGATCTCCGCTGCGCCTTCGAACAGCGTAACGGCGTGCCCGCGCTCGGCGGCGACCACGGCGCACGCGAGACCTGCCGGGCCGGCGCCCACGACTGCAATGTGCTTCTTCCGCTCGACCGGCAGGTACTGCAATTCGGTCTCGTGGCAGGCGCGAGGATTCACGAGACAACTCGCCACTTTGCTCACGAACACGTGATCGAGGCAGGCCTGGTTGCAGCCGATGCAGGTGTTGATCTCGTCCGCCCGCCCGGTTGCCGCCTTGAGCACGAAGTCTGCGTCGGCGAGAAAAGGTCGCGCCATCGAGACCATGTCGGCCTGGCCGGCGGCGAGGACTTCCTCCGCCACCGCCGGATCGTTGATGCGATTGGTCGCGATCACCGGGATTGCGATCTCGAGCTTGAGTTTCTCCGTCACCCAGGCGAACGCCGCGCGCGGCACCATGGTGGCAATCGTCGGAATGCGCGCCTCGTGCCAGCCGATGCCGGTGTTGATCATGGTGGCGCCGGCCTGCTCGATGGCGCGCGCCAGGCTCAGCGCTTCGGCGAGCGAGCCGCCCTGCTCCACCAGGTCGAGCATCGAGAGGCGAAAGATCAGGATGAAATCGCGACCCACCGCGGCACGTGTGCGCGCGACGATCTCGAGCGCCAGCCGACGGCGGTTCTCGACGCTCCCGCCCCACTCGTCGGTGCGGCGATTGGAGCGCTCGACCAGGAACTGGTTGATGAAATAGCCCTCGGAACCCATGATCTCGACGCCGTCGTAGCCCGCCTCGCGCGCCAGCACCGCGCAACGAACATAGTCGCGAATCTGCCCCTCCACGCCGCGTGAAGACAACGCGCGTGGCTTGAAAGGACTGATCGGCGAGCGAATCGCGGACGGCGCAACGGCCAGCGGATGATAGGCGTAGCGGCCGGTGTGCAGGATCTGCATGCACACGTGACCGCCTTCGCGGTGCACCGCCTCGGCGATGCGCCGATGACGTGGGATCTCGCTGCGCCAGCTGAGCTTGCCCGCGAATGGCTTGGCCCACCCCACGATGTTCGGCGCAATGCCGCCGGTCACGATCAGCCCCACCTGGCCGCGGGCGCGCTCCGCGAAGTAGGACGCGAGCCGCGGATAGTCGCGCGCACGATCCTCCAGGCCCGTGTGCATCGAGCCCATGAGGACGCGGTTTCTCAGCGTGACGAAGCCCAGGTCGAGCGGCGCGAGCAGGTTCGGATAGCGGCCGTCCATTGCGGTCCAGTCGTTGGCTGCGCGAGATGATACCAGCGAACCGCGGCTGTCGATCTCGCCGCTCCGGCGTCGATCGGGTAGCATCGCTCGCCCTGCCAGCCTTCGGACCGTTCATGCCCGTCATCCTCGAAGCCCGCAATCTCGTCAAGCACTACGGCGCGATCGTCGCCGTCGACGGCGTCTCCTTCGGGGTCGAGGCCGGCACCTGCTTCGGCCTGCTCGGCCCAAACGGCGCGGGGAAAACCACCACCGTCGAAATGATCGAGGGGATCCTGCCGGCCACGAGCGGTGAGGTGTTCTATCGCGGCGAGTCCGCCGGCGCGCGCTTTCGCGCCGAGGCCGGCATCCAGTTCCAGAAAACCGCGTTGCAGGAATTCCTCACCGTGCGCGAGTGCCTGACGCTGTTCCGCAACCTGTATCCGCGCGGCCTTACGGTCGATGAAGTGATCCGCATCTGCGCGCTCGAGAAACTCGAACACCGGGACAACCGCAAGCTGTCAGGCGGCCAGTTGCAGCGCCTCCTGCTCGCGATTGCGCTGGTGAACGACCCGGAGATCCTGTTCCTCGATGAGCCCACCACCGGGCTCGATCCCCAGGCACGGCACAACTTCTGGGACCTGGTCCGCACGGTGAAGGCCAGCAACAAGACCGTGATCCTGACGACGCACTACATGGAGGAGGCGTACTTCCTCTGCGATGTGATCGCCATCATGGACCACGGCCGCATCATCGCGATGGGCTCGCCCCTGCAGCTGCTGCAGGAGCACTTCGAGGATGTGATCCTGGAAATGCCGCGTGAGGACTTCACGCTCGATCCGGGCAAGGTTCCGTTTCACCTGCTCGACGGCAAGGAGCAGATCGAGATTTCAACCGCCAGCGTCGATGCAACCTTGAAATACCTGATGGACGCCGGGGTCTCGCTCAGGCGCCTGCGCATCCGGCCGCGCAACCTCGAGGACCTGTTCCTGGAACTGACCGGAAAGGAATTACGCGCATGATCCGCCGACTGCTCGCGGTCTGGCACGCCCGCAACATCGAATTCCTGCGCGACCGCGCGACGCTCGGCTGGAACATCCTGGTGCCGATCGGGCTGGTGGTGGCGCTGGCGCTGATCTTCGGCGGCCCGGAACGGCCGCTGTTCAAGGTGGGCGTGCTGCATACCGGGACCACGATCGAGACCTCGATGCATCCGTTCCTCGCCACGCGCTTCATCGAGTTCTTCACGCCGACCGACGAGGCCGACGCGATTCACAAGGTGGCGCGCCACCAGATCGACCTGCTGCTCGATCTGCGCTCGACGCCGCGCTACTGGGTGAACACCGACTCCCCCAAGGGCTACGTGGTAGAGAAACTGCTGCTGCAGTCCGACCCGGGCATCAAGCGCGAGACCGTGTCCGGCCAGGCCGTGCGCTACGTCGATTGGCTGCTGCCCGGCATCCTCGGCATGAACATGATGTTCAGCTGCCTGTTCGGCGTCGGCTGGGTGGTGGTGCGCTATCGCAAGTCAGGCTTCCTCAAGCGGCTGCGCGCGACGCCGCTGCGCGCCATCGAGTTCATTTCGGCGCAGGTGTTGTCTCGTCTCATCCTGATCATGATCGTGATGGTGTTCGTCTTCTGGGCGCTGAGCCTGGTGCTGCACTTCCGCATGGAAGGGAGTCCCGCGCTGCTGTTCCTGGTGGCACTGCTCGGCGCCATCTCGCTCATCGCGATCGGGCTTTTCATCGCGGCGCGCTTCAGCAGCGAGGAGCTGGCGAGCGGCGTGCTCAATATGATCACCTGGCCGATGATGCTGCTCTCGGGCGTCTGGTTCTCGCTCGAGGGCTCGGCGAGCTGGCTGCAGTGGCTGGCGAAGATCTTTCCGCTGACGCAGATGCTCGATGCCGCGCGCGCCATCATGCTGGACGGCGCCGGGTTCGCGCAGATCGCGCCGCAGCTGCTCTACCTGGCGATCACCGGGGTGCTGTTCATGATCCTGGGCGCGGCCTTGTTCCGCTGGCGCGCCGACTGACGGGGGCGCGCTGACGACAACGCAGGCTCGCGCGCTCAGGCCTGCAGGCTGAGCAGGGGCGGCAGCGGACAGTGGATGGAGGCGCACACCACGCGTAACAGCTCCGACTCCTCGACCGTGAGTTGCTCATCGAGCGCGATGGTCTTGACCAGCGCTTCGACCACCTGCTCCTTGCCCGCCGGCGCGAGTCGGTCGAGACACTTCAAGGCTCGATCCAGCGCAGGCGCCCAGCCGGGAACCGGTTGATACGGTGGCCGGATTTCGGGCAGCAGGTGATGCATGCCGATCTCGTAGGCACGCCGCGCCTGCGTTTCATCGCTGGTGCCGTGCTGCGCCAGGGTCGAAAACACCGTCTGCAGTTCGTTCGCCACCTGGTCGAGCTTCAGTGCGCTCGCCTTGACCGCAGGCTGCAGTTCGTCCTGCAGGTAGATGCGCGCGAGCGTGCCGAGCGAATACTCGAAGATCTCGATGCGCCCGTCGACGCGGATCACGCGATCGAGACCCTCGACGATGCGCAGCCGCGACTCGCGCGTGAGGCGTCGCAGGCTGGGGAACAGGCTCTGCAGCATCGGCAAACGCTGGAAGGGCTCCAGCTGCGCCGCGGCCGACTGCGCCTGCTCGATCAAGCCGAGGGCGCGCTCGCCGAGCCGCTCCTTCACGATTGCCAACTGGCGCGCGCGCACGTCCGGCTTGGGGTCGAGCACCAGTGCCAGCAACATGCCGAGCGCACGACCCGGCGCTTCGAGATTCGTGAGCAACTCGGCCGGCAGGGATTGCTTGAGCGCCTGCGCCACACGAACCTGCGGCGTGCCCGGGTTGCCGACCAGACGCGCAATCGTCTTCGGTTGTGCAGCCACGATGCCGCTCGTGAGTGCGCCGAGATCGGCATCCAGCGACGGGAGCGATTCGCTGGTCAGCTGCTCGCCCGCCGGTGTCTCGAGCTGCGGCCCGGAATCGACCTTCGCGAACTCCGATTCCTTGAACGCGGGATCGAGCGCGCGGATGCGCTCGATGAGCGGCGGATGGGTCGCGAACAGGCGTGTCATCCCAGAGGCGAACAGCATGTGAGCGACCTCGTCGACGCCGACGTTCTGCAGCTTCGATCCCATGTCGTAGCCACCGATCTTGACCAGCGCTCCCTTGAGTCCCTCGGGCTCGCGCGTGAACTGCACGGCGGACGCGTCCGCGAGCGCCTCGCGCCGGCGCGACACCGCGGCCTGGATGAGCCGGCCGAAGAACACGCCGATGTAGCCGAGCACCATCACGGCGAGCGCCGCCAGCGCGATGAACGCAATGCCTCCTTTGCGATTGCCGGAGCTGCGGCCGCTGAAGCGCAGCACGGTGCGGCCGATGAGCGCGATCACGAGCAACCCGAACAGCAGTCCCATCAGCCGCAGGCTGATGCGCATGTCGCCATTCAAGATGTGACTGAATTCGTGAGCGATGACGCCTTGCAGTTCCGAGCGGTTGAGCCGTTCCAGCGCGCCGCGTGTCACCGCCACCGCGGCGTTCGAGGGCGAATGCCCGGCGGCGAAGGCATTGATGGCGCTCTCGTGCTCGAGCACGTACACCTCGGGCATCGGCACACCCGACGCAATCGCCATTTCCTCGACGACGTTGTGCAGGCGGCGCCGGAGCGGATCGGAACTGCCGCGATCGACGCGATCGCCCCCCAGGGACTTCGCCACCACGCCTCCGCCCGCGCGCAGCACCATGGTCTTGTACAGGCTCGCCAGGCCGACGACGGCGAGCACGATCAGCGAGGTCAACGTGACGGTACCGGGGCGGTGGCCGATCCAGGCTGCGTCGGGCAGACCCGGCGCTTCCGTGTCGGACACCGCGACTGCGGTCAACACGACGAAGTTGACCGCGACCACGATCGCGAGCAGCGCGAGCACGAACAGCACCACGAGCACGCGCGTCTGGCGGTGCGCATCGGCCTGGCGCGCGTAGAAGTTCATCCGTTCATCCCGGATGGGCGGCCTGGTGGGGAGTGGCGATCAGGTGAAGCTGACTTTGGGCACCGCGCGCTTTTCCGGGCTTTCGATCTCGAGGAGCTGCGCGGGCTGGAAGCCGAAGGCCCCGGCCACGAAGTTGTTGGGAAACACTTCACGCGTGGTGTTGTAAGACATGACCGCGTCGTTGAACGCTTGGCGTGCGAAGGCGACCTTGTTCTCGGTCGAAGTGAGTTCCTCGGACAGCTGCATCATGTTCTGGTTGGCCTTGAGGTCCGGATACGCCTCGGCCACCGCGAACAGCCGTCCCAGCGCGCCGCTCAGCGAATTCTCCGCACCGGCCAGCTGCTGGAGCGCTGCGGGATCGCCCGGACTCGCGGCTGCCGCCTTCAAACCACTCACCGCGGAGTTGCGCGCGCGAATCACCGCCTCGAGCGTCTCGCGCTCGTGCTTGATGTAGCCCTTCGCCGTCTCCACCAGGTTCGGAATCAGGTCGTAGCGGCGCGTGAGTTGCACGTCGATCTGCGCGAACGCGTTCTTGTACGCATTGCGCGCCGACACCAGTCGGTTGTAGATCCCGACCAGGAACAACACCAGCAGCACGATCAGCACGAGAATAACCAAACTCATCGCATCCTCCCCTCTCAATGGGCTAAGGCGCGCGCAGTATTGCACATCCGCCGCGTTCGAATCGCACGGGCAGGCCTCCACCAGGTTGCTCCTTTCGAGGACGCGGCAATGGCTGTCGCGTACGCCCCTCTTGCGGAGGCTCTATCGGGCAGGGATTTTCGAGGCCGTGAAAAACAGGGATGTTTTTCACGGAGCCTACAGGGATGTATTTACGGCGTCCTCGAAAGTCCCTGCCCGGTAGAGCCTCTGCTCTCGGGTCGGGCTAGACGTTGCCGCGCCGGTGTTCTTTGAGGATGCGAACCTGCTGGGTCGGCGTCTCGGCGCTGCCGAGCTTGGAGTTGAGCGCTCGCACCCAGTTGACGATCTGCGCGCCAGGGAGCGGCGCGCTGATGAAGTAGCCCTGGGCGAGGTCGCAGCCCATCTGCCGCAGCAAGTCCCAGCCGTCTGCGGTCTCGACGCCTTCGGCCACCACCTTGACCCCGAGGCTGTGCCCGAGTTCGATGGTCGAGCGCACGATGACCTCGTCGTCGGTCTCACGCTTGAGGTCGATGATGAAGGACTTGTCGATCTTGATCTCGTCCACCGGCAGGCGCTTGAGCTGCGCCAGCGAGGAATAGCCGGTGCCGAAGTCATCGATCGAGAAACGCACCCCGTCGTGACGCAACTCCTCCATGACGCGGATGGCGCTCGCCGTCTCGCGCATCACCGCGCTCTCGGTGATCTCGAGCACCAGCCGGTTCGCGAGCGGCGTCGCCTTCGTCAGGCGCCTGCGCACCAGCTCCGGGAGCTCGGGGTCGCCGAGATCGGCGGCCGACAGGTTCACGGACACGTCGAGCTCGAAGCCGTCGCGGTGCCAGGCCTGCATCTGCTCCTGGGCGCTCTTCAGCACCCAGCTCGTCAACAGGATGATGCTGCCGGCGCGCTCGGCCAGCGGCACGAACTCGCCCGGCGGAATCGCGCCGTGACGCGGATGATTCCAGCGCACCAACGCTTCCAGGCTCTGCACCTGCTTGGTGAGCATGTCGACCTTCGGCTGGTAGTGCAGAGTCAGTTCACCATTGGCGATCGCACGGCGCAGGTCGCCCAGGATCGCGAGCTGGCGCCGATGCCCCTCCTCGCGTCCCGGTTGATAGACCATCACCGCGGTGGTCGCGGCGCGCGCATCGCACAGCGCGGAATCGAGGCGCCGCAACAGCACATCGGCCTCCTTGCCGTGCGTCGGACTGACGCAGACCGCCACCAGGGCGTCGAGGCTGATCGGCACGTCCTCGCGGATCAGGCCGGCGCGAATCGACTCGATGAGCTGCGCCGCGAGCTGACGCGCGTTGCCCTCGTCGGCGCCCGGAGCCAGCACCAGGAACTGCGCGGCCTCGCTGCGCGCCACGCGTGCGTCGCTCCCGACACGGGATGTCACCCGGCGCGCCACTTCGCGGATGACTTCCTCGCCGAACGCGTGGCCGAAGGACGCATTGATCTGGTCCAGGTCGCGCACCTCGACCGTCAGCAGGGCCAGCGGCCCGCGTTCCGCGAGCACCGCCACGAGACGCTCGCGAAACAGCGCGCGGTTCGGCAGGCCGGTGAGCTCATCGTGCGAAGCCTGGTAACGGATGTGCTGCTCGCGTTCCGCGATGCGCGATTGCATCGAGTTCAGCGTGGTGGCGAGCGTGGTGAACTCCTGCGTGCCCATGGGATCGACGGGCTGCGAATAGTTGCCGCCCTCGATGCGTTGTGCCGCGGCGACCAGCGTATCGACCGGCCGGCTCGCGCTGCGCGCCAGCATCGTCGCCAGCGGGATCGCGAGCAGCACTGCGAGCAGTGCGACGCCGAGGATGGTGGCGCGCAGGCTGTCGAACGGCTTGAGGATCTCCGCGAGCGAGGTCTGCAGCACGGCATAGAGCTGCCCGCCGCCGCCTTCGAGCGGCTCGACCAGCAGCATGTAATCGTCGCCCTCGAGCGCAACTTGCTGGGCCATGCCACTCGGGCCCAACTCGCCCTGCAGCCGGTCGCGCAACGCTCCCTGGAGCGAGCCATCGAGTGAGGAGACCAGCGTCTTCGCTCCCAGGCTGCCGTCGAAGTACGAGACGTCCACTCCGAGGAGGGAATGCATCTGGTTCGCCATCATCGAGTCGATGCCGAAGCCGATGGCCGCCCAGCCGACCGTCACGGGCGCTCGCACCGGTGCGATCACCAGCAGGTAGGGCTTGCCGTTGATGCTGCGATAGATCACGCCCGAGTCGTGCGCGGCAGCGCCGAGCGACGGCCAGCGCATGCTGCGCGCGTCCGGCAGGTCGGGGAGCGTCGTCGCCACCACCTTGCCATCGGGGTCGAAGAAGGCCGCGAGGTCGGCGTCGATGCGCGCCGCACTGTTGTCCAGCGCCGAGAGAATGGTTTCCTGGTCGGAGGAAGTGACCGCTTCCTTGAAGCCGTAGTCGGCCACCAGCACGTGCACCGCATCGCGCAGCTGCTCGGCGCGCGAGTGCATGATGCTGGTGAGCACGCGGCCGCCCGCGCTCAGCTGCTGCTGCGCGCGCGACTGCGCCTCGCGGTGCGTCTGCACTACCAGCGCGATCATGGTGGCGAGCTGCGTCGTGACCACGAGCGCGAGCAGCAGGCCCAGAATGCGGGTGCGGAAACTCTGCATGTGCGGTGCGATAGGGAGCCAGTTACTCGGGCGAAAAAACGCTACGCGTTCCGCAATCTAGAGAGGTCGGCGGCCGGGGACCACCGAGCTATTGTCAAAATGGGACGCAGGTCAAACTTGCCCTTCCCCCGCCATGGTTCAGTCGCCCGCAGGTATCGGGGATGGACTGCAAATGCCGCGTCACGGGCTGGCAGGTCTGCTTTCGGCAGCGGTTGCGCTCGGCGTATGGGCGTGCCCGGCCGTGGCCGCCGCCCTGAAGGTCGATGTCATCGACCGCGACGGCAAACCGGTGAGCGACGTGGTGATCGTCGCGAGCCTGCGCCAGGGGACCGAGTCCCTCGCTCCGGTGCAGCCGACCTCGCACGCAATCATGGACCAGATCGACCGCCAGTTCGTGCCGCGCATCCTGGTGATCCGCACCGGGACCGCCGTCGATTTTCCGAACAGCGACACGGTGGCGCACCAGGTCTACTCGTTCTCTCCGGCGAAGCGCTTCCAGCTCTCGCTATATCGCGGCCACGTCTATCCGCCGCTGGTCTTCGACCAGGCCGGGCTCGTGGTGGTCGGCTGCAACATCCACGACAACATGCTCGGTTACATCTACGTGACGCCCTCGCCCTACTTCGGCAAGACCGACAGCGGCGGCAGCGTGCAGCTCGACGGTTTGCCGGGCGGTGAGTACCAGGTCAGCGCGTGGAATCCGCGCTTCAACGAGGCGAGCGACGAGATCACGCGCGAGCTGCGGCTGGCCGCAGATGCACGCCAACCGTTGACGGTGCAACTGACGCGGCCGCTCGCGCCGGAACCGCGCATGAAGCCCGCCAAGGCGAACCGCAGTGACTACTGAGACGACTCGCCGTCGCGTCCTGCATCGCGCGGTACTGATCGCGACGTTGGCCTTGCCGCCGGCGGTGCACGCCGCCGAGTGGAATCACCAGAACCTGCAGGTGCTGGTCGATGTGCGCTTCGTCAGCACGGATGTCGAGCGTTCCTTCACGCAAGGCGGCATCGGCCTCGGTCGCTTCGACGAAAGTCACGACGGTCCCGAGCTCGGCCGCTTGTCCTTCGACTATCGCGCATCGCTGGCCGAGACGCTCGATGCGCACGTCACCGCCGGCACCTACGCCGACCGTGACAAGAATCCGCTCGACCTGACGGAAGCATTCCTGGAATGGCGGCCCTACCCGTCTTCCGCGTGGCGTTGGCGCACGCGGCTCGGTGCCTTCTATCCGCCGATCTCGCTCGAGAACCGCGACTCGGGCTGGCAGAGTCCCTACTCGCTCAGTCCGGGAGCGATCAACACCTGGCTCGGCGAAGAGCTCAGGACGATCGGTGCCGAGACCAGCCTGACGTGGCTCGGCTCACAGTCGGGAAAGGGTGTGGACGTCGGCCTCGTCGGCGCGATCTACGAATGGAACGATCCGCTCGGAGTGCAGATCTTCGAGCGCGGCTGGGCGATTCACGATCGACAAACCGCCTTGTTCGGCGGGCTTCCAAAGATCTTCCCCGACAGCACCACGCGCCACCAGGTGGAGTTCTTCCACGAGATCGACAATCGTCCCGGCTACTACGTGGGCGTCCAGGCGAACTGGCCAGAGCGTTTCGTGGTGCGAGCCCTGCACTACGACAACCGCGGCGATCCAGGCGCCAGCAATGGGTTCGAGAATGCGTGGCTCACGCGCTTCGACAGCGCCGGGGTGCGCTATGAATGGCAGCCCGACTGGACGTTCATCGCGCAGTGGATGGACGGCGACACGGCGGTCGGCGCGAGCACCGATGGTCTCGGCTTCCTGCGCACCGCGTTCGAATCCTACTTCGGCCTCGTCAGCGGCGCCTTCGGACATCACCGCTTCACGGTCCGATACGATCGCCTGACGACCTACACGCTGCGTGGCGAGGAGTACTTCGACGGCTACCAGGACGCAAAGGGCTGGACGGTGGGCTACGGATTCGATTTCGGCAGCAACTGGGAGCTCTGGCTGGAGGCGCTGCAGGTCAAGGGCGAGCTCGAGCAGCGCGAGCTCCTCGGACTCGATTCCGTGTTCCGCGAGCGCACGCTGCAGTGCGCGTTCCGCTTCCGCTACTGACGCTCAGGACTTCGGCGCCACGACGTTGCGCAGCTCCTGGCGGGCCGCCGCAAAGTCTGGCGCGATGATCAGCGCACGCTCCAGTGCGTTGCGCGCGCCGAGCACATCCCCGCCCTCTCGCAGGCAACGACCGACGTATAGGTAGGCATCGGCCCCACCCCAGCTGGGAACGCGCGGCGCCGTTTCGGACGTGGTCTCGAAGAGTTTCGCAGCGCGCGCGAATTTCGCGCACGCCTGCTGGCGATCACTTCCGGACGCCCGGGACCGCTCGTAGTCGTAGAGCGCGTCGATCAGCACGACACGCGGATTGGCCGGCGCGAGCTTCACTGCCTTCTCCAGGCGCGAAGTTCCGAGAGGCACATCGACGACCGCCTTCCATCCCTTGACCGCGCCGAGACTGTCGTAACAGGCGGCTTGCAGCGCGTACGCCTCGGCCGACCGCTTATCGGCATCGATCGCCCTGCTGAGCGAATCCGTGCAGTTGGTGAAGGCTGTGGCGGCTGCGCCGTCGGAGGCGGCCGCGAGCACCTGCCCGAGTCGATACTGCGCCAGGCCGCGCTGGTAGTCGGCGAGCGCGTTGCCTTCGCCCTTGGCGACGGCGTTCTGCATCGTGCCCACCAGGTTGCGCAGCGCATTCGCGTCCGCGGTGAAATACGCGTACTCGATGCGCCCCTCGAGGTCGGCAGGATCGATTTCCTGCGCCGTGGCACCCAGTGTGGCCATCAGCAGCAACAGCAGCGTCACGGTTCTGTGCATGCGTGCTCGAGCTAGGATTCCCTGCATCCACAGGGCGCGCCACGATACCATGCGGTGCCCTTCAGCCAGCGAAGCGCGCACAGATTTCATGACCCGCGTCCCACTCGTCGACATCGGCATCAATCTTGCGCACGACAGCTACGACGCCGATCGTGCCCAGGTGATCGAGCGGGCGCGCGCGGCCGGTGTTGGACACCTCATCGTCACGGGCTCGAGCATCGCGAGCACGCGTCGTGCCATCGAACTGGTGCGCGAGCATCCCGAGGTCCTGCGCGCCACGGCGGGAGTTCATCCGCATCACGCGCACGAGTTCTCGGATGAACAGCGTCGCGAGCTCGAGCAGCTGCTGAGCGCCGGGGAAATCTGCGCCGCGGGTGAATGCGGCCTGGACTACTTCCGGGATTACTCGCCGCGTCCCGAGCAGCAACGCGCGTTCCGCGCGCAGCTCGAGCTCGCCGTACAGGCGCGCCGGCCGGTGTTCCTGCACCAGCGAGACGCTCACCCCGATTTCATCGCCATCCTGCGCGACTACCTGCCGCGCCTGCCGGCCGCTGTCGCACACTGCTTCACCGGCACTCGCGCCGAGCTCGATGAGTGCCTGGCGCTCGGCCTGTCGATCGGCATCACGGGCTGGATCAACGACGAGCGGCGCGGCCAGCTCCTCAAGGAACTCGTGGTGCACATTCCGGCCGAACGGCTCATGCTCGAAACCGACGGACCGTACCTGCTGCCGCGCGACCTGGCGCCGAAGCCGGCGACGCGGCGCAACGAGCCGATGTACCTGCCCCATATCCTCGCGACCGTGGCGCGACTGCGGGGGGTCGCAGCCGATACTCTGGCGCAACAGACGACCGCGAATGCCAGCCGCTTCTTCGGCTGGCCGCCGACGGGGTGAATATCACATTAACTAGAACGCATAACATGCTGATTCAACATGACAACCAAACTTGACCCGCGCGCCGTCCGCAGCCACACCGAAAGTGTCTGGATGCGCTCCATCGTGCCGCAGCTCTGCGATTACGTGCGCATCCCGAACAAGTCACCGCTCTTCGATCCCGAGTGGGAGCAGCACGGCCACATGGAGGCCGCGATCCAATTGATGGCGCGCTGGTGCCGCGAGCAGCCGATCGCCGGCATGACGGTCGAGATCCGGCGGATTCCCGGCCGTACGCCCGTCCTCTTCATCGAGATCCCGGGGCAAGTCGATGACTGCGTCCTCCTCTACGGGCACCTCGACAAGCAACCGGAGTTCACGGGGTGGCACGAAGGGCTCGGACCCTGGGAGCCGGTGATCCGCGACGGCAAGCTGTACGGTCGCGGTGGCGCGGATGACGGGTACGCAGTATTCGCATCCCTCACCGCCATCGCGGCGCTCGATGCGCAGCGCATCCCGCGGGCCCGCTGCGTGATCCTCATCGAGGCGTGCGAGGAAAGCGGCAGCCTCGACCTTCCGGCGCATGTCGAAGCACTCGCCGCACGCCTCGGCACGCCGAGCCTGGTGGTGTGTCTCGACGCCGAATGCTCCAACTACGAGCAGCTCTGGTGCACGACTTCGCTGCGCGGCAACCTCATCGGCACACTCGACATCCAGGTGCTCGAGGAAGGCGTGCACTCCGGCATGGGCAGCGGCATCGCGCCTTCGTGCGTGCGCATCCTGCGCCAGCTCCTGTCGCGCATCGAGGACGAAGTCACCGGCGACCTGCTGGTCGAGCCGATGTACGTCAAGATCCCGGTGGAGCGCCGCCGGCAAATCGTCGCCGCGGCGGCGGCCCTCGGTGATGAGGTGCGGGGCCGACTGCCCTTTACCGCCGGCGTCCGGGCGCTGTCCACGGACCCGGTGGAACTGCTGGTGAACACGACCTGGAAGCCGAGCCTCACCATCACCGGGCTCGACGGGCTCTCAGCGGTGCAGAACGCGGGCAATGTCCTGGGCCCGCGGCTGAGTGCGAAGCTGTCATTTCGCCTGCCGCCAACCAGTGATCCCGCACCGATCACTCGGCTGCTCAAGCGGACCCTGGAGGCGGACCCGCCTTACAACGCGCGCGTCAGCTTCTCCGCGGGTCCTGACATGGGCGGGTGGGACGCGCCACCGCTCGAACCGTGGCTCGAGCAGTCCCTGGCGCGGGCCTCGCGTGAATACTTCGGCAAGGAAGCAATGTATCTCGGGGCGGGCGGCAGCATTCCGTTCATGGGCATGCTGGGCGCGCGCTTTCCGCGCACTCAATTCCTGGTCACCGGCGTGCTCGGGCCTTTATCGAATGCTCACGGCCCGAATGAATTCCTGCACATCGAGACCGGGATCAAGGTCACGCAGTGTGTGTCGCAAGTGCTCGCGGAGCACGCCGTAAGACAAGTCACGAAAGCGGGCTAGATTGCAGAGGCAAGCCGAGCTCCACTTGCAAACCGCCCCCGGGCGCATTGTTTGCCCGCGCGCTGCCGCCGTGCGCTGCGAACACCCGTGAGGTGATGGCGAGCCCGATGCCGTCGCCGCCGCTGTCGCGGCTGCGCGATTCCGCGACACGAAAGAACGGTTCGAACAGCCGCTGCAAATCGGCCTCGGGAACACCGGGCCCGTGATCGCGGACTTCGAGCTTCACCTGCTCCGCGCTGGCATGCAGCGCGAGTTCGACGACACCGCCCGCCGGGCTGTAGCGCAGCGCGTTGCGCACCACGTTCTCGATCGCGCTCGCCAGCCACTCCGCATCGGCGCGCACCTGGATCGGATTCTCAGGCGGGTGCCATTGCACGCTCACCCCGCTCCCCTGCCCTTCGAAGCTCGCGTCGCGGGCCACCTGGTCGACGATCGCGACCAGGTCCACCGACTCGAGGCGCAACGCCGCAGCACCAGCGTCGAGGCGCGAGAGTTTCAGCACGTGGTCGATGAGTGCGTCGAGGCGTCCGGTCTCTGCTTCGATCCGTTGCAGTGATTGATTCATGTCGCCCCCCTGCTGGCGGCCGAGTGCTACCGCAACCTGCATGCGCGCGAGCGGCGAGCGCAGCTCGTGTGAGACATCGCGCAGCAGCCGTTCCTGGCCGCGCACCAGCTCGCGCAGCCGACGCGCCATGTCTTCGAAGTCGCGCGCGAGCACGCCGAGCTCGTCGCGCCGTTTGCTGACGGTGGGCGGCAAATGAATATCGAGATCGCCACCGGCGAGCGCCCGCGTCGCGGAGGTCAAGGCCTGCACCGGCCGTGTCACCGACCGGGCGAGCCACCAGCTGAGCAAGGCAGTCACGAGGATCGAGAGCAGCAGGATCGTGCCGCGCACCTGCGGCACTTCGAGGGTGCCGAAGAATCCCGGTCGCCGGGGAATCAGCGCGAGCCGATAGACCGTGCCATCGCCCGCGATGATCAGGGGGAGCGGCTGCGGCGGCCGATAGCGCGCCTCGCGCCCTTCGGGCGGCGGCGGACGCTGATGCCCGGGTTCCGGGATCTCGCCCGCCAGGCGTCGCGCCATGAAGCGCGGGATCGGGCGGCCCAGCAAGTCCTCGCCCGTGGGTCCGACGATGATCAGGCGCGAGTCGAGTTGCCGGTGCTCGAGGCCGGTGAGCCAGCGCTTCAGACCAGGCTCGCCGCCGGACTGCAGCGCCGCGGCCGCCCTCTCGGCGAGTGCGGCCGGATCGCGCCACGGTCCCTCCGGCTGCTCGGCCAGGATGTAGAGCGTAACGCCGATGGCACCCGCGACGATCACCACCATCGCCACCCAAAAGGAGGCGAAGATGCGCGCGAGAAGACTGGTCACATGTGGTCCTCGCCGGGCGCCGTCAGCATGTAGCCCGCACCGCGGATGCCGCGGATCTCGGGATCGCGGCCCGGCTGCAGCGCCAGCTTGCGCCGCAGGTTGCTCACGTGCGTGTCGATGCTGCGGTCATAGAGCTCGAGCTTGCGGCCGAGGGAGCTCTCCGTCAGCTGCTCGCGCGAAATGACCTTGCCCACGTGGCGCATCAGTTGTTCCAGCACGCGCAGTTCCGCGCCCGTCAACGCAATCACGCTGCCGCGCACTTCCGCGCGATGGCGCGATGGGTCGAGCGCGATGGGCCCGAGCTGCAGCGAGCCCCCTGCAGCCCCCGGTACGGGCTCGCGCGCGCGACGCAGGATCGCGCGCAGGCGGGCCGCGAGCTCACGCGGATTGAACGGCTTCGGCAGGTAGTCGTCCGCGCCCAGCTCCAGACCGACGATGCGGTCGACGTCGTCGCCGCGCGCCGTGAGCATGAGCACCGGCGGCGTCTGCGTGCGGCGCCGCACGTCCTGCAGTACATCGAGACCGTTGCGCCCGGGCAGCATGATGTCGAGGACGATCAGGTCGACGCCGCCGGCCGCCAGCCGGTCCACGACGCCCGCGCCATCCTGCGCCGCCTCGACCGCGAATCCCTCCTGGCTCAGGTACTGGGCCAGCATCGAGGTCAGCTCGCGATCGTCGTCCACCAGCAGCACGCGCGCCGGCGTTGAGGTTGTGTTCATGGCACGGATGGTGCGGGGGGCTGGCGGGTTTGTCATCGCTCCACGGCTCACTTGACCGATCTTTGCAGGTACTTTGCCGGTTCTAATCCCAACAGACGCTCAACAGCACTTAAGCTTTCGTCCATCGAAGCTCGGCTGTGCGAGCGTGCAAAGGAGAAGACGATGTCGAGAGTGCGCATGGTTGCTTGGACTGGCTGGCTGGCGGCTGCGTTCCTCGCCTGCATCGGGATCGCGGCGGCCGGCGACCCGGCCACGGGTGGCTGGCATGGCCACGGCCCCGGAATGGATTCGATGTTCGGCGGTTTCGGTCCCGGTGGGATCAACCGGATGGGCGATCAGCTCGGCCTGAGCTCCGAACAGCGCCAGTCGATCAAGGGGATCATGGATGCGGCGCGCCCACAGATGCAGACCTTGCACGAGAGCATGCGCACCAACGCGGAGAAGCTGCGCTCCGTCCAGCCGGACGATGCGAACTACGCCACAGTCGTGCAGCAGGTCAGCCAGGCCGCGGGCGAACTGGCTTCGCGCATGGTCACGGAAGGCAGCCAGCTGCGCACACAGGTCTACAACGTCCTGAACAAGGAGCAGAAGCAGAAGCTTCCGCAAATCCAGGCACAGATGCAGGAACAGGCACGCGAGCGCTTCCAACGCCACCGCTCGCAGCCCGCGGCGCCATCGACAGATTCCTCACCGTCGACATAGGGAAGCTCTGCACCGGTTTCGTGGTGCAGGGCTTCCCTCGGCTCACCGTCGGGCCAGATCGCTGGGAGTCAGGCTGGATTTGACTGACTCCCAGCCTGGTCTGAACCGGGCCACCACCGCTTGCATCGCGCCCTTCTCCACGGGCGCGTACTCGAGCTTCAAAGAGTCGAGCATCAGCACCGACTTCGGCCGCCCCTTGGGAAAACGCGCGCGCGCCGTGAACAGCACGCGCCCTTCGACCGGCGTATCCCCCGCGAACTGGCGTACCGCGGCCACGCGGTCGAGTAACGGCCCCTGCGGGTTGGGGAACGAGTAGCGGCGCCGGCGCGTCATCACCGCCCATTGGTTCATCTGGTCACCGCCGAAGATCATCCCGGGCACTTCGCGCAGATCCAGCACCAGGATTCCGCGCTGCGTGAGCAGCAGGAAGTCGAGGTGCAGGCGGCCATCCATGCCGTCCGGGATCAGCATGTCATGCAGCACCTCGTACGCGGCGTCACGCAGCGCCGCCAGTAGCGCGCGGCGCTCCGTCATGCGCCGCAGGCGCAGGTAGGCGAAGTAGACGATGGCGCCGACCACCAGCAGCGCCACCAGCCAGGCGATGAGGCGTGGGTCGATCCGCTCGAGTGTTTCGCTCATCGTTCGAGAAGCTTGTCCTTGAAGGTCGTGAATTCGGAATCGATCTCGCTCGCCTGGCGCGGGAGCGCGAGCAGCGCGGCCAGTGCCGGCGGAATCGCGATCTCGCCGCCGATCAGCGGCTCGACGACTTCGCTGAACTTGGCGGGATGCGCCGTGGCGACCAGCACCCAGTGATGGCCGCGGCGCAATTCTACCGGCAGCTGCATGTAAGCCTCAGCGCCCACCGCCGTATGCGGGCACCACACGCGCCCGTAAGCCGAATAGTCGGCGCGGATGCGCGCGCGGATTTCATCATCGCTGATCGACACCGCGGCCAGGCGATTGCCCCAGCTCTCCTCGTCCGGCATCAGTGCTCGCAGGCGCTCCATGTTGCTCGGATCGCCCACATCCATGGCGGAGGCGAGCGTCGCAACACTGGGGCGCGGCGACCAGGTACCGCTCTCCAGGAAATCGGGCACGGTGCGATTCGCGTTGTGAGCGAGCACGATCTCGGCGATGGGCAGCCCCATCTCGCGCGCCCACAGGCAGGCGGCCGCGTTGCCCAGATTGCCGCTCGGCACGATGAAGGATGCCGGGCCCTGCGTGCGCCGGGCGACGTCGAGACTGGCGAGCGCGTAGTACACGATCTGCGGCAGGAGCCGGCCGATGTTGATGCTGTTCGCCGAGGACAGATCGCGGGCCTCGCGCACCTCTGCGTCCTTGAAGGCAGCCTTCGCGAGTCGCTGACAGTCGTCGAAGGATCCGCGCACGGCGAAGCTGCGCACGTTGTCGCCCCAGCAGGTGAGCTGCTGTTCCTGGCGCGGCGAGACACGCCCGTGCGGGAACAGGATGATGACTTCGAACCCGCGGCGCCGGTGAAATGCGGCCGCCACGGCACTGCCGGTATCGCCCGACGTTGCCACCAGGATGGTCTTGTCGCGCCCTGCGGGGTTGAGCCGCGCGAGCGATTCCGCCAGGAAGCGCGCGCCGAAATCCTTGAAGGCCGCGGTGGGGCCGTGAAAGAGTTCCAGCACCTCGAGCGGCTCACGCCCGCCACGCAGCGGTGTCAGCGGCACGGTGAAGTTGCAGGCGTTCTCCGCAATGTCCGGCAGCGCATCCTGCAGCGAGTCGCCCGCAAAATAGGGCTCGAGCACTGCGCCGGCGGTTTGCGCCAGCGTCATTCCCGGGGCCGCGGCGTCCGCCTCCAGGCGCGGCAGTGAAGCCGGCACGTACAGTCCGCCGTCGGGCGCGAGACCGCGAGCCATCGCCTCGCTCAGCGCGATCCCGTCGTCCCGGTTGCGCGTGCTGAAGAAGCGCATCAGGGCCCGGTCAAGCGCGCGCCGCGCGGCTCGATGCTCGTGATCCAGTGATCGCTCGCGAGATTGTGCGCGGCGAAGGCGGACACCATGCCCTCGCGCACCGACTGCGCGCGCGGTTCCTCGCACCAGGCGAACACCGTCGGCCCGGCGCCGGAGATCGAGCAACCCAGCGCACCGCCCGCCATCGCCGCACCGCGCACGGCCTTGAAGCCCGGGATCAGCGCGGCGCGCTGCGGCTCGATCACCACGTCCTCGAACGCATCGCGAATCATGTCGAGATCACCGGAATAACAACCCGAGATGAAGCCCGCCAGGTTCGCGGTCTGCCAGACGAAGTCGGATAACGTGACGGTCTTGCTCAGGATGTCCCGCGCCTGCCGCGTGGAGATCGACATGTGGGGATGCACGAGCACACAACGGATGCTGGCGGGAACCGGGATCTGCTTGGTGCGGGGATTGTCGATGCCCACGGTCAGCACCAGTCCGCCGAAGAGCGAGGGCGCGATGTTGTCGACATGGATCGAGCCACTCGCCACCTGTTCGCCGTGCATCGCACACTTGAGGAGCTCCGTCATGCTGGCCGGTTTCTCGAGCAGCGCATTGGCGGCCACCACCGCCGCCACCGCCGAAGCGGCCGACCCGCCGAGACCCGAGCCGAGCGGAATCCCCTTGTCGATTTCGAGTTCCACGCCTCCGGGCGCCCGCGTGGTCTGCCAGAGGCTCAACACCGCCTTGCCGGCGGTATTGCGTTCCGCCTCGAGTGGCAGTTCAGTCACCGCACCGGTAATCGACCGGATGCGCACACCGGCGCCGTCTTGACGCCGGGCGGTGACACGATCGCCGACGCTCTGCACCGTGTGGCCCAGGATGTCGAAGCCGAT
Organism: Steroidobacteraceae bacterium; assembly: GCA_035263105.1. Taxonomy (GTDB): domain Bacteria; phylum Pseudomonadota; class Gammaproteobacteria; order Steroidobacterales; family Steroidobacteraceae; genus DATBVX01. The sequence continues at coordinate 41,358 of DATFRO010000034.1, read as the reverse complement.
GCCGACGTTGCCCACGGTGGCGGGCGCGAATGCGGTTGCTTCGCTGCGTGACATCGCGAACTACAGCTTGGCGCCGAGATACGCGCAGAGCCGCAACAGGTCCGCGAATACACCCCCGGCGGTGACTTCGGGGCCGGCCCCCGGTCCCTGCACGATGAGCGGGTTGTCGCAGTAACGCCGGGTGGCGAACCGCACCACGTTGTCGGTGAGCGAGATGTTGGCGAATGCATGGCGCGCCTCGAGCCGGGCGAGGCCGACGGTCGCGCGTCCACCCGCCTCCAGTCGCCCGATATAGCGCAGCACCTGCTGCTCCGCCTTCGCCTTCTGGTAGCGGATCTGCATCTCGCCGTCGAACTCGTGCAGCCGCTCCAGGAACTCCTCGCTCGAACATTGCGCGAGCGCCGGCGGCACCAGGCTTTCCACCGCGACATCGGCAAGCTCGAGCTCGAGTCCCATCTCGCGGCCGAGGATGATGAGCTTGCGGGCAACGTCCATACCCGAGAGATCATCGCGCGGGTCGGGCTCCGTGTAGCCGCGCGCCTTGGCATCGCGGACGATGCGTGAGAAGGGCACCGAGCCGTCATACACGTTGAACAGGTAGGCGAGCGTCCCCGAGAAGATGCCCTCGAGGCTGATGATCTCGTCTCCGGTCTCGCGCAGGTCACGCAACGTCTGGATGATGGGAAGGCCCGCACCGACGTTGGTTTCGTACAGGTAGTGCGAGCCCGCGGCGCGGCGCGCCTCGCGCAGCGCCCGATACGCGGACAGCTCGCCGCTGTTCGCTTTCTTGTTCGGCGTCACCACGTGCATGCCGGCGGACAGCCAGTCGCCGTAGTGCCTGGCGACTTCCGCGCTCGCGGTGCAATCGATCATCACGGCGTGCGGCAGATGATCGGCGTGCACGAACTGCGCAAAGGCATGCTCATCGGCCGCGACCCCCTCCTTCGCCAGCCGCTCGCGCCACTTCTGCAGATCCACGCCGCCGTCCTGCAGGAGCATCCGGCTGGAGCTCATGATGCCGCGCACCCGCAGGTCGAGATTGAAATCGCGCCCGAGACGCCCGATCTGGCTCGCCAGTTGATCGAGCAGCACGCTGCCCACGGTGCCGGGGCCGATCAGGCCGATGGACACGGTATGCGGCGACAAGTAGAAGCCGGCGTGCACGGCGCGCAGTGCCCTGGCACTGTGCCGGCCCTCGATGACCACCGAGATGTTGCGTTCCGAGGCGCCCTGCGCGATCGCGCGCACGTTCACGGCCGAATCGCCGAGCGCAGTGAATACTTTCGCCGCAACGCCGTGAGCGCCCGCCATCCCGTCGCCGACCACCGCCAGGATCGCGAGGCCGCGATCCACTTCCACGCTCTGGATCTGTCCCTGGCGCAACTCGCTGTCGAAGGCATTGCGCACCACCGACTCGGCGCGCGTCGCCTGGGTTTCGGGGATCGCAAAGCAGATCGAGTGCTCGGAGCTCCCCTGCGAGATGAGGATCACCGAAATGTTTTCTTCGCGCAGCGCGCCGAAGAGCCGGTGCGCCGTCCCGGGCACGCCGATCATGCCTGCGCCTTCCAGGTTGAGGAGCGCGATGCCGTCGATGCTGGTGATGCCCTTCACCTGCAGGAGCGACTGCGGCTCGGCGCAGATCAGCGTGCCCTCCTTGTCGGGCGCGAAGGTGTTGCGGATCCAGAGCGGGATGTCGCGTTCGACGGCGGGCGCCATGGTCTGCGGGTGGATCACCTTGGCGCCGAAGTAGGCGAGCTCCATCGCTTCGTTGTAGGAGAGCGAGTCGATCACCTTGGCATCCGGCACCAGGCGCGGATCGGCGCTCAGCACGCCGTCCACGTCGGTCCAGATGTGGATCTCGCGCGCCTCGAGCAGCGCGCCGAAGATCGAAGCCGAAAAGTCGCTCCCGTTGCGGCCGAGCGTGGTCTGGATGCCGCTGCGATCGGCCGCGATGAAACCGGTGATGACGAGCGTGCCGGCGAAATCCGCCTTGAGCTCGGCGTGCATGCGCCTCTGTGATTCGTCCCACTGCACGATCGGGCCGAGCTTGCCCCACTCCACCACCAGGATGCGGCGCGCATCCACCCATTCCACGCCTGCGGCTAACGCGGCGCGTTCGCGCAGCAAGGCCGTGAACAGCCGCGTCGACCAGATCTCGCCGTAGCCGGCCACCAGGTCGCGCACGTTCTGCGCGGCCGAGCGGATCAGTTGCACGGTCTGCAGGATGCCGTGGATGTCGCGGAAGTCCGCCTTGAGATCGGCGATGAACGCGGCTGCACCGCCGGGCTTCAGCACCGACTCGGCGATCTGGATATGGCGCTCGCGGATCTCCACCAGGCGCGCATCGAAGGAAGCATCCTGGTGCTCGGCGAGGGCCACCACGTTGAGCAGGGCATCGGTCACGCCGCGGCACGCGGACAGCACGATCGCCTGCCGCTGGCCGGCCTGCTCCACGATGCGCGCCACGCGGCGGAAGCAGTCGGCGTCGGCGACGCTCGAGCCGCCGAACTTGTGAACCGTCCACGCTGTTTCAGTCATCACTTCTCGCCATGAGATTCGCGCGCACCACTCTCGCCGGGGCGCTCACCGCACCGGAGGGCAAGTTGCAACAGGATAATAGCCGCTCGCGCTGCCCGCTCAGCGATCGGCAGACCTTCCCTATGGCCGCCGTCGCGGTGGGCCGCGATCGCTGCGTTCGCGCGCTTCGTTGATGCGCAGGCTCCGCCCGCCGAACTGCTGACCATTGAGCGCCGTGATCGCGCTGTCCGCCTCGCCGCCATCCATCTCCACGAATCCGAAACCGCGCGGTCGTCCGGTCTCGCGATCGGTGATGAGCTTGACGGATTGCACTTTTCCATACTGCTCGAACAGCTGCCGGATCTGGTCTTCAGAGGCGCTGAATGGCAGGTTTCCCACGTAAATTGTTTTCATTGCCTCACCTGGCGGGTCTGCCGGAGAACCCGGCAAAGTCGCGGCGACTCTAATCTTTCGCGCTGCACCATGGCAAGTTCAGCGCACCCAGTGCGTCGGGTCGATCGTCACCGGTTTCTTTTCGGCGAGCAGCTTCGAAAGCATGTCGCTCAACCGCGATTCATCGAAGACGATGTCCTCGGGCAGGCTGAGATCGGTCACGCTGGCTTCGACCTCGCGCGCCGGCGTCGTCAGGTTGTCGCCGTCGTACTCGGCGCGAATGCCACGGCCGGACAGCCCTTCCTTGCGATGGAATGCCGGCAAGGGCCAGTCCTTGCGCCGCCAGTGATGATGATGGCCGATGATTCGCCATAGCCCGCGATGCAACGCGCCGTCCTTGACCCGGCAGATGACGTTGGCTTGCTCGGCGCGGATCTGTTCCAGCTCACTGCCCTGCGGCGGCTGCTTGCGGCGCGGACCGAAGAAGTAGCCGAGCAGGACTGCGCCCCGCTTCGGCCGACGCGCCACCAGGCCGACGGCGAAGCCGTGCGCCAGCGGCACGGCAAACCAGTCGCCCTCTTTGTAGGTCTGTGTAGCTGCTTTCACGAGACTTGCGCCGCACGCCCCGATCTCGAGCGTTGACCAATCCTACCAGCCCGTTCAGCTTCGTGGATGCGAGCGTGGCTGTCAGTCGAGCCGCTTGCGGAAGCGCAGTGCCGCCAGGATCAGAGCGATCACGAAGAATGCACCAAGTTTGAGCAACGGGCCGGGCATGCTGCCGATCGGTGCCCCGCGCAGGGCGATCCCGCGGACCAGTTCCACGAAGTGCGTAAGAGGCAGCACTTGCGCGATCGCCTGTGCGGCGAGCGGCATGCCGTCGAACGGGAACATGAACCCCGACAGCAGGATCGACGGGAGCATGGTGAAGAAACCCAACTGCACCGCCTGGAACTGCGTCGCCGCCAGGGTCGAAATCAGCAACCCCAGCATCAGTGTCGCCGCAATAAAGAGACAAGCCGCGAGATACAGGTCGAACAGATTGGAACTGAAGGGCACATCGAACAGCCAGCGTCCAACGACGATGATCAGGGTGGTCTGGATCAAGCCGACCAGGATGTACGGGACGATCTTGCCCGCCATCAGCTCGGTCGACTTGACCGGCGTGGTGATCAACAGCTCGAGGTTCCCGCGCTCGCGCTCGCGCACGATGGCGATCGCGGTAAACAGCACCATCGTCATGTTGAGGATCACGCCGATCAGCGTCGGGACGATCTGCACTGCCGTGCGCTTTTCCGGGTTGTAGAGCGTGCGCACTTCGATCAGCCGATCGTCCGGGACTGCAATGCCCGCGCGCGCTGAGAGCCGCGGCGCGGCGATGCCGCGCACCACGCTTTCGATCGTCGGCTCGCTGCCGTCGACCAGGATCTGCACCGCGGTGCGATCCCCGTCGAGCTTGCGACGCTCGTAGTCCGGGGGAACGTAGATCCCGACACTGAGCGCACCGCTCGCGATGCGTGCCTCGAGTTGCCCGGGCGATTGCAGGTGCTCGCGGATCCTGAGGACCTGGGTCGCCTGCAAGTCGGCGATCATGGCCCGCGAGCCCGACGTGTTGGCGAGATCGACCACGCCGGCGTCGATGTTGCGCACGTCGAAGTTGATGCTGTAGCCGAAGATCAGGATCTGGACCAGCGGGATACCCACGACCATCCCGAACGTGAGGCGGTCGCGCAGCAGCTGGCGAAACTCCTTGGCCGCGATGGCGCGGATCCGGCCGATCGACTGCCCTATGGCCGGAGAGATCACGAGGCCTTCCCCGATGCTGGTTGCGGCCCGCCATTGCCATCGCGACTGCGCAGCGTCGCGGCGACAAACACGTCCTCGAGGCTCGCCCGCGTCAGCTCGACTTTCGCGGCTACGCCGGCGCGTTCCAGTGCGGTGCGCGCCATCGCCTCAGGATCGCGCGTGGCCCGATCCAGCAGCGCATGCAATCGTGTGCCGAGTTGCGCGACGCTCTTGACCTCCGCCAGCCGCGACAGTGCCTCGCGTGCGCCGCCGGTGTCCTCGGCCTCCACCTCGATGACGGCCGCATCGATGTCGTCCATGAGCGTCTTGGGAGCGCCCTCGGCCACCAGCCTGCCGTTGTCGAGGATCGCGAGCCGGTGGCAGCGCTCCGCCTCGTCCATGTAGTGCGTCGACACGAGGATCGTCGTCCCCTGCCCCACCAGGCGGAACAGGCTTTCCCAGAAATCGCGCCGGCTCTGCGGGTCCACGGCACTCGTCGGTTCATCGAGCAGCAGGAGCTCCGGCTCGTGCAGCGTGGCGGTGGCGAGCGCCAGGCGCTGCTTCTGTCCGCCGCTCATGGTGCCGGCACGTTGCTCCGTGCGATCGGCGAGATGGTATTCCTCGAGGGCCGCGTCGATGCGATGGGTGCGCTCAGCGGCCGGGATGCTGAAGATGTCGGCGATGAACCGCAGGTTCTCCAGCACCGTGAGGTCCTCCCACAGCGAGAAGCGTTGCGTCATGTAGCCGATCTTCTGGCGCAGCTTCTCCGACTCGCGGGTTGCATCGTAACCGAGCACTTCGACGCTGCCCGCCGTGGGCAACAGCAGCCCGCACAGCATGCGGATGGTCGTCGACTTCCCCGAGCCGTTGGGACCGAGGAAGCCGTAGATCTGGGCTCGCGGGATCGACAGATCCACGTGATCCACCGCAGTCAGCGGCCCGAACTGGCGCGTGAGACCGCGCGCCTGGATCGCATAGTCGCCGTTCATTGCTTGCCTTGCGGCGATGAGCCGAAACGCACCTCGACGGGAATGCCGACCGGCAGCGTCGTGGCGCCCGCCCCGAGCAGGTCGACGTGCGCGAGATAGCTCAGCCGGCTGCGGTCCTTCTGCGTGAGCGCGAAGTACGGCGTGAACGTCGCCTCGGTGGACACATAGCGCACGCGGCCGTCGAACGGCTTCGCGACGCCATCGACGTGCACGCTCGCGGCCGAGTCTGGACGCACCTGGACGCGGATCGGCTCCGGCACGTACACGCGCGCGTAGGTGGTTCCGTCGGCGAGCAGCACCACCACTGGCTCGCCGGCGGCCGGCCGGTCGCCGAGCTTGTAGGGCAGCGCCTCGACGATGCCGGCGCGTGGCGCCTTCACCGTCAGGCGCTCGGCGCTCAGCTCCGCTTGTTGCAGCTGCGCCTTCGCCTGCGCCAGGGTGTCGCGTGCCTGGTCGAGCTCCTCGATGCGCGTCCCGTTCAACAGCAGCGTGAGGCGGGCATGTGCCGCCTTGCGCGCGGCTTCGGCGCTGTCACGCGCCGCACGTTGCTGATCGACGGTCGACTGGCTGGTGAGCTTGCGCTGCACCAGCTCCTTGGCGCGCTCGAATTCCTTGCTGGCGTTCTCGAGTTGCGCCTCGGCGCCGGCAAGGTCGGCACGGGCTTCGAGGATGTCCTCCTGGCGCGGACCACGCGTCAACTCATCGAGCCGGTGCTGGGCGCCGCTCGCCTGCGCGCGCAGGTTGGCGACCTGCGCGTTGCCATTCACGTCATCGAGCTTGAGCAGCACCTGGTCTTGAGCGACATGATCGCCTTCGCGCACGTGCACTTCGATGATCGGCTCGTGGGCCTCGGCCGGAAGCTCCAGCCGATCGCGCTCCAGCGTCCCCAGCGCCACCTGGGCATCGGGGTCCCCGGAGCAGCCCGCGAGCAGCAACACCAACAGCGCGGCGAAACCGGCAGGGTTACGCATGCAGAGGTTCCTTCTTGGCCACGCCGCGCAGGAATACGCCGAGCGTGTGGTTGATCAACCGCTCGACGCCGCTCTCATTGGTTTCGATGCCGAGCACCCGGGTCGTGATCGGCAGCGAAATGAAGGGGAACAGCGCGAGGCTCAGCAATGACACGCAGGTGAGCGATGCGTCGAGATCACCGCGCAGGTGCCCGGCGTCGATCTCGCGCCCGATGACCGTACGCAACAGCGGGGCGAAGCGGCCGGCAAAATCGCGGATGAATACCTGGCGAAACGAGCCATCGGGCGAGAGCACTTCGCGCACGATCAGCCCGGGGATCCACGGATTGGCGGCGAGCACCCGCATGTACGCGCGCGCGAGCGCATCGATGTCGACGCCCTCCTGCTGTCCGAGCATCGCCATCAGGCGCGTGATCACCGGAGCAATGGCCGTTTCCAGCATGGCGCGGTAGAGCCCGTCCTTGCCGTCGAAGTAGTAATGGATCATCGCGGGGTTCACGCGCGCCGCGGCGGCAATCTGCCGGCTGGAGACGGCGCGAAAGCCATGGCGCAGGAACAGCGTGCGCGCCGCCTCCAGCAGCGCTTCGCGAACCTGCGGGTCGTCGCCGCCGCGCGGCCGGCCGGGACGGCGCGCCACCGGCAGGCGCAGGGTACGGGTCATGGCTCGGGCTCCGGATGTTAAACGCGCGATTAATTTATGCCGTCCGTCCCTCACAGGCAATCGTTGCGCTTCATTGAGTGTTTAATTTCCCCGCTGGCATAATCGCGCGCCCATGGATTCGAGCCTCACTGCTCTCCTCACCTTCTTCGAGTCGCGCCGCGGTGCCGGTCGCCCGCTGGTTCTCGCCACGATCGTTGCGACGGCCGGTTCGACCTACCGCAAGCCGGGCGCGCGCATGCTCATCGACAGCGACGGCGCGGCCTGTGGCTTGCTGTCCGGAGGTTGCCTGGAAGCGGACCTGATGGAGCGCGCCCGTGCGGTCCTGGCGGGCGGCGATGCGCAACTCGTCGACTACGACCTGCGCAAATCCGACGATCCGATCTGGGGACTCGGACTCGGCTGCGAAGGCTCCATGAGCATCCTGCTGCAGCGGGTCGGCGCGGCGGACCAGTTTCGCCCGCTCAATCGCATCATGGAGCTGGTGCGGCTGCGCCGCGGATCGCACTTCGCCACGATCGTGCGCTCGAGCGATACCGCTTGGCCCGCAGGCACGTGCCTGTTCGAAGAGGAACTCGGGAAGGATGCGCTCGCCGAGGCATTGCGCGCGCAGTGGGTGCGCGCGCGGGGTTCCATGTCATCGTCAGGACTGGTGGAAGTACGTGCCGACGGTGCAATGCTCAGCGTCTTCCTGGGACGGGTCGATCCGCCGCCTCACGTGCTGGTGTTGGGCGCTGGCCCGGACGCGGTGCCGATGGTGCGCGCCGCGACCGATCTCGGCTGGCTCGTCACCGTGTACGACCATCGGCCGGCGTACGCGACCTCGCAGCACTTCGCTACTGCGGCTGAGGTGATTGCCGCTCCGGCAGATGAGCTGAGCAGCCGCGTCGATCTGGGCCGACACGAAGCGGCAGTGATCATGAGCCACCACCTGCCGAGCGATCTCGAGTACCTGCGACAGGTGGCGAGATCGACCATCCGTTATGTCGGGCTGCTCGGACCGCACGAACGGCGTCGGCGCCTGGCAGAAGAACTCGGATCGCTCGCTGCATCGCTCGCCGGCCGCCTGCGTGGACCCGTGGGACTCGACATCGGTGCGCGCACGCCCGAGGCGATCGGGCTGGCGATCGTTGCCGAGATTCACGCCGTGCTGGCCGGTCGCGACGGACAAGCCTTTTCCGCGCTGCAAAACGACCGCGGGCCGTGGAGTGCATCCACGGCCCGCGATGTTCACCAGCGCTGAAACCTGCTATCAGCTCTGCGAGGCGTAGATTCCGTAGAGCTCGGCTACCTGGGCTAGTTTGGAATCGGCGGGCACGCTCTTGAACGCCTTGCGCGCGGCCTCCTTCTGGTTGAGCTTCAGGTACGCGCGACCGAGTGCGATCTGCGCCTCGTCGGTGCGCTTGCCCGGGTTCTTGGTGAGCGCCCGCTGCAGGGCTTCGACGGCCTTGTCGTACTGTGCAAAGCCGGTGTAGGTCATGCCGAGATTGATGTCGAGATCCGCCGTCTTCGAGGCCTTGGCGTCCTGCTCGAGTTGCGGAAGCTTCTTTTGCACTTCCTGCGCCTGGGTGCGCGCATTGTTGAGCAGGCGGGTGTAACGCTCCTTGTCCTGGGTCTCGAGCACCTTGTTGGCGAAACCCTTGTTCATGACCACGAGCGCCTCGCCCGGCACGCCCGCGGTGATGTCCATCTCGGCCATTTCCTTGTAGTCGTTCGGCTTCTTGAGCACGTCGAGATCGAGCATCAGCCGGTAGTAGTTGAGCGTCGTCAGGTCGTCGTTCTCCTGCTGCTGGCGCAGTGTCGTGAGCAAAGCGTCCCAGTGCTCGTGGGTGGGGTACTGGCGCACCAACTGCATGCGCATGTCCGCCATACCCTTCGTGTCGCCCATCTGGTCCATGCAGAAGAGTTTGAGGTCCAGCCAGTTCTGCTTGATCGGCTGGCCGGCCTTGCGCTGCGCGTCCATGCCCTGCTGGATGTACTTGCTGGCGTTCTTGCAGTCCTTTTGCTGGTAGTACGACTGGGCCACCAGCAGGTAGGCGTCGCTCTCGTCGGGACTGTTCTTCAGCCAGCGCGTCCCGTAATCGATCGCTTTCGGATAGTTCTTGATGTCGAAGTTCAGCGTGGCGAGTTGCTTGACGCGTGCCGGCACTTGCGCGGCCGGGACCTGCGGCGAATTGAGATTGGCTTCGTAGTATTTGGCAGCGCCGGCCTTGTCTTTTGTGTTGAACAGGGCGTAGGCCATCAGGTCGTTGATCGCGTACTGCTCGTAGGCCGACTTCTTCGGCTGCCCATCCGCTTCCTTGAGCTTTGCGATCGCTTCGTCCCAGTGCTTCTTGGCGATCGCCGCCTGCGCGTCCTTGAGTTTCGTGCCGACTTCCTTGCTGACCGTTTCAGCCTGCGCGATTGCAGGAATGACCAGGGTTGTCACGCTCGCCGCGCACACCTGCGCAGCAAGCAGCCCCACAACGAGATACTTCCGCATCACCTCTTCACCTCGGAATTGAACGCCGTGAGCGCGTTGTTGTTAGGCGGCCGGCGTTCCCGCGCCGTTCTGCGCGTAGATTGCCCAAAGATTCGCTACCTCGGCAAGCTTTGAGTCCTTGGGGATCGCGCCGAAGGCCTTGACGGCATCGTCCTTGCGATTGAGCTTGAGCAGTGCCCGACCGAGCATCAGCTGTGCTTCCTCGGGCCGCTTGAGCCCGCCTTTCTGGATCCCGCGTTGCAGGGCTTCGACCGCCTTGTCGTACTGGTCGTAGCTCAGGTACGCGATGCCGAGCGCTGCATCCGCATCGCCGGTCTTGGCCGCCACCGCTTCCTTCTCCAGCGTCGGCAGCGACTTCTGGTCGTTCTGTGCGCTCTTCTCCGCATCCGCCATGAACTGGCGGGTGCGCTGCTCGTCCTTGCCGGTGATCAGCTTCTGGTCGAACGCCTTGTGCAGGACCTTGACCGACTCTCCGGGAACGCCCGCGTCATACGTGTACTGCGCGAGCTCCACGTAGTCATCCGGGCGCTTGAGCTGGCCGACGTCGAACATCAGCCGGTAGAGGTTCATCGTCGTGCGGTCGTCACTGTCGCGCCGGTTCTGCAGCATGGTGAACATCTGGTCCCAGTACTTCGGCGTCGGGTAGGTGCGCAGCAGCTCCTCGAGCGTCTTCTTGATGCCCGCGTTGTCGTCCATCTCCGCGTAGCTGCTGAGTGCGAGCTGCAGGTACTGCTCCGGCACCTGCTTGCCGGCCTTGCGGGTGAGATCGATGCCGGCTTCGAACTGCTTCACGGCATTCGCGTAGTCGTTCTGTACGTAGTAGGACTGGCCGAGCAGCATGTAGGGCTCGGGCTTGGACCCGCCGCTCGTCTCGAGCCAGCGCTTGGAGTACTCGACCGCCTTCGGGTAGTTCTTGAGCTGGAAGTTGAGCGTGGCCGCCACCCGCAGGCGCTCTTCCATCTGGTCCGCCGGCAGGAATCCGCTCGCCAGGATGGCATCGTAGGCCGGGGCCGCGTTCGCGTAGTCGTTCTTCTTGAGGTAGATGAAAGATAGGAATTCGTTGATCTGGTACTCGTCGTACGGTGTGATGCCCGCGGTGCTCTTGGCCTCGAGCGTCTTGGCGAGCGCGGTATCCCAATCCTCTTTCTGCATCGCCTCCTGCGCCGCCTTGAGCGGCTTCACCGCCTTCGCGCTGACATGCTGCTGATCGGCGGCGTGTGCCGGCTCGAGGGCGAACGGCGCCGCGAGCACCAGTACGGCAGCGCTCGCCACCGCGGACAGAAGTCGACTGACGCAAACCTTCATGGTCTTCCTCGTGTGCAAAAAGGGCGTTGCCCAAACAAATACGCCGGGACTCATCATCCCGGCGTGTCACTAATCTGAAAGCGGTGGACTGAACGGCGACTGAATGCTGCCGCGCAGCCGCCGCTACTCCATGAATTCTTCGTTGCCGACGAACCCGATCTTGCGGATCCCGAGCCGCTGCGCATCCGCCAGCACGCGCGCCACATAGTCGTACTTGACGCGCTTGTTGGGGCGCAGGTGAATCTCCGGCTGCGGCTCCTTCGCGGCCTCGGTCTGCAGGTAGCTCAGCAGCGTCGGCTCATCGGCCACCGGGGTGCTGTTCCACAGCACCGTGCCGTCGAAGTCGACCTCGATGTTGATGACCTCGGGCGGCACTTCGGGAGGCGTCGGGTTGCCGCGCGGCATGTCGAGCTTGACGGCGTGTGTCATCACCGGGATGGTGATGATGAACATGATGAGCAGCACCAGCATCACGTCGATGAGCGGCGTGGTGTTGATGTCCACCATGCTCTGGTCTTCGGTGCCGCCAACCTGCATTGCCATGAACGTCTCTCCCCTGCTCTAGCGGGCCCGCATGCCGCGAATGCCGCGGTCGGGTTCGGTGATGAAGCCTACCTTCGCAATACCCGCGCGCTGCGTGAGCACCACCACACGGCCCACGTATTCATAGCGGACGTTCTTGTCCGCGCGCACGTGCACTTCAGGCTGCGGCTTGATCACCGCGATGGTCTTGAGTCGCTCCAGGAGCGCATCCTGGCCGCCCACCGACGGGAGCTTCAGATCGTTCCAGTAGTAGCTGCCGTTGGCATCGACTGCGATCGTGATGTTCTCCGGCTTGGTCTCCGTCGGAATGTTGACCGCGTGCGGCAACTGCAGCGCGACGGTCTTCGTGATCACGGGCACCGTGATCAGGAAGATGATGAGGAGCACCAGCATCACGTCCACCAGTGGCGTGGTGTTGATCTCCGCCATCATGGCGCCCTCTTCGCTCCCGCCGACACTCATCGCCATGGCGTTCTACCTCCGTCCGGCAGCAGTGCGCTTATGAACGCGCCGCCGCGGTGGCGCCGACCGGACGCGCGCCCGGCTTGACCGTCACATCACCGGAGCCGACGCGCGCGCCGCTCAACAGGTAGGCGTGCATATCGGTCGCGAAGTACTTGAGCTTCTCGATGATGATCTTGTTACGGCGCAGGAGAATGTTGTAACCGAGCACCGCCGGCACCGCGACCGCGAGGCCGATGGCCGTCATGATGAGCGCCTCGCCGACGGGGCCGGCCACCTTGTCGATGCTCGCCTGGCCGGCGATACCGATGTTGATGAGCGCGTGGTAGATGCCCCACACCGTGCCGAACAGTCCCACGAACGGCGCCGTGGAGCCGACGGTGGCGAGGATCGGCAGGCCGCCCTGCAGGTAGTTGGTGATGCTGTCGAGCGAGCGCTGCAGGCCCTGGCTGATCCACTCGTGCAGGTCGACCTGGTCGGTCAGCCGGCCTTCGTGATGCTGGGCGGCGCGCATGCCGTCTTCGGCGATGGCGCGGAACGCGTTGTCCTTGCCCTTCAGCGTGTCGATCGCCTGCTTGAGGCTGCCGGCGCCCCAGAAGTCGCGCTCGGCCTGCTTGGCCTGCACGCGCAGCCGGCGCTGATCCCAGGCCTTGGTGATCATGACCCACCAGGACAGGGCCGACATGATCAGCAGCAGGATCAGTGTGCCCCTGGCTACGAAGTCGCCCTGTGCCCAGAGCTGTTCGAGACCATATGGGTTGTCCGTGGTGAGTGGTGTGGTGGGTGTAGCCATAAACGGATTGTCCTCTTCAGAGAATTGTCGGCTTTGAATCGATCACTGATCGGTGAGCCGGAAGGTCACCGCGAACTGTCCCCATTCGGCCACCGGGTTGGCTCCTTCCTTGGCCGGGATGAAACGCCAGGAGCGCTTGGCCTCGCGCACCGCGGCTTCGTCGAGCTTGTCGAAGCCGCTGCTCTTGTGAACTTTCACGTCGCCGACCTTGCCGTCCGGCTGCACGTAGATGAGCAGCACCACGGTGCCTTCCTGGCCGAGGCGGCGAGCCGTCGGCGGATACTCGGGTTGCGTGAGCGGGTGCTTGGGATCGGAACGCGGCGGACTGCGTGTCGCAGGCGGCGGAGCCATGGGCGGCGGTGCCGTGGGCCGCGTGGTCTGCACGGCCACGATGGCGTTGGTGGCTTCGGTGGGAATGTCGATCGCCAATTCCGGCGGTGGCACGAACGGCGGCGGCTGCTCCATCTTCGGCGGCGGCGGCGGCGGTTCTTTCTCTTCGGGAATGGTCTCGTCGATCATCTTGACTTCGACGGGGCCGGTGATCATTTCCAGCGCCTGGCGCGCCAGGCCGTTCTTCAAACCGTAGAGAAGGATGACGTGCAGGATGACCACCATGATGATGGCCGTCATGCGTCGCGGTGAATAAAGTGATTCGGGCGCGTATGCCATGGCTTTGAAATTACCGTTGAGGTCTGCGCCGGTGCGCTGCGAGCACCGGCGTGTTCGGTTCAATCTTCAGCTGTCTCTACAATTGAAGAGTTTTTTGCCTCGAAGGGAGTTCCCAGATTGCGAGGCCAATTCGCTGTGACTTCGCATCCGCTCGTGACCTGGGGCCCGCCAGCTTTTACCAGGCCGCTCCCCCACGGCCTTCGGTCAGCGCTCGCGCCCTGATTTTGGATGGAATCCCCCGGCGCGACGCGGGGCGCAACTGTACCCGGTCGATTGGTACAAGACAACAAGTTCGCTGCCGCTCGAATCAAGGTCATGGGCGCGTTTTTGCATGTTTTTCACCCCTCCTGGACGACGCCTCGGACTGTCGGGCGCACCCCAAAAAGTGCGGCGGACGAGTCGCCGCAATCCGCTTCCAGTCTGGGAGCACTGGCCCACCGCCAGCGGTGATGGTGCAAAGCAACAACAACGCCGCTGATTTTTCCAGCGGCTCCTGCGCGCTGTTGCGCAAAGTTCGAGGGCCTTCGTAGTTAGCGGCGGCGTGTGACAACCGGTTCAGTCACTGCGCCGTGTGAAGCACTGCTGACACTTGCGGCGTACTTTGCCAGCACACCGCCGCTCGTCCCCGCCTTCGGTGGACGCCAATTCTTCCTGCGACGGGCGAGCTCACGCGACGCGATCGCCAGGGTGATCGTGCGCTTGTGCGCGTCGATCCGAATGCGGTCGCCATTGCGCACCAGGGCGATCGGACCTCCGACCGCCGCCTCCGGCGCGACATGACCCACGACGAAGCCGTGGCTGCCACCGGAGAAACGTCCATCAGTAATGAGAGCGACCTTGTCGCCGAGTCCCTTCCCGACGATGGCGCCGGTTGGACTTAACATTTCCCTCATTCCAGGTCCGCCCTTGGGGCCCTCATACCGGATCACAACCACGTCCCCCGCGATCACGGTCCCGTCGAGGATCGCCTGCAAGGCTGCTTCCTCGGAGTCGAACACGCGCGCCCGGCCGTCGAACGTCGCGCCCTCCTTGCCGCTGATCTTCGCGACCGCGCCCTCGGGTGCGAGATTGCCGCGCAGGATCACCAGGTGGCTATCCTTCTTGATGGGCGCATCGAACGACCGAACCACTTGCTGGCCGGCCGGATAGGGACTCACCTCTGCGAGATTCTCGGCCATGGTCCGCCCGCTCACCGTGAGACAGTCGCCGTGCAGCAGGCCGTGCTCCAGCAGAGTCCGCAGCAGCGGGCGAATGCCGCCGATCGCGATCAGCTCGGACATCAGGTAGCGGCCGCTGGGCTTGAGGTCGGCGAGCACCGGCACACGCTTGCCGATGCGGGTGAAGTCATCGAGCGACAGGCGCACGCGTGCCGCCCGCGCCATTGCCAGCAGGTGCAAGATGGCGTTGGTGGACCCGCCGAGTGCGATCACCACCGTGATCGCGTTCTCGAATGCACGCCGGGTGAGGATATCCGCCGGACGAATGCCGGAGCGGATGAGTGCCACCACGGCCTCGCCCGCCCTGCGCGAATCCACCCGCTTGTTCTCCGACTCGGCCTCCTGGGCGGAGCTGTTCGGCAGGCTCATGCCGAGCGCCTCGATGGCCGACGCCATGGTGTTTGCCGTGTACATCCCGCCACAGCTGCCCGGTCCCGGAATGGCGGTGCGCTCGACTTCCAGCAACTGCGCATCCGTGACGCGGCCGCTCGCGTGGCCGCCGACGGCCTCGAACACCGCAACGATGTCACGATGCTGGGCCCCGGGACGGATCGTTCCGCCGTACACGAAGACCGCCGGCCGGTTCAGGCGCGCCAGTGCCATCAGGCACCCCGGCATGTTCTTGTCGCACCCGCCGATCGCCACGACACCATCGAAGCCCTCGGCGCCCACGGCGGTCTCGATCGAATCGGCGATGACCTCGCGCGAGACGAGCGAATAGCGCATGCCTGGCGTGCCCATCGAGATGCCATCCGACACCGTGATGGTATTGAACAGCACACTCTTGCCGCCGGCTGCGTCCGCGCCCTGCGCCGCAAGGCGCGCCAGTCCGTCGATGTGCACGTTACAGGGAGTCATCGTGCTCCAGGTCGAAGCGATGCCCACTTGTGGCTTGTTGAAATCCGCGTCGGTGAAGCCCACGGCACGCAACATCGCGCGTGCAGGCGCTTGCTTGACACCTTCGACCACCAGCCGCGAGTAGCCGCGCGGGTCGGCACTGCCACGTGCGGGTTTGGTCCGCTTGCCTTTCACGCCGTTGCGCCTCCGCTCATGAGCCTGTGTCGGCAATCTGTTTCTCGCGCAGCGCGATGATGAATACGCCGGTCAGCGTCATCGCACCGCCGGCGATGATCCGCGCGGTCAGGTGATCGCCCAGCAGCGTCACGCCGAAGAATACGCCGAACAGCGGTGATAGCACCGTCAGCGGTGAGACGCTGGTCACCGGGTAGCGGTGGATGAGATAGAAGTAGCCCGTGTGTGCCAACAGGCTCGCGCCCAGCACGTTGAAGGCAAGCGAAGCCCACGCGGTCCAGCTCGCGGCTTGGATCGCCGCCCCCTGCCCGTGTTCGAAGATCAGGCTGAAGACGAACACCAGCGGCGCGCTGATGAGCGCGAACCACGCCTGCAGCTCGAGCGGACGGATCTCGTCCAGCCGCTTGATCGCCATCAAGCCGAGCGAGCCGAAGAACGCCGACAGCACCACGCACGCCAGTCCCTGCCAGAAGAGGAACACGTTGGGATCGAGTCCCATCACCATGACCCCGGTGAACGCCAGGATGATTCCCAGCCAGCGCCGCCAGCGCACGACTTCGCCCAGCACGATGATGGACATCAAGGTGGCGAACGGGACTCCGAGCTGAGAGGCGATCGCGACTGTCGACACGGTGTCCGCCATCCCGAGTCCGACCAGCAGGAGCGAGAAATGCATGCCGCCGGCGAACACGGCCGCCACCACCAGGACTCCCATCTTGCCGCGGTGCCAACGGATGAAGGGCGCGAGCAACAGCGCGAGACTGGTGAAGCGCAGCGCCGTGAACATCAGCGGCGGCACCTGGCTCACGCCGATCTTGCTGGGGATGTAGTTCAGGCCCCAGGTCAGGTTGATGAGAATCAGGAACGCGAGGTCACGCCGGGCGAGGACCAGCATGCAGCGCTCAGTGGCGTGCCCGGCAGCGTTCTTTGATCAGTGCGAACAGCGCACGGACGGTCTGCGCTTCGGCGCCGACCGGCCTGCCCGGCCGCTCCTTCGGATTCCACGCGAAGAGGTCGATGTGCAGCCACGGCGTGCGCTCGGCCACGAAACGCCGCAGGAACAGCGCCGCGATGACCGAGCCCGCGAACGTCGATGCCGAGGCATTGCCGAGATCCGCGACCTTGCTGGCGAGATCTTCTTCGTAAGGTGCCCAGAGGGGCATCGGCCAAAGCGGGTCGTGCTGCTCGCGCCCGTGGCGCAGCACGTCGGCGCAGAGCGATTCGTCGTTACTGTAGAGCGCCGGGAGCTCGGGTCCGAGCGCGACGCGCGCGGCGCCAGTGAGCGTTGCGAGATCGATGAGCAGATCGGGCTGGCCCGCATCCGCTTCGGCCATGGCATCGGCGAGCACCAGCCGCCCTTCGGCGTCCGTGTTGCCGATCTCCACCGTGCAGCCCTTGCGAGTGGCGAGCACGTCGCCGGGCCGATAGGCATCGCCGCTCACACTGTTCTCGACGGCCGGGATCAGCACACGCAACTGCACCGGCAACTGCATTTCCATGATCAGCCGCGCCAGCGCCAGTACGCACGCCGCGCCGCCCATGTCCTTCTTCATCAGCAACATCGATTGCGCGTTCTTGAGATCGAGCCCGCCGCTGTCGAAGCAGACGCCCTTGCCCACGAGCGTCACGCGCGGGCCGCTGTTGCCCCAGGTGAGATCGATGAGGCAGGGCGGCTTGCTGCTGGCGCGCCCGACGGCGTGGATCATCGGAAAGTTCTGGCTGAGCAGCTCCTCGCCCTCGATCACGCGATGGCGCGCTGCGAATTGCTGTGCGAGACCGACAGCCTCTGCGGCAAGCTCGCGCGGCCCGAGGTCGCTCGCCGGTGTGTTGATCAGGTCGCGCGACCAGCTCAACGCACGTTGCGTCGCCTCGACATAGATGGGATCGCAGTTGGCCGGCGCGACCAGGCGTGCGCCGCGCGTCGTGGAGAGCGGCCGCCGGTAACGCTCGAACCGGTACTGACCATAGAGGAAACCGAGAGCGAACTGATTGGCGGCCTCGGCGGGCAGGTTCTCCACGCAGCGAAAATCCGCGGCGGGCAGCCGGTCGGCGAGCCCCGCTGCGTGCCACAGGCTGAGCTCCGCGAGATCAGCCAGCCGGCCCAGGCCGAGCGCTGCGCCCGCCACTCCTCCCCGCGCATCCGGTACCAACAGCACCCGGTGCCGTTCGGCCTTGAAGCCGCTCTCCGCGGCCCACCGGCCGACCGCGGGTGCCTGCGCGGCCAACCACGCTTCCAGCGTGCCTTCCGTCACCAGCCACACCGGCAGAGCGGGCGAATCAGTCGTCGAATGCTTGAGCAGCGCAGCCATTAGAAAGGAGTCTTGTGGGTCGGCGTCGCAAGCTTACAGAATTCGACTGACTGCATCGAACCACTGCAATCCAGCTGTCCGACAGCGGTTGACAAGGCCACGACGCGTGTGCTCACATCGGCCGCAACTCGATTTTCTCAGCACCAATGACTCGCAGACGCCCGCTCGCCGCCACAGTCCTCACGCACCTTGCGTCGCGTGAGATCGCGAGCCTCGCACTGCTGCTGTCGCTGATTGGCCTGCTGCTGGCACGGAGGTGCGGGGCCCTGGCCTGAGGATCGATCCAAAGGCGAATACCAAGGAACCCCGCACCGGCAGCGCCGAGGCGGGGTTTCTTTTTTTGGCCGGGTGCATTTGTGCTGCGGCGCGCAGGATTTCTGATCGTGGGAGTGAGCTCATGCGGTTGTATTCGGGCAAAGACGTCAACAAGCGGGCCCTGAAAGGCGCGCGCATCGCGGTTCTCGGCTACGGGAGCCAGGGGCGCGCGCACGCCCTCAACCTCAAGGACAGCGGTCACGATGTCGTGGTCGGGGTGCGCAAGGCGGGAGCCAGCTGGAAGAAGGCGAAGAAGGACGGGCTCAAGGTCGCGGAGCCGCTCGACGCGGTTCGCGAAGCGGATCTGGTGGCGATGCTCGTGCCGGACCTCGCGCAGCACGATCTGTACAACGATGTGAAGCGAGCGCTCAAATCCGGCGCGACGCTCTTGTTCGCTCACGGCTTCAACATTCACTTCCGGCAGATCAAGCCGCGCAAGGACCTCGACGTGGTCCTGATTGCACCCAAGGGTCCCGGCGACCTGGTGCGACGGCAGTATCAGCAAGGTCGCGGCGTGCCTTGTCTTCTCGCCGTCGCGCAGGACGCGAGCGGCAAGGCGAAGGAGAAGGCACTCGCTTATGCGCACGGGATCGGCGGCACCCGCGGCGGCGTGCTCGAGACCACCTTCGCCGAGGAAACCGAAACCGACCTGTTCGGCGAACAGTCGGTGTTGTGCGGCGGCGCGACCGAGCTCGTCGTCAAGGGATTCGAAACGCTGGTCGAGGCCGGCTATCAGCCCGAGGTCGCCTATTACGAGTGCCTGCACGAGCTCAAGCTGATCGTCGACCTGTTGCACGAAGGCGGCCTCGAGAAGATGCACCGCTACATCAGCGAAACCGCGAAGTACGGCGACCTCACGCGCGGCCCGCGCATCGTCAATGACCGCGTCAAGAAGGAGATGCAGAAGATACTGAAGGAGATTCGCAGTGGCCGCTTCGCGCGCCAGTGGATCGCCGAGAATCGCTCGGGGCGCGGTTCGTATCAGCGCCTGCTGCAGGCCGATCTCGATCACCCGATCGAAAAAGTCGGCGCGGCCCTGCGCGCCCGCATGCCTTGGTTGAACCAGGCGCGCGCCTGAGACGCCGATGCCGGTCAGCTCCACCCGACACGTCTCGATACCGGCGACCGATCGTCACACGGGCGCCGTGCATTTCGACGACATCGTCCTGGCGCGGACCCGGCTGCGCAAGAAGCTCACGCCCACTCCGGTCGTCACTCACCCGCTGCTGGCTCAGCGGCTCGGCTGCGTGCCGTTCGTCAAGCTCGAGAACGCGCAGCTCCTCGGCTCATTCAAGATCCGCGGCGGGTTGAATCTCCTGGCTGCTCTGACGGACAAGGAGCGTGGCGCGGGCCTCATCACCGCGACTCGCGGCAATCATGGCCAGTCGCTCGCCCACGCTTCGCAGCTGCATGGCGTGAAGTGCACGATCTTCGTGCCGGAGGGCAACAACCCCGACAAGAACGCGGCGATGACCGCACTGGGCGCCGAAGTGCTGGTCGCGGGGCACGATTTCGATTCCGCGTGGCTGGCCGCGGTTCGCCACGCGCAACAGAGCGGGGGCCTCGCGATCCATCCCTCGCGCGCGCCGGCGCTGATTGCCGGCTACGCGACCGTAGCGCTCGAGATGCTGGAGCAGGTCACGCAGCCCTTCGACAGCGTGTTCGTGCCGGTCGGTGGCGGAAGCCTGGCGGCCGGCATGGGCCTCGCCTTCAAGGCCCTGAGCCCGCACACGCGGCTCATCGGCGTGCAGGCGGCCAGCGCCCCGGCGCTGGCACGTGCCTTTCACAGCGGCGAGATGAAAGAGGCGCCGATCGAACCGACCATTGCCGATGGACTCGCGAGCCGCGTCCCGTCGCGCGATACGGTCGCCATCCTGCGGGAGACGCTGGAGGACATCGTCACCGTCGATGAATCCGAGATCCACGCGGCGATCCGTTGCTACGCGGATACGCTGCACCAGCTTGCCGAGGGCGCCGGCGCCGCCGCGCTTGCGGGCGCGACGCGCCTGAAGCGCCGGATTGCCGGTCAGCGCGTCGGCATCGTGCTGAGCGGGGGCAACATCACCTCGAGCACATTGTTGAGCGTGCTGCACGGCGACCCCGTGAGCATGAGCGAATCGCAGCCGAACCAGGCTCTCGAGAGCATGGACTACGACCCGCGGCCTCACCGCGGGCGCCACGAGTTCTGAACCCGACACCCAGCGGAGCAGTCATGGCCAATCGCGACCCGAACCGTGTGCTGATCTTCGACACCACTTTGCGCGACGGTGAGCAATCTCCCGGCTGCAGCATGAACCTGGCCGAGAAGCTGCGCGTCGCCCGGGCACTCGCGGAGCTCGGCGTGGACGTGATCGAAGCGGGCTTCCCCGCTGCCTCACGCGGCGACTGGGAATCCGTGCAGGCGGTGGCGCGCGAGATCCATGGACCGATCATCGCCGGTCTCGCACGCTGCAATCGGGACGACATCGAACGCTCCGCGAAGGCGCTGCGCGATGCGCCGCGCCGGCGTCTGCACGTGTTCCTCGCCACCAGCGCCATTCACCGCCAGCACAAGCTCAAGATGGCGAAGGATGAGATCGTGCGCACCGCGGTCGAAGGCGTGCGCATTGCACGCGAGCTGTGCGATGACGTCGAGTTCTCGCCGGAGGATGCCGCGCGCACCGAGCCGGAATATCTCGCCGAAGTCGTGCAGGCCGTGATCGCGGCCGGTGCGACGACGGTCAACATTCCCGACACGGTCGGCTACACGGTGCCGGAGGAATTCGGCCAGCTGTTCCGCTACCTGCGTGAGCACGTACGCGGGATCGAGAACGTCGTGCTCAGCGTCCATTGCCACAACGACCTGGGCATGGCCGTCGCCAACAGCCTCACCGCGGTGCTCGCAGGTGCGCGCCAGATCGAATGCACGGTCAACGGCATCGGCGAGCGCGCCGGGAACTGCTCGCTCGAGGAAGTCGTGATGGCGATGAAGACCCGCGAAGCCTACTTCCGGGTGCGCACCGGCATCGACACCACCCGCCTCTACCCCGCGTGCCGGCTGGTCTCCAGCATCACGGGCATGCCGATCCCGCGCAACAAGGCGGTGGTCGGTGAGAATGCGTTCGCGCACGAGTCCGGGATTCATCAGCACGGCATGCTGCGTCATCACTCCACCTACGAGATCATGCGGCCCGAGGATGTGGGGCTGAGCCGTACGCACCTGGTGCTCGGCAAGCACAGCGGGCGCCACGCGTTGCGCGAACGCGTGCAGCAGCTCGGCTTCGAGCTCGACGAGCAGGAATTCAACCAGCTGTTCGAGGAGTTCAAGACGCTCGCGGACCGCAAGAAGGAGTTGTTCGATGGCGACATCGAGGCGCTGGTGTTGCGCGCCGAGGGCGCCTCCAGCGGTCCGTGGTCCTTGTCATCGCTCGCGACGCAGACGAGTGCCGGGGCGAAGGGCACCGCGACCGTGGCCCTCACGCACAGCGACGGACGTTCCATCGAGAAGCAGGCGGACGGCGACGGTCCGGTGGATGCGTGCTTCAAGGCGATGGAGCAGGCCGCGGGCTTCAGCGTCAACCTGCGCAAGTACGAGGTGCGCAGTGTGTCGGAAGGCGAGGATGCGCAGGGCGAAGCGCTGGTGTACGTGGAGTACAATGGCCGCACGTATCGTGGTTCCAGCGTGAGCACCAACATCATCGAGTCGAGCGCGCGCGCGTTCCTCGAGGTGATCAATCGCGTCGAACTCAGCCGGAGCACCGGTACGCGACCCCTGCAGGAGCGGCGCAAAGAGGCGTTCTCCGAGCAGGCCGTAATGTGATTCGCAAGGAGTCGGCGGGAGTCTTTCATGCCTATCAAGGCCACGCAGTCGATCTGGTTCAACGGCAAGCTCGTCCCCTGGGAGAAGGCCACGGTGCACGTCATGGCGCACGCGCTGCACTACGGCTCCTCCGTGTTCGAAGGAATTCGCGCCTACGCGACCACGCACCAGGGCGTCTGCGTCTTCCGCCTGACCGAGCATATCCAGCGCCTGTTCGATTCCGCCAAGATCTATGGGATCGAGATGCCCTTCGCGGAGAGTGAGCTCATCGAGGCGTGCAAGACCGTGGTCTCCTCCAACGGACTCACCAAGGGCGCATACCTGCGGCCGATCGTGTTCCGCGGCTACGGCGAGATCGGCGTGACGCCGAAGGTCGATCCTCCGACTGAAGTCGCCATCGCGGCCATCGAATGGGGCGCCTATCTCGGGGCCGAGGGTCTGCAGAACGGCGTCGACGTCTGCGTCTCGTCCTGGCAGCGCGTGGCGCCCAATACGATTCCGGCGCTTGCCAAGGCGGGCGGCAACTATCTCTCCAGCCAGCTCATCGGCCTCGAAGCGCGTCGCCTCGGTTTCCAGGAAGGCATCGGCTTGAGTCCGAGCGGACTGGTGAGCGAGGGCGCCGGCGAAAATCTGTTCCTGGTCAAGAATGGCGTCCTGCATACGCCGGCGATCGCTTACTCGCTCCTCGGCGGCATCACGCGCGACACAGTGATGCGCCTGGCGCGCGAGCGCGGCCTCGAGATTCGTGAGATGGCGATCCCGCGCGAGATGCTCTACCTCGCCGACGAGCTCTTCTTCACCGGGACCGCGGTGGAGATCACGCCCATTCGTTCCGTTGACCGCATCCAGGTCGGCAGCGGCAAGCGCGGACCCGTGACCCAGGCGTTGCAGAACGCGTTCTTCGGGCTCTTCGAAGGACGCACGCCGGACAAGTGGGGCTGGCTCGAGCCCGTCGACGCAAAGGCGGCGAAGGCAGCAGCGACCGGATGAAGCCGCGCACCCTCTTCGAGAAGATCTGGGAGCAGCACCTCGTCACGCCCGAGACCGCCGACACACCGGCGGTCCTGTACATCGACCTGCACCTCATTCATGAGGTCACCACGCCCCAGGCTTTCGACGTGCTGCGCGCCAATGGTCTGCCAGTGCGCCGTCCGGAGCGCACGCTCGGGACTTTGGATCACTCGACTCCGACACGCACCGAGCAGATCTTCGGTAACGCGCCGATCTCGATCGAATCGGCCGCCAAGCAGATCCGCGTCCTGGAACACAACAGCGCGGAGTTCGGCGTCGAACTCTTCGGCCTCAAGAGTGATAAGCGTGGCATCGTCCACGTGATCGGACCGGAGCTCGGCGCGACACAGCCCGGCAGCACGATCGTCTGCGGCGACAGCCACACCAGCACGCATGGCGCGTTCGGTGCCCTCGCCTTCGGCATTGGCACGACGGAGGTCGGCCACGTCCTTGCGACGCAGTGCTTGCTGCAGCGCCGGCCCCGCACGCTCGCGGTCGAGGTGTCGGGAACCCTGCACCCAGCGGTGACCGCCAAGGACCTGATCCTCGCCATCGTCGGGCGCATTGGAGTCGCCGGCGGCATCGGCCACGTCATCGAATATCGCGGCGATACGATTCGCGCCCTGTCGATGGACGAGCGCATGACGGTGTGCAACATGTCGATCGAGGCCGGTGCGCGCGCAGGGATGATCGCGCCCGACGAAACGACCTTCTCTTATCTATATGGGCGCCCGCGGGCCCCCCAGGGAAAGGACTGGGAACAGTCCCTGGAGCGCTGGCGCAGGCTCCCTTCCGATGAGGGCGCGCAGTTCGATCGCACGGTGAGCATCGATGCGGCGGCGCTCGAGCCGATGATCAGCTACGGGACCAACCCCGGCATGGTGATCCCGATTTCGAGCGCTATTCCGACGGTGGTGGACGACGCCATGCATGCGCGGGCGCTGCATTACATGGGCTTCTCGCCGGGCGAGCCGATCCGCGACAAGCCCGTCAACGTGGTATTCGTCGGCAGCTGCACCAACTCGCGTCTTTCGGATCTGCGTCAGGCGGCAGCGGTGCTGAAGGGCAGGCATATCGCACGTGGCGTGCGCATGCTCGTGGTGCCCGGCTCGCAGCAGGTGAAGCGCGACGCGGAGTCCGAGGGTCTCGACCGAGTGTTCATCGACGCCGGCGCCGAATGGCGCGAGTCGGGCTGCTCGATGTGCATCGGCATGAACGGCGACACGGTTTCCACCGGCGAGTACAGCGTGAGCACCAGCAATCGCAACTTCGAAGGCCGCCAGGGCAAGGGCGCACGCACGCTGCTCGCGAGCCCCGCCACCGCGGCTGCCACAGCGGTGCGCGGGAAAGTGACCGATCCCAGGGAGTTGCTGTCGTGAGCCCGTCGGTCCGTGAACCGGTCCGGAGTATTCACTCGCGCACGGTGGTCATGCCGGCCAACAACATCGATACCGACCAGATCATTCCCGCGCGTTTCCTGACCACCACGACGCGCGAGGGTCTCGGCACCTGGCTCTTCAATGACTGGCGCTACCAGGCGGACGGCAGCCCGCGGCCCGACTTCGTTCTCAACCAGCCGCAGGCACGCGGCTGCCAGATCCTCGTCGCGGGGCGCAATTTCGGTTGCGGTTCTTCGCGCGAGCACGCGCCGTGGGCGCTGCTCGACTACGGCATCCGGGCCGTCATCAGCACCGAGATCGCCGATATCTTCCGCAGCAACTCACTGAAGAACGGTCTGCTGCCGATCGTGGTCGACGACGCGACCAGTCGCTGGCTGCTCGAGCATCCGGGCGCCGAGCTCGATATCGATCTCGAGCAGCTGAGGCTCCAGTTGCCCGAAGGGCGTTTCACGCGGTTCGAACTCGAGTCTTTCGCGCGTTATTGCCTGCTCCATGGCATCGACGAGCTCGGTTACCTGCTCGCGCAACGCGAGCGGATCGCGCAGTTCGAGCGCACGCGGGCGTGAAAGCGCTGATTGCCGTGCTCGCGGGCGACGGCGTCGGCCCGGAGGTGACCGCCGAAGGCGTGCGCTGTCTGCAGGCAGTCGCCGAGCGCTTCGGTCACCAGTTCGAATTGCAGGAAGCACTGCTCGGCGGCGCGGCGATCGACGCGTACGGTGATGCATTACCCGAGCCGACTCTCAGTCTCTGCAAGCGTGCGGACGCGGTGCTGCTCGGGGCGATCGGTGGACCGAAGTGGTCGGATCCGAATGCCCGTGTGCGACCCGAGCAGGGTCTCCTCGGGCTGCGGCAAGGGCTCGGCCTGTACGCCAACCTGCGACCCGTGGCGCCTCACCCTGCCCTGCTCGACGCTTCTCCGCTGAAGACCGAGCTCCTGCGCGGCGTCGACATCATGGTGGTGCGCGAGCTGACCGGTGGAATCTACTTTGGAAAGAAGACCCGCACCGATTCCTCCGCGACGGACCTGTGCGAGTACACGACCGGCGAGATCGAGCGCATCGTTCGCGTCGCGGGAAATCTCGCGATGCGTCGCAAGCGTCGCGTGGTGTCGGTCGACAAGGCCAACGTCCTGGAGACCTCGCGCCTGTGGCGCTCGGTCGCCGAGCGCGTTTTCAAGAGCGACTTTCCGCAGGTCTCTTTCGAGCACATGCTGGTCGATACCGCCGCGATGCACCTGCTGCGGCGCCCGGCGGATTTCGACGTGCTCGTCACGGAGAACATGTTCGGTGACATCCTCACCGACGAGGCTTCGATGCTGGCGGGATCGATGGGGCTGCTGCCCTCAGCGTCCCTTGGAGAGGGCAAACGTGGGCTCTATGAGCCGATTCACGGCTCCGCGCCTGACATCGCGGGACGCGGCATTGCGAATCCCTTCGCGACCATCCTGAGTGTCGCGTTGTTGCTGCGGCATTCGCTGGGATTGGAGCGGGAAGCACAGCGGCTCGAATCCGCGGTGAATCGTGCGATCGACGCCGGGGCGCGCACCCGCGATATCGCACCGCCTGGCGCCCCATCGCTCGGTACGCGCGCAGCCGCTGACGCCGTGCTCGCGGCGCTCGACTAGGTTTCCCGGGGCGCGCCTCAGCAGGCGGCGCGAGCGAGCTCAGCCGCAGGAGCCGACGCTGTCAGCGAATTGACGCGCTCGAGTCCTGCTGCGATATCCGCGCGCAGGTCTTCAGCCGCTTCGATACCGACGGAAATGCGCAGGAGCGCATCGGAGATTCCCGCCACGCGTCGCGCCTCGGCATCCATCGCGGCATGCGTCATCGAGGCCGGGTGCGCGATCAGGCTCTCGACACCGCCGAGCGACTCGGCCAATGAGAAGCAGCGCAGGCCCGCGAGGAATGCCGCCACTGCATCGGTACCGCCCTTGAGCTCGAAACTGATCATCGCGCCATAGCCGGATTGCTGCGCGGTGGCCACGCTGTGACCGGGATGGGTCGCGATCCCCGGGTAGTGCACCCGCGCGACCAGCGGGCTCGCCAGCAGCAGCTCCACGAGCGAGCGGGCATTCTGCTCGTGTACCGCGAGTCGCGCCTGCAGCGTTCGCAGGCCGCGCAGCGTCAGGTAGCTGTCGAATGGCGCGCCCGTGAGCCCCAGGCAGTTCGCCCACCACGCCAGCTGTTCATGGAGTTGCGCGGTACGAGTGATCACCGCGCCGCCGACGACATCGCTGTGCCCATTGAGATACTTCGTGGTCGAGTGAACGACGAGATCCGCGCCCAGGCGGATGGGTTGCTGCCAGCCCGGCGACAGGAATGTGTTGTCGACGACCAGCAGCGCGTTACAGGCCTGCGCGAGGCGAGCCACCGCGCGGATATCGACGATGCGCAGGAGCGGATTGCTCGGCGTTTCGACCCAGATGAGCTTCGGCTTCTGTGCGCAGGCAGCCCGCAGCGCCTCGGCGTCTGTCTGGTCGATGAATTCGACATTGAAGTGCTGCTTGCGAGCCAGCGCACTGAACAGCCGATAGGTCCCGCCGTAGCAATCGTGCGGCGCGATCATCAGGTCGCCCGGCCCCAACAGATGACAGACCGTGGTGATCGCGGCCATGCCGGAGCTCGTCACGATCGCTCCTGCGCCGCCTTCGAGGGCGGAGAGTGCTTCGCCGAGGGCATCGCGAGTCGGATTTCCCGAACGCGTGTAGTCGTACGGACCCTTGTCGCCGAAGCTGCGAAACGCGAACGTCGACGTCAGGTGAATCGGCGGGACCACGGCCCCGGTGGCGGCATCGGATTCGATGGCTGCGCGCACTGCGCGCGTCGCCGGTTGCCACTGTTCACTCATGGACAGTCTCCAGGCAGTTGTGGAACACGGGCTCGAGTTGTCCCGCTTCTTTGAGGAACGCGTCGTGTCCGTAGATCGACGAAATCTCGATCAGGCGCGCATGAGGTTGCAAACGCGCGCAGAGCGCGCGCAGATCGGCAAGCGGCACGAGTTGATCCTCGCGCACGCCGATCACCGTGGTCGGAACCCGGATGCGGGCCGCCTCCACACTGTGCAGGTCTATGGACTCCGAAAGACACAGGAAAGACTCGGCGCGGTACTGCGTCGCGTAGTCAGCGCCGCGCGCGAAGAGATAACGCTCGACCGCGAACTCGAAACCCTCTGCAGTCGCTTCGGGCGGCGCGCGAAAGCGCGCGGCAAACTCTTCGGGACTGCGATACGTCGCCATCGCCAGCGCGCGTGCGAGTTCGAGTCCGCGCGCCCCTTCGCCGTGGTTCAGGGCATAACGCACCAGTCGACGCTGAACTGAGCGCCATGCGGTCGCCATCGGGTGCGTGGCATCGCTGGCACCGATGACCAGCAGGCGCTCCACGCGCTCCGCGTAACGTTCCGCGAACGCGAGCGCGACCATCCCTCCGTAGGAAGCGCCCGCAATGGCGTGCAGGCGTGCGATGCCGAGGTGATTGAGGAGACGCAACACGAGCCCCGCCTGGTCGTAGCTGCTCAGGCTCGGGAAACGCTCGCCCGCCCGCGGACCGGTCGTGGCGCCGCTGCCGCCGAGATAATCGATGCCGAGGATCCGAAACCGCGTGCTATCGAGCGCCCGTGCGGGCCCGACCACGCTGTCCCACCAGCCGCGATGCATCTCCCCTTCTGAATAGACCACGCGATGGGCCGAGATCCCCCCGAGTGCCAGGACGATCGGCGCCCCGGCCGCGCCCGCCAGCCGCCACGCGAGGCGCGCGCCTTGCAGCGTGGCGCCGTGGTGCAGCTCGAGCAGGCCGGGAACTTCGAGCACGCCCTCGCGTGTTGAGAGCGCCCCTGCCTCGGGCAGGACGCGCGGTTCAGCGGATTCGGCTTGCGACTGCATCTTCAGACCTTCTCGCGCCGGCAAAACAGCCGGATGGGTTCCACTCATCGGAACCCCTGCGGAAGATCCGCTTGGGGGGAGTTGCGGCGACCAACATCCTTGCCTGAGCAAGGGAGCCTCGCTGCACCTCATCTGCCGGAGCCCGCCGGGGCGACTCCGCAGGAGTTGGCACCTTTTCGAAGGGGTTGGCTTCGACGGTTGCCCCGGCTTCCAAGGGCCTTGTCCCTCAGCCGGTCTCGATGAGTGGCGGCCAGTCTACGGGCGCCGGGACCGCCACGTCAAGAAAAGCCCGGAAAATCAGTTGCGGGATCGCCTTCCAATGTACTAACGTATTAACGCACTAGTACACGGACCAGCCCACACCATGAAACTGCACCGCGATGTCAGCCAGCGCCAGGAGCAGCTCGCCGAGCGAGCCCTCTACGGGGCCATCCTCACCCTGCGCAGCGTCGAGGAATGCCGTGAGTTCTTCCGCGACCTGTGCACGCCCGCGGAACTGCAGGCGATGGCCGATCGCTGGTCGGTGGTCGAATACCTGCAGAAGGACATGCCCTACCGCGAGATCCACCGCCTCACGGGCGTGAGTGTCACCACCATCGGGCGTGTCGCCCGCTACGTCGTCGCCGGCAACGGTGGCTATGCCACCGCGGTGTCGCGCCTGAAGAGCCGCTGATGGACAAGCGTCAACGATTGAAGGTGGCCGTGCAGAAATCCGGCCGCCTCACGGATAACTCCCTGGACCTGCTGGTGCGCTGCGGACTCAAGTACAGCCGCGGCAAGGACCAGCTCCTGTGTTACGGCGAAAACATGCCGCTCGATGTGCTGTTCGTTCGTGACGACGACATTCCCGACCTGGTGCAGGAAGACGTCTGCGACCTCGGCATCGTCGGCCTCAACGTCATCGAGGAAAAGCGTCTCGCGCTCCAGGCGCGCGGCGGCGCCGCCCGCTTCGAGCAGATCCAGTTGCTCGACTTCGGTCGTTGTCGGCTGGCGATTGCCGTGCCAGACGAGACCAGCTACGCGGGCGATGCGGATCTGCAAGGCAAGCGCATCGCCACGACGTACCCGCACACACTGGGCAGGTTCCTGCGTGAGCGGCAGATCCAGGCTGAAGTCGTGACTCTGTCCGGAGCGGTGGAGATCGCTCCCCGGCTCGGGCGCGCCGACTACGTCTGCGACCTGGTGTCGAGCGGCTCGACCTTGCTGGCGAATCACCTGCGGGAAGTCGAAACCGTTCTCGAGTCGCAGGCCACGATCATTCGCACGCCGGTGCCGTTGCCCGAGGAGAAGCAGGACTGGGTGCGGCGTCTCCTGCTGCGCATCGATGGTGTACAGCAGGTCAAGGAGAGCAAGTACATCATGCTGCATGCGCCGCGCTCTGCGCTCCCCGAGATCAAGCGCCTGCTGCCGGGAAGCGAGTCGCCCACGGTCATTCCGCTCGAAGGTTTCGACGACAAGGTCGCGGTCCATGCCGTGTGCCGCGAGACGGTGTTCTGGGAGACCCTGGAAAGCCTGAAGAGCGCGGGGGCGAGCGCGGTCCTCGTATTGCCCGTCGAGAAGATGCTGGCTTAGAGATCTCGCAATGCCTGCCCTCCTCCTCTGGAACCAGCTGACCGAAGCCGAGCGTGCCGCGACGCTGCAGCGACCGGGAAGTGCTCTGCACGCCGAAGTGTTCGCGAGCGCCCAGGCCCTGATTGATCGGGTGCGCCGGGGCGGCGACGCCGCCTTGCGTGAAATCACCGTCGAACTCGATGACGTGCCGCTCGACGCGCTCGCGGTGAGCGATGCGCAGTTGCAGTCGGCCACTGATGAGTTGCCAGGCGCAGCGCGAGCAGCGCTGGATCGAGCCATCGCCAATGTGCGCCGCTTTCATGCCGCGCAAGCCTCTGCGGCGCTCGCCATCGAGACCATGCCGGGTGTGCTCTGCGAACGGCACAGCGTGCCGCTAGCCGCGGTGGGTCTTTACGTGCCAGCAGGCAGCGCCCCGCTCCCCTCCACCGCCATCATGCTGGGTGTCCCGGCACAGATCGCGGGCTGCCCCGTGCGCGTGCTGTGCACGCCGCCGCGACCCGACGGGCGCGCGGATCCGGCCACCCTCTATGTCGCGCAACAGTGCGGCATCGAGCGCATCTTCAAGGTCGGCGGCGCGCAGGCGATCGCCGCCATGGCGTACGGCACGCAAGCTGTGCCGAAGACGGACAAGGTCTTCGGACCGGGCAACGCCTGGGTGACGGCGGCAAAGCTGCTGGTGGCGCGCGATCCGCAAGGCGCGGCCTGTGACCTCCCGGCAGGGCCGTCCGAAGTGCTGGTGATTGCCGACGAGACGGCGCGCGCCGACTTCGTAGCTGCTGACCTGCTCGCCCAGGCTGAGCACAGCCCGGATGCGCAGGCCGTCCTGGTCACGACTTCGTCGGCGCTCGCGCGCGACGTCCTGTCGCAGATCGAAACACAGACGACGACGCTGTCGCGCCGCGAGATCGTGCGACAGTCATTAGCGAGCGCTCGCTTCATCGTGGTGAGCGATCTCGCCACGGCATTGGTCGTGAGCAATGCCTACGCGCCCGAGCATCTGATCCTGCAGGTCCGCGATCCCCGGCACTGGCTCGCACAAGTGCAAGCCGCCGGTTCCGTGTTCCTGGGTGCGTGGTCGCCGGAACCGATGGGCGACTACTGCACCGGGACCAACCATGTGCTGCCCACGGGCGGCGCCGCGCGCTGCTACAGCGGGCTCTCGGTCGCGGACTTCCTGCGTCACCTCACCGTCCAGGAGCTGACTCCGGCTGGTCTCGATGTCCTCGGACCGACGGCCCAGACGCTGGCCATGCTCGAGGGGCTCGATGCACACGCGAACGCGGTGTCGATCCGGCTCAAGGCATTGGCCGCGCGCGGTGTCGCATGAGCAGCGTGCTGCACCTGGCCCGCCCGGAGTTGCTCGATCTCGTGCCATACAGTCACGCCGAATGGGAACCGACGCTCGAGCGCTTGCACGCCAACGAACTGCCGTGGCGCGCGCCCGGCGACAATTCCCCGGCCGGGCTCAACCGCTACCCCGAGCCGCAGCCTCAACGCCTGATCGATCAACTTGCCGATCTCTACGACGTCGCGCCCGAACAGGTCCTGGTCGGTCGAGGGAGCGATGAAGCGATCGATCTGCTGGTGCGCGCCTTCTGCCGCGCACAGCAGGACCAGATCATGGTGTGTCCCCCGACGTTCGGCATGTACGAGGTAGCAGCGCGCATCCAGGGCGCCGAAGTGATCGAGGTGCCGCTCGATCGCGCGCGCGGTTTCGCTCTCGATGAAGCCGCGATCCTCGGGAGCTGGCGCCCGGGCACGAAATTGCTCTTTCTCTGCTCCCCGAACAATCCCACGGGCAACCTGCTCGACTCCGCGGTGATCGAGCGGATCGTGGCGCGGCTAGCCGACGAGGCCGTGGTGGTGGTCGACGAGGCGTATGGGGAGTTCTCCAATGCGGAGAGCTTTTCGGCGCTGCTAGAGAACCACGTGAACCTCGTGGTCCTGCGCACGCTCTCGAAGGCCTATGCGCTGGCCGGTGCGCGCTGTGGTGTGCTGCTGGCGGACCCGCCGGTGGTGAGTCTGCTGCGCCGACTGATTCCGCCTTATGCCGTGCCCTCTCCCACGCTCGATGCGGCCCTGGCGGCATTGGAACCGCCTCACCTGGCAATGGCCCGAGCCAAAATGGAGGGGGTCATCGCCGAGCGCGAACGGGTGGCGGCGGCCCTTCGTACCTCGGCGCTGGTTGCGGAAATCTGGCCGAGCTCCGCCAACTTCCTCCTCATCCGTTGCACCGACGCGGATCGCGCCTTCCGCGCCGCGGTCGAGCGCGGCCTCCTCGTGCGCGACCTGCGGCGCCGCGCGACGCTCGAAAACTGCCTGCGTATCACCATCGGCACGGCGGAGCAGAACGACAGGCTGCTCGCCGCGCTGGGTGCAGCATGAGTGGCCTGCGCAAGATTGCTTTCGTCGACCGCGACGGAACGCTGGTCGAGGAGCCGCCGGATGAGCAGGTCGATCGGCTCGACAAGATTCGCCTGATGCCCGGCGTGATTCCGGCGCTGCTCGAGTTGCAGCGCGCCGGCTTTGAGTTGGTGATGGTCACCAACCAGGACGGTCTCGGCACCAGCAGCCTGCCCGAGGCCGACTTCCGCCAGGCGCACGATTTTCTGCTCGAGCTCTTCGCCTCGCAGGGCGTGCGCTTCGCCGAGGTGTTCATCTGTCCGCATTTCGCGGCGGACGGTTGCGAGTGTCGCAAGCCCAGGCTCGGGCTGCTCAAGGACTGGTTCGCCCGCAACCCGTACGATCGCTCCGCCAGCGTGATGATCGGCGATCGTGAGACCGACCTCGAGTTTGCGCGCAACCTCGGCGTCGTCGGCATCCGCACCCGCCTCTCCGGTACGGCGGACGAATCGTGGCCGGCAATCGCGCGGCGTCTCACCCAGCCGCAACGGCGGGCGAGCGTTTCCCGGCGCACGCGCGAGACCGTCGTGGACGTCACGCTCGACCTCGACCGCGAAGTGCCGGTGCAGGTCCAGAGCGGTATCGGCTTCTTCGATCACATGCTGGAGCAGATCGCACGCCATGCGGGTTTCTCGCTGCAACTCACCGCCAGCGGCGACTTGCACATCGACGAGCACCACACGGTGGAGGATTGTGCGCTCACCCTTGGACAGGCCCTGCGCCAGGCGTTGGGAGACAAACGCGGCATCGGCCGCTACGGCTTCGTCCTGCCGATGGACGAAGCACAGGCTCGCATCGCACTCGACTTGTCGGGCCGCCCCTACTTCGTCTTCGACGGACGCTTCAACCGGGAGCGTGTCGGAGAGCTGCCGACGGAGCTCGTGCCGCATTTCTTTCGCTCGCTGGCGGACTCGCTCGGCGCGGCGATCCAGATTTCCATATCGGGCGAGAACACGCATCACATGATCGAGGCCTGCTTCAAGGGCGTGGGGCGTGCGTTGCGCCAGGCGATCCGCCGCGAAGGGGTGGAGTTGCCCAGCAGCAAGGGTGTGCTGTGAAGAAGCGCGTCGTGATCATCGACAACGGCGGGGCCAACACCGCATCGCTCCGTCACGCGCTCGAGCGACTCGACGTCGTCCCCCAAATGACCAGCAGCGCGGCCGCGATCCGCGCGGCCAGTCACGTCATCCTGCCTGGCGTCGGTGCCGCACTCGATGCGATGACACGCCTGCGCGTGCAGGGCCTCGTCGACCTGATTCCATGCCTGACGCAGCCGGTGCTCGGGATCTGCCTTGGAATGCAGCTCCTTTATGAATCTTCGGAAGAGGGATCGGCCCATTGCCTGGGCGCGATTCCGGGCGCTGCCCGTCGTCTCGCTGGACTCCCGGGGCGGCCCATTCCCCACATGGGCTGGAATCGCTTGACCCCGACCGCTCGAACACCGCTCCTCGAGGGGATCGAGCAGGGTGAGCGCGTCTACTTCGTGCACAGCTACGCGCTGCCGATCGGACCGGAGACCGTCGCCGCCACCGACCATGGCGAGCTGTTCTCGGCTGCGGTCGTTCACCGCAATTTCCTCGGCACACAGTTTCATCCCGAGCGCTCCGCGCGCACCGGAGCGCGCATCCTCGGGAACTTCCTGGCGCTCTCCTGATGCTGCTCATGCCGGCCATCGACCTGCGGGGTGGGCACTGCGTGCGCCTGCTGCGCGGCGACTTCGCGGCAGAGACGCGCTACGACGTCGAGCCGGCGGCACTGCTCGATCGTTACCGGGAACTCGGTGCGCGCTGGCTGCACGTGGTCGACCTCGATGGCGCACGCGAGGGCCGACAGAGTAATCGCGACCTCATCCTGGGCCTGGCGGCGCAGTCCGCCCTGCATCTGCAAGTCGGCGGCGGGATCCGCGATTCGACGACCATCGAGGCGCTACTGCACGGAGGCGTTGCGCGCGTGGTCGTCGGCAGCGCTGCGGTCATGAAGCCCGACCAGGTGTTGATGTGGCTGCGTCGTTTCGGCGCGGACGCCATCACGCTCGCGTTCGATGTGCGCCTCGACGAGCACCGGGTCCCGCGTTGCGTGACCCATGGGTGGCAACTGCAGACGGCAACGACACTGTGGCAGGCGTTGGACGCGTTCCGCTCCGCGCCGCTCAGGCACGTTCTGTGCACCGATGTCGAGCGTGACGGCGCGATGAGCGGCCCGAACCTGGACCTCTACCAGGAGGCGGTGCGCCGCTACCCGGACATCGAGTGGCAGGCTTCGGGCGGCGTGCGCTCCACCGCTGATTTGCAGGCGCTCGCCGGCATCGGGGTCAGGGCGACGATCAGCGGCCGGGCGCTGCTGGAAGACACGCTGGATCGCGGGGAGCTCGAGCCATTCTTGCCAAACGCATAATTCCCTGCCTCGACGTGCGCGACGGGCGGGTCGTCAAGGGCGTGCGCTTCAGAGATCACCGCGACGCCGGCGATATCCTCGGGCTCGCCGCTCGTTATCGTGAGGCCGGCGCGGACGAGATCGTCTTCTACGACATCACCGCCAGTCCCGACGGCAGAGCCGTGGATCGCGCCTGGGTCGCCGCGGTCGCACGCCTGCTGGACGTACCCTTCTGCGTTGCCGGCGGCATCCGCTCGGTGGCCGAGGCCGAGACAGTCTTGAACGCCGGCGCCGACAAGATCTCGGTCAACTCCCCCGCCCTTGCCGATCCCGATCTCATCAATCGGCTGAGCGAGCGCTTCGGGGTCCAATGCGTGGTCGTGGGCATCGACAGCCGGAAGCAGAACGGCGACTACGGCGTGCACCAATACACCGGCGACCCGCAGCGCAGCCGCTTCACGCGTCGCTCGACGCTCGACTGGGTCCGGGAAGTGCAGGACCGTGGTGCAGGCGAGATCGTCCTCAACTGCATGTCGAGCGACGGCGTGCGCCGGGGATACGACCTCGCGCAGGTCGCGGCCATCCGCGCCGTGTGTCACGTGCCGCTGATCGCGTCGGGCGGCGCCGGCGCCCTCGCCGACTTCGCTGCCGTGTTCTCAGAGGCGCGCGCTGACGGCGCACTCGCGGCGAGCGTGTTCCACGACGGCACGATCGCCATCGACAGGCTCAAGAGCTATCTGAACGATCAGGGCATCGAGGTCAGGACATGAAGTTCGAGGACATTTCGACACTGGACTGGCAGAAAGGTGATGGGCTGTTACCTGCTGTCGTGCAACACGCTGATACGGGCGCCGTCCTGATGCTGGGATTCATGAATCGCGAGGCGCTGCGCGAGACACTGGAGCGCGGCAGGGTCTTTTTTTACAGTCGCAGCCGAAAGGCCCAGTGGATGAAAGGTGAAACCTCCGGGAACGTATTGAACGTCGTGAGCGTGAGCGCCGACTGCGACAAGGACACGCTCCTCATCCTCGCCGAGCCCAGCGGGCCTGTGTGTCACCGCGGCACCGCCACGTGCTTTGTTGATCAACCACCTACAGCGGTTGAAAGTCTCGCCTTCCTCGCCCGGCTCGAGTCCGTGATCGCACAGCGGATTGCGGAAAAGCCGCAAGGCAGCTACACCGCACGCCTTTTTGCCGAAGGTCCGTCACGCATCGCGCAGAAGATCGGGGAGGAAGGCGTCGAGGTGGCCCTGGCTGCGATCGGCACCGACGACGAGAAGATCGTGAACGAAACCGCGGACTTGATGTATCACCTGCTCCTGTTGATGAAGAGCCGCAACCTGTCGCTCGATCGCGTCGTCCGCGAGCTCGAGTCGCGCCACGCGGGTCGAAGCTGAACTCGCGAAGCCGCTCATCAGCACTTGCCACCCTCGATCGCCAAGCGTTTTGGCACGGCTACTGCATCGCACTGAACTGTGAATCTGCGCCGCGGTTCGCGGGATTAATGCCGACTTCTGTGAAATCGCGCTCAGGGAACCGGGTGCTCATGGGGCTAGTCTTTCGCGTAGATTATGTCGGGTAGCAGTCTCACGCTCTTTCAGGGGTTTGGGGAGGCGATATGACTCCCCGTGTGACTGCACAGCTGGTCACGAAAGACATGCAAGGGCGACCGTGCCGCTCGGAGGAGAGTGAGATGCCAGAGACCGGTGACTCAGGCTCAGCGCGCCGCAACAGCTTCGTCGATTCACTGAGCGCCTTCAGTCGCCAGCATCGGGCGCAACACTGGGAAGGGAGCTTCGGCGACTTCCTCACGCACGTCCTCCCCACCAACGCAACCGCGCTCGCCCGTTCGAGCCATCAATACATCTGGGACATGCTGCGCTGGTACGGGCGCAACGGTAACGGCGGCGAGGACGAAAGCGCGCGTCCACGCGAACTCTTCCGGCGCGAGCTGTTCGGGGTCGATGAGCCGTTGAGCCGCGTCGTCGAATATTTCAAGGCGGCCGCTGCGGGCTCCGATGTCGGCCGGCGTCTTCTGCTGTTGCTCGGTCCGCCGTCCGGCGGCAAATCGACGATCGCGATCCTGCTCAAGCGCGGCCTCGAGGAATACAGCCGCACCGACGAAGGCTCGCTCTACGCGGTGAAGGGCTCGCCGATGCACGAGTCGCCGCTCAACCTGATTCCCGCCAGCCTGCGCGCGGAGTTTCGCGAGACCTACGGCGTCGAGATCTCGGGCGAATTGAGTCCGTGGTCGCGTGAGCGCCTGCAGCGCGAATACGAAGGCGATTACCTGCGCGTTCCGGTGGAACGCGTATTCCTCGCCGAAGCCACGCGCGTCGGCATCGGCACGTACGCGCCGCATGATCCAACCACTGCTGACATTGCGGACCTCGTCGGCTCGGTGGACCTGTCGAAGGTTGCCGAGGTCGGCGATGAGGGCGATCCGCGCGCCTGGTCGTGGTCCGGCGCGGTGTACGCGGCGAGCCGCGGTCTCCTTGAAATGATCGAGATCCTCAAGGTCAAGCGCGAGTTCCTCTATCTGCTCCTCACGCTCACGCAGGAGAAGAACGTCAAGGTGTCGCGCTTCCCGCTGATCCACCTGGACGAAACGATCATCGCGCATACCAATCTCGCCGAGTTCCACAAGTTCCTGCAGGAGAAGGAGAACGAGGCGCTGCTCGACCGCATGGTCATCATCAAGGTGCCGTACGCGCTGTCTTTCAACGACGAGGCGCGTATCTACCAGAAGCTGGTGTCAGGCGCGCCGGCGTTTCGCGACGTGCACCTCGACCCGCACGTGCTCAAGCTCGCCGCCGTGTTTGCGATCCTCACGCGCCTGCACAAGCCAGAGCGTGAAGGACTGGATCTTTCGAAGAAGCTGCGCATCTACAACGGCGAGAGCATCGAGGGCTTTGCCGAGAACGAAGCCGTGCGCCTGCATGCCGAGTCGCCCGACGAGGGCCTCGCCGGCGTGAGTCCGCGCTTCGTGATCAACGCGATCTCGAACGCGATCACGCGCAGCGATACGCGCAGCCTCACCAGCATGGAGCTGCTGCTCGCGTTGAAAGATGCGATCGAGAGCGACGCGCGCATGGACGCGAAGCAGAAGAAGCAGTGGATCGATCACCTGGTGGTCGCGCGCAAGGACTTCTACAACCGCTGGGTCAAGGAGGACGTGCATCGCGCCCTGTTTGCTTCCTTCGAGGAAGAGGCGCAGCAGCTGCTGGAGAAGTACCTCGACGAGGTCGAAGCTTCGCTCGATCAGCGCCAGGTCACCGATCCCATCACCGGCGAGACCCGGCCTGCCGATGAGCGCTTCCTGCGTTCCGTCGAGGAGAAGATCAAGGTTTCGGAGTCCGGTAAGCAATCGTTCAGGCAGGAAGTGGTAAGAAAGGCCATGGTGGCTTTCAAGGCCGGCGAGAAGTTCACGTTGGACAGCCATGCGCGCATGCACGAGGCGATCGAGCAGTACCTGTTCGAGGAGCGCCGCGACGTGCTGCGACTCGTGACCTCGACGGCCCGTCCTGACGATGAGGCGCGCAAGAAGATCTCTTCGGTGCAGCAGCGCCTCGTCAGCGAATACGGTTACGACGAACACAGCGCCAAAGAAGCTCTGAACTACGTCACCACCCTCCTGGCCCAGGAGTAGCGCGCCGACGCACACGGGGGAACGGCAGTGGACGAGTCAGAGAGCAAGGCCCCAAACCCCCGCATCAACGGCTGGTACGAGTTGTTCTCGCGCGGCGCGCGCGACTGGCTGCGCCACAACGAGAAAGTGCGCGAAGCGGTCCGCGAACGACTTCCCGACATCATTGCCGGCGCCGATGTGGTGAGTGGCGGTGCACGCACCGTCAAGGTGCCGGTGCGCATGCTCGAGCACTACCACTTCCGGCTGCGTCGTCCTGACCAGCGCGAAGGGGTCGGCCAGGGCAATGCCAAGCCGGGCGACGTGCTCGCCAAGCCCTCGCAGGGCGAGGGACAAGACAAGGGACAGGGCGGAAGCGAGGAAGGCGGCATCGAGTTCGTCCTCGAGTTCAAGGTCGACGACATCGTCGACTGGCTCTGGGAGGAGATGCAGCTCCCGAACCTCAAGGCGCGCGTCGGCAAGTCCGAGGAAGCCGACTGGGCGCGCGAAGGCTGGGACAAGCGCGGTGCGCGCTCGCGCCTCGACCGGCGCCGGAGCCTGCGCGAGTCGATCAAGCGCCGCTCGATGCAGGACGAGGAAGCGCCCGCCTTCACCGACGACGACCTGCGTTTTCGCCAGCTCACCAAGCGCGAGCAACCGGCAATCCAGGCCGTGGTGTTCCTGCTGATGGACGTGTCCGGCAGCATGTCGGAGCGCGACCGGCAGCTCGCCAAATCGTTCTTCTTCTGGGCGACGCAGGGTCTCAGGCGCCAATACCGCCATCTCGACACCGTGTTCGTGGCGCACACCACCGAGGCGTGGGAATTCAACGAGGACGAATTCTTCCAGGTGAGCGGCAGCGGCGGCACGGTCGCTTCGACTGGTTTCCTCAAGGTGCGCGAGATCATGGAAGCGCGCTTCAGCCCCGCGCGCTACAACGTGTACCTGTTCTACGCCTCGGACGGCGACAACTACTCCGCCGATCGTCCGCAGGCAGAAGCAGCCCTGCGCGAGCTGTCCGATGCCGCCAACTATTGCGGCTACCTCGAAGTCTCATCGACCGCGCAACGCCAGCTCGCCACCGAAACCGGAAGTCTCTTCAAGGCCCTCGGCGAGGAAGGCAAGCCCGCGGGCAGTTTCGCCGTGAGCCGCATCGAAGACATCTGGGAAGCGGTGCGCCACTTCTTCCAGCAGCAGGCCGCCGAAACGGAGTGACACGCATGAGCCGCAGTGAATGGCGCGAACTCCTGCCGCGCATCGAGCAACTCGCGCTCAAGGCCGGTCTGAGCTTCAACCCGGTCGACTTCGAAGAAGTCCCGGACTCCTTCATGATGGAGATCTCCGTGTACGGCCTGCCGGTGCGCATGCCGCACTGGTCGTTCGGCGTGCGCTACATCTACCAGCTGGTCCAGCATCGCATGGGGCATTCGCGACTGTTCGAAGTCGTCTTCCCCGGCAACCCCGGCCACGCCTATCTCGCCAACAGCAACAGCGTCGCCGAGAACGTCCTGGTCGCGGCGCACGTGCTCGGACACGCGGATTTCTCGCGCAACAACCTGCTGTTCCGTCGCAGCCAGCAGCAGGTCGGCGAAAACATCGTGGAGCACGCGGCCAACCATGCGCGCCAGATCGGTCGTGCGATCGACGAGCATGGGCTGCAGCGCGTCGAGGCGACGCTCGACGCGGCGCTGGCGCTCGAGCAGCACATCGACATGAACCAGGCGCTGCAACGTGAACGCTACCCGGAGTACCTGGCGCCGAAGAGCGAAGAGACCGACGACACGTTCCGGCAGCGCTTCGCATCGCTCGATCCCGCCGTGGCGCGCGATCCTGCCGCATTGACCCGGCAGCGTGCCCCGGTCCCGCCGCACCGCGAGCTGGATCTGCTGTGGTTCATCGCGCAGTACGCGCCGGATCTCGAAGGCTGGGAACGCGACATCTTCCTCGCGGTGCGCGAGGAGTCGTTCTACTTCTACCCGGTATTCGCCACGCAGATCATGAACGAGGGCTGGGCCTCCTACTGGCACGCCCGGCTGCTGCGCGAAGCGGATTTCCTGCCGCAGCAGTCCTATGTCGATGCCATCAAATGCCATTCGGACGTCGTGCGTCCGCTCGCGAGCGGCGAGCAGGTCGCGCTCTCGATCAATCCCTACCACCTGGGCTTCAGCCTGTGGGAGGAGATCGTCGAGGAAGAGGGCCTGGAGGCGGCGCGCGCCATCCTGCAGCAGGACGACGATTTCAGCTTCGTACGCAATCAGCTGACGATGGAGCGCGCCGAGAAGTTGCAGCTGTTCCGCTATCGCGCCGAATCCAGCGGCCAGGTCAAGGTGGAAGAACCGGATCTCGGTGCTCTGCACGAGGCCATGCTGCACCCGAAGTACAACTTCGGTGCGCCGAGCGTCGCGGCCAGGCACGTGCGCGTCGACGGCACGCTCGAGCTCGAGCACGACCACAAGACCGACGGGCGCGGCCTCGACGTCGAGCGCGGCAAGAAGGTCATCGAGTACCTGCAGCGCGTTTGGCGCCGGCCAGTCATCATGCACACCGTCGACGAGCACGGCGCCGAAATGGAATTCACCGTGCCCATGGCGCCGGCAGCGTAGGGCTGCTGCGTTCCTCGACGCTCCCGCGGTCTCTCGATCGGGTGTGTCAAGAGCCCGCGATCGCGGAGCAAGAAGCGCCAGCTACGTTTGCTTGCGCCGGATGTGCAGGAGCTTTTCCACTTCGGCGACGATCTCGCCGGTCTCGTCGCGGATCTGCACGGTGAAGGTGGGCTCGATCTTTTCGTGAGCTTCGAGCTGCGCTCGTAACGCGTCGAGCTGCTCCTGCGTGACGCGGAACTCGGCGCGCACCGTGCCTTTG
>DATFRO010000033.1:0-3616 GCA_035263105.1 Steroidobacteraceae bacterium | reverse complement strand
TGGTTCCTGGCCCGGGCCTGAAGCCCGTGCGGGCTACGCGCGTGGCGTGAGCGCCCGCCGCGTCACGAGCGCAATCGGCACGCCGACACCAAAGCAGTGGATCAGCAAGCCGTTCGTCAGCGGGAACGCATCGAGCGCGTGCGCATTGCCCGGGAACGCCGAGAGCGGCAGCACCACGAAGTTCATGAAGAAGTAGAGCCCGATGCCATAGGCGATGCCGCAGGCAATCGGTTGCTTCACGAGTAGCGGCACGCGCCGCGCGACGAAATAGAAGAACGCGGCCATCATGGTCGTCATGAAGAAGTGCAGGAACGCGCCGAGCGCCGCGGTCGCTGCGCCGCCGTCGATTGCGGGCCGGCCCAGCAGGCCGCTGGCGATGCTTTGCAGGATGCGCACCGGGCTGACGCCGCGCAGTCCCCAGACGATGAACGCATCGCTGATGTCGAGCGCGCCCGCGATCAGCCCGGCGATGAGAATCGCCTTCCAGGCCTGGGAGCGCAGCTCCGGTGTGATCGTCGCCGCTGGTGTCGCCATCGCAGTCTCCTTTACGAACTAGTTCGCTGCAGTCGACTTTTCTCCGGTCGGGAAACCCTTGTCCTCGAGGTACGCGTTCACGTCGGGATCGCGGCCGCGGAACTGGCGAAACGCCTCCGCGCGGTCGGTCGAGTTGCCCGGCGCCAGGATGTACTCGCGCATGCGCTTCGCCGTGGCCTGGTCGAATGGATTACCGGCCTCGAGGAACGCTTTCCAGGTGTCGGCATCCATCACCGCCGACCAGACGTAGCTGTAGTAGCCGGCTGAGTACGAGTCGCTGCTGAAGAGGTGCGAGAACTGCGGCAGGCGATGGCGCAGCACGATCTCCTTCGGCATGCCGATGCGCGCCAGATCCTCGCGCTCGAACGCATCCGGGTCGATCACGCCGTCGGGCCGCGTATGGATGTCCATATCGACGATCGCCGCCGCCAGGTATTCGACGACGTCGAACCCTTGGTTGAACTTCTCCGACGCCTTGACCTTGTCGAGCAGCGCCTGTGGCATCGCGGCGCCCGTCTGGTAATGACGCGCGAACTTGTCGAGTACCGGGCGCGTGAGCACCCAGTGCTCGTTGACCTGCGAGGGATACTCGACGAAGTCACGCGGCACGGTGCCGAGGTCCGGGTAGTTCACCTCGGAAAGCAGGCCATGCAACGCGTGGCCGAATTCGTGGAACAGGGTGCGCGCATCATTGAGCGAGATCAGCACCGGCTCGCCCGGCGCCGCCTTCACGAAATTGTTGTTGTTGGAGGTGATCGGCGGCACATCGCCGTCGAACCTCTCGCGCGACTGGTACGGGAATGCCCATGCGCCGGAGCGCTTGCCGGAGCGCGCGTAGTAATCACCGTAGAACAGCCCGATGTGTTTGCCGCTCGCCTGGTCCTTCACTTCCCAGACACGCACGTCGGGATGGAACACCGGGACCTGGCTCGTGACCTCGGTAAAGGTGATGCCGTAGAGCTGCCCGGCGCACCAGAACGCGCCCTGGATCATGTGGTCGAGCTCGAAGTAGGGCTTGAGCTCCGCCTCGTCGAGATCGTAGTGCGCCTTGCGGACCTTCTCCGCGTAGAAGCGATAGTCCCAGGGCTGGATCGTGAGCCTGGCGCCTTCGTGGTCGGCGACCTTCTGCATGTCGGCGACTTCTTCATGCACGCGGGCGACCGCCGCGGGCCAGACGCGCATCATCAGTGCCTGCGCCTTCGCCGGGTCTTTCGCCATGGTA
The DNA here is from genome assembly GCA_035263105.1 of Steroidobacteraceae bacterium. Taxonomy (GTDB): domain Bacteria; phylum Pseudomonadota; class Gammaproteobacteria; order Steroidobacterales; family Steroidobacteraceae; genus DATBVX01. The sequence continues at coordinate 1,860 of DATFRO010000033.1, read as the reverse complement.
TCTGCCATGCGCCAGTGCGCGTGCGACGGATAACCGAGGAGCTGTGCGCGCTCGGCCCGCAGCTTCACGATCTGGCGGATAGTCTCGTTGGTGTCGTTCGCATCGCCGTTGTCACCGCGGTTGATGAACTTGCGCCACACCGCTTCGCGCAGGTCGCGGCGCGTGGAGAAGGTGAGGAACGGCTCGACGCTCGAGCGAGTGTTGACGATCACCCACTTGCCATCGAGCTTGCGCTCGTGCGCGGCCGCCGCCGCCGAGTTCGCGACCGAGTCGGGGAGGCCGGCGAGATCATCCTTGCTGTCGAGGACCGTCCAGGTGTCTTCGTCCGCGAGCAGCTTGTCGGAGAACTCGGTGAAAAGCGTCGCCAGCTGCTGGTTGATCTGCGAGAGCTTCGCCTTGTCGGCATCGTTGAGCGTCGCACCCGAATGTCGGAAATCATCGTAGGTGCGCTCCACCAGCCGCACCTGTTCGGCAGTGAGCCCGGCGCTCGCGCGCGACTGGTAGATCGTATCGATGCGCTTGAACAATCCCTTGTCGAAATAGATCTCGTCCTCGGCGGCCGCGAGCTTCGGTGCGACTTCCTTGTTGAGCGCCTGGTACCCGGGCGTGTTCATGTTGTTGATCATCACGAAGTACATGCGCCGCACGCGCTCGTAGGTGCGTCCCGTGCGCTCGATCGGCAGGAACGTGTTGTCGAACGTCGGCGCCGCCGGGTTCGTCACGATGGCGGCGTACTCCGTGCGCCGCTCCTGCAGGGCGACATCGAGCGCCTGCCGGTAGCGATCCGGCGTTCCTTCGTTCCAGGGCGGTACGCCGCCGAAAGGGCCGCTCCAGGGCGACAGCAACGGATTGGCCGGCGTCTTCGCCGTGGATTGCGCGGGAGCAGTGTCGTGATTCATGGAGGAGCAGCCTGCGACCACGAGCAGTGTGGCGCCCAGGCCGTGAACGAGCCGGTTGTGCATGGGATTCCCTGCGGGAAGACGAAAAATTGGTCCGGTAGGGTAATCCATCGACCGGCGTACGCAAGCCTCGCGCACTTCATCCCTTGACCGGGCCGGTCCGGATCGGTTTGATCACGAAATGCATTATCGGCGTTTCGGCCGGCTCGGCTGGCAGGTGAGCGAGATCGGCTACGGCATGTGGGGGCTGAGCGGCTGGACCGGCTCCGACGACGCGCGCACGCGTGCCGCGTTGCGCGAGGCGGTGCGGCTCGGTTGTAACTTTTTCGATAGCGCCTACGCCTACGGCGAGGGACACAGTGAGGGGCTGCTGGGCGAGTTGGTGCGCGCACATCCGCAACAGCGCCTCTATGCCGCCAGCAAGATTCCCCCCAGGAACCAGACCTGGCCGTCACGGCGCGGCATGCCGCTCGAGGACGTATTCCCACCGGAACACATCCGCGAGTACGCCGAGCGCTCGCTGGAGAGCACCGGTCTCGCGAAACTCGACCTGCTGCAGTTCCATGTGTGGGAGGACGAGTGGGCCGGCGACGAGCGCTGGCAGCGGGCGGTCGATGATCTGAAACGCGAAGGGCTGATCGGCGCGGCGGGCGTGAGTGTCAATCGCTGGGAGCCGTGGAACGTCATGCAGACCCTGCGCACCGGGCTCATCGACGCCGTGCAGGTGATCTACAACATCTTCGACCAGTCGCCGGAGGATGAGCTCTTACCGCTCTGCAAGGAGCTCGACATCGCCGTCATTGCGCGCGTGCCCCTCGACGAAGGCTCGCTCACCGGCAGCCTGACGCTGGAATCGAAGTGGCCGGCGGGAGACTGGCGCAATCTCTATTTCGGCAAGTCGAACCTGGCGCCGACGGTCGAGCGCGTCGAGGCGCTGCGGCCGCTGGTGCCGCCGGACATG
>DATFRO010000032.1:0-26976 GCA_035263105.1 Steroidobacteraceae bacterium | reverse complement strand
ACTGCTGCGCGAAGTCTGGGGTCCGGTGCACGAAGAGGACACGCACTACCTGCGCGTTTACGTCCGGCAGTTGCGCGACAAGCTGGGCGACGACCCGCTCAAGCCGCGCTACATCCAGAACGAACCCGGCGTCGGCTATCGCCTGATCGAGCCGCAACCTGAGCGCAACGCCGATTGACGCTTCGTCCGGGGACGGAGCGTCCTCCTCGTTGCCTTGCGCTCAGGTAAGCGGCGTCGAGTTGGCGATCTCGATGAACGCGTGAACGCGCGGCGTGTGCTGTCGCCCAGGCGGGAACAGCGCAAATACTGGAACTTTCGGCCCGGACCACGCTGACAACACGCGACGCAACGTGCCGCGCGTGACGTCTTCCTTGGCGACCGCGGCGGGCAGTAGCGCGATGCCCAGGCCGCGCAGCGCCGCCTCGCGTGCGATGCCGCTGTTGTTGGCGCGCAGGCGCGCCGGACCATCGATGCGCAGCTCCCGTGACAGGGTGGTCAGTCGCCAGCCGCGCTGCGGGCTCGCGCTGTACATGAGCAAGGGGTGCTGGCTCACCGCGTCGCCATCGCCTGGCGTGCCGCTCTTCTCGAGGTAGCCGGGACTCGCGTAGAGCCCGTACGCGACCTCGCCGAGTTTCTGGCTCGTGAGCTCGGTGCCTTCGATCGAGCCCATGCGCAGGGCGAGGTCGAAGCCCTCGCGGATCAGGTCGGCCGAACCGGTCGTGAGCTCGACGTCGACCCCCACCTGCGGATGCTTCTGTGCGAAGCCATCGATCCAGCGACTCAATCCGCTGAGGCCGAACTCGACGTCCGCGGAGAGTCGCAACGTACCGGCAGGCTCACCTCGCAGGCTGGCCGCGGTCGCCTCGATGTCGGCGACGCTCGCCATGATGTTGAGGGCCTGCTCATAGACCTGCTGCCCCACATCCGTGAGGCGAACGCGTCGGGTGGTGCGCTCGAGCAGGCGAATACCGAGCTTTCGCTCGAGTTGGGCGATGCTCCGACTGACGTGCGCCTTGTGACTGCCGAGGCTCTCGGCCGCTCTCGTGAAGCTGCCGCTCTGCACGATCTTGACGAAGGCAGATAGCGAGCTGAGGTCCATGTTGTTGCGATGATAGTCAACAATCGGACGCGATGCAGCCCTTTTGTCGTCCGCCATCCTTCGGAAGGGACTCTGGTCAAGCTCTCTGCTGCGCTGCAAAACCAATGCGCTGCCACCGCTACCGCAATCCGGTTCGGACCCGAGTCCGTTATCATCTGCGCCCCGTTCGGCCCGCCCCTCAGGGCCGAAACCGACCTGGAGATCACCGTGGCCACCCCCGCCCGCGACAGCGCGCCGAAGTCGAAGACCACCGCTCGTGCCCTCGACCCGATGGACCTGCTCGATGTGCGCGGACAGCTCAGCGAAGAAGAGCAGATGGTGCGGGACTCGGTCGCGCGGCTCGTCGACGACAAGGTGCTGCCGATCATTGCGGAGTGCTTCGAACAGCATCGCTTCCCGCGCGAGATCGTGCCCGAGCTCGCCGATCTCGGTCTGCTGGGCGTCTACCTGAAGGGCTACGGCTGCGCGGGTCTCAACGCCGTGAGCTACGGTCTCATCTGCCAGGAGCTGGAGCGCGGCGACTCCGGCATCCGCAGCTTCGTCTCGGTGCAGACGAGCCTCTGCATGTACCCGATCTATGCGTTCGGCAGCGAAGCGCAGAAGCAGAGGTACCTGCCCGGGATGGCGAAGGGCGAGCTGATCGCCTGTTTCGGCCTCACCGAACCGCACGGCGGTTCCGACCCGGCCAACATGAAGACCCACGCACGCCGGCAGGGCAAGGACTGGATCCTCAACGGCGCCAAGATGTGGATCACCAATGGCAGCATCGCCGACCTGGCGATCGTGTGGGCCATGACCGATGAGGGGATCCGCGGCTTCATCGTCGAGAAGGCGATGAAGGGCTTCAGCGCACAGGAGATCGAGCACAAGTTCTCGTTGCGCGCCTCGGTCACCTCGAGCCTGTTCTTCGAGAACGTGCGCGTCCCCGATGAGAACGTGCTGCCGGGCGTCATCGGGTTGAAGGGCCCGCTCTCCTGCCTGACGCAGGCGCGCTTCGGCATCAGCTGGGGGGTGATCGGCTCGGCGCAGGCCTGCCTTGCGCAGCTGCTCGACTACACCAAGTCGCGGGTCCTCTTCGGCAAGCCGCTCGACAACACCCAGGCGATCCAGTTACGTCTCGCCGATCACGCACGCCGAATCACGACGGCTCAGCTGCTCGCCCTGCAGCTCGGGCGGCTGAAGGACAAGGGCGAAATGACCCCGAGCCAGGTGTCGCTCGCCAAGTGGAACAACGTGCGCATGGCGCTCGACGTGGCGCGCGATTGTCGGGACATGCTGGGCGGTTCCGGTATCAGCGCCGAGTACGTGCCGATCCGGCACATGCTCAATCTCGAGAGCGTGATCACCTACGAGGGAACCGAGACGGTGCATCAGCTCACGATCGGGCGTGAGCTCACCGGGGTCAGCGCGTTCTGAGCCCTTTCGGGGCGCTCTCCATCCAGCTGCCGGCTTCCGCACGCACGATGCGGATTGGCGTCTCGCCAGTGGTCGTGGCACTCCCCGCCGCCAGCCGCGGATCGATGTTCTTGGACTCCGACTGATCCAGTTGCCCTTCGACGTGCCAGGCCGCAAGCAGGGCGCCGAAGGCAATCCAGCTCACCGCGGCATCCCGGTAGCGCCTGCGGAGCGTCGTAAAGCTGCGTCCGACTGCCCGTGCAGTTGTCGGAAAGATCTGACGGGACCTGGTGCTGGCGTTCATCACATCACCTCATTCGCAAAGGATTCGACTTTCGATTCAGGACCGTGTTCTCCCGCAATGCGTCGTCTCCCGGCGACAAGCGCGTGTTCTGCAAGCGACACGCGCTCGGCGAGCACGCGATAGCGCAGCGGGCCGCCGGGCACGACGGCATCGAACGGGAAGCAAGTGACGAGCTCGAGGCGATCGGCCGCCGCATCGAGCGGCATTCGCTGAGCGCGTGCATCCAGCACAGCGAGGTCGCTGACGCGATAGCGCACGCTCGCGCCGTCCGCACGATCGACCTGCAATTCGTCCCCGATCGCCAGTTGGCGCAGGAACTCGAAATGCGTGTCGCGATGCCCGGCAACGATGCTCAGGCCCGGCGCGCCGGGAAGCGCAGTGCCATCGACATGCGCGGGCCCGAACGCGAGCGTTCGTCCGCTCGAGCCCGCGAGCACGATTTCATCCACGCCGAGGCGCGCCATGCGCAGCCGCGCCACCGGCCAGGTATCGGCCCACGGCCAGGGACGCGCTGCGTCGACGCCGTCCAGCGAGCGCTGCCACGAACGTTCCAGGAGTCGCTGCGCCAGGATCGCCTTCGCGTGGATGTACCCCGCGTGTGCGAACTGCCAGCTCGCCGTGCCGAGAAGACCGCAGAGCACCAGCACGCGCGCGTTCATGTTCGTACCCGGATGCGGCGCGGTGACCACACGAGCACGAGCGCGAACAGCAGCAGCGCGAGCCCGATGAGCACGTGCAGGCGCGCAGGAGTCGCCGTGCTGGGGTAGCCGACTTGCGCTCCGGCCCAGGCCGAGCCCGCCGGCGCGGTGTGCGCAAGCGCACTCTGCAAGCTGTCGATACCGGCCGGACGCACCGGCGTGTGATCGACCGCGACGAGGCTCGTGTATGGACTGACGAGCCGGTGCTCGAGCGCGAGGGCCAGGACCTGCTCGCGGATCTTGTCCGCGTCGGCGCCCGCACGCCTCTGGTCCAGCAGGTCCTCGATGCGATTGCGTGCCCAGAGCGAGGCCACGCCCTCGTTCGCTCGAGCGCTCGCGAGCGGAATCTGCCGCATCCAGAACCCGGAGGCGCCGCGTCCGCTGAGGGTGACAAAGCCCACCGGCGCAATGTTGAGCCGCGCGGTGAGCACGACGGGTTCGCCGTAATAGACGTCCGGGACGCGCGAGGCCGAGAGCTCGGCTTTCATGCCGGTCGGCCATCCCAGTTCGATATCCGTCAGCGCCGGCCGCTCGATCTTCTCGAACAACTCGCCCATGCGCCCCTGGACGTCGCGATCGGTGGCGATGAAGGTGAAGGTTCCGCGGCCCATCGCGGCCGCAGTGCGCATGAAGTGACCGTTGGGTGCGGCGCCGATGCCGATCGTGAACAGGCGTGCGGCACCCATGGTGCGGATGAGGGAGAAGAGTTCCTCCTCGTTGCCGACCGCACCATCGGTGATGAACACGACCTGGCGCAGGTGCCCTGCGCTCGCCTGCATGCGGAACGCGGCCTGGAGCGCGGGCAGCATCTCGGTGCCGCCGTCCGCCTGCAGACTCCCGACGTACTCGAGCGCCTCATCGAGATGCTCGCGGCTCGCGGGCACGGGATTCACATAGAGCGTCTCCGTACGATCGCTGAAGCGGATGACGTTGAAGAGGTCGCCAGGACGCAGCCGGCCGAGTGCGAGCTGCAACGCCGCGCGTGCCTGCCGGATCGAATTGCCTTCCATCGAACCGGACGCGTCGATGATGTAGATCACCTCGCGCGGCGGCGAAACCGCGGCCGTCTCCTCGTGCGGCGGCACGAGCATCAGCAACGCGTAGGTGTCGGCTCCGACGCGCTCAGTGAATACGGCGGCGCCCGTCGCGGCGCCGACATCCGGTGACCAGGTGAGCTCGAAGTCGCGATCCGCCGGCACTTCGTGCTCGAGCAGCTCGACCTGGTAGAGCGATTGCGACTCGCTCACCTGCACCGGGTGGTAGAGGCTCTGCAGGCTCCCGAGACGAAAGCCCGCATCGACACTCACATGAATGGAGACGTGCTGCGAGTCGCCGCTGCCGCTGTCGGTCGGCGGAGTGATTCGTTCCGCGTCCGGCGGACGCGTGCCGAGCAGGACGGGCGGCGACGGCGAGCCGGCGACGCTCTGCACGACGGCGTCCGTCGGAGCGCCGGCGCCTGCAGGCGGCGCGGGCGATTCCGTTGCGTCCCGGCCCGGGATATAGCGCGGGGTGAGCGTGAGCGGAATGCGCAGGCTCCAGTGTTCGTGATCGTAGTCGAGCGCTTCGAGATACCCGATCTCGACAGTCACGGTCTCGCCGGGCGCAACGTTCGCGACCGACGTCGTGAAGAGATTCGGCCGCTCCTGCTCGACCAGGCTGGCCCGCTTGCCGGCCTGCTGCGCCTGCTGGAACACCTTGCGCGCCGCTTCGCGCTCGCGGATTTCGCCGACGATGACCCGCTCCCCGATGCGCATCTGCAGGCGGTCGACCGCCGACTTCTCGGAGAGCGGAAACACGTAGACGCCATCCATCCAGTCGGCGCCGTCGTTGCGAAACACCTGGCGCACCGTGACGCGCGCGATCATGCCGCTCACCTCGGCATCGACTGCCGTATCGACGCGCATTGCCGGCTGCAGCGCCGCCGCGCCACGGCCGCGCAACAGGAGGCTTCCGGCACGCACACCGTCGATCGGATCCGCATGCGCCGGCGAGCCGACGAGCAGGAAGAAATAGAACGCGAGCGAAATCGCGAGCGCGAGCCAGTTGGCCGCGGTCTCGCGACGTCTCAGGTGCAGGAGGCGCGCACGCGCCAGTCGCTGCGGGAACGGTTGCTCTCCGGTACCGCGCCGGGTGTGAAACTCCACTCCGAACTGCTCGCCGCGCTGGCGTTCATTCCGCTGCCGACTCGTCGCGCCCATGTGCACTCCCGTGTTCGCCGCCGCAGGAAATCCTGGCTGTGGCTATCAGGCGCCCGCAGTGCGATGCAGGGGTGCGGCAAAGGGGATGGAGTGCTGATCAATTGTGGCGAATTCGGGCAGTGATACCCGAGTCATTCAGACCGGCCGCGGGTGACGGTAGACTGCCCGCATGAAGAAGCAGATTGCGATCGTGGAAGACGAGCCCGCGATCAGCGCGAACTACGCCGCGGCCTTCGAGCGCAACGGCTATGCGGTGCGCACGTTTGCCAACCGGCGCCAGGCGCTGCAGGCCTTCGACTCACGCCTGCCGGACCTGGCCATCATCGATATTTCGCTCGAGGACGAGGTGGAGGGTGGATTCGAGCTCTGCCGTCAGTTACGCGCCAGGTCCGCCGAGCTGCCGATCATCTTTCTCACCGCCCGCGACAGCGAGATCGATGCGATCTCGGGCCTGCGCCTCGGTGCCGACGATTTCCTGACCAAGGACATCAGCCTCGCGCATCTCATTGCGCGCGTCGTCGCGCTCTTCAAGCGCATCGAGGCGCGCAGCCGCCCCGCGAAGGCGGCGCAGGTTCTGCACCGCGGCCCCCTGACGCTCGACGCCGAGCGGCTGCAGGCGAGCTGGAACGGGAATGCCGTTCCCCTGTCCCTGACCGAGTTCTGGATCGTGCACGCGCTCGCCGAGCATCCGGGCCACGTCAAGAATCGCCAGCAGCTGATGGACGCCGCCAACGTCGTGCTCGACGACAACACGATCACCTCGCACGTCAAGCGCATCCGGCGCAAGTTCCTGGGTATCGATGGCGGATTTGCGTGCATCGAGACGATGTACGGCATGGGCTATCGCTGGTTGGAGTGAATGCCGCTTCGTTACCAGCTGCTGCTGCTCAGCCTGCTGACGCTCCTCCTGCCGTGGGCCGGCTGTCGCTACGCGCGCGAAATGGAATCGACGCTGCGCGACGGCCAGGAGCAGGCGCTGCTCGCGACCGGCTCGACGCTCGCCAACCTGCTGGCTTCCAAGCCCGACCTGTTTGGGGATGCGACTTCCGCAGGCACGCCACTCGACGTGCAGGCGGGAGATCTCTACGCCCACCAGCTGACGACGCCGGCGCTGCTCGACGGATTTGCCGACGACTGGGGACTGGGGCCTGACGGCTATTCGCACCTCGTCGCGCCGGGCGCGACGCTCAAGGTCGACTATGCCGCTGCGGTCAACGAGGCCAACCTGTACCTGATGCTCGTCGTCTCGGATGCGACGCCGTCGCTCGAGCAATCGAACGATCCGGCCGCAGCACCGCAATCGCGCGGCGATCATGTATGGCTGGCATTCGATACGCCCGGCGGCGGCAGCGAGCTCTACCTGCTGGCGACGCCCGCACCCGGATTGCTCAGCGCGCGCCGCCCCGCCGTTTCCACGTACGGCGAGCGTCGCGAGATCGTCGAGCCACGCATCCAGGCCTTCTGGCAACCGCTGCACAGCGGGTACCACCTGGAGATCCGCCTGCCGCGCTCGATGGTGGGCACTCACCTCGGGTTCGAAGTTGTGGATGTCAGCACGCGCACCCAGGCGCCCGTCCAGCTCGGCACTATCGATCCGACCACGCACCAGCCGGCGGGACGGCTCGTCATTCCTTCCGACACGCTGTCGAACGCGCTCACACCGCTGTTGCCATCGGCCACGCGTGTTGCCGTCGCCGACGCGCACGGCTGGATCCTCGCCGAAGCGGGCTCGCTCGGGCCGAGCTCCGCGGACATCTATGAATCGACGGACCAGCGCGCGGCCTGGCTCGACGCGCTCTACCGGCGCGTGCTGGAGAGCGGTGAGCGCTTGCCTGCGCGCACGCGCCAGGTCGATCGTCTGAGTGGTGAGCCCGTCGATAGCGCGCTGCGCGGCCGGCGTGCCGCCTTCTGGTTCCGCCTTCCGGATGAGCGTCGGTTGTTACTGGCCGCTGCGGTGCCGCTCACCGGCACGGACGCACCCGCGGGCGCGCTGCTCCTCGAGCAGGCGGGCGATCGGTTGCAGACGCTGCGCAGCCAGGCGCTGACGCGGCTTCTCAACCTGACATTGCTGGCGAGCGGCCTCGCAGTACTCGCGAGCCTGGGCTTTGCCGCGATTCTCGGCACGCGGCTGCGCCGGCTGCAGCGCGCGGCAGAGACATCGCTGGCGCGTGACGGGCGCGTTAATGCCGCCATTCCGGATACCGCGGCACGCGACGAGCTCGGCGATGTGGCGCGAAGCCTGGCGACGCTCCTCGCGCGACTCAACGAATACACCGAGTACCTGCGCACGCTCGCTGGCAAGCTCGCCCATGAGCTGCGCACGCCGCTCGCGATCGTGCGCTCTTCACTGGAAAACCTGGAGTCCGAACCGGATCGCAACGGCCCCTACCTCCAGCGTGCGCGTGAAGGCACGGACCGCCTGCAGTCGATCCTGAGCGCAATGGGAGCCGCTTCGCGCACCGAAGAGGCGATCCGGCATGCGGAGCGCACGCGCTTCGACCTTGCTGAGCTGGTGCGCTCGACGACGCGCGCCTATGCCGACGCGTTTCCCGCGCATCGCTTCAACGCTCGCGTGCCGGAGGGCGACCGGGAGTTCACCGGGGCGCCGGATCTCATCGTGCAACTTCTCGACAAGCTCGTGGACAACGCCGTCGACTTCAGCGCGCCGGGGACGTTGATCGAGGTCACCCTGGAAGAACGCGATGCGCTCTTCGCGCTCGCCGTCGAGAACGAGGGCGTGCCGCTCGCCGATGAGGTCAAGGCGCGATTGTTCGAATCAATGTTTCATCGCCGGCCCGAGGGCCCGGGCAAGCCGCATTTCGGCCTCGGGCTCTACATCGTGCGATTGATCGCGGAGTTTCACGGCGGGGAGGTGTTTGCCGCGAACCTGCCCGATCGGCCGGGTGTGCGAATCGGTGCGCGCATCCGTCCGCTGGCCTAGTTCTCACCCGGGCGTCGGCGGACTTTACAGGGCCCGCACGCGCGGTCCCGCGGCGGTCGAGCGGCAAGAACGAGCACCGCACACTCCGCGCTGCAATCGGGCCGATTTCGTCGCGTTTCTTGCTCCAGCGACCGTGTGCGCCCGGTCGGCCTGTCGTGTCCACGAGGTGGACAATGCGAGTTCGAAGAGCACGGCCAGGCTCCCGTCGACGTCCTTTACAGTTCTTTACCCACGGGGGCCGGCTCCCTCGCTCAGGTGTATCCAAGTCCATGATGTAACAGCGCTTAGCGGCGATGGCACGTGGGTTGCTTATTCAAGTTCGCCAGCGGAGAAGGCGTTGGCGGCGTCAAGAGCGAAATTCCTCAGAGAAGCGGCGGATTCAAGGAAACATCATGTTCAAGCACATCAAGAAGCTGGGCGGCAGTATCGCGGCAGTGGGTTTGCTGCTGGGTTACGCGGCTTCTGCCAGCGCGGCCTACGTCAATTACAGCTGGGAAGACACCCTCACCTGGCAGGGCAAGAAGCTCAGCGAAACCACGGGTGGCTACGGCTACTACCACGACATTTCCGAGTCGACCGATCCCGACGCCTACAACCCGGCCAAGGATTACATCGACAGCGCCTGGGTGCGTATCTGGCTGACCGACGATGAAGACCGTGCCGCGGAAGCCGCGGACATCGACATCAGCCCGTACCTGCTCGGCTGGGGCCTCGGCGGTGGCGGCAGCTTCGATTTCGACTACGCGTCGAACAATTTCAAGGTGAGCTTCTTCGGCCTGCTCGACCTGCGTGACGATGGCACGCTGGGCGTCTACATCACGCCGAAGGACGGCGACTTCTACCTCACCAAGTCCCTGCTCCATGCAGACGGCCAGCGCTACGTCGCGGTGCCGGAGCCTGGTTCAGTCGCGCTGCTCTCGATTGGTTTGATCGGCATTGGCCTGGCGTTGTCTCGTCGCCGGAGCCTGCAGAAGTAAAGAAGAAGAAAAAAGGAATCCCCGGGATCGCGTAGTAGACCGAAAAGAAGAGAGATCCCGGTCAGCCCGAAAGCCCCGCCGCAAGCGGGGCTTTTTTTGTCTCGGGCTCAGCCGACCTGCAGCAGGTTGAGAATCCCGCGGGCGGCTTCGCGTCCCTCGAAGACCGCCGTCACCACGAGGTCCGCGCCGCGCACCATGTCACCACCGGCGAAGACCTTCGGGTTCGTGGTCTGAAACGGCAACTGCTGGCTCGCGGAGACGCGCACGCGGCGGTTCGGGTGGAGCGCGACGTTGAATTCCTCGAACCACTCGGGCGGGCTCGGATTGAATCCGAACGCGACCACCACGGCGTCGGCAGGCACGAGCTCCTCGCTCCCCGCAACCGGCTCGGGTATCCGCCGTCCGCGCGGTCCGGGCGCACCGAGCCGCGTCTGCACCAGCTTCACGCCTTCGACCTGATCGGTGCCGACGATCTCGATCGGCTGACGATTGAACAGGAACTCGACGCCTTCTTCGCGACTGTTGCGGTAGTCGCGGCGTGAGCCCGGCATGTTGAGCTCGTCGCGCCGGTACGTGCACGTGACGGACTCGGCGCCTTGTCGGATCGCCGTGCGGTTGCAGTCCATGCCAGTATCACCGCCGCCCAGCACTACGACGCGCTTGCCGCGCAGGTCGATGAACTGGGCGGGATCCGTCTCGAGGCCGATTTCGCGATTGATGTTGGAGATCAGATACGGCAGCGCTTCGTGGACGCCCGGCAGGTCTTCGCCGGGGAAGCCACCCTTCACGTACTCATAGGTGCCCATGCCGAGGAACACCGCGTCGTAGTCTGCCAGGAGCTTCTCGAACGGCAGATCGCGTCCGACCTCGGTATTGAGCACGAACTCGACGCCCATGCCTTCCATGAGCTCGCGGCGCCGCTCGACGACTTCCTTCTCCAGCTTGAACGGCGGGATGCCGAAGGTGAGGAGTCCGCCGATCTTCGCATGGCGATCGAACACGACTGGCCTGACGCCGTTGCGCACCAGGATGTCCGCGCAACCGAGTCCCGCCGGACCCGCACCGACGATCGCCACGCGCTTGTCGGTGAAACGCACTTCCGACATGTCCGGTTTCCAGCCGGCCTTCAGCGCCTCATCGGTGATGTACTTCTCGATCGAGCCGATCGTCACCGCGCCCAATCCGTCGTTGAGCGTGCAGGCGCCTTCGCACAGGCGATCCTGCGGGCAGATGCGCCCGCACACTTCGGGGAGCGAGTTCGTGCGGTGCGAGAGCTCCGCCGCCTCGAACAGGTTTCCCTCCTGGATGAGCTTCAGCCAGTTGGGAATGTAGTTGTGGACCGGGCACTTCCACTCGCAGAAGGGATTGCCGCAGGCGATGCAGCGGCCGGCCTGCTGCGCAGCGCCCTCCGCATCGTACTGCGCATAGATCTCGCGAAACGCCAGGATCCGCTGTTCGACCGGGAGCTTCTCCGGATCGCGACGCGGGATGTCGAGGAACTGGAATGGCTTCTCAGCCATGGAAGAAGGCCTCGGGCCTCGGGGCATGGGCCTCGGGCAGAAGCCAGAACCGTTCCTCGCCTGAGGCCTGAGGCCTGAGGCCCGGGGCCTGCCTCTTCATGCTGCCCTCCGCAAATTCTCGAGCAGGGTGTCGATGGCCGCGGCCTTCGGCTTCACCACCCAGAACTTGCCCATGAACGAGCGGAAGTCGTTGAGGATCTCCTCGCCCCAGACGCTGCCCGTTTCGCGGACGTGCGCTTCGACGAGGTTGCGCAGGTGTTGCAGGTGCGACTCCATGCCTTCGGGCGTGATGCGGTGAATGTCGATGAGCTCGTGGTTGTAGCGATCGACGAAACCACGATCGAGATCGAGCACGTAAGCAAACCCGCCGGTGAAGCCGGCGCCGAAGTTGAGACCCGTCCTGCCGAGCACACACACGACGCCACCCGTCATGTACTCGCAGCAGTGATCGCCGGATCCTTCCACGACCGCGATCGCGCCGGAGTTGCGCACCGCGAAGCGCTCCCCCGCCTGGCCCGCCGCGTAGAGCTCACCGCCCGTTGCGCCGTAGAGGCAGGTGTTGCCCATGATCACGGTGTCGCGCGCTGGCAGAGTCAAACCCCGGGGCGGCTTGAGCACGATCTTGCCGGCCGCCATGCCCTTGCCGACGTAGTCGTTCGCGTCGCCCTCGAGATACAGGTGCAGCCCGCCCGCGTTCCACGCGCCGAAGCTCTGCCCGATCGAGCCGCGCAGCTTCGCGATCACCGGAGCGTGGATCATTCCGTAATTTCCCCAGCGCCGTGCGATCTCGCCGGAGATGCGCGCGCCGATCGAGCGGTGGAAGTTGGCGACTTCGTAGCCGAAGGTGCCGCCACTCTTGTTGTCGATCGCGTAGCGCATGTCGCTCAACATGCGTTCCGCCAGCTCGCCCTTGTCGAAGGGTGCATTGTGCGGATCCGTGCAGTACTGCGGGCGATCGTCGGTGAGTCCCGCGTTGGAGAGAATCGGGCTCAAGTCGAGCTTGCGCTGCTTTGCCGTCGTTCCCGCGACGATGTCCAGGTACTCCGTGCGACCGATGAGGTCGGCCAGCCGGCGCACGCCGAGCTGCGCCATGATCTCGCGGCACTCCTCGGCGACGAAGCGGAAATAATTGATCACCATCTCCGGGAGTCCCGTGAAGTACTTGGTGCGCAGCACGTTGTGCTGGGTCGCCACACCGGTCGCGCAGTTGTTGAGATGGCAGATGCGCAGGTACTTGCAGCCGAGCGCCACCATCGGCGCCGTGCCGAAGCCGAAGCTCTCCGCGCCGATGATCGCAGCCTTGACGATGTCGAGCCCGGTCTTCAGGCCACCGTCGGTCTGCAACCGGACGCGGTGACGCAGTTCGTTGATGCGCAGCGTCTGGTGAGTTTCCGCGAGCCCGAGCTCCCACGGCGTGCCCGCATACTTGATCGAGCTGAGCGGGCTCGCGCCGGTGCCGCCGTCGTAGCCCGAGATGGTGATGAGATCCGCGTAAGCCTTGGCGACACCCGCCGCGACCGTGCCCACGCCTGGTTCCGCCACGAGCTTCACGGATACGAGCGCCTGCGGGTTCACCTGCTTGAGATCGAAGATCAGTTGCGCCAGGTCCTCGATGGAGTAGATGTCGTGATGCGGCGGCGGCGAGATCAGGCCGACGCCGGGTCGCGCGAAACGCAGGCGCGCGATCATCTCGTTCACCTTGTGACCCGGAAGCTGCCCGCCTTCGCCGGGCTTCGCGCCCTGCGCGATCTTGATCTGCAGCACTTCCGCGTTGATGAGGTACTCCGGCGTCACGCCAAAGCGCCCCGAGGCGACCTGCTTGATCTTGGAGTTGCGCTCGCCGTGATAGCGCGCTGGGTCCTCGCCGCCTTCGCCCGAGTTCGAGCGCGCGCCGAGGCGGTTCATGGCAATCGCCATTGCCTCGTGTGCTTCGGGTGAGAGGGCACCAAGCGACATGCCCGCGCCGTCGAAGCGCTTCACGATGTCCTCGATCGGCTCGACCTGCTCGAGCGGAACCGGCTGGCGATCGCTCTTGAACGCCAGCAGGTCGCGCAGCGTCGACACGGGCCGCTCGTTCACGAGGCGCGCGAACTGCCGGTATTGCTCGTAGTCACCCGTCATGACCGCCGCCTGCAGCGTCGCGATCACGTCGGGGTTGTACATGTGGTACTCGCCGCCGTGCACGTACTTGAGAATGCCGCCCTGCTCCACACTCTCACGCGGATTCCACGCACGCTCGCCGAGATACTTGAGATCGGCTTCGAGATCATCGAAACCTGCGCCCTGGATGCGGCTCACGGTGCCGGGGAAGCACAGCGCCACCACCTCGTCATGCAGCCCGACGATCTCGAAGAGTTGCGCGCTGCGATAGCTCGCGATGGTCGCGATGCCCATCTTCGACATGATCTTGAACAGTCCCTTGCGGATCCCGCGGCGATAGCTGCGCCCGAGCTCGAGGCGGGTATGCACGTCCATCTTCACGCGGCCCTTGCGCATCATGTCGAAGAGCGTCTGGTACGCCATGTACGGGTAGACCGCGGTCGCGCCGTAGGCGATGAGACACGCGAACTGGTGCGCATCGCGCGCCGTGCCGGTCTCGACCAGCAGGTTGCACTTGCAGCGCAGGCCCTTCTCCACCAGCCGGTGATGCACGGCGCCGGTCGCTAGCAAGGCGTGGACCGGCAACTTCTCGCGCACCAGGTAGCGGTCGGAGAGCATCAGCACCAGCTTGCCGGCGCGCACCGCCGTTTCCGCCTGATCGCAGATGCGCAGCAGCGCCCCGTGCAGCCCTTCGTCGAGCGAATACTGCAGGTCGATGAACTCGTGCGTGATGCCGAAGTCGGTGAGCGCGAGGATCTGCCGGAGCTTGCGCTGCGACAGGATCGGCGAATTCATCACGATCTGCTTCGCGTGCTCGGGGGCGGGCACGAAGATGTTGCACTCCGGACCGATCTGGGTCTGCAGTGACATCACGATGCTCTCGCGCAGCGGATCGATCGGCGGGTTGGTCACCTGTGCGAATTGTTGACGGAAGTAATCGAAGAGCGGGCGCGCCTTCGACGACAGCACCGGCATCGGCGTGTCATCCCCCATCGAGCCGACCGCTTCACTCTCGTCCTCGGCCAGGGTGCGGATCACCTCGTCGCGCTCCTCGGCGGTGATGTTGAACATCTTCTGGTAGATCGCGAGCGTGTCGCGGTCCATCGGCTCGGCCGCGAGCCGCGGATCGATCAGGTCCGACTCAAGATAGCGCACGCCCTTCTTCAGCCAGGTCTTGTAGGGATGGCGGCTCTTGAGAATCTCGTCGATGCGCTTGCTCTCGAGGAGCTCGCCGGTCTGCAGATCGAGCGCCAGCATTTCACCCGGGCCGAGCCGGCCCTTGCGCACCACATCCTCCGGCGCGTAGTCCCAGACGCCCGTTTCGGACGCGATGGTGAGATGGCGGTTGCGCGTGATGACGTAGCGCGCCGGGCGCAGGCCGTTGCGATCGAGCGTGCAGGCGGCGTAGCGACCGTCGGTCAGCACGATCCCCGCCGGTCCATCCCACGGTTCCATGTGCGTCGCGTAGTACTCGTAGAACGCGCGCAGGTCCGCATCGATCGAATCGACGGTCTGCCAGGCGGGCGGAATCAGCAAGCGCATGGCGTGCAGCACGTCGAGGCCGCCCATCAGCAGCACTTCGAGCATGTTGTCGAGCGTCTGCGAGTCGGAGCCCGACATCGACACGAGCGGCAGGATGTCAGTGAGATCCGGCAGCACCGGCGAGCGAAACAGCGGTCCGCGCGCCGCGGCCCAGTTGCGATTGCCCTGGATGGTGTTGATCTCGCCGTTGTGCGCGAGCAAGCGATAGGGATGCGCGAGCCGCCACTGCGGCAATGTGTTGGTCGAGAATCGCTGGTGGAACACCGCGACCGAAGTCGCGAGCCGCTCGTCCTGCAGGTCGCGGTAGAACTGCGTGAGATGCTGAGGCATCACCATGCCCTTGTAGGCGAGCGTCGAGGCCGAAAGGCTCGGCACGTAGAACACCGGGTCCTTGCGCTCGAGCGCCTTCTCGGTGCGGCGGCGCGCGAGAAACAACTTGCGATTGAAGGCCGCCTCGTCGATGTCCAGCCGACAGTTGACGAACACGTGCTCGATTCGCGGCAGCGTTTTCAGCGCCTCCTCGCCGCAGGCTTCCGGGTCGACCGGCACCGGGCGCCAGCCGGCGATTTCCAGTTCCTCGCGCTCGAGCTGGCTCTCGAGCGCGGCGCGCGCCCGCTGCGCCTGGTCGTCGAAGCGACCGAGGAACACGCAACCGACGGCGAAGCGCTCGGCGAGCTCGATGCCTGCCTGCGCCGCAATCGCTTCCAGGAACGCCTTGGGAGTTTTCAGCAGCAGGCCGCAGCCGTCGCCCGTCTTGCCGTCCGCGGCGATCGCACCGCGATGGGTCAGGCGATTGAGCGAAGTGATCGCCGTACGCACGATCCAGTGACTGGGCTGATCTTCGAGGCTCGCGATCAGCCCGAAGCCGCAGCTGTCGCGTTCGTAGTCAGGATCGAAGAGTCCCTGGGCAGCAATCGAGTGCATGGTGTCCCCAAAGCAGCACGGGCCCATCGGGACCCGAGGAATCTTTCAGAAGCGCCCGGTGCCAAACCGGGCTCGGATCAACGGAAGTGGCGCCGCAGGCAGGTTCGCTCCGGGAAGGCGTATCGAGACGGCTTTGGGGACCGCAAGGATGAGTACGAACGCACTGCAGACATGGAGGCCGATCATACCGGCCGAGAGTCACTCGTCAATGCTGCGGCGCACCTATGTGCGTGCATCGCAGCAATACTTGACGGCTTAGAGGGTTGGACCATCCACTAGCGCGGCCCGTCGCCGCATCAAGGAAGCCTCATGGACAGACGCATCATCGAGCTCTACGACGAATACACGCACGCACCGCTGGATCGACGGCTGTTCCTCGAGCGACTCGCTTCGCTCGCAGGCGGCATGTCGGCCGCACTCGCGCTCGTTCCTCTTCTCCAGGCGAACGTTGCGGCCGCGGCCCAGGTCACCGAGGACGACGCGCGCGTTCGACCGCAGCGGGTTTCTCTCAGCAGTGACCCGAAGGGCCTGCAGGGATATCTCGTCGCTCCCAGCAAGGGGAAGAAATGGCCGGCCGTGCTCGTGATCCACGAGAACCGCGGACTGAACCCACACATCCAGGACGTGACGCGACGGCTCGGTGTCGCGGGCTATCTCGCGCTCGCTCCCGACTTCCTGTCGGCCGCGGGCGGCACGCCGAGCGATGAAGACCAGGCGCGCGAGTTGATCGGCAAGCTCGATCCACAGCAGGTGCTGAGCGATGCCGTGAGCGCCGCGACGTGGTTGCGGGACTCGAAGCAGTCAACCGGGCACGTGGGCACCGTGGGATTCTGCTGGGGCGGCGGACTCGTCGGACGGCTCGCGACCACGGACCCGAAGCTCAACGCCGCGGTCGTGTTCTATGGACGCGTGCCGCCGCTCGAAGACGTGCCGAGGATCAAGGCGTCACTGCTGCTGAACTACGCAGGACTCGACAATCGCATCGACGCGGACGTGCCCGCGTTTCGCCAGGCATTGGACGCCGCGGGCACTCACTACCAGTTGTACATGTACGAGAACGTCGATCACGCGTTCCACAACGACACGTCCGCCGCACGCTACAACGAAGCGGCTGCCAGGCTCGCCTGGCAGCGCACGCTCGACTTCTTTGCGCACACCCTGAAATGAGCGCGGGTCAAGGCCTCAGCCACTGTTGACCTTGGGCGTGGCCGGTTCATGGCGATCACGCCCGGGACGCCATAGCCCGCCCGCGTTGAACGCGCGCCAGCCCCACGGGAGCCAGCGCAGGAGCGCCGAGCTCAGCCACAAGGCCCAGGCGAGCATCGCGATCTTGTACCACCAGAGCGAGACGCTGATGACGCCAGGCTGTGGCAGCACACCCGTGGCCTGATCGACGAACCAGCTGAAGACGTTCCCTCCGCTCCCGGCGCCGCGCACGCGCATGTCAGGCGTACTCAGCAGCCCGTACGGAATCGCCGAGACGAGGCTGAAGAGCGCGACTACGGACAGGAGCCCGAGCGCCACCTGGATCAGGTTGAACGTCCGGCGCTGGTCGTTTTCGGCCCAGCGCGAACGCCAGTGCATGGCAAAGATCCACACCGCGAAGAGCAGCAGCACGCTCCAGGAGAACGTGCTGAGACCGAGCCCGAGGAGCAGCCACTCGTGCACGCGCAACGGCGAGTGCTGCGAGCGGCCGAGCGCGAGCGCGATGACGACAAAGACCAGCAATTCGCCCCAGAACAGGATCGCCGGACCGACGCCAGGGCCCATCGCGTAGAGGATCCAGCGATCCTCGGGCAGCGTCAGTTGCGTATGGATGTTGCTGCTCGGGCTGCCGAGATCGACCGCAGGCGCGCGGGTGCGCACGCGGACGCCGCTGTCACTCTGCCATTGCAGCTCGAGCTGGTGCGCGCCCGGCAACAGCGCGATCGCCAGTTCGCCCTGCTCCGGCCGCAGCGCCATGCTCTGGCCATCCATCTGCAGGGCTCGCACGTGTGCATCGGGAGGAATGTGCAGCACGTGGCGTCCGCCCTGGGTGCTGCGATAGCGCACGTTGAGTGAAGTATCCGTGGAACGCTTGCCGACCTGGACTTCGGCACTCACGCCGTCGATCGCGAGCGTTGCGCCCTCCGCCGCTTCCGGGCGCGTGATGCGGACCGTGAGCGCCTCACCCGAGCGCGGGTGGTACTCATAGGTCCAGCTGTCCTGGATCTGTTCCGGAAGAACGGCCGGCGTCCCTTCGAAGCGCGCGTTCCACTCGGGACTGACGTCGAACTGCCAGATCTCGGTGCGTGCCGCGTCGGTGGAATTCTTCAGCGTCAACTGCTCCGCCCGCGCGAGACCGGAGGCCCACGACGCGATCGACTCGCCGGCCGGCATGGCAACCTGCGCGTTGCCGTCCGCAACCTCGACGCCCTCCGTCAGCACGGACTCGCCCGCGAGCAGCGGCACCTTGACGGTGAACGCACCCTTTTCCGGAGCGAGCCGCTCGACGGCGGTGCTGATGGTCCAGTCGAGCCCGAGCGTCACGCGGCGCATCACCCGCACGAACGGCGCGAACTGCATCGAAGTTTCGATACGTGCCGTCTGGCCGGCCGACATCTTGCGCACCAGCTCGAGCGTGTTGGTGAGCAGGCGCTCATCGCTCACGCCCGAAATCTCCCAGCCATCGCCACGCGCCTCGATGCTGCGGGGCTGCTGTGGAAAGACGACCTGCACGCTCTCCGCGGCCACGATCCGCCCACTCAGTCGCACGACGTGCGCGCCCGCGCGCAACGGCACCCACAAGCGTTGCCCGGCGTCGCGGAACAAGCCGCCGTTGGGCTGACCGTCGACGCTGATCGTTTCCGGTTCCCAGCGACCGCTCGCCGCGGGCACGGGAACGGCGACGGGCGTCAGAGCGCTCACCTCGAGCTCGATCTCGAGCTGCTGCGGCGTGGCGATGACGCTCGCCGCGTTGATTTCCGCGCAGTTCGGCATGCACTCGGGCGCACGCGTGAGGCGGGCCTTGAGATCGTTGAGCAGCGTGGCATCGGGGAGCGCGGCGCGTGCGCTACCCGGCGTCGCGAGTGCGCCGAGCGCTGCGCATGCGACGAGCGCTGCAGCGGTCGATGCACCAAACCGCGGCAGCTGCGGCCAGCGTTGTGGCCAGCCATAGGCGAAGCGCACGAGGATCATGAGAAGAACCGCCAGCAACGCAATACCGACGAGACGCCACAGCGAGAGCCAGAACGGCGTCGCGATCAGGAAGCGCACCTTCTGTCCCGCGTCGACCGGCCCCGACCACGAGTACGGCTGCGCGATGAACTGCCACTCCGGGATTCCGGGCCCGGCCTGAAGCAGTGTGCCGGGCGCATAGCGCTCGGTGGGTCGCGAAAGGCTGGAGCGCAGAAGGTAGTTATTCCTGGTTTGTGCCATCTCGAGACGTGCCGCCTTGTCGGCTCGCCCAGCGATGCCGACACTCTTGCGTTCCAGCTCCTCCGTGGCCGAGGCGGGTGCCTCTGCCTGAGGCGGCGGTGCCTCGGCGACCGGCACCTGCGCCGGCAATGTCATCGGCATGTAGTAACCACCCGCATCGAGCTGCGGATAGATCGCGAGGCGTGCCTGGCTCGCGATGAACGGCACGAGCGCAATCACGAGAATGGCCGCACTCACCGCGCGATAGATCGACGCCAGCATGCGCAGCCTGCCTGCCGGCGCTTCACGCGCCAGGACCAGCGCGACCAGGAAGTTCACCCACAGCCAGATCATGCCGTTGCTGTCGTGATGCGTGAGCGCGAGTCCACCGAGCGCGAGCAGACCGATGCGCCAACCGAGCAACCGACCGATCGCGAGGCTCGCGATCAGCACCAGGAACATGTCGAGCAGCCGCCAGCTCTCGATCCACGCACCGGGCGCACTGTCCGCGCCGAGCGCGGCAACCAGGCGATGGCCGGGTGGAAGGTGAAGCATCCCCTGTACATTCGTAAAACGGCCTTGCCAGCCGGTGGCGGGCATCGCCGAGCCGGCCGCGATGTGACTCACCGCCTGCAAGTGCACCTCGGGAGAGCGCACCTCGATGCCCGTGGCACCGTCCTTCGCCCCCTTGGTCACGAGCAGGTTCTCTTCACCGACGCGTGCACTCAGCAACCGATACGGCTCGACCATGTCGAGACGCCAGTCCTGGCGCATGCTGCCGCTGATCGAATCGACCGCGGTGAATCCCTGGTGCTTGAAGTCGAACCACAACGCGCGTGACAGGGAGAGCTGGTTGTCGTCGGTGGTGGCGAGGCCGCGACTGCGCTCGATGACCTTGAGCTCCGCGTCGCGCCCGACGCGATAGCTGGGAAACTGGCGCCACTCCGCGGGTACGTTCGCCTGGCCGGGATCGATGGACTCGACGCCTTCAACTCCGGCAACACGCAGGCGATCGAGCGCCTCGAAGCTCCAGATTTCATCGCTCGGCCATTGGCCTTCGCCTGCCGGCCGGCGCAGCCCCTGAGCAACTCCCGCGCCACGCGCGCTGATGCGGATCTGCCAGTTGCCGGCGCGAACCTGCACGCGCAGGCGGCCGTCCGGCTCGACCCTCGCCGGCAGCGCGCTCGCGAGACTCACGGGAACGAAGCCCGTGGGCAGCACCGGCGCGAGCAGTTCTTCGCGTGCCTCGCCGGCAGCCTGTACGCGGATCTCCGTCGTCAGCATGGCGGGAATGTCATCGCTCAGGAGCCGATACACCTGCAGGTCGAGCTGCTGTTGTTCGACGGGCCCGCGACGGCGGCCGAGCCACAGTCCGCTCCCGGCACGCTCCGGCTGGGCGATCGCCTGGCCATCGATGCTCAACGCGATGATGCCGGCCTGCGGCGGTACGGCCAGCGATTCCGGTCGTCGCGTCCAGCGAAAGCTCCCGCTGACCGTGTGAGCGCCGGCTGCGAGCCGGATCTGCGGTACGCCATTGCGCGCAACGACCACGGCGCGCGCGCCATCGAGCTGGACGTCGCGTGGCCAGTGCTCGAGATCGCCCGGCAAGGTGATCCAGGACTCCGCGAACAGCTCCCAGCGCTGCGTGAAACGACCGCCACGCGCGTCCAGTTCGAGCGCCAGGCGCTCGGGCCAGATGCACTGAAACGCCTGCTCGGAAGCCGCCTGGTTACCGGTGATGAAGGGACAGCGGCGATATTCCTCGCCCTGCAGGACCCAGCCCTGCCAGGGCTGCAGATCGGGTGGCACCGCCACCTCGGCGGCGAGAATTCGACCGGGGAACGCAAGCAACAGGATCGCTGCCCTGGAAAGCATGCGCTTCAGCATGAAGTCTCCCTTCGCGCGCACCATGGCGCGGCGCCGTCGAATAGAATCTCAACTGGTAACCACGATCACTGTCAACGCGGATCCGCGACCGGGCGGGTTTGACATCATCAGGCAATGAACAGCAAGCGCAATCCCCAGGCCGAACAGATGGCCGACGAATCGATGGTGCGCAACCTCGCCGCGCAGGCGAGCGCCATCTGGCCGCAGGAGGAGCCGTTGTTCGCGCGCTATGGCTTGCCTGCCGACGCCCACATCGCCGATATCGGCTGCGGCAGCGGCGAAATCACGGCGCGGCTGGCCGGGTTGTATCCCGGCGCGCAAATCATCGGGGTCGACATCCTGGAAGGGCCTATTGCCTACGCCCGCAAGCAATACGCATCCCTCGCGCCGCGCGTGCGGTTCGAGCAGGGCGATGCCTTCGAGCTACGCCTGCCCGCTGACTCATTCGATCTGGTGACCTGCCGTCACATGACGCAGGCGATCCCCGAACCCGAGCGCGCGCTCACGGAGCTGAGGCGGATCTGCCGGCCGGGCGGCTGGTTGCACGTGCTGAGCGAGGACTACGGAATGATGCACATGCCGGTTGGAGTGCTCGACACCGACCGGCTGTGGCACCAGGGTGCAATCGCGTTCGCCTCCGCCACCGGGACCGACGCCCGCGTCGGCCGCCACACTTACGCGCTGATGAAGCGCGTCGGCCTGACCGACCTGCGCGTCGACTACGCCATCGTCGATACGCTGCGCGTGCCGCGCGAAACCTTCGCCTCGATCATGGTGGCCTGGCGGGATGGCTACGCGAATGTGATCGGCGATTCCACGACGCTCGGGCGCCGCGAAGCACGCGCGCTGTTCGACGAGGCGATCGCCGGAATTCGCAATCCCGAGGGCTACGCCGTGTGGCACGTGCCCATCATCAGCGGGCGCAAGCCCTGAACAGTCACCTCACGGTTGCACGACTCGAGCGGCATGGTCGGCTCGGCTGGATAGGCCTCACTCGCGGGAAACAAGGAGCGGATGGCATGCGGACCAAGATCAGACAACTGCACTCACAGTTCTTCGTGGCGTTCCTGTGGCTCGCTGTCACTCCTGCAGTGCCCGCGCAGACGCCGCCCGCCGCGTCCGCGGAGACGAACGCGCTCATCGCGAAGCTCGGCCTGCACGAAGCGGAGCAGCCGGTGCGCGAGAGCAAGGGATGGCACAAGCCTGCGCTCATCGTCGTGCGCGACCCCGGCAATGACGAGCAGCGCGCATGGCTGCAGGCGGCTGCGCCGGGTACCAAGGTCGTTTTCGCGAGTGACCAGGCGCAAGCGCTCAAGGATGCCGCGAAGGCTGATGCGATGATCGGCTTCTGCTCACCGCAAATCCTCGCCGAGGCGAAGCGGCTGTACTGGATCCAGGCTCTGGGGGCCGGTGTCGAAAGTTGCATGAGCATTCCGGGAATCGCGGACCGCAACCTGCTGGTCACCAACATGCAGCGCGTGGCCGGCCCCGTGATGGCGGAACACGTGATTGCGTTGACGTTCGCGCTGGCCCGCGATCTGCCCGCTTACATCAGCGCCCAGGCGAGCGGCCGTTGGCAGGACGAGCCCCGCGGAGCAGTGCGAGCCGTCTCGCTCGAGGGCAAGACGATGTTCATCGCGGGCCTGGGCGGAATCGGCGAGGAGGTCGCACGCCGCGCTCATGCGCTCGGCATGCGGGTCACGGCAACGCGCGCCAGCAGCCGTGAAGGTCCGGACTACGTGAGCCACGTGGGGCTGCCCGACGAAATGCCGAAGCTGCTCGCGGAAGCCGACGTCGTGGTCAACACTCTGCCGCTTACCGAGCAGACGAAGCACACGTTCGATGCGCGCAGCTTTGCCGCGATGAAGCCCGGCGCGTTCTTCATCAACGTGGGACGCGGCGGCACCGTCGTCACGGACGACCTGGTGAACGCGCTCAAGCAGAATCGGCTGGGCGGCGCCGGCCTCGACGTGACAGATCCGGAACCGCTCCCGCCCGATCATCCGCTCTGGCATCTGCCCAACGTGATCATCACGCCGCACGTCTCATCGGACTCGGAATTCGAGCGCAGCCGGCACTGGGAAATCGCGCGCGAAAACCTGCGTCGCTACGTCGCCGGCGAACGCATGCTCTCGGTCGTGGATGTGAAGCGCGGCTATTGAAGTGCGGGCGCTATCGGCCGACGAGTTCAGCCAAGCGTTGCCGGCGCTCAGTCGTCGAAGTCGGGCTCGATGAAGCACCAGCCGACTTCGGGGAACGACTCCCTGATGCGTCGCTCGAGCGCATTGATGCTGGCAACGGCGGCCTCGATGCTGATGCCGGGCCGCATGCGGATCTTCGCCGCCAGCATCACCTGCGGCCCCAGCTGCTGCGTGATTGCGTTGTAGAGGGCGACGATCTCCGGATCTTTCCCGATCAGGTCCTTGATCGCCTCCTCGAGATCCTCTTCGGCTGAGGTCCCGACCAACAGCCGCTTGATACGCCCGGCGATGAACGCGGAGATCAGGATCAGCACCACGCCGATCATGATGGAGCCGGCGGCATCGAAGCGCGTGTCGCCGGTGAGCGCCGCGAGCGAGACGAAGACGAATGCCAGCACGAGACCCACGAGCGCGGCGATGTCTTCACCCAGCACTACCACCAGCTCCGCATTGCGCGTCTGAGCGACCCACTTGGTGAGCGGGCGTCCGCGGCGCACCTTGGCAATCTCGCGCAGGCAACCGACGAGGCTGCCGGTCTCGAGCACGATGGAGATGCCGAGCACCAGCAGCGCGACCCAGGCCTGGTGCAGCTCCTCCGGGGCGCGCAGCTTGTGCCAGCCCTCGTAGATCGAGAACAGCCCGCCCGCGCTGAAGAGGAGCAGCGCGACGATGAAGCTCCAGAAGTAAGTCAGTCGCCCGTGACCGAGCGGGTGCAGCTTGTCGGGCGGACGCTGCCCCTGTTTCAGCCCGATGAACAGCAGCACCTGGTTGCCGCAATCGGCGTAGGAGTGAATCGCCTCGGCCATCATGCTGCCCGAATGCGTGTATGCCGCGGCGGCCGACTTGGTGATCGCGATGAAGAGGTTGGCGAGAAAGGCGTAGAGAATCGCCCGCAGCGATGAGCCGTGCTCGGACATTATCTTTCGGACTCCAGTTCTTCGATGCTGCGCGGCCAGTCATCTTTCAGCAGCCGTGACAGCGACCGGTCGGCGAGGATCCGGCCTTCCGTCTGGCAGCGCGGGCAATAGTTGGTCTCGTTGCTGGCATAGCGTATCCGCTGGATCTCCGTTGCGCACACCGGGCATTTCTTACGGAACCGGCCGTGCACGGCGAAGCCTTCGCGAAAGGCCGTGACGCCTTCGGGAAACGCTCCACCCGCTTCCCCGCGCAGCCGCTCCGTCCAGCGCTGCAGCACCGCGACGCTGGCCGCCTGCAGCCGGGCGACTTCCTCATCCGAAAGGCGCTGGGTCAGCGTAACCGGCGAGAGGCGCGCCGTGTGCAGGATCTCATCCGAGTAGGCGTTGCCGACGCCACTGAAGAGGCGCGGATCCGTGAGCGCGCGCTTCAAGGTGTGATTCTGCGAGCGCAGGCGCTGCACGAACTCAGGCGCCGAAGCCTCGAGGATCTCCAGGCCACCGCGCTCGTGCTCGCCGAGCGCCGCAGCCGAAACGACGTGCAGCGACGCGCGCCGCTGCGTGCCCGCCTCGGTGAGCGTCAGGGCGCCGTTGTCGAACTCGAACACGGCGAGCGCGCGCCGTCCGGAGCGGCGCTTGCCCTGCCCGAACCAGTGCAGCCGTCCCGCGATCATCAGGTGCAGGACCAGCCACAAGCCGTTTTCCAGTCCGATTGCGATGCGCTTGCCGAGACGTCGGACGGCGACGACGCGTTGACCGAAGGTTGCGGCGAGCGGCGGTTCCGCGCTGCGCAGCAGAAACGGGCTCGACAGCGTCACCCGCTGCAGTGTGTGCCCCTGCACGCGCGCCGCGAGTGCTTCGACGTAGACCGTGACGTCCGGCAGTTCGGGCACGGCGCGTCGATCAGAAGGAGTAGCTCAGCGAGGTATTGACCCCGTGGTCGCTGGTCTGGGTCTTGCCGTCATCAGGCGGCTTGTTGTCGTAGTCGTAATACGCCGTGATGTCGAAGTTGAGGTCCGAGACGATCTCCTTGCGCAGGGTGATGTCGAACTTGCCGCGATAGCGTCCGGACTCCGTGATGCTGGGGAAGAGCGTCGCGGACGTGCTGAGGCTGGTCTCGTTCCCCACCAGGCGGAAGACGTGCCAGGCGGCGCCGATGATTCCTTCGACGCTCTGCTGCGAATTCTCGTCCCCCGTCACCCACTCCTGCGTGAGACCGACGCCGGCGAAGGCCTGGAATTCGCTCACCGAGGTCTGGCGCAGGTAGCGGCCCAGGCCGGCGCCGACCGTCAGACGACCGTCGATGCCGAGCTCTTCGTTGCGCTCGAGCGAGGCGAGGCCGACCCAGAAATTCTTGTTGGGGCGTATCCATTGATAGGCGAAGCTCATTGTGTCGCGATCCAAGGTTCCTTTGTCCGGCGAGTCGGTCTGCTGCAGACTGATATCAAGCGACATCGCAAAGGTCTCGGCGCGATAGGTCGCACTCAACGCCGCTGTCGCTGAGCTCACGTCCGTCGATTGTGTGAAGTTGTACCCGATGGACATCGAACCGTGGATTCTCTTCCAGAAGGTCGAATCGATCTCGGCGATGCGCGTGACCTGGGCCAGGTACAACTCGACATCGCCGCTGTCGCTCTTGACGATGAGGCTCTTCTTGTTGTCGGCGCGGCTGGCAATCGTGCCGTAGTGGTGCACGGCACCCAGCACCTCAACGTCGAACACGAACTTGCTCTCGACCGACGCGATCTCCTCCCACTTGATGTTGAGCGTCCCCATCGCAGAGGTCTTGCACTGCAGCTGGCCATATTCGAGACCGAGAATCTCGCAGGTGACACGATCGCCGTTGTCGAGCGTCACGACGTCCGTCTTCTCGCGCGTGCGCGCTTCAGCGGTGTTGGTTATGGCAAGCAAGGCGCACAGCGCGAACTGCACGCAGGCGCTGGACTTGGCAGTCATCATGAAATCCCCCTGGAGCGCACGCCGCAGGCCCTCGGCGTATTGAGGGCTCAGTAACGTCCTACGCGCAGCACCGCTTCCCGGGCGCCATGGCGCGTTCTATGACCGCATTCGAAGGAGAACGGTCGCGAAATGCAACAGCACCTTGGGGCAGCGAGCCGCGCCGCTGCCTTGCAAATCAGACGCACAAAAAAAAGCG
Organism: Steroidobacteraceae bacterium; assembly: GCA_035263105.1. Taxonomy (GTDB): domain Bacteria; phylum Pseudomonadota; class Gammaproteobacteria; order Steroidobacterales; family Steroidobacteraceae; genus DATBVX01. The sequence goes on along the minus strand of DATFRO010000032.1, from coordinate 725 downwards.
CCGCGAGCGGGGGAAGCTTGATCGCGGCGCCAAGAGCGAACCACAGGGGTTCAGGGGGAAACTTGCTTCAGGTCAGGCCACGCTCATCGCGAGCGGTATCTCCTCCATTTCGTAACCCATCACCTGACGGGTCATCGGATCGACAATCGGCCTGCCCTGTCTAAAACATCCGGTACTTGCCACGCGCCGGGCGAGTGCAACTCGTGCATCGACCTGCTCCAGCGCGAACTGTCCGTCTGCACGTCTCACCAGGAGCGTCGCGCGGTGCTCGGGGTGCGCGAGGTGTTCTCCCTCGCCCTCCGGCAGCAGCAGCGCGACGATTTCCGACTTACCGCTGGTCATCAGTGCTGACACTCTGAGCAATACAAAGCAATCGCCATGCCAAGGCATGAATGGCTTCTGTATCAAAGAGTTAGCACCGGGCGACGGACGCCGCGCGGTTGACGCAATTTGTCAGTTTCTGACCCGGGTGACAGCGGCGCGTCAGTTGATGACCGAGTTCACGCACGCGCAACGGCGTGCGCCAACACGGCGCCGCCCGAACTTCAGGGCGGAACGATGATGCAGGGCTGGTTCGCGGCCTTGAGCGTTGCGCAGACCTTGCGCGCGTTCTCTTCGCTGGTCGATCCGGCCTGCAAGCGATAGAGGTGCCCGGCATTCGTGGTAGCGAGCTTCACCGACGGCGTGAGTCCGTGCAGCAGCTGCGGATATTCGCCCTCGAGGCG
>DATFRO010000031.1:0-43757 GCA_035263105.1 Steroidobacteraceae bacterium | reverse complement strand
CGATAGCCGACGCCGGGTTCGTTCTGGATGTAGCGCGGCTTGAGCGGGTCGTCGCCCAGCTTGTCGCGCAACTGCCGGACGTAAACGCGCAGGTAGTGCGTGTCCTCTTCGTGCACCGGACCCCAGACTTCGCGCAGCAGTTGCGAGTGCGTGACGACGCGGCCCGGGTGAGCGGCGAGCACCGCGAGCAGGTCGAACTCGCGCCGCGAGAGGCGAATCGGGCGGCCCTCGAGCGTCACGCGATGGCGCGGAACATCGATCTGGAGGTCGCCGACCTGATACACGCGGGCGCTCTCGGATGCCGGGCGCACGCGCAGCGCCGCACGCACACGGGCCAGGAATTCGGGCATCCCGAAGGGTTTCACGATGTAGTCCGCCGCCCCCGCATCGAGGGCGCGGACTTTTTCGTGTTCGTCGGCGCGCACCGAGAGCACGATGACCGGCGCAGCGGAGATCGCGCGCAGATCGGGCAGGAGCGACTGCCCGTCGCGATCCGGCAAGCCGAGGTCCAGCACGATCAAGGCCGGCGGATCGGAGCTCGCGCTCTGCAGGGCTTCCCGTGCGTTGGCAGCTTCGTGAATCTCGAATCCGTGCGCCACAAGACTCACCCGCAAAAAACGGCGGATCTGCGGCTCGTCATCGACGATGAGAATGCGATTTGCGCCCATCAGGCGGCTTCGGTGAGACGGTTGCCGGGTGGCTCGCGGCGCGGCAGCGCGATCTCGATGCGCGTGCCGTGGCCGTCGCGGCCGCCTCGCACCATGATCTTTCCGCCCATCGCCTCCACGAAGCCTTTGCAGATCGCGAGGCCAAGCCCGGTGCCGGGACGGCGCTGGTCGCGGTCGCGCACGCGATAGAACATGTCGAACACGCGCTCGCGCTCGGCGGGCGGAATACCCGGGCCTTCATCCGTGACCGCGATCACGATGTCGTCGGCGAGCACGCTCGCCGAAACTTCGACGCGTGAGCCGGGCGGCGAGAACTTGGCCGCGTTGTCGAGAACGTTCACGACGACCTGCTCGAGGAGCGCAGGGTCCGCGTAGACGATCTCGGCATCCGTTGCGATCGTGACATCGAGCGCGTGTTCCCGCAGCGGCTGCTCGAGACGCGAGCGTGCACGCCCGATGAGCTCGCGCAACTCGCACCAGTCGCCGCGCGGCGTGAGCGCGCCATAACCGAGGCGCGTCATGTCGAGGAGGTTCTGCACGAAGCGATTGAGCCGCTGCGCTTCTTCCAGGATCGTCGTCGTGAGTTCCCGGCGCGCGACCTGCGAAGCGTTGTCCCCCAACTCCTTCAGGCTGGTTGCGGATCCGATGATCGAGGCAAGCGGCGTGCGCAAGTCGTGCGAGACCGAAGAGAGCAGCGCCGAACGCAGCCGGTCGGACTCGGACATCAGCTGGGCACGCTTCACATCCTCGGTGAGCAGGATGCGCTCGAGCGCGGTCGCCGCCTGGTCGCGCATCGAAAAGAACAGGCGCCGCTGCTCGGGCGTGAGGCTCGCGCGCTTGGCGCCCAGGTTGAGACCGATGACGGCGAGAGGGCGTTGCGCGGTACCGAGCGGTGCGAACAGCCACCACGAGGCGGGCAGCGTGCCGGTGCCGGACCCTGCAGGCTCGCTGTGAGCGATCGCCCATTCGGCGGCGCCGCGGTCGATGTCGACGAGCGCCGGCGGCGGCTCAACGGTGCCGACCGGCTCGCCGAGGCCCGCATCCCGATATGCCCTGAGCGCAATCGACTCGAAGTCGAGTGTCTCCGTGAGGTACTGACAGGTCGCGCGCAGCAGGTCTTCGGCGCTCACGGCGCCGGCGATGCGCCGGCTGAAATCGAACAACAGGCCGGTTTGCTCGGCGGATTCACGCGTCAGCTGCATCTGCGCCCGCAGGCGCGCCGCCAGATTCCCGCCGATGATCGAGACCAGCAGAAAGAACAGGAGCGAGAGCAGGTTGTCGGGGCTCGTGACCTGCAGGGTGAAGCGCGGATCGGTGAAGAAGAAATTGAAAGCGAGCGAAGCGACTGCAGAGGCAAAGAGGCCCGGATACAGGCCGTGACGGATCGCAGTCACCAACACTGCGAAGAGATAGACGAGCGACAGGTCGCCGATCCCGAGGTATTGGTCGAGTAACCAGGCGACGCCGGTGGCCAGTGCAACGGCGAGCAGGCTTTCGACGTACGGCCAGAGACGCACGCGCGAAGCCGCTTGCGGCGCTGCCGCGGTTTCCGGCTGCGACGATTCCTCCGCCTGGCTCGCGATCGTGATCTCGAAGTCGTCGCCTCGCTCGACTAGCGCGGAGGCAAGGGCGGGTCGCACGCGCAGGTGCGCGAGGCGCCGCCGCGAGCGGCCGACCACGATCTCGGTGACGTTCTGAACCGCGGCGTAGGCGAGCACCTCGCTCGCAATGCTGTTGCCGTTGATGCTTTCGGCGCGCGCCCCCAGCTGCTCGGCGAGCGTGAAGGTGGCTTGCAGGCGGTCGCGTTGCGATTCGGGCAGTTCCTCCGCGCGGCTCGTCTGTACGTGCAGCACGGTCCAGGGGAGCTGGCGCCGATCCGCGATGCGCTTGCCGAGTCGAACCAGGCGCTCGGCCTGCGCATCGGCTCCGATGCACACGAGGATGCGACCGCGTGCCGGCCACGGGCCCTCGATAGCGCGCGCGCGCATGTAGCTCTGCAGGTCCGCGTCGACCCGCTCAACCGCCATGCGCATCGCGAGCTCGCGCAGCACCAGCAGGTTGCCGCGCGAGAAGAAGTTGTCCACGGCGCGCTGCGCTTCCTCTGGAACGTAGACCTTGCCTTCGCGCAGGCGCTTGGTGAGTTCCTCGGGCGGCAGGTCGATCAGCTCGATCTCGTCCGCCTTTTCCAGCACCCGATCGGGCAGCCGCTCGCGGACCTTCACGCCGGTGATGCGCTCGACCAGGTCGTTGAGGCTCTCGATGTGCTGCACGTTGAGTGTCGTGAACACATCGATGCCGGCGTTGAGCAACTCCTCGACGTCCTGGTAGCGCTTCTCGTGACGGCTTCCCGGCACGTTGGTGTGGGCGAGCTCATCGACGAGCGCGAGCTTCGGTTTGCGCGCGAGCAGTGCGTCGAGATCGAGCTCGTCGAAGTCGCGCCCGCGGTAGTGAACGCGGCGGCGCGCCAGAGCCGGCAGACCTTCGAGGAGCCCCATGGTCTCGGTGCGGCCGTGCGTCTCGACGATCCCGACTACGACATCGACGCCTTCGGCGCGCCGGCGACGAGCCACCGACAACATCTCGTAGGTCTTGCCGACGCCGGGTGCGGCACCGAGAAAAATCTTCAGCCGGCCGCGGCCCTCGCGGTGCGTCTCGGCCAGCAATGCATCCGGAGAGGGGCGATCCGCGTCCACGGAGCTAGGCTACCGCGACGCCGCCCGCGGCGGAAATCTGTGCTCGGCGATGCGCACGGGAGCTCAGCGACCTGGGCGTGGAAACTTTGCGTCGAGCGCCAGGTTGAGCCGCAGCACATTGATGCGCGGCGCGCCCAGGAACCCAAGATCGCGCCGCGTGACTTGCTGAGACAGGAGCTCGCGAATCGCCTGCGGCGCGACGCCCCGGGCATGTGCCACGCGCTCGACCTGCCACTCGGCGGCAGCGACGGACAGGTCCGGATCGAGCCCGCTGCCGGAGGAGGTCACGAGATCTGCAGGAACCGGACCCGTGCCACCGTCGGCCCGTGCCGCCGCAACGCGTTCACGGACCGCATCGATGAGTGCCTTGCTCGTCGGCCCCAGGTTGGTGCCGCTGCTCGAAGTTCCGTCGTAGCCCTTGCCGGCTCCCGAGGGTCGCGCTTGAAAGTAGGCCGGATTTGCGAAGGACTGGCCGATCAGACTGGAGCCGACCACGACATCGCCACTCTTCACCAGGCTGCCGTGCGCCGCACTGCCCCAGATGGCCTGTGAGAGCAAGGTGATGACGAGCGGGTAGATCACGCCGGTGAGCGCTGTCATCAGCAGCAGCAGCACGAGAGCGGGGCGAATCTGCTTCAGCATCGGTGACCTCAGGCAAGGTTGAGCGCGATGACCAGCAGGTCGATGAGCTTGATGCCGACGAATGGCACGATGATTCCGCCAAGACCGTAGATCACGAGATTGCGGCCGAGGAGCGCCGCCGCATGGGTGGCCCGGTAGCGCACGCCGCGCAGTGCGAGCGGGATCAGGGCGATGATGACCAAAGCGTTGAAGATCACGGCCGACAACACCGCGCTGTCGGGGCTGTGCAAGCCCATCACGTTGAGTTGATTGAGCTCGGGATAAGTGGCGGCAAACATCGCGGGCAGGATGGCGAAGTATTTCGCTACGTCGTTGGCAATCGAGAACGTCGTGAGCGCACCGCGGCTGATGAGGAGCTGCTTGCCGATCATCACCACTTCCATCAGCTTGGTCGGGTTGCTGTCGAGATCGATGAGGTTCCCGGCTTCCTTCGCGGCCGCGGTACCGTCGTTCATCGTCACGCCCACATCAGCCTGCGCCAGCGCCGGCGCATCGTTGGTGCCGTCGCCACACATCGCGACGAGATGCCCCTTGCTCTGCTCGCCACGGATGAATTCGAGCTTCTTTTCCGGCGTCGCCTCGGCGATGAAATCGTCGACGCCGGCTTCGGCGGCGATCGCTGCAGCGGTGAGCGGGTTGTCGCCGGTGATCATTACCGTGCGGATTCCCATCGCGCGCATGCGCGCGAAGCGTTCCTTGATCTCGGGCTTCACGATGTCCTTGAGGTGGATCACGCCGAGGACGCGCGCGCCTTCGGCAACGACCAGCGGCGTGCCGCCGCTGCGGCTCACCCGCTCGATCTGACTGGTGACCTGAGCCGGCATGCCCGGTGCGCCCAGGGCGCGGACGTGTTGCAGAATCGCATCCGCGGCGCCCTTGCGAATTGGCCCCTGCGGCCGATCGAGACCGCTCATCCGGGTCTGCGCCGTGAACAGGACCACCGTGGAGTCGGCCGGCCGCGTCGCCGTGAGGCGATGACGTTGCGCCGCAAGGGTGAGAATCGACTTGCCCTCAGGGGTGTCATCGCCGATCGACGACAACGCTGCGGCGGTCGCCAGCTCGAGCTCTGTGACGCCCTCCGCAGGGAGAAATTCGCTCGCCTGGCGGTTACCGAAAGTTATCGTGCCGGTCTTGTCGAGAAGCAGGGTGTCGACGTCCCCCGCCGCTTCGACTGCGCGCCCGGACTTGGCGATGACGTTCGCCTGCACCAGCCGGTCCATGCCCGCAATGCCGATTGCGGACAGGAGTCCGCCAATCGTCGTCGGAATGAGCGTGATGAGCAGTGCCGTCAGGAACACGACCGAGATGACGGCGCCAGAGTAAGACGCAAAAAACTCCAGACCGAACACCACCAGGAGGAATACGATCGTGAGCCCGACGAGCAGCATGTGCAGCGCGATCTCGTTGGGAGTCTTCTGCCGATCCGCGCCTTCGACGAGCCGGATCATCCGGTCGAGAAACGCTTCGCCGGGACCCGCGGTGATCTGCACCTTGATCCAGTCCGAGATGACGCGTGTGCCGCCCGTGACGCCGGAACGATCGCCACCGCTTTCGCGGATCACCGCCGCGGACTCGCCGGTGATCGCGGACTCGTTGACCGAGGCGATGCCCTCGATCACCTCGCCGTCATTGGGGATCACGTCCCCCGCTTCGACCAAAACCACATCGCCGCGCTTCAGGTTGCGCGCCGCGATCGTGCGGTGCTTGCTGGAACGCGCATCATCGAGCAGCTTCGCGTTGGTTTCGGTCTGGGTGCGGCGCAGGCTGTCAGCGCGCGCCTTGCCGCGACCCTCGGCGAGTGCCTCGGCGAAGTTGGCAAACACCACGGTGAACCACAGCCAGAGCGCGATCTGCCCGATCACGCTCGTGTGATCGGAATGGCCTGTCACGAGGTCACGCAGCCAGATCGCGGTGACGAACACGGAGGTGACCCCGACCACGAACATCACCGGGTTCTTGATCAGCACACGCGGATCGAGCTTGCGCAGGCTCTCGAGGCTCGCTGTCATCACCAGATGGCGCTCGAACAGCGGCAGGGCCTTGTGATGTGCGGTCATGGCCATCCTCAGTACGTCTTGCCCGCAAGCATCGCCAGGTGTTCGGCGATGGGACCCAGCGCGAGTGCCGGGAAGAAGGTCAGGCCGCCAACGATGAAGATCACTGCAATCAGCAGCACCACGAACATCGGGCCGTGAGTTGGAAACGTGCCGCTGCTCGCCGGCACGATCTTCTTGGCAGCCATGCTGCCGGCGACGGCGAGCATCGGGAGGATGATGACGAACCGGCCGAGGAACATGGCGATGCCAAGCATCGTGTCCTGGTAGGGGGTATTGCCGTTGAAGCCCGCAAAGGCCGAGCCGTTATTGCCAGTCGCGGACACGTACGCGTAGAGCAGCTCCGAGAGGCCGTGGGGCCCGGCGTCCTGGATCGAGCTGGTACTCACGGGCAGGACCGCGCCCATCGCCGGGAAAACGATCATACCCAGCGGCGTCACCATCAGCGCCAGCATGCAAAGGAGCACTTCGCGTGCCTCGATCTTCTTGCCGAGGTATTCCGGCGTTCGCCCCACCATCAGGCCGGCAATGAACACCGCGATGATGACGTAGAGCAGCATGCCGTAGAGGCCCGCGCCCACGCCGCCATAGATGAGTTCACCCAGCATGATGTTGAACATCGGCACCAGCCCGCCGAGCGGCGTGAAGCTGTCGTGCATGGCGTCGACCGAGCCGTTCGAAGCATCGGTCGTCGCAGTGGCCCAGAGCGCCGAAGCACCGACGCCAAAGCGCACTTCCTTGCCTTCCATGTTGCCGGCGGAAGGGTCGACGCCCACGGCTGTGAGCAGCGGGTTTCCGGAGAGCTCGCTCTTGTAGCAGATGGCGAGACCGCCGATGAACAGGATCGCCATGGCCGCCCACAAGGCCCAACCCTGGCGGCGATCGCGCACCATGCAGCCGAACGTGTACACGAGCGCCGCCGGCACCAGGAGGATCATCAGGCACTCGAGGAAATTGCTGAGTGGCGTCGGGTTCTCGTAGGGGTGCGCGGAGTTGGCGTTGAAGAAGCCGCCGCCGTTGGTACCGAGCTGCTTGACCGCAATCTGCGAAGCCGCGGGTCCCTGCGGGAGCGTCTGTTGCGCGCCCTCGAGGGTGTGCGCCTGCACGTAGTGATCGAAGTTCTGCGGTACACCCTGCCACACCAGGAGCAGGGCACCGATCAGCGCGAGCGGAAGCAGGATATAGAGAGTCGAGCGCGTGGTGTCGACGAAGAAATTACCGACGGTCGCGGCGCTGCCACGCGCGAATCCGCGCACCAGTGCGATCGCAACGGCCATGCCGGTCGCCGCGCTCACGAAGTTCTGCACGGTTAGGCCCGCCATCTGCGAGAAGTAGGACAGCGTCGACTCGCCGCCGTAGGACTGCCAGTTCGTGTTGGTAACGAAGCTGACCGCCGTGTTGAACGCCAGGTGCCAGCTCATGGCCGGAAGTTCAGCCGGGTTGAGCGGCAGCCAGGCCTGCAGGCGCAGGATTCCGTAAAGCAGCACCAGGCCGCACGCGTTGAACGCCAGCATGCCCAGCGCGTAACGGCTCCAGCTCTGCTCGGCGCTCGCATCCACCGCGCAGGCCCGATAGATCAGGCGCTCGACCGGCCCGAGCACCGGCGACAGGAAGTGCCTGTCGCCGGCGTACACGCGCGCCATGTAGCGCCCCAGCGGCGGCGTGAGCGCAAGGAGCAGCACCAGGTAGACGGCAAATGTGAGCAGGTCGTACGTCGTCACGGACGTCAGAACTTCTCGGGATGAAAGAGCGCGTAGAGCAGGTAGGCCACGAGCCCGATCGTGAGCAGCGCGCCGGCGATCATTTCGGCGGTCATTCGTCCTTCCTGAGGATGCGATCGCACGCGTACATCAGGCCGCGTGCGACGGCGATGCAGGCCACGATCAGGGCGAGGGAAACGAGGTCACTCATGATGCACCTTCAGGCGCGCACTCTATGCGTGACACGAGTAAAGGCGCGATGCGCCTGCGGCCTGCAGGCGTAAGGGACGAGTAAAAAAATCCCCTCTCCCGCGTCAGCGGGTAGAGGGGCAACGGGGGATTCAGAAGCTGTGCGAGATGGTCACCGCGCCCCACACGGGGCTGCGATTGGCCACACCCTCACGAATCTCTGCGGTCTCGTAGTGCAGGGTGTAGCTGAGCTGCGTGCCGCCGGACAGGCGACTGGTGATGCCGATCCACGCCTCGCCGATCACGTGATTCAGATCGTCGGCGGAGAGCGTGTGCACGCTGTCGCGGAACTGGCCCTGCAGGAACGCGTTGTAGGCCCGCACGCGCACCTTCGCTCCGGCAAAGACATAGAGTTCGCCGCGATCGCTCGCCGGCGCGAGCGGTGCGGGCTGTGCCATGTAATCGACGCGCTCCGGGTTGAAGGTCCACCACGGTGAGTTGATGATCCCGAAGCGCGTCGAAATCGAATAATTCGCTTCCGTGAGATACCCGGCGCTCATTTCCCAGGTGGTTTTCATCTCGACGGATTTGTCGGCGAACGCGAAGCGCTGCGCGCGCAGCCGCGAACCACCGGTGAGGTAGCGCGCTGTGAGCTCGCCGCCCTGCGAAACCTGGTTACCGGAGCCGCGCGGCTCATCGCTGCGGATGACCTGGTGCACCCACTCCTGGGTGTCGGTCGTCGCGCGCAAGCCGAGCACGCCGAATGTCAGTGCGCTGTAGCGCGTGCGCCGCTGATCCGCCGCCACATAGTCGCGACCGCTGGTGAGGAACAGCAGGCTCGCGTACGGCCGGTCGTTCTCGACCACAGCCGAAGACGTGATGTCTTGCGGCGTGAAAATCATGATGCCGGCCTGCAATGCATGCAGCGGCTGCGTCTCCTGCCAGTTCGCGTTGCGTGCAAAGAGGGACGCATCGACGTGCTTGAGCAGCCGGTCGAGCGACCACCAGTAGTTCGCCGTCTGCGCGCCGTGCACGGTGACACCGAGTCCGCCGGTGTAATCGCGATCCGTGCCGCGTGCGCCGAAGAGGTCGTTATCCAGCGCGATCGACCAGCCGGCCGCATCGTCCGGGGCCGGGTTTGCGGCGCGGTGCATGATCTGTTCGACGGTCGTCTGCTCCTGCGCGTCAGTGTCAGCGCGTGCTGCCAATGACAAACCCGACAAGAGCAGCGCCACTACTGACGCTGGCTTGCGAAGTCGGTTGATGACGCGCGAAAACACGATCGGGCTCCCATGGATTGTTCGTGGTGCATACGTTAGCGAGCGCCCGTCGTGTGAAAAATCGGTTCACACGAAACTCTCTCGTTCCTGAAAGACACGAATCCCTGCGCCGCGATGCTGCTTCGCAACGTTGATTCGGGCTGTGCGCGGCGAACTCTCGCCAGCGTCCATTCGCGCCGGCGAAAGCGGTGGATTCAGGAGCAGGAAATCAGGTCAGAAAGGTATTCCCACGCGTCGATACACGTGGGACAGCAACCACATCGGCCCGATCATCAGGAACTGGACGTCCTTGAAGAACGACGGGCGCTTGCCTTCGACGGCATGACCGATGAACTGGCCGATCCAGGCGATGACGAAGATCGCAATGCAGATGATCCACAACGGCGTGCTGAAGCCGTCGAGCCAGCGGACGAGGCCGAGCAACGCCAGCAGTACCGGGGTCATTCCGAGAGCGAGTGGGACGGAGACGAGGAAGTAATAAACGAGGGCCGCCAGTGCGAAGAGGGTTCCCCAATTGAGGTAGGGCGAGATCTCGAGCAAGGCCGACGGCACGGGCAATACCGAGAGCAGGCCGAGCACGCTCAAGAGGATCGCGGGCACGCAGATCCAGTGCAGCACCTCGTTGGCCGGATTGCGATGGCTCTCGGAGTATTCGTCGAGCCATGCTTGCGCGGTCCTCATGATGGCGGCAAAGCTACGCCGGCACCCGTATGCTCGCAACTGCGGTGCCCTGGGGAGGAGTGGATGAATTCGCCGACGCTCGGTCAGCGCGTCATGCGGTACTTCTCGAGCGCGCGCTTCATCTCGGATGCGCGGCGGCTGGAAATCTATCCGCCGTTTTTCCTGATGCGCATCAAGGTTCGCGAAGTGAGCCCGGACTGGCGGCACATCCGCGTGCTGTTGCCGCTCAACACCTTCTCGCGCAATCCCGGGGGAGTGATGTTCGGCGGCTACCAGGCCGCGCTCGCCGACCCGATCGCGGCAGTGGCCTGCGCGCGCGTCTTTCCCGGGCATTCGGTGTGGACGCGGGCCATGAGCATCGACTTCCAGCGCGGCGGCAGCACGGATCTGGAGCTGCGTTTCGACTTTCCCGCGGAGCTCGAGGCGCAGATTCGTCGCGAGCTGGAGACATCCGGACGCTCGACGCCCACGTTCGAGTATGGCTATCACCTCGCCGACGGGACTCGCTGCACAGTGATCCGCAACACGGTGGCGATCCGGCCGAAGGGCTACCGTAAGGCTACGACCCCGCCGGCGCCGGAGCGCGGATTGTAGAATTGGCCGTTCAAGCGGCGTTCAGCCGGCCGAACTCACAGTGGCGCGGACGGTCGAGGGAGACTGCGGAAGTGAAGACGGAGGAATCACGAATGCAAATGCGCACGATCAGGATCATGACGACTGCGGTTGTGGCGGCCACCTTGGTCATTGCAGGGTGCGAGACCACGAATCCTTACACCGGGGAACAACAGACGAGCAAAGCTGCAAAAGGCGCGGGCATCGGCGCCGCGGCGGGCGCGGTTGTCGGTCTCATCACGGGTCATGACGCGAAACAGCGGCGCGAACGCGCGCTGATCGGCGCCGGAATCGGCGCACTCGCCGGCGGCAGCGTCGGCTATTACATGGATGTGCAGGAAGCGAAGTTACGCCAGCAATTGCAGGGCACCGGCGTGAGCGTCACGCGCATGGGCGACAACATCACGCTCAACATGCCAGGCAACATCACCTTCAAGACCGACAGTGCGGACCTCAACGCCAATTTCTTCAAGGTGCTCGATTCCGTCGGTCTGGTATTGAAGGAATACGAGAAGACCATCGTCGAGGTTGCCGGCCACACCGACAGCACCGGTTCGACCGAGTACAACCAAGGGTTGTCCGAGCGCCGGGCCCAGACCGTGGCCCAGTACCTGGAAGGCAAGGGTGTGATCGAACAGCGCGTCATCACGATCGGCGCCGGTGAGGCGCACCCGGTCGCGACGAATGATACGGCCGAAGGACGACAGCTCAACCGCCGGGTGGAACTCACCCTGGCACCGATCACCCAGCCGTCGTAATTGCGGGTCAGCCTTCGAGAGCGGCTTCGGGCGCGACCAGCGCCCGAAGCTTCTTGATGGCGTTTGCCTCGATCTGGCGGATGCGCTCGGCTGACACGTGGTAACGCGCCGCGAGCTCGTGCAGCGTCGCCTTGTTCTCCGTCATCCACCGGCTCTTGAGGATGTCCTGGCTGCGCTTGTCCAGCGTCTCGAGCGCTTCGCTGAGCCGCTCCGCGGTCGTGTCCTCCCACTCAGCCTCCTCGACCTCGACCGACGGATCGGCATCGGCCGCGGGCAGATACATCGCGGGTGTATAGGCTTCCTCGTCGTCGCCCTCTGGAATGGGATCGAAGGACAGGTCGCGCGCCGCGAGGCGCTTTTCCATCTCGGTGACTTCCTGCGGCGTGACACCGAGGTCCTGCGCCACCGCACGCGTCTCCGCGTCCGACAGCCATGCGAGGTTCTTCTTGAGCCGCCGCAGGTTGAAGAACAGCTTGCGCTGCGCCTTGGTGGTGGCGATCTTCACCAGCCGCCAGTTGCGCAACACGTATTCGTGAATCTCGGCGCGAATCCAGTGCACGGCAAACGATACCAGGCGCACACCGACCGCCGGGTCGAAGCGCTTGACGGCCTTCATCAAGCCGACGTTGCCCTCCTGGACCAGGTCGCCGATCGGCAGCCCGTAGCCCATGTAACCGCGGGCGACGTGCACCACGAAACGCAGATGCGCAAGCACCAGCTCGCGCGCGGCGTCGAGGTCGTTGTCGCGGCGATAACGGGTCGCCAGCTCGAGCTCCGACTCACGGCTCAAAACCGGGATCCGTGAGACGCGCTCGATGTAGGCATCGAGGCTTCCAAGTGGACCGGAAAGAAGAGTGTCTGGAGTCTTCAGGACCAGGGCGTTGCTCATGGACTTCGTGGTTCCTCCCAAGGGCGCGCGCAAAACGGGCGGTAGTTTAGCAGTCGGGTCATTAGAGTGCTAAGAGTCCCTTTGGTTCAGTGCCCGCAGGTCATGAACATATTCAAGGGCTTAAGCCTTGGCTCCGAGGGGGCGGGTTGCTCGGCCGGTCGAGGTCCTGGTCCATGGCCTCTCTTGTGCCGGGGGTCGCAAAACGCCCGCAAGGCATGCGAGGCTTCGCGCCAGACTCCGCGGCGTGACCAATAAAGTGAGAAGCCTTGAAACCAGCGAGCGCCGTGACCCGCACGGTCACACTGATCTTCGGCCTGGCACTGCTCTCGGCCTGTGCCGTCAACCCAGCGAACTACCCACGCACGCCCTCGACCCGGATGGTCGCGGCTGATTCGTGCGCGCTAGCGCGGATCCTCGCGCCACCCGCCGGCACCGCCCAAGCGAGTTCCGGGTTCACACTGCTTGCGGATCCGCAGCCCGCGTTCGAAGCGCGCGTGGCGTTGGTGACCGAAGCCGAGCAGACCCTCGATCTGCAGTACTACATCTGGGAGCCCGATACCGCAGGTACGTTGATGGCCGTGAAGCTGGCGCAGGCGGCCAAGCGTGGCGTGCGCGTACGGATCCTGATCGACGACTTCACCACATCCGGGCACGACATGAACCTCGCCGTGCTCAATTCACTCTCCAACGTCGAAGTGCGTCTGTTCAATCCCTACGGCAGCCGCGGCAATCGCGGGCTGCAGATGGTCGGCGACTTTTCACGACTCAACCATCGGATGCACAACAAGGCGCTGATCGCGGACGGACGGGCCGCGATCGTCGGCGGACGCAACATCGGCGACCACTACTACGGCGTCGCGGGCGACGCCAACTTCCGCGACATGGATGTGCTGGCGACAGGACCCGTCGTGGCCGATATCGCCGCGAGTTTCGATGAGTTCTGGAACAGCGAATTTGCCGTGCCAGTCGAAGCGCTGGGTCTTGCCAAGCCGGAGAAAGTGACGAAACGCTACGAGAAAGCGGAGTCCAAGGCCCCCGAGTGGCAGGAAAAGAATTCTGAAGCGATCAAGGTGCTGCTCCCCGCCAACCACAACTTGCAGGACCGACTGCGGGAGTGGGGCGCCGGCATGACCTGGGGCGCAGCGCGCGTGCTCGTGGACGATCCGTCGAAAGCGAGCGGCAGCGGCGAAATGATCGTGGCGAAGGAACTGGGCGAGCGCGCCGCCGCCATTCACCAGGAGCTCTTGATCGAGTCGGCCTATTTCATTCCGGGGGAGCGCACGATCGCGGGTTTCGGACAGATGGTGGCGCGCGGCGTCAAGGTACGCGTGCTCACGAACTCGCTCGCCTCCACCGATGTCTCAGCGGTGCACGCAGTCTATGCGCCGACGCGCAAGCCCCTGCTGGCGACGGGAGTCGAGTTGCACGAGTTTCGCATCGACAGCCGTGGCAGCGCGCTGCTCGGTTCATCCGGCGCCAGCCTGCATTCGAAGGTCGTGGTGTTCGACCGGAGCAGTGTTTTCATCGGTTCCTTCAACCTTGACGGCAGGTCCGCGATCCAGAACACCGAGCTCGGGATCCTGATCGACAGCCCGGAGCTCGCGGAGCGCACCGCGGCCGTGATCGAGAAGGATCTGCAGCCGGAAACGAGCTGGAAGGTCATAGTCGATGCGGAAGGCAAGAAGCTGCGCTGGCTCGGGCGCACCAACGGCGAGGCAGATGAGCGCACGCACGAGCCGGGTGCGAGCATCTGGCGCCGCATGTCAGCATCGATGCTGGGCTGGCTGCCCGAGAGCCAGATGTAGAATCGGCGGGCGGCGGGAACGATCGTCGAGGCTGGCGAGGCGCAACTCAGCGGAGTGGTCATGGCAAATCGACACAACAACGGACTGGCGCTCGCACTTTGTGCGTTCGCGGTGCTCGCGATGGCGCCGTCGCAAGCGGGGAACCTGGATTTTCTCAGCAAGTCGCCCGTCAGCTATTTCAACGATGAAGACATCCGCCTGCTGAAGGCTGCCGTCACCGAGGTTCTCGATGACAGCAACGTGCGCGCTACGAAAAACTGGTCGAACCCGGCGACCGGCAACTCCGGCAAGGTGGAAGGGCGCAGCGCGTTCAAGACCGCGGAAGGGGTCGAGTGCCGGCGCGTGCGCGTGACGAACCACGCCAAGGCAGTTGACGGCCAAGGCACATACACGGTGTGCAAGGTTCCTGGCGAGGATTGGGTGGTCGACCAGGCGGCCAAGCCGGCAAGCTGAGCCCGGGAGGAACGGAGCATGAAAAGGCGGATCATTGCGACGGGCGCGTTACTGGCCCTGGTGCTGATGGCCGGTGGCTGCGTATCGGTTGGCGACAATCCGAATCGGAAGGTCTCGCCGCCCGTCGCGTCCCCCGATGTGCGGATGCTCGCGGGTGCGATCCTGCCGGCGATCTACCAGGGAGACTTGCCCTGCGCGGACTGCAGCGCACTTCGCTACACGCTCGACGTGCGCGCCGACCGGGTCTTCTTCCTGCGCACGACTTACGTCGGCAAGGGGTCCGGCGCGGGCGAGAGCGTCGATGACATCGGCACCTGGTCTCTGACGCCCGACGCCCAGAACGTCGTGCTGAAGGGCGCGGGGGACACGAAGCTCATGTTCTCGATCGAGAACTCGGAGACGCTGCTCAAGCTCGACGGCTCTGGCAAGCCGATCGAATCGAACCTCAACTACGAGCTCAAGCGCAATGCGAGTTACCGGCCGCTCGAGCCGCGGGTGGCAATGCGCGGCATGTACGTCTACATGGCCGATGCCGCCAATTTTCGCGAGTGCAGGACGCAGATGAAAATGCGCGTGGCGCCTTCGTCCGAAGGCGCGGCGCTCGAGCGTACTTACCAGGCTACGCGCAAGGTCCCGGGCGAGGAGTTGCTGGTCGACCTTGAAGGGCAGATCGCGACGCGGCCGAATGAAGACAGCGGGAACCCAATCGCCGTACTGCTCGTCGAGCATCTCACCAAGGTCTGGTCGGGCGCGGGCTGCGATACCAACGTCGCGGAGTGACGGCCCGGGCGGCGCAACGAAGCGTCAGCTGATCAGGCCTTCGCTCTTCAGCTTCTTCCTGACGAGGTCGGCCACATCGTTGACCGCAGTCTCGATCAGGTACGGCCGCACCGTGTCGCTCGTTCCGGTCCACAGGAGCTTGGCGCTCGGCAGCGCGTAGATGTTCACCTCGATCTGCAGCTTCTGCTCTGCGGTCATGTAGTCGGGCGGTCGATCGGCAATCCAGGCGAAGCGGTAATAGCCCCAGAGCTGGTAGTAGGCCGTGGGTACCGGATCGCGCGCACTCACGACCTTGGTCGTGGCGTCGACGAGGCGCATGGTGATCGCGCCATCGAAGCCCGCCGCTTCGAGCCGGGCGCGAACCTTCTCCGCGTCCTGCACCTCGTTGTCCGGTATGACCTGTGAGGAGGGGACAGCTTTCGGTCCGATGATGCGCACCATCTCGTTCTCGGCGGCCCGGCGCGTCGGTCCGTCGGTCGTCATGGCGACCGCCACGACCCGCTCGAAGCTGAGCTTCTTGAGCGACGGGTCTTTCCACGAGGTCAGCAAGCGGTTGCCGCTGGAGCAAGCGACCAGGATCGTCATCGCGCCGAGGAGCAGCATTGGCAGGCGCTTCATGGGCATCTTCGTGTTCTCCCAGGCTGTTCTTCGATTCACGCCGCGTGAACTTCGATCGGCCATCACGCGCTCGGTTCAATCGCGCGCAGGTGACGCGCCGTCGCCAGCCACGAGCCAAGCCATCCGAGCACCGCGCCCGTGGCCAGCAGGATGCCGGTCATCCGCGGGTCGAGACCGATGAGCTTGAAGCTGCTGCCGTAGAGGCCCGCCAGGCGGTTGACCGGCGCTTCGAGCAACCGGATGCCGAGCGTGATGAGTCCCCATGCCAGCAGGCTCCCCCCGAGACCATACCAGAACCCGCTGTAAAGAAAGGGCCGGCGCACGAACGCATCCGATCCGCCGACCAGCTTCGTCACCTCGATCTCGGTGCGCCGGTTCTCGATATCGAGCCGGATGGTGTTGCCAACGATGACGACGACACCCAACCCGAGCAACGCCGCCGCAAGCATGAGCACCCGCCGCGCCACGTCAAGGATCGATTGCAGGCGCTCGACCCACGCAGTGTCGACCTGCACCAGGTCGACCTCCGGCCAGTTCTGCAGATAACTCTGCAGGGCGCCGATGTGTGCCGGCGAGGCGATGCGATCGGCCGAAGGACGCACGATCAGCGCGTGCGGCAACGGGTTGTCGCTGAGCGCATCCAGTGCGGGGCCGAAACCCGAGAACTCGCGAAACTCCTTGAGCGCATCGTCCGCCGCGATGACCTCGACACTCGCGATGCCCGAGCGCTGTCGCAACGCATCGGCGAGTTGCTGCACCTTCGCGAGCTTGACGTCCGGCTTGAAATACACCGACAGCTCGACCGCGCCACCCCAGGCGCCGGTGGCGCTGCGCAGGTTGTTCACCAGCAGGTTCAGGCTGACGGGCAGTGCGAGCGCGATGCCGATTACGGCGATCGTCATGAGTGTAGCGAGCGGTTGACGCGTGATGCGGCCGAGAGAGGCGAGGAACGTCTGTGCGTGACGCTCGATATAGACGCCGATCGACTCGAAGAATCCACGGCGCGCGGTCGCGAGGCGCGGCCGTGAAGGTGCGGTGATGCTATCCGGCATAGCCCACCTCGTCCTCGTTCTCGGCCACACGGCCGTGATCGAGCGCGATACGCCGCAGCCCGAAGTGATCGACGAGATGCACATCGTGCGTCGCGACGACGACCGTCACTCCGACGTCATTGAGGCGGCGGAACACGCGCATGATTTCGAGCGCGAGGTCCGGGTCGAGGTTGCCCGTCGGTTCGTCCGCGATCAGTACCAGGGGCTTGCTCACGACAGCGCGCGCGATTCCGACACGCTGTTGTTCACCAGTGGAGAGCTCCAGCGGCGCGAGATTCTCCTTGCCGAGCAGTCCCACCTGGTCGAGCGCGGCGCGCACCCGCTTGTCGAGCTCGCGACGGCGCATGCCGGAGATCACGAGCGGGAGCGCCACGTTGTCGAACACGGGCCGATCGTGCAGGAGCTTGTGATCCTGGAACACCACACCGATCTGACGGCGAAAGCCCGGAATGCGGCGCCGTGAGACTCCGGAGGTGTTCTGATGATTGACGATGACGCGCCCGCGGCTCGGCCGGTCGATCAGCGCGATCAACCTCAACACCGTGCTCTTGCCCGCGCCCGAGTGGCCGGTGAGAAACACCATCTCGCCGTCCGAGACGTTGAGCGTCACATCGCTCAATGCCTCACGCCCATTCGGGTAACGCTTGTGGACGTGCTCGAAGTGGATCACGGCTCACCGCCGGTACCGAGGAGCGCATCGACGAATGGCGCCGCTGCGAATTCGCCGAAGTCCTCCGCCTGCTCGCCGATGCCGATGAAACGGATCGGGAGCTTCAGCCGCTCGGCCATCGCAATCACTGCCCCGCCCTTGGCGGTCCCGTCGAGTTTCGTCAACACCAGCCCGGTGACGCCGAGCGCCTGGTTGAACTGCTCCGCCTGCGCGATGCTGTTCTGCCCCAAGCTCGCGTCGAGCACCAGCAGGATCTCGTGAGGCGCGGTCGCGTCGAGGCGCTGGATCACGCGCTTCACCTTCCTGAGCTCGTCCATCAAGTGCGATTGCGTCTGCAGTCGTCCCGCCGTATCGGCGATCAGGACGTCGAAGCCGCGGGCCCGCGCCGCCTGCAGGGCATCGAAGATGACCGCCGCGGGATCCGCGCCGCTCTGTTGCGCGACGACCGGCACGTCATTGCGCCGGCCCCACACTTCGAGCTGCTCGATGGCCGCGGCACGAAAGGTGTCTCCCGCGGCCAGCATCACCTTGAGTCCCTCGCTCTTGAGCCTGCGAGCGAGCTTGCCGATGGTTGTGGTCTTACCCGACCCGTTGACGCCCACCACCAGGATCACGAAGGGCCGCACGGCCGCGTCGACCCGTAGTGGGTGCGCACAAGGCGCCAGCGTCTCGATGAGCGAACTGCGCAGCGCACTGGCGAGCGCGTCGAAGTCCTTCAGCTCCTTGCGCTGCACCCGATCCCGGAGATCTTCGAGCAGGCGATGGGTCGCATCCACGCCGACGTCCGCGGTGAGCAAGCGCGTCTCGAGTTCGTCCAGCACCTGCGCATCGATGGCGCGCCCCGGCAGCAGGTTGGCGAGATCGTAGGTCAGCCACGAGTCGCCCTTGTTGAGGCGCGCACGCAGGCGCGCGATGAAGCCGCGCCTTGAATCGTCGGCAGGTGCCGCGGCCGGGGGCTTGGAGCGGTTGGTGAACATCGGTGTGTTACGCGCGCCGGCGATTGTAACCGATGAAAAAAGAAGGGCGGCCGCAGCCGCCCTTCGCTCACCAGCCCATGAGGCTCAAGCCCATGAGGCTCAAGGTTGAACCACGGCAACATTGGCCGGATTGATGACGATGGCGGCGCCGCTGCTGGCGGCAAATTGCACCACTTCGCTCTGGATCTCGCGCGTCACGGTCACGTTGGACGTCGGATCGATCGCCGATCCGTGCACGCCTGCCGTGAAATTCACGTACCCGCCATTGCCGGCGCCGGTCGGATTTGCACCCGGTGTGCTCACCTTGTGCAGCAGTGTTCCAGCGGCATCGAGCATGCGCTGCGTCGAACTGTTCGGGACGACCTGGTCAGGGGGCGGCCCGACGATCTGCGTGATGTGTACCGGCTTCGCGGTCACCAGGTCGCGGATGTAGTTGAGCGGATCGCCGGAATCCACCGCAGTCTGAGCATCACGCAGGAACTGGTTGTACAGCGTCGTGCCCGGGATCAGGCCCTGCGCAGTGAGGGCATTGTTGATCGGCGGGCCGAACGTGGGCGACTCCACGATGGTGCGCGCGACGCCGCCTCCGGTCATGAGGAGCGACGCCGTCTTGGCACCGGCGCCGAAGCGCGCATAAGTGGCTCCCACGATGCTGCCCAGCGAATGGCCGACGAAGTGAATCCGCGCTGCATCTACATCGATAGTGCCGTCGTGATCGAGGTCGAGCGCCGACAGGGCGCGGGTCAGGACCAGAAGGTCGACGGTGCCCTGGCGAAGGTTGTCGCGTGTCGTGAGCAGGCTCGAGAGGTTCACGAAGTTCTGGCCCGAGCCGTCGATGACGCCGTCCGGACCCGGTGCGAGAGTGGAGTTGTTGCTCACATCGAGCTCGAAGGTCAGTTCATGGCCCGCCTGCCGGAATGGCGCGAGCTGCGCGTTCGTGGACGTAATCCCATGCAGCGGCAGATCGATCGAGGCCACGACGAAGCCGGCCTGCGCAAACGCATCGGCGATCGCCACTGCGTCGACACGATTGCGCGTCAGACCATGCTGGAAGATGGCCACCGGCCAGCCCGCCGTCGGCTTGACGCCGCCGGGACCCGCGAGCGCGTTTGGCACCGTGATAAACACGGGGATATCGAGATCCGTGGTTCGCAATGGCACGGGGTTGAAGCGCGTGAGGTTGCGGCTCGCGGGATCGATCCCGGGAGCAGGTGAAGGACCGGCTGCCGTCCAGAATTTAGTGACGGGTGCAGTCGGATCGGCGGCAGTCGGCGCAGACAGGTAATAAGGGATGTGCACGGTGCCCACGAAAACGTCCGCAATGCCCGGCGAGCCAGAAGCGGCACCAAGCACGTCCTTGGTCGTGAGATGTCCGGTCGGACCCGTGCCGGGCGGTGACAGGACCGCCGGTGGAATGGGGGTGGAGCCCCCGATCATCTGCGCGAGCACGGCCAGTGAATCCGCGGTCGACTCGGTCGAGAAACTGAAGGACACGACGACCTTGGCCGGATCCAAGCCGAGGCCACCCGCGATGAGCAAATGCGCAAACGTCAGCTTGCAGATCGCGTTGAGTGTCGTGTTCGTGATTGGCGTGCAGGTCGGAGTCATCGCACCGGCCTGGATCTCCTTCAGCGCCTGGTCGCGAACCGTCGCGTAGTCCGTGTCGGCTACCGCCGCGGCCCCGGTGGTGCTCTTGATGCCATTGGTCAGCAACACGAGGTAACCGATGTTCGTCGCGCCGGTCGACGGCGTGAGTGGTTTCAGCGGCTGGATGATCAGAGTGGCGCCGGCCGAGCCTGGCTCCTGCGACACGGAAGGCAGGAAGTCGGTGCCCGGAATGAGGACGTCGGCCGCCGTTGGTGCAGCCGCGGGTGCCTTGGTCACATTGTTCAGCGTCAGTCGAACGATGCGCATGTTGGCCGCGAGCGTCGTGGCATCGATCGCGCCGCCGGCGAAGCGCACGGACATGTACGACGTGGTCGAGTAACCATCCAGCTGGCTGATCGTGGCAGCGGTGGGCTGGAACGGATTGGCTGGCAGGTTCAACGTGCCATCGGTGCTGCCGCTGAAGTACAGGTCGTTCGGATAGGGGAACACGCCATTCAGGGGCTGGAACTGGGGGCGAAAGCCGGTCGCCTGGTTCGGCGGGGTCGAGCCGGGCGCGCCGTTCCCGCTGGTCGGATCCGTGGGGCCGATGCTTGCTTCGCCGTTGGACGTCGAGTCCGAGAAACATCCCGCCAGCAACAGCCCTGTCAGCAGCAGGATTGCAGCGCGCACAGTCCTCATGGTTTGCTCCTGAACAATCGCGGAAAAGGGGCGCGTGGGCGCTCGTTTTAATGGCGCCAAGCCTACGCTGTGCGCGCCGCCACCAGCAAGTCGGCCCCCGGCCACTCGGGCTCAGGTTCGCCAATGTCAACCAAGCCGCCACATCGCAAGTCGCGCACGCCCCGGCAACGGCCGCGCAGCGAATTGCGCAACGAGTTGCGCATCATCGGCGGGAGCTGGCGAGGGCGGCGGGTGCGTTTCACGCCGTTGCCGGAACTGCGCCCGACGCCGGATCGCGTGCGTGAAACACTCTTCAACTGGTTGCAGCCGGTGATCGCAGGAGCTCGCTGCCTCGATCTCTATGCCGGCTCCGGAGCCCTCGGCCTGGAAGCGCTATCGCGTGGAGCCGCGCGTGTTGTGTTCGTCGATCGTGAGCGTGCCGTGATCGAGCAACTGCGCTCGACTCTGTCGGTGCTCCAATCCACCAGCGCCGAGCTGCAAGTCATGCAGGCAAAGCGCTACCTCGAGTCGGCGTCGCCGGAGGCGTTCGACGTCGTGTTCCTCGATCCTCCATTTGCGGATGAAACACTGCGCGCGACCTGCGATGCACTGGAGGATCGCGGTTGGCTCGCCGCGGATGCTCTCATTTATGTCGAGCGGCCCGCCCGGGAGGGGGCACCGAACCTGCCGGCACACTGGAGCGTGCGCCGCAGCGGACGGGCCGGCGAGGTCGGTTATCATCTGGCCCGTCGCCAGGCGGCGTCCGGCGCAGCGGGGGAAACGCGATGAGTCGCAAGGCAGTGTATCCCGGCACCTTCGATCCCATCACCAACGGGCACCAGGACCTGGTGCGGCGTGCCGCGGGAATCTTCGATCGCGTCGTCGTCGCCATCGCGGCCAATCCCAACAAGGTGCCGATGTTCAGCCTCGAGCAGCGCGTGAATCTCGCCCGCCAGGTGCTCAAGGACGTCCCGAACGTGGACGTGCAGGGCTACACGGGGCTGACCGTCGACTTCGCGCGCCGCAACGGCATCAGCGTGATCGTGCGCGGCTTGCGCGCGGTCTCCGACTTCGAGTTCGAGTTCCAGCTCGCCACCATGTCGCGACACCTGTTCGCGGGCGTGGAAACCGTGTTCCTGACCCCGCAGGAGCAGTTCACCTTCATCTCGTCGACTCTGGTGCGCGAAATCGCCATCTTCGGCGGGGATGTTTCCGAGTTCGTCCATCCCATCGTCGCGGCGGAACTTAAGAAGATGAAGAAGGCCTGACTCGGACTCGATGCATGTCTTGACTGCGAGGAAGCGAATGACGGGTAACGACGCGAACAGATTGAGCCGCCTGTGGACTTGCTGTCTGTTCGCGCTGCTGCTCCTCTCGCACTGGGCGCTCGCCGACGAGCCTCGCAAGCCCCCGCTTGCGGCGATCGCCAGCGCCTATCCGCTCGCGAGTGAGGCCGGCTTCGAAATCCTCGCTGCGGGCGGTAACGCCTTCGACGCAGCGGTCGCAGTCAGTGCCGCGCTCGAGGTTTGCGAGCCGCGCGGCTCCGGCATGGGAGGTGGCGGCTTCTATCTCCTGCACCGCGCGAGTGACGGACTCGACCTGTTCATCGACGCGCGCGAAGTGGCGCCCGCAGCGGCGACGCGCGACATGTTCCTCGATGCGGATGGCAAGGTGGTTCCGGGCAGATCGACCGATACCGCACTGGCGGCGGCGATTCCCGGCGAAGTGGCTGCGTGGGCGCATGTCGCCGAGAAATTCGGCCGCCTGCCGCTCAAGCAGAGCCTGCAACCCGCCATCCGCCTGGCGCGCAACGGCTTTCCAATGTACGAGCGCATGGCCCAGGACGCCGCGCGCAAGAAGCCCGCATTCGAGCGCAGCGCGGATGCGAAGCGCATTTTTCTGGTCAACGGCGCCGCTCCGACGCCGGGACGCTTGTTCAAGCAGCCCGAACTGGCGCGCTCCCTCAGCATCGTTGCCGAGAAGGGGGCTGATGGCTTCTACAAGGGGCAGTTTGCCGAAAAGATCGTGGCGGGAGTTCGCAAGCTCGGCGGCATCTGGTCGCTCGATGATCTCGCCAACTACCGCCTGATCGAACGACCAGCGCTGGTCGGCGAGTATCACGGCGTGCGCATCGTAACGGCGCCACCGCCCTCATCGGGTGGAGTGGCCGTGCTGAATGCGCTCAATATCCTCGATGGCTACGACCTGGCACGGCTCGACAGTGTGACGCGCAAGCACGTGATCATCGAGAGCCTGCGTCGCGTGCATCGCGACCGCGCGGAATATCTCGGCGATCCGGCCTTCGTCTCGATACCGATGAAGCGCCTGCTCAGCCCGGATTATGCGGCGGGCGAGCGCGCTTCGATCCGCCTCGACCGCGCGACACCGAGTGCCGCATTGCCTGGTTACATAGGCGACACCAGCAGCGGCGACAGCACCACGCACTTTGCGATCCTCGATCGCGAAGGCAATCGTGTCGCGGTCACGATCTCGCTCAACGCCTGGTTCGGGAGCGGCCTCGTGATCCCGGGCACCGGTATCTTGCTCAACAACACCATGGACGACTTCGCGATCAAGCCGGGCGAGCCGAACATCTACAAGCTCGTGGGTGCGGAGGCGAATTCGATCGCGCCGGGCAAGCGGCCGCTGTCGAGCATGACTCCGACATTCCTGGAAGCGGACAAGGGAGTTGCCATCCTCGGTTCGCCGGGAGGCAGCTTCATTCCCTCAATGGTGCTGCTCGGCACGCTCAATTGGCTGAACGGTGCCGATGCAATGGGCATCGTCACGGCCCCGCGCATTCACCACCAGTACGAGCCCGACTTCGTGTTCGCCGAGCCCAAGGGACTGACTGCGGAGGAACGCCAGGCGCTCGAGCAGCGCGGCCACAAATTCCGTGACTGGCCGCCGACCATCGGCAACATGCAGGTCATCACGTGGGACTACGGCACCGGCTCCGTGGTCGCGGCATCGGATCCGCGCGGCGTGGGCCAGGGCATGACGCGTTAGATAGGCCTCAGGCGTCGGGCCTCAGGCCTCACGCCGAAGAAAGGTCGACGTGGCGTTTTTCATCACGCCCGAGCCGTTTGACAGCTCGGGCAGTAGTACGTCGAGCGTTGTCCCTGCGTGAATTGGCGAATCGGGCTGCGGCACACTCTGCACGGCTTGCCGGTGCGCTCGTAGACGTAAAGCTTCTGCCGGAAGTAACCCGGGCTCCCGTCGGCGCCGACGTAGTCTCGCAGCGTCGTCCCACCCACCTTGATCGCGAGGTTGAGCACCGCCTTGATCGAGCGGGCGAGACGAGCGAGCTGAGCCCGGTTCAGGCGGCCCGCCAGGCGACGCGGATTGATGCGTGCGCGAAACAGCGCCTCGCTCGCATAGATGTTCCCGACGCCGACCACGACCAGGCTGTTCATCAACAATTGCTTGATCGCCACACGACGCTTGCGTGTGACTCGCAGCAGATAGTCGGCGTTGAACGCCGCATCGAGCGGCTCGGGTGCCAGTCGACGCAATAGTGGATGGGCAAGTGGATCGCCATCCGCCCAGAGCAGGCTTCCGAAGCGACGTGGATCGTTGAAGCGCAGGGCGAGACCCGAGTCGAGCAGGATGTCGACGTGGTCGTGAGTGACGAGCGGCGTCGCACGGGGCAGGACGCGCAGGCTCCCTGACATGCCCAGATGCAGGATCAGGCTGCCGCGCTCCAGGTCGATCAGCAGGTACTTGGCGCGGCGGCGGACGCCGTGGATCGCCTGGCCCGAGACCGAGGGCGCCAGCGTCTGCGGCACCGGCCAGCGCAGGCGCGGCTCACGCACTACGACCGCCGCAATGCGCCGCCCCTCGAGGGCCGGGGCGATGCCGCGTCGCGTGGTCTCGACTTCGGGCAGTTCAGGCATGAGGGCAGTATAGGGTCGACCCTGATTCGCGCTCACCCGATATGGTCCGACAGTACATGTTCACAAGAGCGTGACACGCTGCATTTGGCGGGGGCGCAGCGGTTCGCTATAGTCGGCGCCCTCAATTCTCTGGGCGGCGTCCGGAGTCCCTGATGGACCTTACCTTTCTCTATGGCGTACTGAATCTCAGTTTCTGGGAATACGTGCTGGTCACGTTCATCATGGTGCAGATGACCGTGATGGCAGTCACGCTCTACCTGCACCGCGATGCCACGCACCGCAGCCTCGATCTGCACCCGGCGCTGCGGCACTTCTTCCGCTTCTGGATCTGGATGAGCTCGGGCATGTTGACCAAGGAATGGGTCGCCGTGCATCGCAAGCACCATTCCTTTTCCGACGAACCAGGCGATCCGCACAGCCCGGTGGTGTTCGGGTTGCGCAAGGTCCTGCTCGAGGGGCGCGAGCTCTACACCGAGGAGGCGAACAAGCCCGAGACACTCGAGAAATACGGGCGTGGCACGCCGGACGACTGGATCGAGCGCAACCTCTACTCGCGCTACTGGAACCTCGGGATCATCGTGATGGTCCTGCTCGACCTGATACTGTTCGGTGTCCCGGGCATCATCATCCTCGCGATCCAGATGATGGCGATGCCGCTGTTCGCGGCGGGCATTATCAATGGGCTGGGGCATCACAGCGGCTATCGCAACTTCGAATGCGAGGATGCGGCACGCAACATCACGCCCTGGGGCGTGCTGCTCGGTGGTGAGGAACTGCACAACAATCATCATGCCTTCCCGGCGTCCGCCAAGTTCTCGGCGCGCAGCTGGGAATTCGACATCGGCTGGCTTTACATCCGCATCCTCGAGAGCGTCGGCCTCGCGAAAGTCGTGCGCATCGCGCCGGAACCGGCGCGCGTCGAGCCGCGGCGTGTCGACCTCGAGACACTGCGTGCCGTGATCGTGAATCGCATGCACGTGCTGCGCGAATACAGCCGCAAGGTGACGCTCCCGGTGCTGCGCGCCGAGCGCGCGCGTGATCGCTCCGAGTCGCGCCTC
Source organism: Steroidobacteraceae bacterium (assembly GCA_035263105.1). Classification (GTDB taxonomy): domain Bacteria; phylum Pseudomonadota; class Gammaproteobacteria; order Steroidobacterales; family Steroidobacteraceae; genus DATBVX01. The sequence goes on along the minus strand of DATFRO010000031.1, from coordinate 18,017 downwards.
AGGCACGGCGTGCGCAAGCTCCTGGTGCGCCACCCGCGCCTGCTGGATGAATCGGGCATGCGCCGGCTGAAGGAGATCCTCGACAACAACCCGGCGCTGCGCACCGTGCATGAGTTCCGCGAGCGGCTGCAGCAGCTCTGGGGCGGCGCGAACGCCAGCAACGAACGCTTGCTCGGCCAGCTGAAAGAGTGGTGCGCGCAGGCCGAGGCGAGCGGCGTGAAGGTGCTGCAGGATTTCGCGATGTCCCTGCGCGGCTACGCCTTGCAGCCCGCCTGAGCGACGGCTCGCTGCCGAAAAAAGAAAACCCGCCGAATGGCGGGTTTTCTGTTTCTGGACGGTGGGAATCGTCGCTTACTTGATCTTCGATTCCTTGTACTTGACGTGCTTGCGCACCACCGGGTCGAACTTCATGGTCTCGAGCTTGTCGGGGTGCAGGCGCTTGTTCTTCAACGTCGTGTAGAAGTGGCCCGTTCCCGCCGATGACACCAGCTTGATCTTCTCGCGCATGACCGTCTCCTCAGATCTTCACGCCCTGGGCGCGCAATTCCGCGACCACGACGTCCACGCCACGCTTCTCGATCGTGCGCAGGCCACGGGTCGAAACGCGCAGCGTCACGAAGCGCTTCTCGTTCTCCAGCCAAAAGCGCTGCGTATGCAGGTTCGGAAGGAAGCGGCGTCGCTTGCGATTGTTCGCATGCGAGACGGTGTTACCGACGACCGGACGCTTGCCGGTGACCTGACAGACTCGGGACATGGATGCTGCCTCGAAAATGGGCCGCCGGCCAAAGAGTTAGAGCGGCGGGCCTGCCAAAAGAGCGCGGAAAGATAGCCCAAACCGCTCCTTCCGGCAAGTCGGCGGGCGGAGGCTGTGGGCGTGATGGCCGCTGCCCCACGTTGCACCTCGCGCTCAGAGCAGCCCTTTCTCGGCAAAGCTGACACAGCTCCCGTCTCCCACGATGACATGGTCGAGGAGACGGATGTCGACCAGGGCGAGCGCCTCCTTCAGCCGCTGGGTGATCAGCTCGTCCGCCTGGCTCGGCTCGGCAACGCCCGAGGGGTGATTGTGGGCGAGGATCACGGCCGCCGCGTTGCGTGCCAGCGCCTGCTTGACGACCTCGCGCGGATGCACGCTCGCCCCATCGATCGTGCCGCGAAACAGCTCGTCGAACGCGATGAGCCGGTGACGGTTGTCGAGGTGCAGACAGCAGAACACTTCGTAGCTGCGATCGCGCAGCCGCGCCACGAGGAAGTCACGCGTCGCGCGCGGGGAATTCAGCCCGGGCCCCGATTGCAGGGCCTCCTGGTAGTGCCGCCGGGCGAGCTCGAGTGCGGCCTGCAGCTCCGCGTAGCGCGCGAGTCCCAGACCGGGGTACTGGCAAAACCGCCGCGCATCCGCGCTCAGCAGGCCGCGCAGCGACCGGAATTCCTTCAGCACGCCGCGGGCGACGTCCACCGCGCTTGCGTGGCGATTCCCGGTGCGAATCACCAGCGCGAGCAATTCAGCTTCGGAAAGTGCGCCGGCCCCCATTTCAAGAAGCTTCTCGCGCGGGCGTTCCCCGCTGGGCCAGTCACGAATCGACATCTCGGCGACTCCCTGCGGGACGCAGGTCACATCCTCGTCGCCATGACCAGCGCGTGCAGCGCGCAAATGTCACCGGTGAGTCAAGAAAAACTGGAATGTCACCATGCCCGCAACATGTTTGCCGGCTCTCGCCCGGGCTCGGATAATGGCCGCCATGAACGATTCGACTCCTCAGCGCATCCTGCTCGGCGTCACCGGCGGCATCGCCGCGTACAAGAGCCCGGACCTGGTGCGCCGCCTGATGGAGCGCGGCGCCGAAGTCCAGGTGGTGATGACGGCAGCGGCACAGAAATTCGTCGGGCCGCTGACCTTCCAGGCGGTCTCGGGTCGCGCGACCCGCACCGATCTGTGGGACAGCATGGCTGAAGCCGCGATGGGACACATCGAGCTCGCGCGCTGGGCGCAGCTCATCGTCATTGCGCCGGCCAGCGCCAACTTCATTGCGCGCCTCGCGCAGGGCTTCGCGGATGATTTGCTCAGCACGCTGTGCCTCGCGACCGATGCACCGATCGCCATCGCGCCGGCGATGAACCGGCTCATGTGGGCGAATCCCGCGACCCAAGCCAACGTGGCGACCCTGCGTTCACGCGGAGTCACCGTGCTCGGGCCTGCGGAAGGTGATCAGGCCTGCGGCGAGGTCGGCCCCGGACGCATGCTCGAGCCGCTCGACCTGGCGGACCGTGCGCTGGCCCTGGTCTCAGCGCCGCGCGTGCTGGACGGGCTGCACGTGGTGATCACGGCCGGACCGACGCGCGAGCGCATCGACCCGGTGCGCTTCATCAGCAATCGCAGTTCCGGAAAGATGGGTTTTGCGGTGGCGCAGGCGGCATATTTCGCCGGGGCGCGCGTCACGCTGATCAGCGGCCCGGTATCGATCGATACCCCGCCGGGTGTCGAGCGCATCGACGTCGAGAGCGCGGAGCAGATGTACGCAGCCGTGCACCGCGAGCTGCCATCGACCGACATCTTCATTTCCGCCGCCGCCGTGGCGGACTATCGCCCGCCGGCGCCCCTGGCACAGAAACTGAAAAAGACCGGCGAATCGCTGCGCCTCGATCTGGTGAAGGCGCCGGACATCATCGCCTCGGTGGCTGCGAGTGCACGCCGCCCATTCGTCGTGGGTTTTGCGGCCGAGACCGAGCGCGTCGAACAGTACGCACGCGAAAAGCTGGTGAAGAAGAGCCTCGACATGATCGCGGCCAACGAAGTGGGGGAGGGGCTGGCATTCGATTGCGACGACAATGCGCTCCTGGTGCTGTGGCCAGGCGGCAGCCATACGCTGGAGCGTGCCTCGAAGCTGCAGCTCGCACGCGGCCTGATCGACCTCATCGCCGAGCACTACCGCCAGCGTGGGGCGAGCCCGGCGAGGCAGCGTGCGCGTGTCTGAGCCGGCGGTCGCGGCGAGCGCGCACCGCCGTCTGAAGATCAAGATCCTCGATCCACGTGTCGGTCGCGAGTTTCCGTTGCCGCAGTATGCGACTTCCGGTTCGGCCGGCGTCGACCTGCGCGCCTGCCTCGAAGCGCCGTTGCTGCTCGACGTGGGTCGCACCGAATTGATTCCAACCGGCATCGCGATTCACCTCGACGATCCGGGTCTCGCCGCGGTGCTGCTGCCGCGCTCGGGTCTCGGTCACAAGCACGGCATCGTGCTCGGCAATCTCGTGGGACTGATCGACTCCGACTACCAGGGGCAAGTGATGGTGTCGTGCTGGAACCGCGGACGCGAGCCGTTCACGATCCAGCCCGGCGAGCGCATTGCGCAGCTGGTGATCGTGCCGGTCGTGCAGGTGGAGTTCGAAGTCGTCGAGGATTTCGCAGCGAGTCGCCGCGGTGCGGGCGGCTTCGGCCATTCCGGCCGTCAATGACGCGGATCAGGGCCTGGTGACGGGTCCTGCGGTCAGCTCGACATAGCGCTGGATATCGGACTGGAAGCGTTCACGCACCGCAGTCTGTTCGGCGCGCTTGCTGGCGAGACTGCGCTCCTGCAGCCGGATCTCCTTGATCGTGCGCACCAGGTCCTCGGCGAGGCCGTCGGGTAGCGGACCCGCGCCCTCGTTGGTGCTGTACGGCTTGTAGAACAAGGAGCGCGTCTGCAGGTCCTGCAGCCGTCCCTGCAAGGTATCGAGATACGCAGAGGTGACCTTGACCTGTCCCTCGAGCAGGTCGAGACGCTGATCGCGCAGCTGCTCGATCTGTTTCACCGAGACATAGGTCGTGAGCAGCACCTGGTCGCGATGACGCGCATCGCTGCTCGCCCGTTCGCGCGCCGCGTCGGCCGCACGCTGTGCATCGGTCTTCTCCGCATCGAGATGTCCGACCTCGATGCCCTGGCGATTGATGATGCTGCGTTCCTGCTTGGCGTACTGCGCGGGAATGCTGTCGCCGTAGTGAGTGACACCTTTCTCGTCCACCCACTTGTACACGGGCTTGTCAGTGTTGTCCGCGAGGAGCGCAGCCGGAGCCGCCGCGAGCAATGTCGCAGTCAGCAGGACCGGCGCGATACGCAAGCTTTTCACCGTGTATTTCCCAGCGCCGACGAAGCGGCGGGCTATTTACTCAGGTACCCGGCGGTTGCGCAATAGGCAAATGTGCAGCGCCGCAGTACGTGTCGCTAAATACCGTACTCGGCGCGATAGCGATGCATTGCGTCTCGCGTTTTGTTATGTCCAGCCGCACCCAGGGACTCGATCAAGTCCGAAAGTGTGATGATGCTCACACAACGAATGCTGTAGGACTCTGCTATCTCCTGCACTGCCGAGAGCTTTCCCTGTCCGCGTTCCTGTCGATCGAGCGCGAGAATCACGCCGGCGAGAACTGCCTGCGTGCCGGCGATGAAGCCGACGGACTCGCGAATCGCAGTGCCCGCCGTGATGACATCGTCGATGATGAGCACGCGTCCCGCGAGCGGTGCGCCGATGAGCATGCCGCCTTCGCCGTGATCCTTCGCTTCCTTGCGATTGAAGGCGAAGGGCACGTTGCGTCCGTGCTTCTCGGCGAGCGCCGTGGCCGTCGCAGCGACCAGCGGAATGCCCTTGTATGCCGGCCCGAACAACATTGCGTAGTCGATCCCGGAGCGCACGATCGTCTCGGCGTAGCTCTGCCCGAGCACTGCCAGCGCGCGGCCGGTGTTGAACAGCCCTGCATTGAAAAAGTACGGGCTCATTCGTCCCGACTTCAGCTTGAACTCGCCGAAGCGCAGCGCACCGAGCTCGAGTGCGAGGTCGATGAATTGCCGCTGGTGGGGAAGCATGGGCGGCGAAGTATACTCCGCGCTTGCGCATCATCACGCTCAATGTGAACGGCGTCCGCTCGGCGGCGAGCAAGGGGCTCTTCGACTGGCTGAAGCGCCAGCGGCCCGACGTCGTGTGCCTGCAGGAAACCAAGGCGCAGGAAGACCAGCTGACGAAGGAGTTTCGCCCGCGCGGCTATCACTGTTTCTACTTCGACGCGGAGCGCAAGGGCTACTCGGGAACCGCACTCTATACGCGGCATGAGCCGGATGCGCTGTTGCGTGGCTTCGGCATCGATGAATTCGATCGCGAAGGGCGCTATCTCGAGGCGCGCTTCGGCAAGCTGAGTGTCGTGTCGCTGTATCTGCCGTCGGGGTCGGCAGGACCGGAGCGGCAGGCTTCCAAGAACCGTTTCCTCGAGTGCTTTCAGCCGCACCTGGAGAAGCTCGGACGCGGCCGCCGACAGTACGTGTTGTGCGGCGACTGGAACATCGCGCACAAGGAAATCGACCTGAGGAATTGGCGCTCCAACCGCAAGAACTCAGGCTTCCTTCCCGAGGAGCGCGCCTGGCTCGATCGGCTGTTCGGCCCGATGCGCTATGTCGACGCGTTTCGCTGTGTCAACGCCAAGCCCGATCAGTACACCTGGTGGTCGAATCGCGGCCGTGCCTGGGAGAAGAACGTCGGCTGGCGCATCGACTACCAGGTGGTGAGCGGGACGCTGCGCGAGGCGCCACAGCGCGCCAGCATCTACAAAGCGCATCGCTTCTCGGATCACGCGCCGCTGATCATGGACTACGACCTTTGACCGACTCGCCTGCGGCGGCGAATCGCTCTTCACGCGCCTGGCTCGACGCTCTCCTCGTCTATCGGCAATCGCGCGTCGCCGCGATGCTGTTCCTCGGCTTCTCCGCCGGCCTGCCCTTCATGCTGGTCTTTCAGACCCTCTCGGCGTGGCTGCGCCAGGCAGGAATCGAGCGCGCGACGATCGGCATGCTGGCGTGGGTCGGCATTCTCTACTCGATCAAGTTCCTGTGGGCGCCGATCGTGGATCGTGTGCCGCTGCCATTGCTCACTCGCTGGCTGGGCCGGCGACGCAGTTGGATGCTGCTGGCGCAGATCGGAGTGGCGCTCGGCCTTCTCAATCTCGCGCGCACGGATCCTGCGGCCGCGCTCACTCCGGTAGTCCTCGGCGCGCTGTTGGTGGCGTTCGCGTCGGCGACGCAGGACATCGCGCTCGATGCATGGCGCATCGAGTCGGCGCCCCCTGACCTGCAAGGCGCGATGGCCGCGGCCTATCAGCTGGGCTATCGCGTCGCGATCCTGGTCGGCACGGCGGGGGCGTTCTGGGTTGCGGCCGAGTCCGGGTGGGGGATGGCGTATTCAGCGATGGCGGCGCTGATGGCGATCGGTGTCGTCACGACACTCCTGGTGCGCGAACCGGAGCGGCCCGCGGCACGCGACGCCGAGCGACGCGAGCAGCGTGTCATCGACTGGCTCGAGCGCAACGCGCATTGGCCCGAGCCGCTGCGCAAGGCCGGCGCGCGCTTCATCGATGCGGTGGTGTGCCCGCTCGTGGACTTCTTTGCGCGTTACGGCGTGCAGCTCGGCATCCTGATCCTCGTCTTCATCTGCACCTATCGACTGACCGACTTCGCGATGGGCGTGATGTCGAACCCGTTCTATCTCGATTCGGGTTTCACGCTCAAACAGATTGCCGCCGTGGTGAAGGGCCCGGGATTGGTGATGTCGATCCTGGGCGTCATCCTGGGCGGAATCGTCGTCGCCAGGCTGGGGACGACGCGCGCACTGGTGCTGGGCAGTGTCCTGGTCATCTGCTCCAACCTGGCGTATTCGGCGCTGGCGACGGTGCCTGCACCCAGCCTGGTGGGGCTCGCGCTCGCGAACGGCGCGGACAATCTTGCCATTGGCGTGCACGGAACGTCCCTGATCGCGTTTCTCTCGAGCCTCACGAGCGCCCGGTACACCGCCACCCAGTACGCGCTCTTCTCATCGCTCTACGCGTTGCCCGGGAAGTTCCTGATGGGCACCTCGGGATTCGTGGTCGACGCGATCGGCTATCCGCGGTTCTTCATCTATACCGCTGCACTGAGCGTGCCCGGTCTCGTTCTTCTCTACTGGCTGGTGAAGCGCGTGCCGGGGAGAGCAGCGGAGAGCGCAAACTAGGCCGCGCCGCGACGCTGCGCGCAGCTGCTACGGGAAGTTGAGAGTTCGGATCAGCTCGACTGGTCGAAGTAGTCGAGCGGGCTCAGCCACTGGCGCTCGGAGCCGAGCTCGTCGTTGTCCTCGACGTCTTCAGGCTCGACATCGACGGACCCGGTCCAGTCTTCGGGCGCTTCCGCGGCTTCCAGCGCGCTGTCTTCCCACTGGTCGGTCCAGGACTCGAAGTCCAGTTCTTCGACGGTACCGTCGAAGTGCTGCACTTCGATCGTGCCGTCCTCCTCATCGACGGCCACGATTTCAAACAACTCGCCGCCTTGCCGCCGATACCAGTCGCCGACGACAGGTGTGGGTATGTTCGGAGTCCGTCCTTCCATTGCCTGAGTCCCCTTGTGTGAACCAGCGCATCCTTGCGCGTATCTGCGAGACAGCCGCCACTGTTATGCTCGCTCGGTCGCAAGTGTCAGCCCAGAGTCACACGTGAGGCAAGCGTAATATTTTCTGCACAGCATCATGATTGAAGCGCTGATCAAGTTCTTCGTGCTGTTTTTCGTCGTCGTCGAGCCGATCAGCCTCATTCCGATGTACGCCGCGCTCACCGAAGGTGCCGGCAAGGATTACAAGCGCAGGATGGCGCGCAAGGCCGTGATCCTCGCAGGCCTCATCCTGGTCGCATTCGCCCTCGCCGGTGGCGCGCTGCTCGACACGATGGGCATCAGCTTGAACGCGTTTCGCATTTTCGGCGGGCTGATGCTGTTCCTGATCGCGCTCGACATGGTGTACGTGCGTCCCTCGGGAGCGCGCACGACCACGAGCACCGAGGAAGCCGAGGTCAAGCGGCGGCCGGACATCGCCGTATTCCCGCTCGCGTTCCCCTTCATCGCCGGGCCGGGCGCACTCGCGACGGTCCTGCTCGTCACCGGAGGCTTGGCGCGTACTTCGCTGCTTTTCCTCGGGATGATGGGGGTCGTGGTGCTCGTCCTCGTGATCACCTACGCACTGATGCTGCTCACGCCGCACGTCATGCGCGCCCTGGGCGTCACGGGCGGCAACGTCATCAGCCGCCTCACCGGCGTCATCCTCGGGGCGCTCGCGGTGCAGTTCGTCATCGACGGTATCAAGGGGAGCCTGGCGACCTAGCTTCCCTCGCGGTCGCGTCGATACTCGAGATCCCAGACGCCGTGGCCCAGGCGTTGGCCGCGGCGTTCGAAACGCGTCGGCGGACGGATGCCAGGACGCGCCGCGTAGCCCGACTCGTTCCCACAGTTGGTCAGTCCGTCACAAGCGTCGAGGACTTCACGCATCTGCTCGGCGTACGGCTGCCAATCGGTCGCGAGCCGCAGAACTCCCCCGCGCTTCAACTTGCGCGCCAGCAGGGTGGCAAAGGGCGCCTGGATGAGCCGCCGCTTGTGGTGGCGTTTCTTCGGCCACGGATCCGGAAAGAAGATGAAGATCTCATCGAATGAGTCATCGGCGAGCTGGTGAGTGAGCACTTCAACCGCGTCGTGACGCGACACGCGCAGGTTGAGGTGATTCCCGGCATCAGCCTGCAGCAGCACGCGGCCGACGCCGGGCTCGTGAACCTCGATGCCGAGGCAGTCCCAGTCGGGACGCTGCCCAGCGACGGCAGTGAGCACTTCGCCGTTGCCGAAACCGATCTCCAGGAGACGCGGTGCCCGGCGGCCGAACACGTGTTCCAGATCGATCGGCGCCGGCGCGAAGTCGATGCCGAATCTCGGCCACAGTTCCTCGAGCGCGCGTGCCTGTGCGGTGGTGATGCGCCCGGCGCGCCGCACATAGCTGCGGACGTGCCGTCGCATCCTGGGCTCGGGAGAAATCGCGCTCACACTCCTTACTCTAGCCTTCGAGGCGCCGCGCGACACTGGAATTGTCCCGGGACACGCGGATTTGTCCCGGGACAATCTTCAGGATTGATCGCGCTGGCGCGTTCCACCAGAATTTCGCCCTTGCCGCGAGCTGTCGCGGCAGTTCTTCAGGTCGAGGAGATGAGGCATGGTCAAGGACCGCATGGCAGTCCTGACGGCGATGATGGACATCGGTGTGATCCCGGTCTTCTATCATCCCGATGTCGAAGTCTGCAGAAAGGTGATCCAGGCCTGCGCCAACGGCGGGGCACGGTGCATCGAGTTCACCAACCGCGGCGAGTTCGCCGCGCACGTGTTCCTCGACCTCACGCGTCACTTCGCGAAGGCCGACCCCAACGTGATCATGGGCGTCGGATCGATCGTCGATGCGCCGACGGCCGGCATCTATATCGCGAACGGCGCTCGCTTCGTGGTGGGGCCGGTGCTCAACCCCGATGTCGCGAAGCTGTGCAATCGCCGCAAGATCCCCTACAGCCCGGGCTGCGGCAGCGCTTCGGAGATCGGCTTCGCCGAAGAGCTCGGCTGCGAGATCGTCAAGATCTTTCCCGCGGGTTCGGTGGGTGGCCCGGATTTCGTCAAGGCCGTGCTCGCGCCCTCTCCCTGGACCCGCATCATGCCGACGGGCGCCGTCGATACGACCGAAGAGTCGCTGCGCGCGTGGTTCGGGGCCGGCGTCGCCGCAGTTGGCATGGGCGCCAACCTGATCACCAAGCAGATCCTGGAAAAGCAGGACTACGCCGGGCTGGAAGCGAAAGTCCGCGAGACCCTGCAGCTCGTCAAGAAGATCCGCGGGAAGTAGTTCATGGCCGACAACGTGCTCAAGATTCGCGCGGCGAGCGAGACCCGCTGGGATTGCGCGTCGCTCGGTGAGGTGATGCTGCGCTTCGACCCGGGATTCGGGCGCGTGCGCAACGCGCGCAGCTTCCAGGTCTGGGAAGGGGGCGGCGAGTACAACGTGGCGCGGGCGATGCGCAAGTGCTGGGGCAAGCGTTCGACCGTCGTAACCGCGCTGCCGCTCAACGATCTCGGCTGGCTGGTCGAGGACCTGATCATGCAGGGCGGCGTCGACCTGTCGCACGTCGTGTGGCGCGACTTCGACGGCATCGGGCGTAACACGCGCGTCGGACTCAATTTCACCGAGAAAGGCTTCGGCATTCGCGCCGCGCTCGGCTGCTCGGATCGCGGGCATTCGGCCGCATCGCAGTTGAAGCCCGGCGAAGTCAACTGGGAGAAGCTGTTCGGCGAGGAGGGCGTGCGCTGGTTTCACACCGGCGGAATCTTCGCCGCGCTCGCGTCCAGCACGGCGGAAACGGTGATCGAGGCCGTCGAGGTGGCGCGCAAGCACGGCACGATCGTCTCCTACGATCTCAACTACCGCGCCTCGCTCTGGAAGAGCCAGGGCGGCAAGGAAGGCGCGCAACGGGTCAACCGCAACATCGCGAAATACGTCGACGTGATGATCGGTAACGAGGAAGACTTCACCGCGTGTCTCGGCTTCGAGGTCGAAGGGCTCGATGAGCACATCTCGGCCATCGACCCCGCGAACTTCAAGAAGATGATCCAGACCGCGGTCAAGCAGTTCCCCAACTTCAAGGTCGCCGCGACCACGCTGCGCAACGCGAAGACGGCGACCTTCAACGACTGGTCGGCGATCCTGTACGCAGGCGGCCAGTTCTACCAGTCGGTGATGCGCGAGAACCTCGAGATCTACGATCGCGTCGGCGGCGGCGACGGTTTCGCATCGGGCCTCGCCTACGGCTTCATGGAAGGAAAGGGGCCGCAGGTCGCCGTAGAATACGGTGCCGCACACGGCGCACTCGCGATGACGACACCCGGCGATACATCCATGGTGAATGCCAAGGAGGTCGAGGCCGTCATGAAAGGCAAGGGCGCGCGCGTCATCCGCTGACACTTCCGTAGATCCGGGACCAACTCACAATGCGAAAACTTCTCTCGTTGATTGCGGCCACCCTGGTCGCAGCCGGTGGCGCGCATGCCGATGCACCGGCGCCGGTGCGCGCGCAGGCGCTCGACATCTTTCGCTCGATCATCGCGTTCAAAACCTCAGAAGGCCTGCACCAGGTCCCGGTGATGGCCGAGTATCTCGCCGCGAAGTTTCGCGCGGGCGGATTCGCGGACGAGGACATTCACGTCCTGCCGGTCGGCGAGACGGCCTCGCTGGTCGTGCGTTATCGCGGCGGCGGCAAGGGTGGCAAGCCGATCCTGTTGCTCGCTCACATGGACGTGGTCACGGCGAACCGCGAAGACTGGCAGCGCGATCCGTATACGCTGATCGAGGAGAACGGCTACTTCTACGGACGCGGTACCTACGACATCAAGGAAGAAGTCGCACTGTTGACCGAGACCTTCCTGCGCCTCAAAGCCGAGCATTTCGTGCCGGCGCGCGACCTGGTCATCGTCTTCACCGGAGACGAGGAGACCGAGCAGGCCACCGCCCAGGACCTCGTGGATCGCCACCGCGACCTCATCGATGCCGAGTACGCGCTCAACGGCGATGGCGGCGGCGGCACGTTCGACGAAAAGACCGGCGCGCCACAGCTGTTCACGATGCAGGGGGCGGAGAAGGCCTCGGTCACCTTCGAGCTCACGGTCCACAACCCCGGCGGACACAGCTCGCGTCCGCGCAACGACAACGCGATCTACGAGCTCGCGGACGCGCTCAAGGCGGTGCAGGCCTATCGCTTTCCGGTCATGTGGAACGACTGGACCATCGGCGGTTTCAAGGCCTCCGCGCCGGCAACGCCCGGCGAGCTCGGCCAGGCGATGGCGCGATTCGCCGCGAATCCGCACGACAGCACCGCCGCCGATATCCTTTGGAACAGTCCGCAGGACGTCGGCCGCACCCGCACCACGTGCATTGCTACGATGCTCAAGGGCGGCCACGCCAACAATGCGTTGCCACAGACCGCGACCGCGAGGATCAATTGCCGCGTGTTCCCGGGCATGAGCGTCGATGAGGTGAAAAGCACGCTGCAAAAGCTGGTGGGCGACAAGGTCGAGGTGAGCGCGCTCGGCATTCCGGCCATCGCCAAGCCCTCACCCCTGCGCAAGGACGTGATCGCGGCAGTCACGAAGGCGGTGCACAGCGTGTATCCCGGCACCCCGATCGTGCCGGAGATGGCTCCGTACGCGACCGACGGGGCCATCTTCAGCAACGGGGGCATCCCGACGTTCGGTGTCTCTTCTGCCTTCATCAAGGACAGCGATATCTTTTCGCACGGCCTGAACGAGCGCCTGCCGGTCAACGCCTTCTACAACGGGCTGACGTACTACTACGTGCTGCTGAAGGAGATCGGCGGCCAACGCTGATTGCGAGCCGGCACTGCAGCGCCATACCGCGTGTTGGCGTGCGTTCGATTCGGGCGTTGCCTGCGCGCCTCGCGCGCTCGTAGAATCACTGCCCGCGCGGGTGTAGCTCAATGGTAGAGCTCTTGGTTCCCAACCAAGTGACGAGGGTTCGATTCCCTTCACCCGCTCCAGCTACTTGAGACTGGCCCGCAGCGCGATTCTCTTTTTCAGTGCCGCGATCGCGTGAGCCGTGAGCTGCGTCTCATCCAGCTCGATTCCGAGGTATCTGGACAGAAGCTCGTCCGGTGCTGCATCGAACCCATGCTCGAGGAGCGCGACGTAGCGCGGCCCGAACCGGCGTGGATTCTCCTGGTAGAGGTCCAGGTAAGCCAGCGCGAGCAGCCCGGCATAGACGTAGTTCAGGTCGTAGAAGGGGTCCTCGAACATCAGCCGGATGGTCATCCAGCTCTGCTTCATCTCGGGATTGATCTCGGGCCAGATCGAATAGCGCGCAAGAGTCACGCGCGCCAACTCGTCCAGCGCGTCCGCGTCCGTCGCTTCGCCCTTCGCGACGCGCTCATAGACGGCCTGCTCGAGCGCGGCCTCGGCGCCGGCCACGAACATCACCGTGCCCTTGCCCTGCAGGAACTGGTCGAGGAAGAAGCGCTTGAGCGCTGGATCCTTCGCGCGCGCATAGAGTGAATCAGCAAGCAACAGTTCGCTGAAACTCGCGAACGACTCGAACAGGAAGTGCGGCCCTTCCGCGTACACCGGCAGGACGTGATTCAGCTTCATGAGCTGGCGGTGCACGGCATGCGTGCCCTCGTGAGCGAGCACACGCATGTCGTTGTACTCGCCGGCGAAGCGCTCGGCATAGAACACGCTGTCGGTTCCAATGAAGCCGCTCGAAAAGAAACGACGCGCGCGGTGCTCGCCGGGACCGAGGTCCATCCGGCCGTTACGCGGATCGAGCAGCGCGCTCATCTCATCGGCAAAGCGCGCGCCGAGGGGTTCGACAGCCGCATGAATGGTGGCCGCCGCTTGCGCAACGGAGTAGTGCGGACTCATCGCGGGGCCCGGAACGAGCGCGTCATCCCACACGTTGATCTGTTGCAGGCCGGCGTGTGCGCGAATTTCCTCAGCCCGCTGCCGTTGGTAGCCCTTGTAGACCTCGGCCTGTGCGGCGAGGGCCTCGAGCAGTCCGGTCACACGTTGCCTGGTGAGGGAGCTCGCGAAGTACGCTTCGCTGGGCGCGTCATCGAAATGATGGAGCGCTGCGAGGCGGTTCCGCGACCTCGCGAGCTGAGTGAGCGTGAAGGCGAACAGGTCACGTTGCTGGGCCAGCGCGGCGTAGCGCTGCCTGAAACCTGCCTCGCGGACCCGGGGATCCGCGTGTGCGGCAATGACGGAGCGCTGTCGCCGCAGATCGAGCGCGCCCTCGGGCGCGTCGACCTTGCCAAAGTCAGTCCGCGACAGGAGCCGGCCGTAAAGCGTTCCCTGCCACTCGGACGTCAGTGGGCCGAGCTCGCCCAGGAGTTCTTCTTCGGGGAGCGGCACCGAGTGCGCGACGTTGCGCTGATCCTCCTCGATGGCGTGTCGATAGGGTGAGAGCGCCGGCTCCGTCGCGATGTATGCGCTCAGCGCAAGCGCTGTGACGGCGCGGATCTCGGCATGGAGAAACGCGGTCCGACTGGAGAGCTCTGCGAACAGGTCCGATTCGCCCTGGGCTGAGGCTTCGTCACGCTCGTCGATCGAGGCGCGCAGGTAGAGGTAGTTCGCGTGCCGATTCACCTCAATGAGAATCTCATCCTGCAGCCGCAGCGCAGAGAGCAGGTTTCCCGCGGTGGCGCCGACATTGCCCTTGAGCGCCTCGAGTCGCGTGTAGAGTTGTTGCAGTGCCTGGCGTCCTTCTTGCTCCGCGGCGGGACTGACGAAGAAGTGACGCTCGAGATCGATGCGATAGGCAGGCTCTGCTGTTGCGTGCGCGCCCGGCAGCGCGCACAGGAATATCACCGGCGCCAGCGAGCCCGACCGGAACCATCCCACTGGAACACGCATGCTTCCTCCTGCAGGGGTCGGCAGGAGTATAGAGTTCCGCCGCGCCCGGAGCGTTTAAGCGTGCCTATAAAGACTGAGCGATGCTGGCTCAGCTTCCGAAGAGCGCGCGCTGCTCGGTCGCCGGAACTCGCGTCGGTGGCGCGGCGCCGATCAGTTTCTGCAGGTTTTCCGGGTTGAAGAATGCTTCGCGCGCAATCATGCCTTCGCGCGCCCGGTACATCTCATTGATCGCATGCTGATTGCCGCGGATGGCGGCGCGCAATGCGATGAGCTCCGGGGGTAGCGGCTCGAAGCGTGCGAACCGCAGGTTTTCCGCGAAGTCCTCGCGCGACGCTTCGTTGCGCCGCTGTTCATACTCCTGCAGCGCCTGCCCCATCGGCTGGCGTCCGCTGAACCCCTCGTCGAGCGCATGCGTGAGCAGATCGACGTCGCGTAGCGCATCGCAGATGCCGAGCGCGAGTATCGGATCCTTGTGCAGCCCGGCATCTCCCACCAGCGCCCATCCCTGGCCGTAGGGCTTGCGATAGAAGTTCGGCAGATCCGCGGCGCCGTACCAGCGTTCTTCGCGCTTGCCGGCCCGCACCCGCTCTCCAACCGCAGGCACCGAGTCGAGGATGCGCATGCGATGGCCGTCCGCGTCCGCGCGAATCGGGGCGAGCTCATCAGGCGGCGAACCGACAAAGATCGCAGTGAGGCCGTCGTTGGTCGGGAAGACGAAGATCGCATCGCGCGCGAGGATGTAGCCCTCGAGGGCATCCGTTGCGACGCCGCTCCAATAGCTGAAGGACCAGATCGCTGCGGTGGGCGTCGCCTCGTAGCTCTGCGCCTTCACGAAGCGGGCGAGTGACGAGTTTCGGCCGTCGGCGCCGATCGTGATTCTCGCGTGCTCTGTGATGTGAGCGCCGTCCCGCTGGCGACCGCGGATCCCGACTATCGCGTCGTTCTCCACCAGGTAGCCATCGACGGTAACGCCCGGGCGAAACTCGACGCCGGCTTCGACGGCCGCTTCCACGAGCAGCGCGTCCAGCACCCGGCGCCTCGGCCCATAGCCATAGGCAACGCCGTCGACAGCGAGATCGCGGCCGACGAGCGTGATGCCGTCGATCTGCATCGAGAGTGTCGTGGTCGCCGGGCAGCCGCTCGCCACGATGCGATCGAGCAGGCCCCACTGCTGCAGCAGTCGGGGACCCTGGCGATGAATGAAATGGCCGTTGGGAATATCGCTGGGGAATCGTGCTGAATCGAGCAGCAGAACCTTGTATCCCTTGCGCGCCAGCAGCATTGCCGTAGGAGCGCCGCCGCAGCGTGCTCCAATCACAATAGCGTCGTACATCTCCTGCCTCCCTGTGCCCGCTGCGATCTGCAACTGGCTGGCAAGGTAGCAAGGTAGTGTCCTGGCACTCTGTCAGTGGGTTGACACAAGACCCGGCGACTTCGGCCGCAGGGGCACCGCGCGATTCCTAGCGAGCCACGTCGACGCGAGCATTGGTGTTCGCGTTGTCATATTCGCGCTGCAGCTGCGAATAGATTCGTTCCAGTCGCTCGATGAGGTCGGTGTGTTCATGCAGGTTCAGCTTGCCGGCGAACGCCCCCGCCGCGAGTGGCGCGAACTCGTGGATGCCGTTCACCCATCCCGGCCAGCTCGGCAGCTGCTTGACGCGACCGCCGGCAGAGTTTCCAAACTCGTCGATCAGGTAGTGCTGCGAGCGATCGATGGCGGCGTGCTCCTTCGTTGCCGGGACGAGCACGGTGATCGGCACGATCATCTCCTTGAGTATTTCCGCTGCAGCGGGCACGACCGGCGGCGTGCGCGTGGCAAGCGCCATGCGCGTCGCGAGCCAGCGATCAGTGCCGATGATGCCGAGCGACGGATCGGCGGGCACCCACTCGCCTGTGCGCTCGTCGTGGATCTCGAGCCAGCGGTGATCGTTGTGGTGCTCGCCGAACACTGAGTATCCAAACCCGCGTTCAGTCACTCGCTCGGCAGCCCGTGCCTGGCGCTCGGGTGAATCGGGCTGCACATTGATTTCCGCGACCCAGCGATACTCGATTCGCGCCGGACGCAACAGCCGCTCGAGCACGCTGGAAAGTTCCGCGCAGTTGCCGCCGCCGCGCTGAATGATCTGCTCGGGCGTGCGTTGCTGGTAGTCGGTCTCGGTCCAGTCCAGCGTTGCGTTGGTCCACTCGACGAGTCGCTGTGCGCGCTCGATAGCGCCGCCGGATCCGGCGACGCGCAGGGCGAGAGCGTCGATTTCCGCGGACGTCTGCGGCAGTGCGCGCTGGGTTTCCGCAGTCGCCGTGGCCGAAATCAGCAACACGCCGAACACCGCGAGACCTGCGACGATCCGGTCTCGCGCTCGCTGGATGTGCACCGCGTTCATGTCTGCCTCCCGCAAGTCGATGGCGGGAGTTTAGATGACTGGTACCGCTGCGGGGTTGTAACGGGCGGTTCAGCTCGCGAAGCGAGTCTTGTACTCGGCCGGCGTGACGCCGAGCGCGCGGCGGAAGGCGCGACGCAGCGACTGCTCATCCGCAAAGCCGCAGCGTCGCGCGACGCCCTTGAGCCGGGCGGCGCCGTCCTCGATGCAGCGCCGCGCCTCTTCCACGCGCACGCGCTGCACGAAGGCCGCGGGTGAAACGCCGACCGAGTGGCGGAACAAGCGCGAGAAGTGACGCAGGCTCAAGCCCGAGGCCTGCGCGAGCTTCTCGACCGAGAGGTCCGCGTCCAGGTGTTCCAGCACCCAGAGCTGGAGCTTGCCGAAACGATCCTCGCGCTGCTGCGCCTGCAGGTATCGGCTGAACTGGGATTGACCGCCGGGACGCTTGAGGAACATGACGAGTTCCTGCGCCACAGCGAGCGCTGTCGCCTTGCCCCAATCCTCCTCGACCATCGCGAGCGCCATGTCCATGCCGGCCGTCACTCCGGCGGAGGTGTAGACATTGCCGTTGCGCACGTAGAGCGCGTCGGCATTGACCTCGCACCCCGGCACCGTGTGGGCGAGACGATCGCAGTAGGCCCAGTGCGTCGTCGCGGATTTGTGATCGAGGAGGCCGCTCGCGGCCAGCACGAACGCGCCGGTGCAGATCGATCCGATCCGCTCCACCGTGCGGGCCTTGCGTTGAATCCAGCGGATCACTTCGGCGTTGCGTGTCACGGCTTCGTAGCCGATGCCACCCGCGAGCAGAAGTGTGTCGATACGCTCGGCGTCGCGGAACGCGCGCTCTGCGACGAGCTTGAGTCCTCCCGAGGTCGCGAATTCGCCGGCTGTGGGTGCTACGAGCTCGACTTCATAGGCCGGCACGCGTTGCGCGCGATGATCTCTCAGCCAACGCGCGGTGCGTGCGAAGACTTCGAGCGGACCCGTGATGTCGAGGATCTGCGCGTCCGGGTAGGCGAGCATGACGACGCGATGCGTTCGCGCTTGCTTCGGCGTCGTCGGCGGTTTGCGGCGTGGCATGCGGGAAGTATCCCACGCGCGCCGATGTCCGGAAGGTCATCCACCCGTCATTTTCGGCCACGCGTGCTGACCGACGCATGCCGTTGAAGACGCACGCGCGGGGACGTGCCGCTAGCGAATCGAGTCGATCAGCTGCCGCGGATCGTAGGCGACCCCATTTCTGATCACGCGATAGGCGTGGCTCAGGTTGCCGACGTCGGCGAGCGGATCCGCATCGAGGATCACCAGGTCCGCCAGGCGACCGGCTTCGACGGCGCCGACGTCCTTCTCGAGGTGCAATGCCTGCGCGCCGTTGGTGGTCGCCGAGCGCAGG